>NZ_VSKM01000050.1 GCF_008086175.1 Bizionia saleffrena
TTGGTTCTGCTGCTTGTGTTCCTGTTACAACCCATTCGCAAGTACCGTTATTAAACGTTGCCGTTTCATAACATTCTGTGATTGGTTCTGATTGTTGTGTTCCTGTTACCTCCCATTCGCAAGTATCGTTATTAAACGTTGCCGTTTCATAACATTCTGTCGTTGGTGCTGCTTCTTGTGTTCCTGTTACCTCCCAAATACACGTATCATCATTAAACGTTGCGGTTTCATAACATTCTGTCGCTGGCGCTGCTGCTTGTTCTCCTGTTACATCCCAACTACATGTATCATTATTAAACGTCGCCGTTTCATAACATTCTGTCGCTGGTGCTGCTGCTTGTGTTCCTGTTACATCCCAAAGACACGTATCATTATTAAACGTCGCCGTTTCCCAACATTCTGTCGCTGGTGCTGCTGATTGTGTTCCTGTTACATCCCAACTACAAGTTGTATCATTAAACGTTGCCGTTTCATAACATTCTGTGGTTGGCTCAGTTGCTTGTGCTCCTGTTACAACCCAACTACACGTATCATTATTAAACGTTGCCGTTTCATAACATTCTGTCGCTGGTGCTGCTGCTTGTTCTCCTGTTACATCCCAACTACACGTATCATTATTAAACGTCGCCGTTTCCCAACATTCTGTCGCTGGTGCTGCTGATTGTGTTCCTGTTACAACCCAACTACACGTATCATTATTAAACGTCGCTGTTTCCCAACATTCTGTCGCTGGTGCTGCTGATTGATCTCCTGTTACCTCCCAACTACAAGTATCATTATTAAACGTCGCTGTTTCCCAACATTCTGTCGTTGGCTCGGTTGCTTGATCTCCTGTTACCTCCCAAGTACAACTTTCTGTATTAAACGTCGCTGTTTCCCAACATTCTGTCGCTGGTGCTGCTGATTGTTCTCCTGTTACATCCCAAATACACGTATCATTATTAAACGTTGCCGTTTCATAACATTCTGTGTTTGGTGCTGCTGATTGTGTTCCTGTTACAACCCAACTACACGTATCATTATTAAACGTTGCCGTTTCATAACATTCTGTCGTTGGCTCGGTTGCTTGATCTCCTGTTACCTCCCAAGTACAACTTTCTGTATTAAACGTCGCTGTTTCCCAACATTCTGTCGCTGGTGCTGCTG
>NZ_VSKM01000051.1 GCF_008086175.1 Bizionia saleffrena
GCGGGTGCAAATATAAAACTTATATTTAAACTCGCAACACTTTTTGAAAATTAAATTTAATTATTTTTCTTGCCGTGTATCTCTATAAATCTTTGTGAACTTTCCCTAAACTTCAACCGAGGTTGCTGTGTTTCGGGGTGCAAAGATAGAACCCTTTTTTGTATTTACAACTAACTTAGTAGGTCTTTCTTTTTATTTTTTACATTTTTATATTGGAGTAGCTTATTTTCAATGGATTACATTTTAAGATTTTTTAAGTTATTCCGTTTTATGGGTATACACCGCCACTTCAGAATTGCTTTTTACTGCCTCCTTTATGGATAGATTGATTATTGCTTCTTGTATTTAACCCAAAACACCTCCTTATAAGGCCTATAATTCGTGCTTTTAGTGATGCTCTTACTGGTAATTATATTTTATAAAACGTGAAATATAATTGGTGAAACCCCGTATTTTATAAATACCACGCTTCTTCTCTCAATATAGCTATTAAAGAGTCTTATTTTTTGAATTAACACCGTAACCTTTTGTCCTATTTGATGACAATTATTTTAGTTTATACAATACGCAGAAGAAAAATACAATTAGAATTAAAGCTGCTATAATAGACTTAAAAAGGTTTTCTTATTCATTAGAGCCAAAAATAAAGTTTTTATAAGTCCGGTTTAGATCCATAGAGAGGAAAACTTTTAGTTATGAAAAGGTAAAACAGGATTGGTGTCCTTTAAAATGAGTCGCTAGTAGAGAATTTCAATATTAAATTAATTTACACTAAACCGTTTTCAATAAGCTACCAGACAAAACAGACCTTAATTAGAGATTAACCGGTTTTAATAGAAGAAGAGCACTCAATTATTATGAGCATCTATTTATTAATTACGTTTTTGTAAGCGATATTCTATACCTAGAGCTGAGATAGGTATCCGCTAAACCATTTAAAGTAAACTCCAAAATAAAATAGCACGTATATTAGTATACCTATTACATAGTAAGCATTGTGGGATATTTCATTGGGTATTCGAAGGACGGTTTACGAGAGTTTATGGTATAAAAAAACCCTTCATATTTCTATGAAGGGTT
>NZ_VSKM01000052.1 GCF_008086175.1 Bizionia saleffrena
GTTGTGTTCCTGTTACAACCCAACTACACGTATCATTACTAAACGTCGCTGTTTCCCAACATTCTGTGTTTGGTGCTGCTGCTTGTTCTCCTGTTACAACCCAACTACAAGTAGAGTCATTAAACGTCGCTGTTTCCCAACATTCTGTCGCTGGCTCGGTTGCTTGTTCTCCTGTTACATCCCAAGTACAACTTTCTGTATTAAACGTCGCTGTTTCCCAACATTCTGTCGCTGGTGCTGCTGATTGTTCTCCTGTTACCTCCCAAATACACGTATCATTATTAAACGTTGCCGTTTCATAACATTCTGTGTTTGGTGCTGCTGATTGTGTTCCTGTTACAACCCAACTACACGTATCATTATTAAACGTTGCCGTTTCATAACATTCTGTCGTTGGCTCGGTTGCTTGTTCTCCTGTTACATCCCAAAGACACGTATCATTATTAAACGTCGCCGTTTCCCAACATTCTGTCGCTGGCTCGGTTGCTTGTTCTCCTGTTACATCCCAAGCACAACTTTCTGTGTTAAACGTTGCCGTTTCATAACATTCTGTCGTTGGTTCTGCTGCTTGTTCTCCTGTTACCTCCCAAAGACACGTATCATTATTAAACGTTGCGGTTTCATAACATTCTGTCGTTGGCTCGGTTGCTTGTTCTCCTGTTACCTCCCAACTACACGTATCATTATTAAACGTCGCTGTTTCCCAACATTCTGTCGCTGGTGCTGCTGATTGTTCTCCTGTTACATCCCAACTACAAGTATCATTATTAAACGTTGCCGTTTCATAACATTCTGTCGTTGGTGCTGCTGATTGTTCTCCTGTTACCTCCCAACTACACGTATCATTATTAAACGTTGCCGTTTCATAACATTCTGTCGCTGGTGCTGCTGATTGTTCTCCTGTTACCTCCCAAATACACGTATCATTATTAAACGTTGCCGTTTCATAACATTCTGTCGTTGGCTCGGTTGCTTGATCTCCTGTTACCTCCCAAGTACAACTTTCTGTATTAAACGTCGCTGTTTCCCAACATTCTGTCGCTGGTGCTGCTGATT
>NZ_VSKM01000053.1 GCF_008086175.1 Bizionia saleffrena
AATCACTATCTAAATCTAATGGTGTTAAGGTTACTGTACCTTCTTCTGCAACACTGTAACTGTCGTCTACTGCTACTGGTACATCATTTACCCCGGTTACTTCGATAATCTGATTGGCTGTAGCTGTAGCTGTACCATCAGTAATGACATATGCAAAGGTCTCCGTACCATTGTAATTATCACTCGGTGTGAACGTAATAACACCTGCTGCATCTATATTCACTGTTCCATTTGGAGTCGTGATAACTTGCTCTGTTCCTGGTGTTAATAAAGTTCCATTTATAGAAACAATGCTTAAAATATCACCATCAATATCACTATCTAAATCTAATGGTGTTAATATCACTGTACTTTCTTCTGAAACGGTATAATTATCGTCTACTGCTACTGGTGCATCATTTACTGGCGTTACTTCAATAATCTGATCGGCTGTAGCTGTATCTGTACCATCGGTAATGACATATGGGAAGATAACTGTTCCGTTAAAATCGGTATCTCCTGTAAAGGTTATAACACCGGTATCACTAACACTTACAGTACCGTTTAATACATTTATTGTTTGTGCTGTTCCTGGTGTTAATGGTATACCATTAATACTTACTATCGTTAAGATATCGCCATCTAAATCACTATCTAAATCTAATGGTGTTAAGGTTACTGTACCTTCTTCTGCAACACTGTAACTGTCGTCTACTGCTACTGGTGCATCATTTACTGCGGTTACTTCGATAATCTGGTTGGCTGTAGCTGT
>NZ_VSKM01000054.1 GCF_008086175.1 Bizionia saleffrena
AACCACCGCTTAATGGTTTATGTGAAAGATATGCTAGTGGTAAATTATTACTAGAATATACTCCGATTTTTGGGAGTGCAGACGAATTAATCTGGACAAGAACCAACAACCAATTATATGGGGATACCACAGAGTGTAATGATGGTACACAAATGGACACTTCCGAATTTTTAATCCCTGAAACTATGGTATTAGTTAAACAATAAAGTATAACAAAGCTATAAATGACTTTACAAAGCCATTATGCAAGTAGTGGCTTTTTTTTGTGTGCAAAATTTGCGTTTTCACTCCAATTACGGTTTTTACCGTAATGAAAAGCGCAAATAAGTTGAGGTTTTCGATGAATGGTATAAAAAGGTATTGTGAGATTGTTATTATTATTATTATACACTTGCTTTTTAATAGTTAAAATCACTAATTTTTAAAACCAACGAAACGAATGAAAAAAAGAAAATGTAAACAGTATTTAAAACTAGTAATGTTGCTCTTCGGGGTTACATTCGTCTTATCTAGTTGCTAAAAAGATGATGTCGATTATTTGGACAATCAGGCAGACCTCGAAAAAACATCTAAGTATGCAATAGAAACCTTAACACATAAACAAGTAGAATCTAATGAGACCGTTTTTAAAGAATTACAAAAATTAGCACCAAAACTTAAAAATGGATCTGGCAACAGGTTAAATAGAGAAATTTATAATAGCGATTATGGGTTTACTATTAACACAGACTTTGT
>NZ_VSKM01000055.1 GCF_008086175.1 Bizionia saleffrena
TCAATCCCTGCCGTATCTACCTACTTACCCTTTTGATACTCTTTGGGCGTTGCAATGATGTGGTTGCTTACCCGAATAAATAGGCCTCTGTATACGGTTTCTGTTCGTCAGTACCGAGTTTTGTAGTCTCGCTTTCTTCAGAGGTAACTTTGCAGTTACCTCCCTTGCGACTTACTAATGCTTCTAGGCGTTACCCCAGCGCATAAGGGACTTGCACCCTCTAGATTAATTACTTACTTTGCTGTAAGTTAAAGATGCCCATACTGGGCACACACAACGTATATAAATCATTGCTTGGTTTCAGTATCTCATTTGTAAATGCCATTTTATTAACTTTTATTAATTATTCAATCTATGTGTTTTTTATACGCAACGCTTCATATACAAAACGTTAGGCACAATATTAATCTGTGCTTTTAATATATCTATTTGGTAAACCTTTCTTTTTATCGATCTCACCCTCTTTGTATGCTTTGTAAGATAATGTGCCTTTTTTAATCCAAGCGGATATAGGTTTACCTTCATAACCCCTTAAATATTGAATTGCTGTTGCTTGTAACATAGTATAAATACTGTGCCTAATCGAGTAGACGGCTGACAATCGAATGATTGCCAGTGCGCCTCTCACACCACCGTACGTACGGGTCTCGTATACGGCGGTTCAACGTTCATCTCAACAATTGCTCTTTACACCAATTGAAGCTACCTACTATTTTAAGCATAGGCTA
>NZ_VSKM01000056.1 GCF_008086175.1 Bizionia saleffrena
AAGTAACGCCAGTAAATGATGCACCAGTAGCAGTAGACGATAATTATACCGTTTCAGAAGAAAGTACAGTAATATTAACACCATTAGATTTAGATAGTGATATTGATGGTGATATTTTAAGCATTGTTTCTATAAATGGAACTTTATTAACACCAGGAACAGTGCAAGTTATCACGACTCCAAATGGAACAGTGAATATAGATGCAGCAGGTGTTATTACGTTCACACCGAGTGATAATTACAATGGTACGGAGACCTTTGCATATGTCATTACTGATGGTACAGAAACAGCTACAGCCAACCAAACCATTACGGTAACGCCAGTTGCAGATATTGTAGCCGATACAAATACTACGCCAGAAGACACAGCAGTAACTGTAGATGTCTTAGATAATGATGGCTTCCAAGGAGTTTACGGAACGGACTATGAAGTAACAAATGTAACAGCTCCAGCAAACGGAACTGTAGTTATTAATCCTGACGGCACAGTAACGTACACACCAGACTCTGACTTTAACGGAACGGATACGTTTAATTACACCGTAACGGTAACCAACCCTGATGGAACTACAACCACAGAAACAGCAACAGTAACAGTAACGGTAAACCCAAGCGATGATGCAAATGACGATACAGTAACAACGGATGAGGATACAGCAGTTGCTATTGATGTCTTAGATAATGATACGTTCGATCCATCAAGTACAATAGAAGTAACAGATG
>NZ_VSKM01000057.1 GCF_008086175.1 Bizionia saleffrena
TATTACTATTATGTAACGGTTGATGTTGACGAAAGTTTAGGATGTGCCGATGTCTCGAGTGCTATTTTTACTATCGAAGTAATAGAAGATCCAGAGGTGGTAATCACCCCATCCGAACAAACGATTTGTACTGGGGTCTCCGCCGATTTATTAGTGGCTCAAGTAACAGGAGGTATCGATTTAAACGCAGATGGAAGTATTGATACTGCCGACTACAACTTTCAGTGGTATTTAAACGGCACGCCCGTATCAGAAGTAAATGATACGGATGGTGATACGAGTACTTTTAATCACGACAACTCTTTACCAGCAGGCGTGTACACTTACTATTGCGAAATAAGTCAGCCAAACGCTTACGACTGTAACGCCACGAGTAACCCGGTAACCATAACGGTAAATGAAGGACCATCTGTAGACACACAACCTATGGACGGCGCGTATTGTATAAATGGTTCAGCCCAAGAGCTAACCTTTACGTTATCTGGTCCTGCTACCGGTACTACAAGTTACCAATGGTATTATAATGAGACCAATACTAACGATCCAACTGATGCAAATAGTACTGCGGTAGCGAGTCCTGAAGGTCAAGAAGCCAATTACCAACCACCAACAGATAGTACGGGGACACTCTATTATTTTTGTGTGATTAGTTTTAGTGGCGCCGGAAGTTGTAATGAAATTACGACAGCGCCTGCAGCAATCGAAGT
>NZ_VSKM01000005.1 GCF_008086175.1 Bizionia saleffrena
CGTTAGTATAGTTTGCTCTAGAATATACTTTGGTCCCATATCTATTAAAGATTTCTAAGCTTTGTACATCGAAACTACTTAAGTCGAAAAAATCGTTTTTATTATCTCCGTTTGGCGATATACCTTGTGGAATAATACAATTTTCTAACTCGTAAACTTCTACGTCTTCGCTAGCAGTACAACCAGACGCGATGAATGAAACTTCTACAGTATATGTTCCTTGCGTTAATACTGTACTTAAAGCTAAACTGTTCGCTCCTGGAATTAATACACCTTCGTTATACCATGTAACTGATACTTCCGAAGCGTTGTAATTAACACCTGTAGCAGTTACCGTAATAGGGCTAGAGGCATTAGGACATACTTCGTAAACATTATTAGAGTCGAAAGTAGTCTCTGGTGCATCGGCAAGAATTAAACCTAAAGTAGTTGTTTCAAAACAACCTGAAGTCGCATCCTCCACTCTTACATATACAGTCGTTGGATTTGAATCAAATGCTGTAGGGTCAAGAATAGCATCGGTATTTGTTTCAGCATCAGCTAAAGTGATGTGGTATGTAAAGATATAATCTGAAGCGTTAGTAATAATACTTGCTTCGTTAACCGTTAAATTAAATAGTGAATAACCATCGCCATCATCATCACAACCTTGAACATCTTGCGGCTGTGTTAATACAGGTTTAGGTGCTAAATCGATTTCAAATGAACCTACTCCTGTACAACCCGTTGCTGTGTCTTCGGCAGAAACATAAATAGTTGTTGCTGTAGAATCGTAAGCTGTTGGCGTTGTAATAGGGTCTATTTGGTCTATTGCGTTTTGTTCTGTTAAGTAATAGCTTAATACAATGTCTGTTTGCGTTCCTATAATAATAGCGTCATTAACTGTTAAATTGAATGTTGCTATAGCATCATTACTAGAATCACAACCATAAATGATGGGTGAGTCGTTAGCAATTGGGTTAGGGAAGAACTCCACTATAATTTGATCTGAAGCAAAACAAGAAAAGTTATTGTTAAAAACAAGCTCTACAATATATACTCCTGTTTCAGTCACCTCTACTGTTGGTCCGTCTTCTCCGGCAATAGGTTCTTGAATACCATCAGCTAAAGTATACCAAGTCACTACAGTGTTAGCTGGCACAGGTACACCGACATCTAAAGTAACAGCGTCACCTTCACAGTTAGCATTACCGTCTGCTAATAAAATATCTGCCCCTAGATCTACTTCTCCAATTTGGAAACTACTCGCTGCAAAGAAAACCGCTGAATCATGCGATGTATCACCGTCATCGGCAATAACCAATTTAATATGGTATTGACGGTTAGGCACTACAGTAGAAAACGCCGTAATAGGTACCGTTCTTCCTACAAAGTTAGTAGGACTTGTAATAGGAGGCAAACCAGCACCACCATAGAATTCGCCAAACAATGCTGGATTTTCCGAAGAACAATTTCCGTTGTAAGCATTATCTCTAATTGTAAATACTGATATAGGTGTAGTCGTTCCTGGAACCACTGCGATGTTTGTTGTTACTCCTGTAACCGTATCTGTTAATAAGAAAGCAAAAGCATCAGAATACCCACATTGGAATGTTCCATATTCTTCAGCAGCAAAAATAAAGTCGAATGACATTTCGTCTATTAACGGTACGAAATCAAATTCTATTATAGAGGCATTATTACTTGAAACATTAGGTATTTCATTCTCTAAATCTGTATCCCCAGGCCAAAGAGATGTTCCTCCTGCGATGGTTCCTGTTTCAGGACCAGCTGCATCTAATACGTTTCCTGTAGTCATCATAATTCCACTTTCAAAAGGGAAAGAAGACCCGTTCGCTTCGAAGTATCCAATACCATTTACGTCTCCAAAATCTGTTCCTGTAGACCACGTAATGTTAGACACTGTAGAACATGGAGAGTTTATTAAAACATCTTCAACTAATTGATCTACCGTGTACGTAGTATCATCTACTATAATAGCAGGTGGAACACTATAGACACATAAATCGAATGTGATGTCTTGATAGTCTTCGTCTGAATTAGAATTTACTCTAATATAATAGGTGTCACCAATAGTAAGGTTGTTTACAATTAATGTGTCAGTGAACCCACAATCTATATTTGTTAAAGCACTACAATCTGTACCTTCATAAACTCCGTAATTAATAAAGAATGATCCCTGAATGTTACTAACATCAACGGCGTGGTCTGTAGAAAGAGCTTCAAAGCTAAACCAAACGTCATCGTTTGTCGTACCTCCACAATCGTTTGCTTGGGTAGATTCCGTAGCACCAAATAAAGTGCCTGATACATTATTTGTACATGTATCATCTGCATTAGCTAAGAAAGGTGTTGCGTTTATACAATCATCGTTATCTGGAGCACATGCTGGTAAGTTTAGAACGCCACTACTAATTACACAGTCTGTATTTTGATCGTTTGTTATAAAAATATTAACATCTTGGTTAAGAGGGAATGGCCCAACAGGGAAAACATCTAACGTAGAAACCGTTGTTGTTGTCCCGTCAAAATCGTTAGAAATTGTTAACGTTGATGCATCTCCAAGACTCGTTACATCTACATCTACGGTAATCTGATCATTATCACAATCTGGAACAATTGTAAATGTCGCTTCAGCTAGCGTACAAGATAACATCTGCACGTCTAAAGTAAAGTCTAGAGTTACGCCATAAGATCCATTATAACATGGATTTGGAGTCGTCATAAAATCAGCAGTTACGATACGCATTCTGTGCTGACCTATTGGCGCTGTTGCAGGCATAATAAAAGAGGCATCCAATGTTGCAGGATTGCCGTTTGTAGAAGCTCCTTGATAAACAAGTTCTCCAGCATCGAATACTAGGTTGTCATCAAAATCTATCCAGATATAGGTGTCGTAAGTATAGCCAGTTTCAAAAGTAATTTGAAGATTAGTGTTGACACCTTGAAAAACAGTAACCGCAGGCGTTGTGTGGTTTTCGTACGTAACATCTCCAAAACTAGGGAAGGCCGTAGTCGCAATGGTTACGTTACCAACTCCTGTACCATCGTTAGTTGACGGTATAGATTCGCAATACCCCGTAAAGAATGTTTCAGGACCAATCCATATGCTAGTACCATCTGTAGCTCCACAATCTGCTTGTACGTAAAAATCGTAAAATGTATCGGCAGTAAGGCCTGATAAAACAGTAGGATTAGTTGTTGTATTTAAAAGAGTACCTGTCCCTGGAGTAAAACCTTGAGGGCCATACTCGATGTTCCAGTCTGTTGCTGTTCCGTTTTCTGTCCAACTTACTTCAGTAGAGGTTAAAGATAAGTTGTTATATGCTAAGTTACTAACAGATTGACATGTCGGTAAATTATCGAATGTTACATCATCGATAGCAATATCATCAAAATAATCACTAGGATCAATAACTTCAGAGAAGATAAAACGTGCTTGAGCACTACCTGTAAATGTTAAACCACTTAAATCTATAGTTATTAATTCCCAACCATTAGTGTTGGTATTATAAATATCCATAGGGATCCAGTTTGCACCATCCCAAACTTCTACGTCTAATTGTGCGTTTGAAGACCCTTCGTTATCACTAATAATGAAGAATGATAAAGCTGGAGTTGTTAAAGTAGAAAGATCTATTAAAGGAGTAAGCAAAGTGGCAGGAGAATCTGTACCTGAACCATCTGCCCAAGCAAAATAACCACCAGAAGCAGTGTTGCCAGTAAGAGTTCCGTTGTTACCAATATGGTTAAAATCACCGTTGTCACTAAAATTCCAATCCTCACCACCGGTCATAGTCCAACATAATGGAATGTCTCCACCGTTTTCAAAGTTTTGAGTGTAAGGAGCTGTAAATAATGCACATTCCGTATCGAAGTTATAAGGACCTATCCAATCACTATTGTCACTTCCGCAAATAGCTCTAATATATACCTCATAGTTAGTTGCAGGATTTAAGCCTGTTGCTAAATATGGATTTGTTGTAGTAGCAACGCCGTTGGTTGTAGGCGTTCCTGTTCCTACAGTTTGGATTGCAATTTCCCAATCTGTTTCTAAACCATTAGAAGCCCAAGCAATATCTGCAGTGGTTGCAGTAATATTTGATGCAGAAATAGTCGAAGGGTTTGGACAGTTTGGTAACTCATCGAAAGTAACGTCGTCTATTGCAATATCATCGTAATAATCAGCCGTTACAGGCTCAGAGAAAATAAAACGCGCTTGTACGTTTCCGGTAATATTTAGTGTACTAATATTGATGGTTTTCTTTTCCCATCCAATTGTGTTCGTATTGTATGTTCCCATTAAGTTCCAAGCAGCACCATCCCAAACCTCAACGTCTAATTGTGAGTTTGCAAAGTCTTCATTGTCACTAATTTCAAAAAAAGTTATTGATGGTGTTGTTAAGCCTGAAACATCTACGTAAGGCGTCGTTAAAGTTGCAGGCCCTTGTGCTCCAGATGAATCTACCCAAGCAAAATACCCGTTAGAAATAGTGTTACCAGTTATGATACCGTTATCACCAATGTGATTACCGGCTGCAGTATTACTAAATGTCCAATCTTCACCACCACTCATAGACCAACAGGCAGGAATAGCACTAACATTTTCAAAATCTTGAGTGTAAGGTGCTGTAAAAAAAGCACATTCTGAACTAAAATTAAGTGGGCCAACCCACGGACTAAATTCACCGCCACCACAATCAGCTCTTACATAAGCCTCGTAGTCTGTTTGGGCAGTTAAGCCTGTTGCTGTGTAAGGGTTATTCGTTGTCGCATCACCATTGCTGGTTGGTTCGCCAGTTCCTGGTACTTGTACCGCAACTTCCCAATTCGTTTCAGGACCGCCAGCAGTCCATATAAGGTTAGCTTCTGTATCTGTAGCATTAACTAGTGCAAAATCATTAGGTATAGGACATATTGTATTGTAAACCTCTACGTTGTCTATCATCCAGTAGTAACCCCAAACACTATCATTATCGTACGTAAAACGGATTTGCATATTTGCATTAGAATACGCTGTAATGTTGATGTTTTGTTGGTCTGGAGTGGCATAAGATCCAGCATCAGACGTTTGATTTAAAACTTCAATCCAGTTTGTGCCATCAAAAACTTCAACCGAAGTGTACTCCGTAGTAACGCTTCTAAAATATTGAATGAAATCTAAAAATAGTGTAGTAGAACCTGTAGTGTCAAAAGCAGGTGATGTCAACGTTTCAACAAGTGTAACTGCTGAGCCTGCGCTGTCGCTGTCTACAAAAGCAGCACTAGTGCCGTCTAACGATTGTCCTGCTTGCAAGCCCGAGGCCCAAGAGTCTCCAGTTGCCGAACCGGCATCTGTAATGGTCCATGTTGCTGGAATGTTGGTGTTGAAATCCTCTTGAATATAAGTTTGCGCAGTAAGCGATAACCCAAAACAAAGTAATAACAACAGAAGAGTAATTTTTCTCATTATATAGTACAATTTAATTTATATACGGTTTATAAAATAGGCTTAAAGATATGTTAAATGTGGCACATAAAATATAACAATAGATGTAATGTAATTTTTTTCGTTGAAATGAATTTTATTGTGAAGAGTAACCGTCTGAATCACTGTGTAAATACGAGGTCTTATAAGCTTATTACCAGGTGTCTGTTAATTTCATTACCGAATGCATCTACGGCTGTTAAATTATGGGGTCCCTCTTCAGGAATAATCGCTTTTTCGTGGATGTCATTTGTTATACCAATAAAGGAGGAATCTAAATACCAATAGATTGTGGTTTCTGGTTTTGAATGGGCAATTTTCAAAATCAATGGATTGGTGTTTCCATCGAAGTCTTTTGGAAGGAATACAGTTGTCGATTCATTAGGGTAAATAAACTCCATAAACGCGGCGCTATTTGTGTTGCAATCCTCTCGAAACGCTGGTAAAGCTTTATAGAAAGGGTTTTTAGATTTGTAGTAATACGCCATTAAAGGAGGTAATACAAACCACGATTTATGAGTTATTTTGTCTAAATTTTCACAGGAAGAATTAACTTGATACTGTTCCTTTTCATCCAAATGAATTAAAATGTGATAGGGACAAGCTCTTGTTTTAAGTCCGCTAATTTGAATAAAATTCAATTCAATGTCCGGACAAATAGTGGACGCGCGATAACCGCTATTAGAACATATCTTTACCTCCCGCATTTCGTCGTAAGGTGTAGAAAACCATTCGCTTTGTGGTACTACATCGAACACGTCAAAAAGAATAGGGGCTGCAGATTGCACACCTACTAAGCCGGGGCGTCCCTCGCCATCCGCATTACCAACCCACACGCCAACCACGTAATCTTTGGTGGTGCCAATGGCCCAGGCATCTCTAAAACCGTAACTGGTTCCTGTTTTCCAAGCAATCTGTTTCGAATCATCAAAAAACTCCCAGCTCTCATTGCCTTCCGGGCGATTAACCTCTTTTAAACTTTCGTAAGTGAGATAGATAGAAGCGGCATCGAACAGGGTTTTTTCAGACGATTTTTGTCCGAAATCTATAGTTTCTGAAGCTAAAAAAGTAGGTTCGCAAAATTCATTCGAAAAATACTCTGAAGAGCTCGCATTGAAATGATTTAATGTGGAGGATAAGTTGGCATAACTTTTACATAAATCCCATAGATTGCTTTCTGCGCCTCCTAATATTAAAGACAATCCATAATGGTTAGCATTGTATTTTACATCCCGAAGTTTCAAAGCTTTTAAATAATGGTAAAAGCGATCTAACCCAAAATCTTGAAGCATTAAGACCGAAGGTACATTTAGTGACCGCGATAATGCTTTTTTTGCGGGCACTACCCCGTCAAATTCTTTGTTGTAATTTTCCGGAACATAATTCCCGAAGTTTGTGGGCACATCAGCAATTAGGGTATTGGGGAGCAAGTCGCCAGCATCTAAAACAGCCGCGTATAAAAAAGGTTTTAAAATGCTTCCGGTGCTGCGCGGTTTGTCTATAATATCAACATCTTTTTGATGTTTTTTATCGGTGGGTGCATTACCAACATAGGTTAGTACTTGTCGTGTCTTAACGTCTAAAATTAACACTGAAATATTATAAATCTCATTTTGCTTTAATATATTATAATGTTTGGAAACAATCGCGTTAGTTTGCTCTTGGAATTTACTGTTAATAGTTGTTTGCACACGTTCACCACGATGTGTTTTGGCTACTTTCTGAAGGAGATGTGGTGCTATCCGTGGCAGCGGATAAGGTTTTTGTGGTAATCTTTCAGCGATAGATAATCTGTAAGTTAAACTATCAATACTATTATTACTAAGTAGTTTCTTTAAAAGTCGATTTCTTTTGTTTAAAAGCAATTTTTGGTTTTTTCCAGGATAAATTAAGCTAGGAGCATTTGGCAAAACGGCTAAAGTAGCGCTCTCTGCCCACGAGAGTTCTTCTGCATTCCTATTAAAATAACGCCAAGAGGCCGCATCTATACCTACGACATTTCCGCCGAAAGGAGCATAACTGGCATAAAAGGCCAAAATACTTTCTTTACTATACTTTAATTCTAATCGCGTTGCTAAAATTAATTCTTTAATTTTTTCGAAATAGGTCCGCGATTGTCCTTTACGTGAGAGTCTAATCACCTGTTGTGTTAAGGTGCTTCCACCACGTTTTACACTGCCAGATTCTAAATTCTGCCTCAGTGCTTTTGCAATGGAAACAGGATTAAAACCGGGATGCTGATAGAAGTACGCGTCTTCAAAAGCAATAATACACGTTTTAAATTTATCGGGCACACTATCGCTTTTTGGAAACCGCCATTGTCCGTCGCTAGCTATTTTTGCCCCTAATAAGCGATTGGATGCACTTGTAATAACCGTCGCCGTAGGGTCTTTAAATAGCGTTCTTGGCAAACAGAAATAATAAGACACTAAAAGGAGTGCTAGCACTATTGCTTTTAGTTTGTGTCTTTTTACATATAATATAAGGCGTTTCATATATTCTGTCTGTACTAAAATAGCCGTTGCTTTAAAAGCAAAGGCTATTTTTCACTGTCCTTTTATTTGCTCTTTATTTTTCTACTGAGATCCATTTTCCTGCGCCACGAACTAAAAACTCATTATCGTACATTGCTTCAGCTTGAACACCCGGTAAATAATAAGTGCCTAAATAGGAGGCATTAAGTAACACATTAAATGTTTTTGTGCCTTTAGATTTTCCTTTGCTAGGCAAATCGAAATAGAAATTGACACGATCATCACGAATGTCTGTGTAACGTGCTTGGCTAGTAATGCTATTTCCGTAAGCCGTAAAACGTGTGTTTACAATTTCCCATCCCGATGGAAAAATCTGGGTTAAGGCAATATCGTTTACTGTTTCATCTTTTAGATTAGTTACCGTTACCGTCGCCATAAAATCTTCACCTTGTTTTAAATTATCAATAATAATGTTATTTCCTTTTAGATCTTTATAAGCGACATCGACACTCAGACCACGTTGCTCTATGTGCTCTTCGCCTAATGGTAATTTACCGGAATTTAAAACACGAACATAGACCACGTTCTCTTGGTTGTTTTTAAAACTTAAAGAATTTGCGCCGTCTTTAACTGCTAACTCACGCTGGGCAATTGCGCTATTGGTTTTAATCGTTTCTGTTTTACCATTCATAGTGTATTGTAGGTCTAACGATTTCCCGCCATTGATTGTAACCATTTTTGCCATTGCCATCAAACTATAAGCCGTTGTTTGGGTACTCATCCAGCGATCGCTAGATAAGTTTTTTGCGAGATATTTGGCCAATTTGTGCCTTCTTTTATCTTTTGTAAGCACCATAGTTTCCAGAGCCATTGCGCGATTTCTATCTGCCGAGCCATAGGTGTAATAGTTGTATTTAGGCGATTGAAATTCAATAGTCGCCGTTTTGGCAATGGTATTACTCGCTTCAATTTGTCCTGCTAAAGCATAGGCCGCGGCTAGGCGCCATTTCGCTTCGTTTGAAATCTCTGTAAATTCATTTAATCTATTCATAGCACTTAAATCGGCACTTCCGGCTAAAGCTAAGGTATATAATCTGTACGCTTGTGCTAAGTCGCTGTTAGGTGTTTTATAGCTCGGTCTCCAATTTCTAGCGGTTTCTTTTTGATATTTTAACCAATTGTTTTTAAAAGTAATTGGTAACACATAACCTTGCTTTTCGGCTTCAATCATAAAGTGGCCGGCATAACTTGTGCTCCAATCATTAACATAGTTTTCTCCAATCCAGTAGCTCATACCTCCATTTGGACGCTGAAAATTCCCTAACCGTTTTATCGCACTTTTAATATTAGAGTGAAGTTCTTGTTTTCTTTTTATAGGTAAATCGAAAATAGCTTCTAAATATAACTGCGGAAAAACGGCCGATATTGTTTGCTCTAAACACCCGTGTGGATATTGAATTAAAAACTGTAAACGTCGTGTGAAATCCATTGGAGGCATCGTAGAAAATTCTACTGTAGCAAAATTTGAGCCTATAACGCCAAAGGTTTCAAAGTTTAATTCTTCCGAAACTCTTTTTTCTAGAGTGCGATCCAATGCTTTAGAAGTAATCGGGTTTGGGTTTACAACATCAAGCTCTACAATGTAAGATGCTTTTTCGCCATTTCCAGAAGCAATAACTTCTACAGTATTAATGCCTTTTGCCTTGCTTACGTCCAATTGAAAATACGTCATTTTTTCATCTGGTTTAGCAAAAGATAGCGTTTTTGTTGCTTCACCAACGACTGCAATACCGTTGCTAAGCTTAAGTTTTAAAGTTACATTCTTAACGCGTGGTTCCATAGCGAAAACCGTTACGGGTAGGGTTACTTTTTCTCCCGGGCTTAATTTTCGTGGTAACGTTGCTAAAATCATTAAAGGCTTTTTAACTTCTACAGATTTATCGGCACTTCCGTAAGCTTCCATTTCTGTGTTTCCAGCAACCACCATAGTACGCACAGCGCCAATATAATTTGGCATTTTAATCGTGTGCGTTTTCTTGTCATTAGCTTTTAAAGTAAACGGGCCTAAAACAGTAACTACGGGCTTAAAACGGTTGGCTTTTTTTGCTTTTCCAGCAAGGGCATTACCATCTCCACCAATAGCGAAAATTTGTTCTATACTACCGCTGTAAGCACCGATAACAGCGTCGAAAATGTCCCATGTTTTTACCCCTAATGCTTCGCGAGCATAAAAAGCATCCCACGCATTTGGAGTTTTAAATCGCGTTAAATCGAGTAAACCTTCCTCTACAACCGCAATCGTATACGTCATCGCTCTATTGTTTTTTTCTGAGACGGTTACCGTGAAATCTTCTTTAGGGCGCAAGACGTCTGGCATTTTAATTATAGGCTCTAGTTTCGTGTTTTTATCTTCCACTAGAAGCGGGATAACGCCATATAAGCGTAATGGTAAATCGTTTGCTGTGCTGGCGTGAGGTTGTAATAAGGAGATGTTTACAAATGCATTGGGAGTCATATTTTTTGTTACTGGAATATTGACAACTGTTTCACCGTGTTCAGTTTCTACCCATTTATAGTCTAAAACATCGGTACCATTTTCTATACTGACCAAAGCGCGGCCAGCAGTCCCTGAAGGAAAAGTGATTTTTGCTGTTTCACCCACGTTGTATTTTTCTTTATCGGCAGCGAAAACTAGCATTTTTGCTGCTTCCTTATCACCGCTAGGTTGTTTAGACCACCAATTTTTATAAAAATAAGCAGTTCTTCCGGTGGCGTGACCGTTCTTAGGATCGAAAACACGAATTAAATAGCGGCCGCTTTCCGTTTCGGGAACATTAATTTTAAAACTCGCTTTTCCTTTGGCATCTGTGTTTACTGTCGTTTCCATAAATGGTTTATGGTAAGAGCTGGACGTGTATTTTGATAAATTATCTTCAGATGAATTCCACCACCAACGCCATTCAACCTTATAAACTTTTACTTCTAAATTGTTTTGCTGTATGGGTTTTCCTTGGCTGTTTACAGTTATAATATCGAACGTTTTGTCTTCATCTGTAAAAAAGGATCCGTACGCTTTTCCGTCAGGTGATTGTAAACCGACAAATGATTTATAAGGCGCATATTTTTTAGTAAAGGCATCCATTGAAAAATCGCCGCCGTTCTCGAAAGCACGCACTAAAAATTGAACGTTTAACATTCCGGGGGCATTTTTTCCTACTGAAAGTGAGTTTTCAATTTTCGCAAATCCATCGGCATTAACGCGACTTTCAAATACGGAAAGCTCTTCCGAAGAAAAAGTTCTCGAAGGGTCTGAAAACGCATACTTTTTATAGTTAGGAAATGGCTGATACGCATTACTGAATTTCGCTTTTATTTCTGCTTTAACACTTTTCGCCGCTGCGCCGTGCAACCAATTTACTTGCAACGTACCGTTAAGAGGTTTGCTGCTTGTTAACACCGCGTCTGTAAAATCGATCTTAATTTTTAAACGGTTGGGCTTAACGGTTTCTACTTTTAACGCTTTGTAAAAGTGAGCGCCACCAACGCTCACTTTGGCATTCCAGTTTCCGGTTTTACTATCGGTTGTTGTGGGTATAGTAAACGTGTAAAAACTATTCACGTTATTAGCGGTTATTTTTTTGTAGACTAACTTTCCGTTAGGATTGGTTACTTCCATTTTTATAGGATGCCCTTCTGGTATTGCGTTCGCATTATCATCGAGAATAAACGATAAGTAAATAGAATCTCCAGGTCTCCAAACGCCGCGTTCGCCATAAATATAACCTTTTAAGCCACGTTGTAACTGGTTTCCCGAAACATCAAATTTAGATAGGGATAGCGAATTTCCATCGTCCAGTTTAATGTAAGTCGTATTTTTTCCTTTAGTAACAATAGCGAAGGCTGCACGACTTTTAGTAGCGATAGAAGCTATGCCCACTGTGTTTGTTTTTTTTGACGTTATTTTTTGCTGCTGAAAGTTATAGAGTGTTACGCGTGCATTGGGTTCTACGTCGGTATTTAAAATATTTGTAACTGCGAATAAGTAATTAGTATTAGCTCCTTTTTTTACAATTACACCAAGGTTTGAAGCAATCAGATTTTGAGCGATAACCTTATCTTGGTTGTAATATGCATCGTGGCAAGGGTTATCGCGTTCTCTCCAATTATAACTATCGTTGCGATAGCTGTAGCCTAGGTTGTCCCAATAGTTTTCTTCCCGCAGATTTTCTTCATCAGGGCTTAATTCATCGTAATTATTATAGTCGTCGTCGTATGACGTGTTATAATAATGTTCGTTATTTTCGAGATTGGTTATATTATTAGTCACGTTACAATCGTAAAGCGAATAGTCTTTTTTAAAACTGATTTCCACTCGGTATATGGCACCAGGATTCGCGTTAAATAATGTCGATAAATCCACGCTATAGGTTTTCCATTTACTAAGATTGGGCTGGCCGTCCTCGATAAGTGTTATCGTTTTTTTCGCAATGCGGCGGCCGACGTGTCGAATCGCGTAGTTATTGCTGTCTTTTAAATTATTGTCTTGTAAAAATTGAAGCACATTATCTTCAAAGATTTTAATAACTCGAATATCAACAGCTTTTAAGTTAATCGCCTCAAAATTAAATTTTAACTGCTCAGAATTTGGTAAAATAACGCCGCTATTTACTAAACGAACTTCGGGTTTTACCTCTTCAAAAGAAATCAATTCAGAAAACGGTTGCTTTAATTTATAACCATCGGTATTTTGTATGCCTTGAAACACCTCCACTTGAAAATCTCCGTTAATCTTAGACTGCGGATAGGCTTTTAGAATATTACCATCGACAATATATTTAGGGTTTTTACTATCTTGAATACTAATTAACCCATCAAAATTTTGCTGTTTTTTTAAGGGATCAGAAAAGTTAATCGATAAATATTGCTCCGGCTCTTGAATCACATCAATTTTTGTGATGATAAAATTATTAATACCAGGAATTAACACGGTGTTTTCACCGTTATTATCTGCTTTAATAGCCTTTCCGTTCCATTCTAAAACTATTTTAGTGTCGTCAATTTCGCGATGTATGCTATCAATTTTAAATTCAAAATATTTTGCCGGTTGGCTTAATTCATTCCATTCTACGTTTAGTTTTTTACCATTTTGCGACGCTTCAATCAATTGTTTTGCTTGCTTAAGCGCAATATAATCGGCAGATTTTACGGCACCCAGTAGGTATTGCCATTCTTCATTATAAGATTGTAATTCGTTTGTTACAATACTAAAATTTGGTGCGATGGTTTTAAACTGGAACGTGTAACTATTATACTCTTCTGGGAGCTCTTTATAAATTTTTCCTAGAAAAATGGTTACGGCATATTCGGTGTCTGCCGCTAAAGTTTCGTCTGGAATAAAAGAAAAAGTACGTGAATTATTGGCCACTAATGTGCCCGACACGTGTGGCTGTATAGAGAAAATGTCGTCTGTTAGTAGTTCTTTATCTGTTTCCCAACCTTCCACAGGATTGCTTAAGTTTACTTTTATAGGGCTCGAAGCTGAAACTCTACCCGAGGTTGTATAGCTTATATAATCTCTAAATTTGAATAAATTATCGGTTTCTACAGGTGTCTTTTTACAAGAAAACATAAAGAGGACGTAAAGAAGGAGGCTAAAAACGGATTTGATAGACATTGGTTAAAATTTTTTATAAAACTAAATAAATTAGAGTTATAAAAAACACTTTTTTAGTAATTGTATTTGGACTCGCAAGAATTCGTAGTGTAACCGATAGTATTTGTTTTATGCTATAATTTAAGCGAGATAATATAGTGTAAAATTGAATAATAACACGTCCTTTTTAAAAAGTAAAGCTTAGGTTTTTTTTAAGATAGCGATGCCCTGATAAACGGCTAATTATTACTATATTCGCATTGATAATTTAATAATTCGTAAAAAACAATTAAATATGGCAGCAAATTTAGCTGATTTCGGAATAAAAGAAGCACTAAGTGAATTAGGTGTAAAAGACATAAATGAAGGATCCTCTACGGGATCAAATAGTTTTTCTAATGGAGAGCTTATTGAATCATATTCTCCAGTAGATGGAAAATTAATTGCTAAAGTAAAAGCGACGACTCAAGCAGATTACAATAAAGTTATGGATGCTGCAACTTCAGCTTTTAAAGATTGGAGAACAATGCCAGCGCCACAACGTGGTGAAATCGTTCGTCAATTTGGAGATAAGTTAAGAGAGAAAAAAGAGGCTTTAGGTAAGTTAGTGTCTTACGAGATGGGTAAATCGTACCAAGAAGGTCTAGGCGAGGTTCAAGAAATGATCGATATCTGCGATTTCGCAGTAGGTTTATCTAGACAATTACACGGGTTAACAATGCACTCAGAACGTCCAGGACATAGAATGTACGAGCAGTACCATCCAATGGGAGTTGTCGGTATTATTTCTGCCTTTAACTTTCCAGTGGCAGTTTGGGCTTGGAACACGGCATTAGCGTGGGTTTGTGGAGATGTTTGCGTATGGAAACCAAGTGAGAAAACACCGTTATGTGGTATCGCTTGTCAAAATATAGCAGCAGAAGTCTTTAAAGCAAATGGTTTACCAGAAGGAATTAGTAACCTAATTAATGGCGATCATAAGGTTGGTGGAATGATGTCTAAAGACAAACGTATGCCTCTACTCTCGGCAACAGGGTCGATTAGAATGGGTAAAAGTGTTGCTCAAGAAGTAGCAGGTCGTTTAGGGAAATCATTATTAGAATTAGGAGGAAACAACGCTATTATTGTGACTCCAGATGCCGATATTAAAATGACGGTTATTGGTGCTGTATTTGGCGCTGTTGGTACTGCAGGACAACGTTGTACCTCTACACGTCGCTTAATTATTCACGAATCTATTTACGATAAAGTAAAAGACGCTGTAGTAAAAGCTTACGGGCAGTTGCGTATCGGGAATCCTTTAGATGAAAATAATCACGTAGGACCAATTATCGATAAAGATGCCGTAAAAATGTATCAAGCTGCGTTAGATAAAGTAGTAGAAGAAGGCGGTAACGTCGTGGTTGAAGGTGGCGTGCTTTCAGGTGAAGGTTACGAGTCTGGTTGTTATGTAAAACCAGCAATTGCTGAAGCTAAAAACGATTACGAAATTGTACAACACGAAACATTTGCACCAGTATTATACTTAATTAAGTACTCTGGAGATGTACACGATGCCTTAGCCTTGCAAAATGGTGTGGGTCAAGGATTATCGTCTGCAATTATGACAAATAATTTACGCGAAGCAGAAGCATTCTTATCTGTAGAAGGATCAGATTGTGGTATTTCCAATGTAAACATAGGAACTTCGGGAGCCGAGATTGGTGGTGCTTTTGGTGGTGAAAAAGATACAGGTGGTGGACGTGAGTCTGGGTCTGATGCTTGGAAAGTATATATGAGACGCCAAACCAATACAATTAATTATACTGACGATTTACCTCTTGCCCAAGGTATTAAATTCGATTTGTAGTATTTAGATTCATAATATATTGAAAAACCCGCAGCGAAAGCTGCGGGTTTTTTGTTATGATAGCTTTATAATAAACGTTTGCCTATGTAATAGTGTTATTGGTCGAATATTAATGAAACATTAAAACAATAGTTGATTTTATGTCAATATTTTTAATAACTTAATAGTCAGTAACTTAAAAACAACTGCGAAAATGAGTAAAAAATCAACGTACATCTTAGGTCTTTTTCTAACCATTGCTTTGGGTACTTTTCTGTTTTATAATTTATGTTGTTCTACTTTGGGCGACGAAGAGGCGCTTCCGGTAATTACGGAGACGATAGTGGCAAAAGAAGAAGTGCAACCAGCAACCAAAAGTGAGTTCTCGATGGTAGACAATAAAAGTGGAGTATCATTTACGTCAATGGCTAATTTTAATTTCAGATTTTCGAATGCCATAGTGCTAAAACCAGTCGCTGAAGGATTAAAACGAGAAGTCGATAGATTGTCAACTTTTTTAAGTGAGAATTCTTTAAAGACGGCAGAAATTACTGGATTCTATCGCGGCGATGAAGTGAATACTACCGCCTTTCCGAATATAGGTTTGGCGCGCGCAAACGCTGTAAAAAGCTATTTAATATCGCAAGGTGTTTCTTCACGATCTATAAACACCTATGGAGAATTAAATGAAGATATGGTGCCCAATCAAGAGAATGCTTTCTTTGGCCCTTTAAAGTATGTAGTGTCTACACTTGCTGAAAACGATACGAGCTTAAAGGACGAATTAAATAAACTCCAAAAGGACATAAAAGAAGACCCTTTAATACTGTATTTTAACATTGGGAATACAGCTATAAACCTCTCTGAAGCACAGCGTGAAAAAGTAGCCAAAATATCGCGACTTATAGATAAATCTGTAAACGTACAGTTACAAGTGATCGGGCATACAGATAATACTGGCGATCGACAAAATAATATCGATTTAGCATTAAAAAGAGCAGGATTTATAAGAGACTATTTTGTAGATAATTTCATCTCGGAAACTAAAATTGAAACCTCTTCAAAAGGTCCAGATGCTCCTATTGCGAGTAATGATACCGAAGAAGGGCGCTCTAAAAACCGAAGAGTAGTAGTAACCATTAACTAAAAACCATAAAAATTATGAACTGGTGTATATTAATTCCTTTAATAGTAGGGCTTTTAAGTGCAATATTTGGATATTTAATAGGTAAGATTTCTGGTGGAACAACCCCGCAAGCGGAAAGACCTAATACCGATATTTATAAAAATAGAATTGCCAAACTAGAAGCCGATTTAGAGGCGTGTAAAGCAAATAGGATCACCGCTGCAAAACCGGCAGGAAAACCATCGGGAGTCGGAAATTCAGGGGCTGATTCTAGTTTTATGGCTTCAAATTCAGCAAGTCCCAAAGCAAGGGCTAAACCAAATGAAAAACCGCAATCACAAACAACGACACCAACCTTTGATGCTGTCGCTGCAAAAGCAGCTTTAGGCAAGGTTGTAAAACACAACGATTTAAAAATTGTTGAAGGCGTCGGGCCTAAAATCGCAGAATTATTTCATGCTCATAATGTAAAAACTTGGCTTGCTTTATCGCAGTGTAGCGTAGAAAAGTGTACGGAAGTTTTACGAGCTGGAGGTAAGCGTTTCGAAATTCATAAACCCTACACTTGGCCGGAGCAAGCAAAATTAGCGCACGAAGGCCAATGGTTAAAATTAAAAGAACGGCAAGACGCTTTAGATAAGGGACAGTAGTTAAAAGCTGCCGGAATAAATGACAAAAGAGTTCAGTATTTAAAATACCGAACTCTTTTTTTGTAATGTAAACCCTGCTTCAATGCCAAATTTTTCTGGGAGAAACAAGGTTTGTAAAGTTGATTAATAGCTCTGTAAAAATAGTAAATGTGTATATGAATAATTTATGCTAATGTGTGTTTGGTAATAAAAACTGTATAGCTGGTAACGATTTAATTTAACTGTATTTTACTTTCCTTAGAATCCTAACAGCATCCTTGTAATGTGAGTATACGGCGGTACTATGAGATTTTAAATACGGTTTAGCTTCTTCAAGTTTATCGATGGCTTCATGAAATAAATTTAAATAGCAGATAAGGTAGGTTGCGGGTAGATTTAATAAATCTTTTTCTTCTTCTTGATTAAGTGTAGCGTTTCGTTTTAAACGGTCTATTAGGGCATTATTAATGTTGTAAATATGATGCAGAATTTTCTTATCGAATTGCGGGGCTTCAAAAACGAGAAGAGACTCTATAGAGTAGCTGAGGTTGTCGTTAAATTGAATGAGGGTTTCTTCCAAAGGGTAATGTTTAAAGTTATCCTGAAGCCCTAAATGTACATATTCTATAATTTTAAAGCTGTCCTCCGTCATCGTAATAGATACTTTGTCTAAATTAGAATAAAACAAACGGACTTGCTCATTAATGAGTTCTATATCCACTCGTGAGAGGTACAATTCGTTTACTGTTTTCTTCTCTTCCGCAGCCCAGCATACCACGAAATACTCTTTAAACACTTTGTATTGCGGATTGTAATCTTTACGTTTATTCATAAAATCGAAAACACCATCGAGAGTATACCCGATAGTATTCTGCGAATGCTTCTCTATTTCAAAAACCGATTTAGAGTTTACATCGGTAATATCACTTTTAAATACTTTGGGCATACTTATGCTGCCTTCTCTAAAAAAGACAGCGCCACCGTAATATTTCCAGATATTTTTTCTAAGCGAGCTTAAACCTTCGGCTGCTCGAATAGTTACTAATCCTACTACTTTATTTTCAGATAAATGTGGAAACGATACATTTTCGTACTGTATAATGGGCGGATTGTGTAAGTAGGCATTAACCAGATTTTGGATTTTAGAATCGTCAAAAAAATCAACGCCAACAATAGCGCTGTCTTCATCTTCAATCCCAATAACAATAAACGAGTTGTTTTTTGGGTTGCTATTCGCTAAGGCGCACACGTGTTTAAGAAACTTAGCTTTACCTTCTTTATGGCTAATATCAATTTTACGTTTTTTATCGTAAAAACTGTTCTCGTCGTTATGAGCGAGCAGATTCTTAATAAGTAAACGTTTGTTAATCATAATCTTAAGGAGGTGGCTATCGTGAGTTCTTACCTGTGCTTTTGGTTGATATGACGAGTAAGTTACAACTCTTTTTTTACCAAAGTAGCACTCGCTTGCGCTGTTGGTAATACTAATAAGTCGGCAATATTTACGTGTGGTGGTCTGGTAATTGCAAAATAAATAATATCGGCAATATCTTCTGGTTGTAATGCAGCGAAGCCTTTGTAAACATCGTTAGCACTGTGGTCGCCTTTAAAACGCACTTGCGAAAATTCGGTTTCTACTAAACCTGGGTTTATAGCGCCGACTTTTATTCCGAAAGGATTTAAATCCATTCGCATGCCTTCAGTTAATGCTAAAACAGCGTGTTTACTTGCGCAATACACGTTACCTTTTGGGTAGACTTCTTTTCCTGCCGAAGACCCAATGTTTATAATATGCCCCGATTGTCTTTCGGTCATTTGTGGAATCACAGCTTTACTCACATAGAGTAATCCTTTAACATTACTATCCATCATCGCGTCCCAGTCGTCCAAATTACCGTCTTGAATTGGGTCTAATCCGTGAGCGTTTCCTGCGTTGTTAATTAAAATGTCGATGATTTTAAAATCTTCAGGTAAACTGTTTATGGCCTTAAAGACAGCTTCTCTATCTGTGATGTCAAAATTTAAGGTATGTACTCGGCAGTGATTTTCCAGTTCTTTTTGTAAAGCGTCCAAGCGATCTTGTCGTCTTCCGCATACAATTAATGCGATGCCGTGCTTTGCGAATTCGTGAGCTGTGGCTTGTCCTATTCCACTAGTGGCACCTGTAATTAAGGCTGTTTTAGTCATTATTTTTGTTTTATTAATGTTGAGGATACTAAGAAAGGTTGTAATTATGCTAAAAAAACAATAAACCTATAGCATTAAAGCGTTTGTTTTTTTTAAATTGTAAACCCAAAATAGTAAAAGTATTCTGTTTTAAGATTATGAAGTGATTATTACCAATTGTTATTGATTGTTTAAAAATAAGAACTATTTAATATATAATTGGCTATTATCACAGTAATTTTTAACCAATTATTAACACGGTGTCATTAAAAAAATGAACAATTTGCAGAACTTAAATGCGACTTTTAAAAACTAAGGAAATGATAGAAGAAACTAGTACAGTGGATATTAAATCTATAAATGAGAAAATTGAAAGAGAAAGTGCTTTTGTAGACTTATTAATGCTAGAGATGAATAAAGTAATCGTTGGACAAAAGCACATGATCGAGCGGTTATTAGTAGGCTTATTAGGTCGTGGCCATATTTTATTAGAAGGAGTTCCAGGATTAGCAAAAACTTTAGCTATTAATACGTTAGCTCAAGCCGTAGATGGCAGTTTTAGTAGAATTCAGTTTACGCCAGATTTATTACCGGCAGACGTTACTGGAACCCTGATTTATAATATGAAAGAGAATGATTTCTCGATAAAAAAGGGCCCTATTTTTGCTAATTTTGTATTAGCAGATGAGATAAACAGGGCGCCAGCAAAAGTGCAATCGGCATTGTTAGAAGCGATGCAAGAAAAGCAAGTTACTATTGGCGATGAAACGTATATTTTAGATAAGCCGTTTCTTGTTATGGCAACGCAAAATCCGGTAGAGCAAGAAGGAACGTACCCGTTGCCTGAAGCACAAGTCGATCGTTTTATGCTAAAAACAGTAATAGATTACCCTAAACAACACGAGGAACAACTCATTATGAGAGCCAATTTAAAAGGGTCTTGGGAGAAAGTGAACCCTGTTGTTTCAGTAGCACAGATATTAAGAGCACAAGAAGTGGTGCGTGAAGTCTATATGGATGAAAAAATTGAGAAATACATTCTTGATATTATCTTCGCGACACGGTACCCAGAACAATATAAATTAGACGAGTTAAAACCACTTATCACTTTTGGGGCGTCACCTCGTGGAAGTATAAACCTAGCTACTGCAGCAAAATGCTATGCGTTTATTAAACGCCGTGGGTATGTTATTCCAGAAGATGTAAGAGCCGTAGTTTACGATGTTTTACGTCACAGAATTGGGCTTACTTACGAAGCCGAAGCCGAGAATATAACTTCAGAAGACATTATTAGTAAAATTGTAAATGTTATTGAGGTACCCTAAATTTAGTCTTCTTAAAGTCTCGAAAGAGCGATAACCGCACACAGTAATAAGATAAAAACGATTTAAGAATCCTGAGTTTTTAAGGACTTCACTTATAATGGATACTAAAGAATTACTAAAAAAAGTACGTAAAATTGAGATCAAGACACGCCGGTTGTCCGATCATCTCTTTGGAGGGGAATACCATTCTACCTTCAAAGGACGAGGTATGACTTTTTCTGAAGTACGACAATATCAGTTTGGTGATGACGTAAGGAATATAGACTGGAATGTTACCGCACGGTATCATGAACCCTATATTAAGGTTTTTGAAGAAGAACGCGAACTGACAATGATGCTTGTTGTTGATATTTCTGGATCGAATGCTTTTGGAACACAAGAACAATTTAAAAATGAAATGGCAACCGAAATTGCAGCAACTTTAGCCTTTTCGGCAACTCAGAATAATGATAAAATAGGTCTTATTTTGTTTTCAGATGATATTGAGCTTTATATTCCACCAAAAAAAGGACGTTCTCACGTGTTAAGAATTATACGAGAACTTATAGAGTTTAAACCTAAAAGCAAACAAACCGATGTGGCTAAAGCGTTAAAGTTTCTTCATAACGTTATGAAGAAAAAAGCCATTGTTTTTATTTTGAGTGATTTTATCGCTGAAGAGTATAGCCAAACGTTAAAAATAGCCGCCAAAAAACACGATATTACTGGTATTCGAGTGTATGATAAAAGTGAAGAATCAATTCCTAATTTGGGGCTAGTACAAATGGAAGATGCCGAAACAGGAGCCTTACAATACATTAATACAGCATCGAAAAAAGTAAGAACCGAGTACGGTGCGTTTTTCAACGATAAAGAAAATTATTATAAAAACAGTTTTTCAAAATCTGGCGCAGGTTCCATAAGCTGCGCGACACACGAAAGCTATGTAAAAAAATTACTAGGCTATTTTAAACGCAGAGGATAAACAGATGATGACTTTAAAATTACAAATGACAAATCGTTTTATAAAACAACAAAAAGCCAGTGTTTTAACCTTTTTCATTGTGCTTTTCTCCTTGTCTTCTTATGCTCAAGTGTCTAATTCAATAGATTCTACTACCATAAAAATTGGCGAAGAAATTATTTATAAAATCGAAGTTAAAGCCGATTCATCAGCATTGGTTGTTTTTCCTGAAGGTCAGACATTTTCGCCTCTAGAAATGATTTCATCTTACGCTATCGATACGACTAAGCGAGAAGCGACATTTTTATTAATTAAAAAATACGGATTAACGCAATTCGATTCTGGCGCGTATACTATTCCGAAGCAAAAAATAATTATTAACAATACAACAGTTTTTACCGATTCGTTAAGAATTGAGGTTTATCCGGTTGTTATCGATACTACAAAACAAGGATTGTACGATATAAAACCAATGATAGCTGTAGAAAAAGCCGTTGGAAACTGGTGGATATATGGCTTTATCACTATCGCTAGTATCGCGGTAATTGCGTATTTAATGTATTGGTTTATTTGGAGGAAAAAACCGCTAACCGAAGCCGAAGAAATAGCTTTGTTTCCACCTTACGATCGCGCTAAAATGGCGTTAAAGAAATTAGACGATAGTAATTATCTTCAAACTGAAAACTTAAAAGAATATTACTCAGAGCTCACTTTTATTATTAGAAAATATTTAGATGAAAAAGTGTACGACCGTGCTTTGGAAAGTACTACCGACGAATTAGTAGATCGTTTAAAATTATTAAAAGAGGGTAATCAGATTGAGTTAAGTAACAACGATATTAGAAATATTGAAACCATTTTAAAGCGTGCCGATTTAGTAAAATTTGCCAAATCGGCTCCAGATGTTGCGTTAGCTGAAATAGACAGGAAAACGATAGATATAGAAATCGATCAAGTAAAAAGTGCCCTTCCGGAACCTACCGAAGCAGAGAAATTAAAAGATAAACGTTATAAAGAAGAACAAGAGCGACGTAAAAAAAAGAAAAAAGTGGTGCTCACGGTAGTGCTATCTTTAGCTTTAATATTAGCAACATTAATTGGTTTTATTGCCACTTACGGTTTTACTTATGTTAAAGATACCATAATTGGTAACGAAAGTAAAACACTTTTAGAAGGTAATTGGGTAACTAGCGAATATGGTTTTCCGCCTTTAACGATTTCTACGCCTAAAGTGCTAAAACGTAGTGAAGCGCAAACGCCTTCCGAATTGAAAGAGCAAGTTAAAAACACGATGTTTAGCTATGGAGGCTTAATTGAACATCTAAATATTGTAGTAAGCACAACCAAATATACAGCGCCACAACAGCAAACACAACAGGAACAGCAGGAACCTAAAATCGATTTAAATAAAGCAGTAGATAAAGGTTTAAAAGATTGGGAACAAAGCGGCGCTATTAATATTGTACTTAATAAAGAGAAATTTGTAACACCAAGAGGTGCCGAGGGTTTAAAAGCCTTTGGTACGGCCGATTTGCCGACAATACTATCTGGTAAAACAGAAAAAGGAAAATACGTCATTTTAAGTTTTACGAGTCAGAATATACTGCAACAAGTGCGAATTACTTGGAAAAACAATGATGATTACACCGAGGAAATTGTAGAGCGCATAATAAATTCAATAGAATTAAAACCAAAAGCTGAATAATGTTTGAAGGAATAGAATTTTTAAATAAAGCCTTTTTCTGGTTGTTCTTGACACTACCAATAGCTGTGCTATGGTATGTTTTAAAACATAAAAAACAAACAGCGCAGCTTAAAATATCGACTTTAAAAGGGTTTAAGGCATCGGGCTCTCTACTGCCAAAATTTAGGCATTTGTTATTCGTGTTTCGGTTATTAGCTTTAGGCTTTATCATAGTGGCTTTAGCACGACCGCGAACGGTAGACGTGTCCACGAAAACAAAAAACACTCGCGGTATAGATATTGTTATTGCTATAGATGTGTCGGCCAGTATGTTGGCTAAAGATTTAAAGCCAAACCGATTAGAAGCACTTAAAGACGTGGCTTCAGAGTTTATAAAGGGACGCCCAAACGATCGTATTGGTATTGTAGAATATGCCGGAGAAGCGTATACAAAAACACCCATTACTAGCGATAAAAGCATTGTACTTCGCGCACTAAGCGATATTAAATATAATACAATAATTGAAGGCGGTACCGCCATAGGAATGGGGTTGGCAACGTCCGTAAACCGTTTAAAAGATAGTAAGGCAAAAAGTAAAATTATTATTTTATTAACCGATGGAGTTAATAATTCAGGTACAATCAATCCTAAGATTGCGAGCGAATTGGCTGTGGAGTTTGGAATAAAAACGTATACTATTGGAATTGGAAGTAACGGTATGGCGCTATCGCCTGTAGCCTTGCGGCCTAATGGACAATTTCAATATGGAAGAGTAAAAGTTGAGATTGATGAGGTTTTACTAAAAGAAATAGCCCAAACAACTGGGGGAGAATATTTTAGAGCAACAAATAATAAGAAATTACAAGAGATTTACGACGAAATTAATAAGCTAGAGAAAACAGATATTGAAGAGTTTAAGTATTATAACTATCAAGAAAAATTTAGATTTTTCGTGTATATCGCAGGATTATTTTTACTGTTAGAGTTTTTCTTAAGATTTACCGTTTTTAGAAGTTTTATTTAATTTTAAATACATACAAAACACCACTTATAAATGTTTCAATTAGAAGAAAAAATATGGTTTTGGGCACTGTTAATTATTCCGGTAATTATCGTGGTGTTTTTAGCGCTTCAACTTTGGAAACGAAATACACAACGTAAGTTTGCAGATAAAAAACTATTAAACCGATTAAGTCCAGATAAATCGTTGTTTAAATCGGTTTTAAAAATAAGCATTCTCTGTTTGGCATTCGCCTGTTTTGCCATTGCACTAGTCAATCCTAAAGCAGGATCTACTCTCGAAACCGTTAAACGTGAAGGCGTCGATATTGTATTTGCGATCGATGTTTCCAAAAGTATGTTGGCCGAAGACATTGCACCAAACCGATTGGATAAAACGAAGCAATTAGCGACGCAAATTATAAACAATTTGGCAAGTGATCGTGTAGGTATTATAGCCTACGCCGGAAAAGCGTTTCCGCAATTGCCCATTACAACAGATTATAGTTCAGCTAAAATGTTCCTTCAAAATATGAATACCGATATGATGTCATCGCAAGGAACAGCGATTAATGAGGCGATAGAGTTATCTAAAACCTATTACGACGACGACGAGCAAACTAACCGTGTGCTTATCATTATTTCAGACGGAGAGAATCACGAAGGCTCTTCAAGCGCTATAGCAGAGGAAGCAAAAGAAGAAGGCATTCGTATTTATACTATTGGCGTTGGTACCACCAAAGGAGGTACAATTCCTATCCGAAGAAACGGAGTTTTACAAGGGTATAAAAAAGATAGACAAGGTGAAACTGTAATTACACGACTTAACGAAAACACGTTAAAGTCTATTGCTAGTCAAGCCGATGGAAAATATATTAAAGGTGATAATACCGATAAAGTGGTATCAGAAATTAGAACTATTTTAAATACAATGGACAAAACAGAGTTCGAAGCAAAGCAGTTTGCGGATTACGAGTCCCAATTTCAATGGTTTTTAGGTTTAGGGTTCTTACTGTTATTTCTCGATGTGTTTTTATTAGAACGCAAAACAGTATGGCTGAAGAAATTAAACTTATTTAACGAGAATTTATAAAATCTTTAACTATAAGCATCAGAGTAGTTTAATAACTTTATGAATTGCAAAAAACGAATCTTTTTCGTGTCAAAATTAATTATGAAACACAGTCTATTATACTTATTGTTTTTATGTTTTGCCAGTGTGGTCGCGCAAGATGCAGATAAGGCAAAGCAAAAAGCGATTAAAAAAGCAAATGGTTTAGTTTTTGAAGCTAATGAACTGGCTAGCAGTGATGATTTCGTATTGGCAGAAATGGAATATCGCAAAGCCCTATCGGAAGAACCACAAAGTGTTGTTGGAGCCTATAACTTAGGCCTTACCTATTATAAAGAAGGGAATTTTGAAGAAGCGCTATACCGCAATCAACAGGCTATTAAAAATACAGTGTCTAAGTCTGAGAAACATAAAGCATTCCATAACATTGGGAATATTTTAATGAAGAATGAAAAGTGCAGAGAAGCGGTTGAAGCATATAAAAATGCCTTAAGAAATGATCCTTCAGATAACGAGTCGCGATACAATTTAGCGTTGGCTAAAGACTGTGCTAAAGACGAAAAGCCGCCAGAAGAGGAAGACGATAAAAACGATAAGGATAAGGACAAAAAAGAAGACGAAAACAAAAAGGAGAATAAAGACGACGGCCAAAATAAAGAAAAGGACAATAACGAGGGCGATCAAGACAAAAAGGACGGCGATAACGAAAATGAGGATAACGCTAAGCCTAATGACGAAAAAGAGGATAAGGGCGAAGAAGGCGATGATAAGAAGGAGCAAGAAAACCCGCAACAGCAGCCTGGCCAAATGTCGCCACAACAAATAAAAAATCTGCTAGAAGCGATGAATAATGAGGAACAGAAAGTTCAGGAAAAAATGAACGCTCAGAAAGCCAAAGGTGCAAAAGTAGAAACCGAAAAAGATTGGTAACTATAAAAATTGATAGTTTGTAAGTCTTGTATTAACAAGAGTTCAAAGACATAACAAATGAAATTATTTAAACACATTACTGTACTATTGTTTTTACTAAGCACGAGTTTTGTATTCTCTCAGGTAGAATTTGAAGCGCGTGTGAGTAAGAAGAAATTAGGCGTTAACGAGCGTTTGCGTGTCGATTTTAGTATGAACCAAAATGGCGATAATTTTAGTCCGCCAAGTTTTGCAGATTTTGATATTATTGGAGGCCCCAACCAATCAGTTAGTAATTCATGGATTAACGGTAAGCGTACTTTTAAAAAAACCTACAGCTATTTTTTATCGCCAAAAAAACAAGGAAATTATAAGATTGAGCAAGCAACGATAGAAATTGAGGGCGAAACGTACTCAACCTCTGTAATAGCGATTGCGGTAACGAGTGCCGTAAGCAGACCCAACGATCCTAATACTGCCCAAACCATTCCAGAAGGCAGCATTCATTTAGTTGCAGAAGTCTCTAAAACTACGCCATATTTAAACGAAGCCATAACGGTAGTGTACAAACTTTACGTCTCTACAAACACGGGAGTAAGTAATTGGAGAGAAATAAATAGTCCGAAGTTTAACGACTTCTGGAGTCAGAATATAGAAATAAAAGGGCTTAAAATAGAAAACGGAAAATATAAAGGAGAAGACTACCGCTATGTTATTCTTAGAAAAGCTGTATTATATCCACAAAAAACAGGAACATTAGAAATTGAGCCCTTAAGTTTAAACTTAACGATTGATATCCCAACAAACCGTCGTGATATTTTTGGTGGTCGTTTAATGTCTCAAGTGCATAAAACCGTGTCTGCAGGAAGTAGAACAATTAAAGTAAAGCCCCTTCCGGAAACCGGAAAACCCTTAGATTTTGGTGGTGCTGTTGGTGAATTTAACTTTAATGTTACCACCTCTAAAGACGCTTTAAACGCGAACGAATCTTTGCAAGCAAAAGTGGCAGTTTCGGGTAAAGGGAACTTGAAATTATTTCAGCTGCCAAAACTTAATTTACCAAGTTCGCTAGAAGTTTATGAGCCAGAATATAGTGAAAAAATAAACACGTATTTAAGCGGAATGCAAGGTTCTATTACAGATACTTATACGGTTGTACCGCAGTATAAAGGGAAGTACCCGATACCAAGTATATCGTTTTCTTATTTCGATTTAAAAACGGAAAGTTATAAGCGTATTTCTTCTAATGAGGCTATTGTAAACGTTATTGAAGGGCCTGTTTACGGTGCTTCAGATAATAATATTGTAGCTGAAGGTGCACCAAACCAACGCTCTATTTTAAACAACGATGAGTTTGTGTTTGTTAAAACTGAGGCGCAATTGGTTTCAAAAGAAACCAATGATTTCTTTAACTCTACAGGGTTTTGGACCGGTTTATTGGCGCCTCTATTAGCTATTCCCTTCGCGATAGTCTTCCGAAGAAAAAAAGAAGAACGCGCAAACGATGTTGTAGGCAATAGATTAAGAAAAGCCGATAAATTAGCGAAGCGTTATTTAAGTGACGCTAAAAAAGCATTGGGTGATAAAGAAGCATTTTACGTGGCTTTAGAAAAAGCATTGCACAACTATTTAAAAGCGAGACTAAATATTGAAAATAACGCGTTTAGTAAAGAAAAAAGTAAAGAATTATTAGAGGGGAAACAAGTGGACAGCGCAGTTATTTTAGATTTCGATACGCTTTTAGAGAATTGCGAATTGGCACGTTACACACCAATTACAAATGTAGCAATGCAGCAAGATTACGATAAAGCTGCGCGAACAATACATACCATAGACAAGCAGATAAAATAAATTTATTAAGCGACACTATTAGATACTATTAATGTTTTCTAGAATTATGAAAGACATCTTTTTTATTATAATACTCTTTGTTAGTAGTTTGGCTCTAGCACAAAGCAGTGCGCTTTTTGAGCAAGGCAATGCGTTATACAACGATGGGAAATATGCTGAAGCTTTAGATAAATACACCGCTGTTTTAGAAACAAGTAATAAACATTCGGCGGCGTTGTATTTTAATATGGCCAACGCGCATTACAAGTCCAACCATATTGCCCCAAGTATTTATTATTACGAAAAGGCGAAGCAACTCGCACCAAACGATACGGATATTGAAAACAATATGGCCTTTGCAAAAAACATGACTATTGATGCGATTGCCGTAATTCCAGAAGTGGGATTAGCAAAATATGTAAAAAATCTCACCCAAAAACTTTCTTATAACAGTTGGGCTAAAACGGCAATTGGTTTTGTTGTTTTAGGAGTTGCTTTGTTTTTAGTGTATTATTTCTCACAATCGACAGCTATAAAACGTTTTCTTTTTACCGGAAGTTTGGTTTCTGCACTGCTCGTTTTCGTCACTTTAGGGTTAGCAGTTCATAACTATAACGTAGCTAAAAAAGATAATCCAGCCATTGTTTTTGCGGTATCAAGTAGTATAAAAACAGAACCAAACCCAAGAAGTGAAGAAGCCTTTACACTACACGAAGGAACAAAGGTGCAAATATTAGATACTCTAAGCGATTGGAATAAAATTAAGCTAACCGATGGTAAAATGGGTTGGATAAAAAAAGAAGACGTTAAAGAACTTTAAAATTTAAGTAACTTTAATAGCTTGTTTTTACTATTTTTACAATCTGTAATAACACAATATGCCAAAAATATCACTTTCTATTATTCTTACATTCCTATTTATTGGGTTTATTGTTACGCCAACATTTATTGTAGCAATGGATAAGACCGCTGATGTTTCTAGTTTTTATAGTATTACCGAAGAGGAAGAACAAAACAGTGTTTCTAAGAATATTGAAGTTGTACAGAATAGTCAGAACAACGAATTTTTAGTAATACACTTAACAAAAGACAAAGCCGATATTCTTTATCGCTTTAAAAACTACTCGAAACCAAACCTTAATATTATATCTCCACCTCCGGAGTATTTATAATTTTTACGACAGCACAAAATCTTAAAATGACTGCAAAGCACGGGCTTTAATGCATTTTGGTTTTGGCACTCTATACGTGTCGCTCTTGTTTAAAAGATTCAAATAAATAAGATAGTCACTAAACGTATATGAAGTAATTAATTATAAATTCATATAAATTAAGGATTAAAAACGAATGAAAAATTTATTTTCAAATATAAAGGGAGATGCTTTTGGTGGTATTACTGCCGGTATAGTCGCCTTGCCATTAGCTCTAGCTTTTGGCGTATCTTCTGGATTAGGACCTAGCGCAGGACTTTACGGCGCTATATTTATTAGTTTCTTTGCCGCTTTATTTGGTGGTACTAGTACGCAAATTTCTGGACCAACGGCTCCGATGACTGCGGTAAGTATGGTTATTATTGCAGGAATAATTGCTGCTAACGATGGGAGTCTAGAAAAGGCTTTACCTGCTATTTTAACCGTGTTTCTATTAGCGGGAATAATGCAAGTAGGGCTCGGTGTTTTAGGCCTCGGTAAATATATAAGATACATACCCTACCCCGTAGTCTCTGGATTCATGACGGCCATTGGTGTCATTATTTTACTTACACAAATTTTACCCTCTTTAGGATATTACCCTAAAGAAGATTTGGATTTTGTAAATCAGTTTAAACCGCAAGCCGAAGCGGTTATTTTGGAGAATTTATTAAAAGAAGAGGCCAACAACGGTGTTTTAGTCTTAGAAGATTTTAGTACGACCATTAATAATGCAGAATCTATTACAGAGGCAGATATTATAAAGGAATCTGAAACTCTTGCAGCAAAAGAAACGTCTGGAGTTATCGGCGCAATTAAGGCGCTACCAAGAGCTTTAAATAACATACTTTGGTTAGAGGTGATTCTGGCTTTAGGAACGATTATAATAATCTACGGATTTAAAAAAATCACAACTAAAGTGCCGAGTACTTTGGTTGCCCTAGTGATTATGTCTGGTATTGCTTTCGGTTTTGGTTTGGATTATAGACCTATTGAAGAGATCCCTGGCGGCATCCCAATTCCGCGTGTAGACATTTTTACAGAATTTAGTTTAGGAACCATTACCCCATATATTTTTACCGCATTAACTTTGGCGTTATTAGGAGCTATCGATTCTTTGTTGACGAGTGTTGTGGCCGATAATATGACGAAAACAAAACACAAACCTAATAAAGAGCTCATAGGGCAAGGTATTGGTAATAGTGTGGCGGCATTTTTTGGCGGAATTCCTGGGGCGGGTGCGACAATTAGAACGGTTGTAAACATTAAATCTGGGGGTAAAACAAAATTATCTGGTATGATTGCTGGTGTTTTATTGCTATTTATTTTATTGGCTTTAGGACCCGTAGCCTCTAAAATTCCGGCAGCCGTTTTAGCAGGTATTTTAATAACTGTGGGTATTGGTGTTATGGATTATAAAGGTTTAAAAGCTATTCCATATTTGCCAAAAGATATGAATTTGTTAGGCTTAAAATTAAGTTCGGAGGTCTTAATAATGCTCATTGTTTTATTGCTTTCTACTTTTTGGGATTTAATTTATGCCGTAGGGATTGGCTTAATTATAGCATCGCTGATGTTTATGAAGAAAATAGGAGACTTAACAGCAGCTAGTTCAGATGTGAAACCATTAAAAGAAGAAGTTTGGGCCGATGAGATAGAATTTCCAGAACATTTAAAGGAAGAAGTTTTTATTAAACATTTAAAAGGGCCATTATTTTTTGGCTCCACAAGTGATTTTCAACAATTGTATTTACAAATCCCTGCAACCGCTACAACGGTAGTATTACGTTTAGGACGTATGCCATATATGGATCAATCGGGATTGTATGCTTTAGAAGAAATGTTGCAAGATTTAAAACAGAAAGAAATTCGTGTCGTTTTTGTAAATTTACTAGAGCAACCACGTTATATGATGGAACGAATAGATATCATTCCAGATTTTGTTTCCGAAGAACACATCTTTAAAAATTTTAAAAGCTGTATGAAATGGATAAAAGATAATGTAAAAGACCGATACTAAAAAAATAAGATTATGAAATTAAAAAATGTATTTGATAACAATAAAGAGTGGATTAAAAATAAACTAGAAGAAGATAGTGCTTATTTTGATAAGTTAGGATCGGGCCAAAACCCTGAGCTGCTTTTTATAGGATGTTCTGATAGTCGTGTAACGGCAGAAGAACTTATGGGCTTAGGTCCTGGCGATGTTTTTGTACATCGTAATATTGCTAACATGTTTATGGGTACCGATCTAAATGCGATGTCTGTAGTAGAGTATGCAGTCTCTCATTTAAAAGTGAAGCACGTGGTAGTTTGTGGGCATTACGGCTGTGGGGGGGTAAAAGCAGCAATGCAATCTGCCGATTTAGGCATTCTAAATCCGTGGTTAAGAAGTATTCGGGACGTTTACCGTTTGCATAATAAAGAGTTGAATGCTATTGAGGATGAAGTGAGAAAATACGAACGTTTAGTGGAGTTGAACGTACAAGAGCAATGCGTTAATTTAATTAAAACTGCCGCCATACAAAAAGCGATTAGAGATCGCGATTTAATTGTTCACGGTTGGGTATTCGATATTCATTCAGGGAAATTAATAGACCTAAAAATTGATTTCGAAAAGATACTCGATGAAATTAGAGAAATCTATCATTTGGATTAAATTAAAAAATAGCCACTCAGAATAGAGTGGCTATTTTCTTCTTAAAGAGTATTATATTATAAAATAGTAATTATCGCAGTATTAGTTTTTTAATCGTTTGAAATTGGTTTGATGCTAATTTTATGACATAAACTCCACTTGCAAGCGATGATAAATTAAGTATATTATTAGTGTTCTCTAAAAAAGATTCATAAACAATTTGCCCTGAAATATCGTAGATAGCAATTGATGTATTTGTGTGCTTGAGAAAATCAAAAGTAATATTTACTTGCTTATTTACGGAAGGATTTGGAAACATCTTAAAGCTTGGGTTTTTCACTTCAAAAGCTGTTGTGCTTAATGTGCCTTCTTCAGCTTTATCAGACAATATAAAAGAGGTGTCTACACTCTGTACCGACCAATAATAATTAGAGGCTGTTAAATTATTTAGTGTCCAAGAATTACCGTGCACTTTATAAGAAGCTACTTCTTGTCCATTCTGTGTTGTACCTATAGTTAACCAATAATACAATCCGTTTTCTGGAGTGTGATCGTCTGTGCCATTATCCCATATAAATGTTATCGAGTTGTTTGGATTAATTACGCTAGATAAATTTGTTGGTGCGATTGGTTTCAAGTTTGCTGTTGGCGTTGTATTCGTATGCAAAACAGTTTTAGAGGCATAATTAGCATCGTCAAAGAAGCCTGAAATTAAAATATCTAGGTCGTTATCATTATCGTAATCAGCCCAAAATAAACTTGTGCCACCTCCAAGATTTGTTAATCCTTCATCGGTTTGTGTAAATACATTATTCTCGTTTTTATATAAAATTGTGACATCGTTGTAATTTACATCAGAGCCTGAAACGACTAAATCTAAATCACCATCATTATCATAATCACCCCAAGCAATTGGAGTTGTTCCACTAGAAACATCCATTCCTGCCAAAGTGGTGAATTCGGTAAACGTGCCGTTTGTATTACTATAAATTTTTGCTTTATAATCACCGTTGATATCATCTCCAATTACCGAGAAATCTATATCATCATCATTATCAAAATCGCCAAGTGCAAAACTTCCGTAATATAGACCAGGTAAATTCTGTTGTTCTGTAAATATGGCGTTCGTATTAAAATACGTTTTTAAAGTCGGACTATAATTTTCGTCTAATCCCATTACCAAAATATCCAAATCATCATCGTTGTCCAAATCTCCAAATTGTGCGTTTCCATTTTGCAGACCAATGAAACCTGCACTAGCGTCTGCAAACGTACCATCTGTATTAGTGTAAATTCGGGTTAAAGAAGATGCGCCAGTAGACGCTTGATATCCTCCAGTTACTAAAAGGTCTAAATCGCCATCGTTATCGTAATCACCAAAATCTATAGAGCCTAAAATAACGCCTTCTAGTTGTTGTTTTGTAACAAATGTATTGTTAACGTTTTCATATACTGTAAAAAAATAAGAGGTTAAATCGGAGTAGTTTTGTCCAGAAACAAGTAAATCTAAATCACCATCATTATCTATATCTATAAATTTTACAAACCCAAGATGTACATTGGTAATTGTAGGAGTGCTTATTTCGCTTAAAACACCATTATTGTTTTTGTATAATCGTACCGCGCTTTCATTGGGAGAATAATCTCCTGTTGTGTCTATTGCACCAGAGATTATTAAATCTAAATTACCATCGTTATCGTAATCTCCCCAATCAGTAGAAGGGTAGAAAAAGTTATCTACCACTGTACTTGTTTCAGTAAAAGTCAAAGAATCTGTTGTTGTATTTAAAAACACCGAGGTCGCTTTATTATTGTTTTCGTTTAAACCTGTAACAACAACATCTGGTTTTCCATCGTTATTAATATCTCCAACAGCAGCATCACCGTAATAAGACGCTGATAGTATGGCAGTATTGCTTTGCGTGAAATTATCTTCACCCATATTGTTAAATATATGGTAAACGTAACTTCCTGCGCCGGGAGTCGCGCTAGACCCGGTTATAAATAAGTCTAAATTACCATCCATGTTAAAGTCTGCCCATTCTATAGAGCTATGGGAAACACCTGGGATATTCGTATCAATATTGGTAAACGTACTATCTCCATTATTTTTATAGATTTCTGTAAATCGTTCGGCCCCACTTGTGCCACCAGCTCCCGAAATAACTAAATCGATGTGCCCGTCGTTGTTATAATCTCCCCATTCCGTATCGCCTAACCAACATTGTTGAAGGTTTATATTCGATTTGGTAAATGTATTATCGGAATTATTGGTGTAAATATGTGTAAAAAACTCGCCGTCTGTGGTGTTGTATCCACTTAATACAAAATCGTTAAAATTATCGTCGTTATAATCTGCCCACTTAATTCTACCAAAGTTCATTCCAGGAATTGTGATGGGATTAATCAATTCTGTAACTGAATTATCACCATTGTTGATGAATAACTTCGTAACGAATGTCCAAGTTTCTGTTTCAATTCCAGTTAGAGAGATGTCTATTAAATTGTCATTATTAATATCTACCATAGCAACTTCCCCCAAATACATAGGAGGCAAATCTTGCTCTAAAGCCGTAAATGTATTGTCTCCATTATTAATATGAACTTTAGTATAACCTTCAGATTCTGTATTAAAACCTTGAATTAAAAGATCTAAAAAACTATCGTTATTATAATCTGCCCAACGTGCCGACCCATTCGATACTGCTGGTAAATTACTAGAGCTTACTAATTCATATTGCCCTTCATTATAGATATATAGTCCACCAACGGTTATGTCTTGATTGTTAACTCCAGATAGGTAAGCATCTAAATCGCCATCATTATCGGCGTCCCCCATAGCTATTACAGAGTTTGCTAAAGCGGGTAATGTGGTTTGAAGTGAATTAAAAGTCTGTGCCATCATCGCCAAAGGGCTAAAGCATAGTAAAATTAGTAAATTTGTGTGTAATTGTATTTTCATAATTATATTATTTAGAATGATTCTAAGTTTTAGTTTTATGCTAAAAAAAAGAGCAGCGAACTGCTCTTTTTCCTAACTCTGTTTATTTAGACTATTGTAATAAACTATAAACAAATTGTGGGTGTCCACGTTCTCCAGCATCGTTATACATACTTAAAAATTTAATTTTGTATACGTTGCCGTCAAAATCTTTTAGTATAAAAAAGACGGTATCATAAAGTGCAGGTAACTGCCCTGGACCACCTCCAGCTCTCCAATTCCCTCCAATAGCACGTTGGTCCTCAGAAAAATTAGCATTTACCACATCTGCTTTAGTGAATTCTGAGTAAGTTAAGCCTTCGGTTTCACCATCTATTTTATAAGCTTCAACCTCAGATTTCGCGTTAATTACTACAAAATCACTGTAGCCGTAAGCACCGTAGCCGGTAATTTCATCCGTAAAAACCGTAAAGTTTAGATCCCATTCTGATTGTGCCGGCTCTACGCTTATAATGCTGTTTGTATCAAAACTAAAATGTGTAAAATTGTACCCTAAGGTTTTAGAAATGGTTACTTCTTGATGTGTTGTTGCGTCTAAGTCTGCGTATTGTAAAATGTAATCGTTACCACTTTTTAGCACTCTAATTTTTTTCCATCCTCTGTGGTCACCTTTAGTAGCAACACTTCCGGTAGCAGGAGCAGTGGTGCCTACTGTATTGCCTAAGTTTACTAAATACACAGAATTATCAGCTTCCACACTAGAAATTTCGTTAATAGCTGTTGCGTCGATAGCACCACTTGGGCCATCAATGTATGTTCCGCTTATAGCATCGTATGTTCCTACCTTAACACCTGGCTGAAGGTCTACAACCTCGGCGTTACTCGAATTAATAGCATCAATATCTGTAGATGCTAACGCTGCAGTCGCCATATAAATTGAACCATTAATGGTGACTCTAAATTCGTCACCAGAGTAAAAACCTAAATCCCAAGTATCTCGTTGTACATTTGTAGAGACATTGGTGCTTAAATCAATATATACTTGGTTTTGCTCATTGGGTCCACCAATTTGAGGAGATAAAGAAGCGCCTTCAACAATTATAGCGATAGGGCCGGAGTTTGTTATGGTATCATCATCGCTACTACAGCTTGTAAAGGCGAGTACTGAGGTACATAAGAATAGAGTAAAAAATTTGTTAATCATTGTAATTGAGTTTTAAAAATTTAAATTATATAATAGTTTTAAGTAATAAGATCGTCCATAACCTAATAAAAGCGAACTGTTTGATGCTTCGTGAGCACCACTAGAAGCGGCATTTCTTATGTTAACATTAGTAACATTTAGTAGGTTTCGGCCACCAAGAGTGGCTTGTATTTTACGGTTTAGAAATGATTTTTTTATGGACGCATCTAGCCAGCTATAGCCTTCCGTTTTAGATTTTGAAAATACAGAGTCCCCATTGGTATCCATTCCAGAAGCTACATAGTCTTTCTGTTCACCGTTGTATTTTAACAATACGGTTAATGCCGTATTCCATTGCTTTATGGCATACGTTCCGCTAGTATTTACTTGAAAGGAGTATAAGAAATTGTTTTGCGCATTAATCTCGTTATTTGCAATTCTAGAAGTCCCTTGTAATGTTGCCCCTAAATTAAATGCCCAATTTCCATTTTTAATCGTGTTTTGAGAGCTTAGACTCCATAGTTTATAAGCATCGATATTAATATACTGGTATTGCAAAGGGCTTGTATTTACAATCGCTAAATCAATTCTATCGTCAACATCTATATAGGTTAATTTTACGGCGTTAATCAATGAGAAATTAGTAAACCAACTTCTTTTCTTTAGATTTAAAAATGCAGAAAATCCTTTTTCTGGATTTAAGTTCTCGTTGCCTTGAACATCGTGGTTAGAATCCACGAAATAATAGTACAACTCTTCAAAGTTTGGGGTTCTATAAGAGGTTCCTACATTACCGCGTAATTCGAAACCGTTATTTAACAAATAGCGTGCGCTTAAAGAGGTTAATACTTGCGATTTAAATTTCGAGTTGTATTCATACCGAGCGCCTGGGCGTATTAAAAACGCGTTGGTGAGGTTTAATTCTGTAGAGGCGAATAAGGCGTAATTACTTTGCGAATTTTCTTTTTCAAGCTGCGTAATATCTCCCGAGGCTTGCGTGTCGTAGCCCTTTATATAACGTGCTTCGTAGCCTAATTCAAAGTTATAAAAATCACTTTGTATAAGATTATTTATACGTCCTTTTGTGAAAAACACCTCACTAGATTGGTAGGTGTTGTCGGTTTCGTTGGATTGGTTTCCAGAAAGAATAAAATAATTAAATTCGTTTAAATCGCGTTTTTGTGTTTGATATGAGAAGGCAGCGCTATAGTTTGCTCCACCATCAAGTTTCCCGTTTAGATTTAAATTATTTATAAACCTGTTGGTCGTAAATATTCTGTCTGTTGCTGAAGGATTACGCGTTTGGGCATCGACATCTATATTTGATCTTACTGAAGCATCGTAGAAACTAAGAATTTCATTAAAGTATTCAAATTTATAGGTAATAGTAAAGTTTTCAGAATCATAATGTAATAAACCGTTGGTGTTCATTTGTGTTTTCGGTTGCCAATCGTAACCGCGTAATCCATCGTTTTTATAATAATCTTGGCCTTGTTTGTTATTAAAGAAACCTGCAAATTGGTTGCGGTTAAAACCCACACGAGCCATTAGTCTTTCGTTAATATTATGCGCCACACTTACCGATTGAATATGCCTGCCTTGATCAAACCACTCGTATTCATCGCTTATGGTTTCTTCTTGAACAGAGATGTTAATGTCCCATTCTGTGGCAATAGATTTTTTGGTGATAATATTTATTACTCCAGAAACAGCATTGGCACCGTATTCCACACCCATTGCACCTTCCGCAATTTCGATACGCTCAATATCGTCAAGATTAATTTGGGTTAAATCGATGTTGTTTCCCAGGCCATTGTCGCTAACTAAAGGAATATTATCTACTAAGATATTAAAATATTGAGAGTCTAATCCGAAGAAAGACACCGTAGATTTTCCGGTTTGACTATTAGGGACTACTGTTAAATTTAAATTAAAGTTTAATAAATCGGCTAAATTATTTGCGGCTTGATTCTCTATTTGCGCTCTGCTTATTACGGTAACATTGTGTACAGACTTTTTTATGGACTGCGGATTGTACTGTCCGGTGATTACAACTTCCTTAAGTGCTTCAACCTCTGTGGAATCCTTATCAGCCTCCTGAGAAAAAGAAATGCCGCTTAAAAGAAGTGCCAAAAAAAGCACCAGATAATTTTTATTTAGACTCATTCTACTTTATATTTGCTGCAAATATAGAACCTTATTTTAATTCATTCTAAATAAGAATAAGGAATTTCAACTTTTTTTTAAACACATAATTCAAGACCATTTAAATGAAACAGTTAACAATTTTCACACTACTTGCAATCGCATTTATTACTAATGTAAATGCTCAGAACAAGAAAAAACAAGATCAAAAAGCCATAAAGGATATGTGCGGATGCTACGACGTGTCTTTTAATTTTGCCGAAACTTTTGAGTATGTTGAAGATTCTACCTATGTGCCTTCCAAAGTAAAACACGATAGAGGTTTGGAATGGGTAGCGTTAGTTAAAGATGAAAAAGATGAGATTGTATTACAACATTTGTTAATTGTAGAGACGAAGCAAGGGCCTTATATCGTAAAACATTGGCGACAAGATTGGGGGTTTCAAAACACAGAGTTATACACCTACAACCACGATAATAAATGGGACTTTGTAACACTTCCAAAAAAGGATGTTAAAGGACAATGGACGCAAAAAGTGTTTCAAGTGGATGATAGTCCGCGTTATGAGGGCTCAGCCTCTTGGATACACGTTGATGGGAAAAGCTATTGGGAAAACACAACGGCAGCTCCGTTACCAAGACGAGAATACACAAAACGTAGCGACTACAATGTAACGGTAAGAACAAACAGACACGAAATTACAGATGCCGGTTGGGTTCACGATCAAGATAATAATAAGGTCTTACGCGAAACTGGAAAAGAAGATGTGGTTATAGCGCAGGAAAAAGGACACAATGCATACGTAAAAGTAGCCGATAGTAAATGCATTGCAGCACAAGAGTATTGGAAAGAAAATGCGGAGAAGTGGGCCGTAGTACGGGCGAAATGGGATACTGTTTTCGAAAGAAATACTAATCTGTCGCTTGAAGAAAAAGTTGATAATAAAGTATTATTTAAATATTTGTTTGATGAAGAGAATTATAAAACTGCCGAGCAAATTAATCCAGTTATAGAATCATTTGTAAAATAGTACGATGAAAAATTTAAAACAATTAGCTGTTGCCTTAACCCTAATTTTAGGGTGTGCAGCGCAAGCACAAGAAAACGCTTTTTTAAGCCAAGATTTTTGGAAGACAAATCCAACAATCGAAATGGTTGACGCTAAAGTTAAAGCAGGAAACGATATTTCAGAATTCAATGGACGGTCGTTTAATGGTGTTGTTTACGCTATTTTGCAAGACGCGCCTTTAAAAACTATAAAACATAGTGTCGCTTTAGACGGAAATAAGGTAAACAAATTAACGCACGACGGAAGAACTTATATTTTCTGGGCGGCTTATAAAGGAAACGTCAAGCTAATGAAACACCTTTTAAGTAAAGGAGCAAAAACAGATATCTTGGACGATAAAGGAAGTACAATCCTTAATTTTGCAGCCGGATCTGGTCAAACCAACACAAAAGTGTACGATTTATGTTTGGCAAACGGTGCCAATCTTAAAAAAGACCTAACGCCTTACGGTGCAAATGCCTTGTTATTAGTAGCGCCTTCTGCTAAAGATTTTACTTTAATAGAGTACTTCACAAAAAAAGGATTACCTATTAATAGTGTCGATGCTAAAGGTAACGGTCTCTTTAACTATGTAGCTAAAAGCGGAAACATAGAGCTGTTGAAGCAATTAGTAAACAGCGGTATTACAGGTAACGATAATGCTTTTATTACCGCAAGTCAAGGCACGCGCTCTACAACAAACGGTGTAGACGTTTTTAATTATTTAGAAAGCGCAGGGTTGCATCCTAATGTAACAACAGACACTGGAGAAACACCTTTACACGCTTTAGCTTCTAGAACAAAAGAGAGTGCAACTCTTACTTATTTTATTGAAAAAGGAGTAGATGTAAATCAAGAAGATACATCTGGTAATACCGCTTTTTTAAATGCTATACAACGTAATGACTTAGATGTTATTCAGTTGCTTTTTAAACACGTAAACACGATTAACCACCAGAATAAAAAAGGAGAATCTGCATTAACTTTAGCGGTAGCACACAATACGCCAGAAGTGGTCAATTTCTTAATCGCAAATAACGCAGATGTTATGGTAACTGATGCTAACGGCAACACGTTAACGCCCTATTTAATGGAGTCGTTTTCAGTAGCTAGAAAAGAGGCTTTTAAACGTAAACTTAATGCTTTATCTGCAAAAGGCTTAGAGGTTGCAAAGGCTCAAAAAAATGGGAATACCGTATTTCATTTAGCATTAGATTCTAATAATTTAGAACTTATTACATTTGCAGCAGGACTTAATACCGATGTTAATGCTGAAAATAATGAGGGTTTAACGCCGTTACATAAAGCAGCAATGTTAGCTAAAGATACCGAAATTCTTAAATATTTAGTCTCTATCGGTGCAGAAAAAGAGACGGTAACCGATTTTGAAGAAACAGCATACGATTTAGCCTCAGAAAACGAAATCTTAAAAGCGAATAATATCGCGATCGAATTTTTAAAATAGTATATATAATGAAGACTTATAAACAATTATTGGTAGTAGGAGTGGTTCTATTCGGACTATTATCTTTTACACTCCCCTCGGAAAGCACGACGTATAAATGTATGATTCAAATGACGAATTACACCGGAGAATCGGCGTACGTTGTGGTGTCTTTAATTAATCCTAAAGGTGATTATGAAGAAACACTTTCCGTTCAAGGTGACGACGACGAGTGGTACCACGATATTTCTGAGTGGTGGAAATTCTACGGAAAAAAAAGGGGTAATATTGATGCGATAACCGGAGCGACAATAGCTGGTGGTGCCCGCAATATTAGTATTATCGCTATTGACGATTCTAAAATTGATGCGGGTTACAGTATTCGTTTTGAAACAGCTGTTGAGGATCAAGAATATTACACTAAAGATGTCGCGTTTCCATTAACTTCAGAAACCGTAAAAAGTAAACAAGAAGGCACCGGTTTTATACGTTATGTGCGTATAATGCCTAATTAAACGGTATTTAATATGACTATTTCAATTTGGAGATACAGCCACCTTGCGCTAGCTGTATCTTCTTTTGTTTTTATTTTTCTAGCTTCCGTTACCGGAATTGTTTTAGCTTTTCAGCCCATTTCAGAGCAAATACAGCCGTATAAAAGCGATGGGTTTGACACGGTTTCTTTGGCCGAAACACTATCGGTATTTAATAAAGCGTACCCCGAAGTGACCACCCTAGAGATTGATACTAACGATTTTGTTTCGGCGTCCGTTATTAGTGAAAACGACAAAAATTTAAATGGTTATTTTAATCCTATTACTGCTGAATTTCTTGGTAAAAAAATTGAATCGTCTAAGGTGTTTCAATTTGCAACCACTTTGCACAGATCGTTGTTTTTAAAAGGTGTAGGCCGTTTTTTTATGGGGTTGTGTTCGTTTTTACTCTTTTTAATAGCCGTTTCGGGTGCTGTTTTAATACTTAAACGTCAGCGCAGTATTAAAAAGTTCTTCGCAAAAATTGTCAACGATAATTTTGCGCAATATTGGCACGTCGTTTTAGGCCGATTATCTTTAATTCCAATTATAATAATTACCGTTACTGGTGTTTATTTATCGCTTTTAAAATTTAACCTGTTACCAGAAAGTAACATGTCGCAGTCTATAAATTACGAGGCAATTACAGAGCGCCCTAAACAAGATATCGCAGCGTTTGCTGTTTTTAAAAACATTAAACTTACCGATGTAAAATCAGTCGAATTTCCCTTTTCTAGCGATGTCGCAGATTTTTATACTATCTATTTAAAGGACAAGAAAATTGTAGTGAACCAATTTACGGGCGAAGTACTAAGTGAAATTAATTATCCGCTAGTCACGCTATTGTCAACGTTAAGCTTAAACTTACACACAGGAAAAGGTAGCATTATTTGGTCTTTAGTTTTAGCGTTTGCGAGTATAAACATACTGTTCTTTATCTATTCTGGTTTTGCAATGACGCTAAAGCGCCAAAAAGCGAAACTGAGAAACAAGCTTAAAAAACATAAATGCGAATATATTGTTTTGGTGGGTTCAGAAAATGGGAGCACTATTCCATTTGCCAATGCGTTTTATAAACAATTATTAAAAGCAGGGAAAACCGCTTATATCACAGAACTTAATAAGTACCAAACGTTTAAAAAAGCAAAACATATTATTGTGTTTACGGCCACGTATGGCGAAGGCGAGCCGCCAACCAATGCCAATACCTTTTTACAGCAATTAAAAAACACCGAGCAGTTACAACCTCTGTCTTTCTCGGTTGTGGGTTTTGGGTCGTATGCGTACCCCGACTTTTGCCAATTTGCACTAGATGTCGACCGTGGGTTTACAGCGCAGCACGCACATCAGTTTTTGCCGCCGTTTAAAATTAACGACCGCTCGCTAGAAGCTTTCAACCAATGGGTTTCTTCTTTTAACACAGCATCAGGTTTAGCATTACACATTCCGCAGAAAAAATTAGTAGCACCACCAAAACGTACTAAAGCATTGCAAGTTGTGCGTAAAACAGAAGTGAAGACAAACCCAGATAACACGTTTATTGTAACCTTAAAACCAGCAAAAAATCTGCGATTTAATTCGGGCGATTTATTGGCCGTATATCCAGAAAACGATTACCGCGAACGTTTATATTCTATCGGTAAAGTAGCTGGAAATATACAACTAAGCGTAAAACATTATGCTAATGGTTTTGGTTCTAATTATCTCAACTCACTTCAGCAAAATACCGTGTTTAAAGCACGAGTTATAAATAACGCGGCCTTTCATTTTCCTGAAAAAGCGACACGCGTGCTTCTAATTGCAAACGGAACGGGGATCGCTCCTTTTGTGGGAATGTTGCACGAAAATACGTCTAAAATCGACACCCATTTGTATTACGGGTTGCGCGAACAAGAATCTTTAATCGTGTATAAATACGATTTAGATGTTGTCCTTAAAAATAAACAATTACACCAAATACACCTGGCGTTTTCAAGGGTTGGAAACACGAAGTATGTTCAAAATTTATTACAAAATGACGCGGTGTTTGTAGCAGAAACACTTCAAAATAATGGAGTTATAATGCTGTGCGGATCGCTAGCAATGCAAAAAGGAGTATTGGAAACCTTAAACGCTATTTGCGAAACGCAGAACCAAAAACCATTGCGTTACTATCAAGAAAAAAAGCAATTAAAAATGGATTGCTATTAACATTAAAAACAAGTATTATGTGCCATAGTCTAAAAATATTATCCAAAGGAAAAAGCGGAAACCTTTCTGTTTGCCATAACTGCGATGTGTATCATTTAGAATTTAACAACTTGTATTTTGAGTTTGACAACGATCAATTTCAGCAATTTCAGCATTTTGTATTGGAAGTCGACAGTGAGTACTGGGAAACCAAGTACGCCCAAGTAGATATTAAGAGAAAAATACCTATACCGTCGGTGCAAGAGAATTTAGTGCTAATGTTTAACCGTCAAGAAATACAAGAGTTAAAAGCGCTAATGCTTTATAAAAAAAGCAATGGTTTTTTATCTGTAGACGATATCGACTACAAACTTATTTTAAATTAATGAGTTTTTGGGTGACTGAGTTTAACAAGCACAAACGATCATTATAAACTTACCAAAGACAGTTAAGAAGTGGTCTCTGCTTCCGTTTCTGGTGTTTCGTCGGGTGTTGTTTCATCTTCAAATAAGTCATCGGCTTCAGTTTTAATAATACGCGGTAAAACTAAGGGCGCCAAACTTTTTACAGGCTCGTAGAGTAATGAGTCTTCTAGCTCTTCTTCAGATAAAAAGGGCAAAGAATTATTCATTGTATTAAAAACAATAAGTAAAATGCTTAGAATCAATCCAATTTTTAAAACGCCGAAGACAGCACCTAGTAAGCGGTTTAAAATTCCTAAAGCAGCAAAATTGGCGAGTTTGGTTAACGCTTTTCCTGCAATAGAAATCACCACAATAATCACCACAAAAGTAATAGCGAATGCGGTTACATTAATAGTTTGCTCGTCCCATTCTGTTTTGTTTTCTAAAAAAGAACCGGCGAAATGACTAAAATGAATTGCCCCATAAACCCCAGCGACCAGAGCAACCAGCGAGGCAACCTCTACAAATAATCCTTTCATAAAACCACGCACCAAACCAAACAGTAATAAGGCCGCCAATACAATATCAATAACACTCATAATACATCAGAATTTTAACAAATATAAATTAACTTTGCCACTGCAACCAAATACCTTTGTGTTTAAGGTTGTAGAAACCCATTTTAGCACTTAAAACCACTGTTTTTTGTTGCCAGAATGTAAAAGGAATATAAATAATTAAAGAAATTTCCTAAACATAGGAATCACTATATGTCAAGAGACACAGAATTAAAAGAACGCTGGGAATTGCTGGTATTAAAGCTATCCAACCAGTTTGCAGACGGAGATCCGTTAGAGTTAGACGCCATAATTTACCTGGTTGGCGTACAAGAATTAGGGCAGTTACATCGCAGCTTTAAAAAAGACCATAAACTCGATTTAATGCACATAGCAATTTGTAAATTACTAAGCCCATACGGCTATTACAAACTCGATTATGTCGACGATGAAGGCTGGCCACATTACACAATAGAAGAAGAATTACCACATTTAAAAGCTGGAGAACAAAGCGTTTTAATGAAAGAAGCATTGGTAAATTATTTTGTAGAAAACGACTTTATAAATTAGCAATTAGGGCGTTACCCAAAGGGTCAGGCTATTCGCTAAATCTTTTTGCGAAAAAGCAAAAAGGATATCGCTGCTATCCTTAACGCAAAAACCACAATAAATCAGTAAATTTGCAGCCATTTTAATTACTAAGTGACCGGTAATCACAAGATATTATGATAGATAAGATAAAAGAACTTATAGCAGAAGCAGATGCTTTTACAACACAGTCTCAAGAAGAAGTAGAGGCTTTTAGAATAAAATTTTTAGGCAAAAAAGGACTCCTTAATACGTATTTTGCCGAGTTTAGAAATGTGGCAAACGATCAGAAAAAAGAATTTGGTCAAGCCATAAATCAGTTAAAAAACACGGCCCAAGATAAAGTTAACACCTTAAAAGAAGGGTTAGCAAATTCAGAAGAAGCTGTTTCTAGTGGCGACCTGTCAAGACCAGGCGATCCTGTTTCTATTGGAGCAAGACATCCTATTTCTATAGTTAAAAACCAAATTATCGATATCTTTTCTAATATCGGTTTTAACGTTAGTGAAGGTCCGGAAATAGAAGACGATTGGCATAACTTTACCGCATTAAATTTGCCAGAATACCATCCGGCACGCGATATGCAAGACACGTTTTTTATTCAAACCAATCCCGATATTTTATTGCGTACGCACACCAGTTCTGTGCAAGTGCGTTATATGGAAAATAACGTACCACCTATTCGTACTATTTCACCGGGACGTGTCTACAGAAACGAGGCGATTTCGTCCCGTTCTCACTGTTTCTTTCATCAAGTAGAAGGTTTGTATATCGATAAAGATGTTAGTTTTGCAGATTTAAAACAAACGCTTCAGTATTTCACTACAGAAATGTTCGGGAAATCTAAAATTAGACTCCGTCCGTCGTACTTTCCATTTACAGAACCAAGTGCAGAAATCGATGTGTATTGGGGGCTAGAAACAGAAACCGATCATAAGATTACAAAAGGTACAGGGTGGTTAGAAATTGGAGGTTGTGGTATGGTAGATCCTAATGTTTTAAAAAACTGTAACATCGATCCCGAAGAATATTCAGGGTTTGCTTTTGGAGTTGGAATAGATCGTATTGCGATGCTGTTGCACCAAATTAGCGATATTAGATTATTAAGTGAAAACGATGTGCGCTTTTTAGAGCAATTTAAAAGTGCTTTATAAACCGTACTCATAACTTTATTATAGACTTAAAACCGATAGCAATATCGGTTTTTTTATTTAACATTTTTTTAACTTCGCTTAGTTCGGGGTAAACCGAACGTGTTGTATTTTTGCTCACTTACTAAAAAATTAAAGACGTAAATGACTAACCCTATTTGTGACAAGAAAAGTGAACTCGTCGAGAAGTTGGGGGTTCATATGGAAAACACAGAGCATCTCGCTCCTGTGGCTGCCAGAATTTTAGCCTACATCATTCTTACAGGAAAAGTGGGTACTACCTTTGAAGATCTCGTTTTACGTTTATGTGCAAGTAAAAGTACTATCTCTACACATTTACATCATCTACAAGATTTAAGTAAAATACAATACTTTACTAAAGTGGGAGATCGTAAAAAGTACTTTGTAATTAATCCAGACAAGATTTTACAAAAGATTGATGATATGCTGTCTACTTGGTGTGAGGAAAAACAATTACACGTAGAAGTAAAAAGTTACAAGGAATCTATAAACGCTTTAGAGCAAATTACTCCGGCAGAAACTTTCGATTTAAGTTTCCATAATGATTATATCCAATTTATAGACGAAGCATCAGCCTCGATGAGACAATTAAAAATAAAAATAGACAATAATAAATCTGAAATATAAACGCCAAGACAATGAAAATTAATTCAATACAAAATCTAGTCGTGCTAAGTTTAGTGCTTATTTTATCAAGCTGTGGCAAAAACGAACCACAACAAAAGGCACCGCAAGTATTACCATTCCCGGTGTTTACAGTAGGGCATAAAACGATAACATCTTACAATAGTTTCCCAACTCGAATTGAGGGGGAGGTAAATAGTGATGTTAGACCTAAAATTTCTGGATACATAAAAAATGTATTGGTAGATGAAGGTGAAATTGTAAAACAAGGTCAGTTATTATTCAAATTAGAAACGGCTTCTTTAAGCCAGGATGCCGAAGCTTCAAAAGCGAATGTAAATGCGGCACAAGTTGAGGTGGATAAACTAAGACCGTTAGTAGAAAAAAACATTATTAGTAACGTACAACTGGAAACGGCAAAAGCGCGATTAGCACAAGCAAAAAGTAGTTATAACGGTGTTACTGCCAATATTAATTATGCCAATGTAAAAAGTCCGGTAGACGGTGTTGTCGGTTCTATAAATTTCAGAAAGGGCGCTTTAGTAAGTGCTCAAGACCCTATGCCTATAACTAATGTCTCTTCTATTGAAAATGTGATCGCGTATTTCTCAATGAACGAAAAACAATTTATAGAGTTTATGGCTGCAGCCGAAGGAGAATCGTATCAAGATAAAATTTCAAAATTTCCGAAAGTGAAATTAAAATTAGCAAATGGTGCGTTTTACGAACAAGAAGGAACGATAGAAACCATTACAGGAGATATCAATCAACAAACCGGAACGATCACGTTTAGAGCTAAGTTTTCAAATAAAACAGGTTTACTTAGAAATGGAAGTAGCGGAACCGTTTTAGTGCCTAAAACGTTTAAAAATGCTATAGTAGTTCCAGCAGAATCGACATTTGAAAAACAAGGAAAGTACTACGTTTATCGTGTTCAAGGTGATTCTTTAATAGTTAAGACTATTTCGGTAAAAGCAACAGCCAACCGATTATATATTATCGACAGCGGTATAGAAGAAGGTGAAACTATATTAGCAAAAGGAATTAATAAAGTAGGCCCTGGAAGTAAAATAAAACCTATACCAATGGCAATGGATAGTATTATAAATTCATTTAATACCGTTTTTAAATCGTAAAAGTATGTTTAAGAAATTTATAGAAAGACCGGTATTATCCACGGTCATATCCATCGTCATAGTTATTTTGGGAGTCTTAGGATTAACCCAATTACCAGTAACTCAATATCCTGATATTGCACCGCCAACGGTACAAGTAAATGCGTCTTACCCAGGGGCGAACGCAGAAACGATACTAGAAAGTGTTATTGTGCCTATCGAGGAACAAATTAATGGTGTGGAGGGCATGACATACATAACCTCTACAGCGAGTAACTCGGGGTCTGCCTCTATTCAAGTGTTTTTTGAGCAAGGTTACGATGCAGATATTGCAGCGGTAAACGTTCAGAACAGAGTGTCTCGTGCTAATGCCTTATTACCATCTGAGGTAACACGTGCAGGAGTTATTACAGCTAAACAACAAAATTCAGCATTATTATATGCGGCTTTATATTCTGAAAACCCCGAATACGACGATACCTATATTCAGAATTATTTAAATATTAATGTCATCCCAGAACTACAACGTATTAACGGTGTGGGAGCGGTAAATGTTTTTGGAGCTAAAAATTACGCGATGCGTATTTGGTTGGATCCAGCAAAAATGGCGGCTTATAAGTTAGAGCCCAAAGAGGTTACACAAGCTATTAATGAGCAAAGTTTAGAAGCGGCCGCTGGATCTCTAGGTCAGAATGCAGGGAAATCTTTCGAGTATGTTATAAAATATAAAGGCCGTTATAAAACCGCCGAGGAATATGGTAATGTCGTTGTAAAAGCTTTAGGTAACGGTCAGTATTTAAGAGTTAAAGACGTTGCTAAGGTAGAGCTTGACGCGTTTTCTTATTCTTCGTTATCCCGTTCTAAAGGGTTTCCAGCACTAAACTTTGGTGTGTTTCAAACGCCAGGGTCTAATGCACAAGATATTATTGAAGATATTTATGAGAAGTTAGATGACTTAAAAGAAGATTTCCCGGAAGGAATCGATTACTTAGTTAATTACGATACCAATAAATTCTTAACGGCATCTATTGGAAAAGTAAAAACCACTTTAATCGAAGCCTTTTTATTGGTGTTTCTTGTAGTGTTTATCTTTTTACAAGATTTTAAATCTACTTTAATACCAGCGATTGCAGTTCCTGTTTCAATTATAGGAACCTTCTTTTTCTTAAATGTTTTTGGGTATTCTATAAACCTATTAACGTTGTTCGCTTTAATTCTCGCCATTGGTATTGTAGTCGATGATGCCATTGTGGTCGTCGAGGCTGTTCACGCTAAACTGGAAGGCGGCTATACAGATGCTAAAAAAGCGTCTATTTCGGCGATGAGCGAAATTAGCGGCGCGATCGTATCGATTACTTTAGTAATGATGGCGGTATTTGTTCCGATTACGTTTATTAAGGGCCCCTCAGGAGTGTTTTATGAACAATTTGGGGTGACTTTAATTATAGCTATATTTATTTCAGCATTAAATGCATTAACCTTAACACCTGCTTTGTGTGCTATTTTCTTAAAACCACGTAAAGACAGTCCTAATAAAAAGAAAAGTGTTTTACAACGCTTTTACGATGCTTTTAATGCAGGATTTAATGCGACAACCAATAAATACGTAGCTTCATTAGGTTTTTTATTAAAGCATAAGTGGATTACAGTAGTAATATTAGGAATTAGTGTTTTCGGTATTTTCTGGATGAATAATAATATCCGTACAGGATTTGTACCCACAGAAGACCGTGGTGTTATTTTTATGAATGCGGAATTGCCTCCAGGGTCGTCGTTAGATCGCTCCTTTGAAGTAACGGAAAAACTATATGAAAGCATTAAGAACATAAAAGGAATTAAAGGCGCTTCGTTTATTAGTGGTCGAAACTTCTTCTCTGGTGAAGGAAGCTCGAATGCAATGGGCTTTATAATTCTTGAAGGGTGGGAAGACCGGACGACGGAAGACGAATCTGTAGATGCTATTATCGGACAATTATTTGGGAAGTCAGCGATGATTCCGGATGCTAAAATTTTGTTTTTCACACCTCCAAGTGTCCCCGGTTTTGGTAGTGCTGATGGTTTTGAAATGCGATTATTAGATCGTGCAGCCAACCCGTTAACAGAACTAGATGCGACAGCAACCGAATTTGTAGGTCTGCTAAATCAACAACCCGAAATTGGTTTCGCATCGAATTCATTCAGTACTAATTTTCCGCAATTAGAGTTAGATATAAATATCGAGCGTGCCGAAGAAGCCGGTATCGCAACCAGTTCAATTTTATCTGCATTGCAAGGGTATATTGGTGGTAATTATGTGGCCGATTTTAGTCGCTTTGGTAAACAGTTCCGCGTGTTTGTACAAACGCTACCGGAAGATAGAACAGACGAAGAGAGCTTAAACAGTATGTTTGTAAAAACACCTAGTGGTGAGATGACTCCAATTTCGCAATTTGTAACCTTAAACAGAACTTATGGGCCGCAAACTGTAAACCGTTTTAACTTGTTTAACGCTGTTACGGTAAACGGTTCTACAGCGCCAGGTTATAGTTCCGGAGATGCGATTGCTAAAATTAATTCGCTGGCAAAAGAAAGTCTGCCAGAAGGTTATAAAGTAGAATATTCAGGAATTACAAGAGAGGAGATTGCCTCTTCTGGTCAGTCAACTGTTATTTTTATGATTAGTATTCTGTTCGTGTATTTCTTTTTAGCGGCACAATACGAGAGTTATTTTTTACCATTAGCAGTCATTCTATCGTTACCAATTGGTGTCGCTGGGGCGTATTTAACAACTTATTTCTCAGGCTTGGAGAATAATATTTATTTTCAAATTGCTTTAATAATGCTGTTGGGTCTGTTAGCTAAGAATGCGATTTTAATTGTAGAGTTCGCTATTCAAAGACGACAACAAGGCTTGTCGCTTGTTGATGCGGCCATCGATGGTGCAAAAGTAAGATTGCGTCCTATTTTAATGACGTCTTTCGCCTTTATCTTAGGGTTATTACCTCTAGTTTTAGCAAAAGGAGTCGGTGCAGAAGGAAACAATTCTATTGGAACTGGTGCCGCTGGAGGGTTATTAATAGGAACCATTGTTGGGGTATTTATTATACCAGTATTGTATGTGGTTTTCCAATGGTTACAAGAACGCTTTACGGGTGCTCCAGTAGTAGAGAACACGAATGAAACACCTTCAGAAATTAATTAATTATGAGAAAACAAAGTTTATATAATATAGTCCTTTTATTAGGTGCGTCTTTTGTGTTAACCTCTTGCTTTGTTGCAAAAGAATACGAACGACCAGCTTTACAAGAAACGGAAGCGTTATACCGTACCGATAATTTGCCAACCGATAGTTTATCGATGGCTGAGGTGTCGTGGACCACGATGTTTACAGATCCGTATTTAAAGCAGTATATAGAAGAAGGCTTACAGAATAATATTGATGTAAGAATCGCTCTTCAGCAACTCGCAGCTGCCGAAGCTTATGCTTTACAAGGCAAAGCGGGCTATTTCCCTACGCTAAGTGCGGGAGCGAGTATTACACACCAAGAATTGTCTAAAAACAGTCAATTTGGAGCGTTTTTGGCGGATACCTCTACCGATCAGTTTGATTTAACAGCTAATTTATCTTGGGAAGCAGATATTTGGGGTAAAATAAGAAGTAATAAGCGGGCGACACAAGCGGCTTATTTACAAAGTGTTGCAGGACATCAAGCCGTAAAAACGCAACTTATTTCTAGTATTGCTATCGCCTATTACAATTTATTGGCTTTAGATACTCAGTTAGAGATTACTAAGCAAACAATTTTAACGCGAGATAGTAGTGTGGTTACTATTAAGGCACTAAAAGACGCCGGGCAAGTTACGCAAGTAGCAGTAGACCAGAATATCGCACAATATAATAATGCAAAAGCGTTGCAAATAGACTTAGAAACGGCAATCTTTAAGATGGAGAATACCTTGAGTATTTTGTTGGGAAAAGGCCCTCAAGAATTTGAAAGAAGCACTTTAGGCGTTCAAGATATCGATGAAGACATTCGTTTGGGAGTGCCAGCAACTTTATTAAGTAATCGCCCAGATGTTATGGCGGCAGAATACGGTTTAATACAATCGTTTGAGCTGACTAATGTCGCACGTAGTAATTTTTACCCGTCGCTTAAATTAACGGCTACGGGCGGATTTCAAAGTCTGGAATTAGATAAGTTATTAAGTGCAAACTCACTTTTTGCATCGCTTGTTGGTGGTTTAACGCAACCGTTGTTTAATCAGCGAAAAATAAAGACTCAAAATGAAGTGGCTATTGCCCAAAAAGAGCAAGCTTTACTGCAATTTAAGAAAATACTATTAGTGGCAGGAACAGAAGTGTCTAATGCCTTATACACCTACGAAGCTGAAACTAAAAAAATAGAATTTAGAGAATTGGAAGTCGCAGCATTAAAGAACGCGGAAGCCAATTCTGAAGAATTGCTTAAAAACGGTTATGCCAATTATTTAGATTTATTAACGGCAAGACAAAGTGCGTTAAGTGCCGAATTAAATAGTGTAGACAGTAAATTACAGCAACTCATTGCTATGGTTAATTTATATGAAGCTTTAGGTGGCGGTTGGAAATAAGTAAATGAAGAAACAGAAAAGCGATTTTTTGGAAGGTTCAATTCTGAACGTCCAAAATTACAAAGCGTATGTTTTAATCGATTAGTTTACAACTGAAATTAAAGAAATTACAGAGCAACACACTAACGTGGGTAGTGTATCTATTACTTTAATTTATAAAAGAGGGTTTTGAGTAGTAAAATACTTAAAACCCTCTTTTCTGTTTGCAATAAAAAGGAATTACCACACGTGGATTTGGCTATAGAAGTCTTTAGAAAATATTTAGTATTTGCTCTTGTGTTTATAGAGCTTAGAGTAACCTAAAGCGGAAGGACACCTAAGGCTGGCTATAAATATAAAATTAATTCCTGAGTTGTGCTTTATAAGAATTGGAGCCGTTTCTGTTAAGTAAAATTCTCTTTTTAACGTCTTTGCTTTAAACGTTATTTTAGAGCATAGTATAATCTGTCATTTAAGAGCGATAATAACGGTACCGTATTCTAGCCCTTATTTTGAATAGATTTGTATTTTTGCAGTATGAAAAAAGATATCGAAATTCCAAAAGTTGAAGGTGTTTATGTGGCTATTGTCAACGAATACAACGCGATTTATAAAACGCAGGACTGGAACGCTTACATTATTAATGACAATGATGCCGATTTAGAAATGGTAATTATTGTTACCGATGGCTATTCGGAAAGCAAGATAACGTCTAAGTTTCGCAAGAAAGTAGAGGTGCTACCAAAAAAGAGTTACGCTAAAATTGAAATGATTCAAGAAGAATTATTTACGTTAAACAATCAATTTAAAGTCACCTATTTTAAAGACAACACGATGTTCGATAAGGTGTACACGTTTAAAAAGAATACTATTAATTTAGAGGCCTTGCAAGCGGTGCCGCTTATGGAAGCTCGCGGTGTTGTTGCCAAGTAATGGGAGCAGTGCTGTTACGTAAATTACATAAACACAGAGAATGAAAAAAATAAGCGCTATTGGGTTTAATTTAGTGGTAGTAGGCGCTATTGTACGCTTTTATTTCGATAGTGACGGCATCGACTTTATTACTGGGTTTTTATTAGGGGCGGGCATTGCTTTAATAGTAGTAGGACTAATTAAAAAGAAAGTCTAAATCTTTTAAAATAAGTTTTAAATAATTAATGATAATCTTAAACCCTAAAACAGTCTCGTTTTACGTCAATCTCCGCGTTAGGGATTGCAGCATAAATCCTTTTGGCGTGGGACGAGCCAAAAGATTGGAGCGTAAAGCCCGACCTTTGGTAACGCCCAAAAAGCAAATGTAAATCGGTTTAAGGTGTTACTAATCGAGTTTGTCGGCGAGTTTTATAAATTCTTTTTTAGGATCTTTCCCTTGGTATAGAATATTGTAAACGGTGTCTATAATGTGAATTTTGGTTTTCTTTTTATTATTTTGATTAATTAAGTAAGCGCTTTTGGTGGCATAATAGCCTTCGGCAACCATACTCATTTCCATTTGTGCCGATTTTACGGTGTAGCCTTTTCCAATCATATTACCGAACATACGGTTTCTAGAAAATAAAGAGTAACCAGTAACGAGCAAATCGCCTAAGTACGCCGAGTTGTTAATGTTGCGTTTCATTTTATGTTTTTTCTTTATAAAACGCTTCATTTCGCGAATGGCGTTACTCATTAACACACTTTGGAAATTGTCACCATAGCCCAATCCGTGAGCAATACCGGCGGCTATGGCATAAATATTTTTAAGCATAACGGCGTATTCGGTACCAATGACGTCGTCGCTAATTTTTGTTTTAATATAATCGCTAGACAGGGCGTTGGCAATGTATTGCGCTTTGGTAGCGTCGTCGCACGAGATGGTGAGGTACGAAAGACGCTCTAAAGCGACTTCTTCTGCGTGGCAAGGGCCAGCAATGACAGCGATGTTCTCGAAAGGTACATTATAGGTGTCATGAAAATGCTCGCCTAAAAGCAAACCAGTTTCTGGAATAATACCTTTTATTGCCGAAACGACTGTTTTATTGGTGATGTCGACCGTTAATTTTTCTAATTCTGAATAGATAAAAGCAGAGGGAATAACAAATATTAAAACATCGGCATAGTTAGCGATTTCGTTAATATCGTTACTTAGTTTTAATTGCTCTAAACGAAACTCTACAGAGCTTAAGTAACTAGGGTTGTGCTGCTCCTTAATTAAATGTTCTTTTGCATACACACTGCGCATATACCAGCCTACCTCGGCTTGGTTCTCGCATAACATTTTTACTATTGCGGTGGCCCAACTTCCAGATCCAAAAACGGCATATTTTAATTCGTTGCTCATATTCTCTTTTTAAAACCTATAGTGTCTTTAAAGTAAGCTTCAAAAATACAAAAATATTAATGATAGCTAAACCCTTGTTACAATAGCTTTTCTATTTCTGGCACAACTTTTGAAAAACGTTAAATAGCAATCCATAAAAACGACAGTTATGAAACAATTAAAACGAATTCTTGGTGTAGTGCTTTTGGCACTAATAGTAACGTCTTGCCAAACCGATGTAATTGTTCAAGACGATTATGTACAAACGACGCCACCGCCGTTATCTTTAAATCAAGTACTAAATTCTTACGAGCTTTGGTATGTAGATATTAATGAAACCATAGGGTATGGAGAAACACCGTTTTTACAAATCGCATTTACCGTATCGTTTAGAAATGGCGTGTTGTATGCAAATAATAATTTAGTGGGTATTGGCAGTCAAGGCAACGGCTTTGGTATTGCGATAGGGTATTACGACGCGTATAATAGAATTTTAGATACCGATCATGACATTGACGGTTTTGATACTTTTGATGTGTATCAAATAGATTATAATACCATTGAATTATATAACCCGTATACGGATACGTCTTATTTCTTAAACGGATCGCAGCGTGCAACATTTGATTATGATTATGTGTTTTATGATAATATTCATTATTTTTTACAAGAATATGAAGCTTGGGAGAAAACATTTACTAGTAATTATGGTGCATTAAATGCTTTTGATGATGAAAACTATTTACAGTTTTTAGCAGGAGGTAACGATGTAACCTTTAGAAGCTCTCAAGACGTAGCTAACACTCCCCCAAACTCATTGTATTGGGATTTTACAGGAGTTTATGGCGTTGGAGATGTAGTGGGGAATAGGTACTTAAAAACGCTAACTCTCGATTATGATTATTTCGATAATGAATTTTTTGAGTTGGATGTTAAAAACGACCAAACTATAGAACTTTTTCATGCCGATTCTGGAACGCTTTATAGATTTAAAGGTCGCGGATATATTCAGTATTTAAAAGAGGGCACGACTATAAATACCACTAAAACCTCGGGAGATAAAAAAAGAAAGCAGCGCACAATTAAAAAAGAAAATGCGCGTAACAGTACAAGAAATTAATAATTTTTTATTAATTAGATAAACCTAGAACTACTCAGCCTAAAATGGTTAAGTAGTTTTTTTTCTTGTTTAGTCGCTATTAATTCCTCTTAATAATAGGAATTAAGAAAGATTTTTTTAAACTTTACAACAAGTGAGCACGCGAATTATTAACGATAAAATCAATAAACATTATGGGATTATTTTCATTTATTAAAAATGCAGGAGCCAAAGTATTTGGAATAGGAAAAACGGATAAAGAAGAACAAGCCGAAGCGGAAGCAGCAGAATTAAAATTAGAGGAAATGGCTGCTATAAAATTAAAAGAAACAGTGCAAGATCTCGATTTAAAGGTCGAAGGACTTACTATTTTAATTGATGATGATAAAGCGACACTATCTGGTAAAGCGGCAGACCAATCGACGCGCGAAAAAGTGATTTTAGTAGTGGGTAATAGTGATGGAATAGCGACAGTAGACGACCAAATGACGGTAGAGCATAAAGAGCCAGAAGCGCAGTTTCATACTGTGGTTAGTGGTGATACGCTAGGTAAAATAGCGAAAAAATATTATGCTAACGCAATGAAATATCCAGTTATTTTTGAAGCTAATAAACCAATGCTTAGCGATCCAGACAAAATTTATCCAGGCCAAGTATTACGTATTCCAGCTTTGGACTAGTACTTTAAACACGAAAAAAAAGTCACCTCTAATAGAGTTGGCTTTTTTTATTGATTATTATGTAATAAGAATATTTATCGAGGGATGTTTTTATACGATTACTGTTTATTAAGTACCTGTAAAAAACAGAATGTAGAACCTATAAATGGAATTCCTAAGATAATGCAAATCCAGATTGTTCTGTTTAGTTTTTTTTGCTCGTTTTTGTTTACAAACCATATGCTAAGGGTAATGTAACCAATTAAAGATGTAAATATCAGTAGTAAGGGTATTGGGTTTACTGCCGTCATAGTTTTTATAATTTATTCAAAATTATAACATAATAACGTTCTAGAAGATGACTTTTGTTAGCTTCCGGCTTTATTAAGTTTTTTATGAAAAGATAGGAGGCGTGTCAACTTTATCACATATTCTCAATGTCTAAGTACAAGCGCGTGTTTGGAGCGGAAACGGTTCTGTATATTGTTTTTTTTGGCTTAGACCCATCTTATAACTCTTAAAAATATAAGTAAATAACGCTACGCTTTTAGTGGTAGTGAGGACTCTCGTAATATTTAAAGTGAATGGTTTAAATGTGGTCTTTAATAATGCCTTAGCGTTTGTTCTCTTGTGTATTAAGGCCTTTTAAGTGGGTTGGATGTGTGTTAATTTATTTTTTTGTTAATCAGTATCATAGAATAAAAATTAGGGTGTATTGTTTGGGCTTATTTCTGTACTGCCGCTGTCTATAAAGTACTTTAAAAAATAAATTGTAGAGCCTAAAAATGGCAGACCTAAAATAAGGCAAATCCATATTATTCTGTTTAATTTTTTTTGCTCGTTTTTGAATACAAACCAAATACTAAGGGCGATATATCCAATTAAAGATGCAAATATAAGTAGTAAAGTTAAGGGGTTTACTGCTTTCATATCTATTAATTTTATGTAAAGCTATCGGATTGGAAAGGGTTAACACAACTGTTAATCGGTTTTTTTTGCTGTTTGTCTAAAACACGTCTTTTTTACGCTTTTTCATTACGGCAAAAACCGTAATTGTATGAAAAACCCTACTTTTTAAAAAGAAGAATAATCAAAAAAGCCCAACGTAAATGCGTTGGGCTTTTATTATAGTATAAAAATTAATTTGAAATAGTAATAGTTTCATTCCAAACAGTACCGCTAATATCGGTAAGGGACACGGTGTAGTCGCCAGACGGTAAATTTGCTAATGCGTTGTCTTTAATAGATAGCGTCGCTTTTGCGCCTAAAGGAATAATCATACTGTGTTTTCCTGGTTTTACTTTGGTAACATAGACGTTATTAATACTTTCTTTAGGGAATTGCGATAAGCCCGCACCATCTAATTTTATAAGTGTTTCGCCAGCCTTATTTTTTAAATCTATTTGAATTAAAAAAGAACCATATACATCTACACCCTCAACTCTAAATACTTGAAAAGATAGCGTGTTGTCGTTTATGACTCCTTGGCTAAGTTCTATTTTAGGCTTAACAGATTTATTGTGTAACGTTCCCCAAACACCGCCGTGAAAATATTGGTTTGTAAATAGTGTAAGACCTAAAATTAAAAACGAGCCTGCAAATACTATTTTATGTAATACGTTCAATTTAATTGGTAAAACTCCAGAGCCTAACCAGTTAAAGGCTTTCGACGTGGTTATTTTAGATTTGTTTTTAAGTAATAAATAATCTAACGAGTACTTACCACTTCCCGAAAGGAAAATAGTAAATCCAGTTGCGATACCTAATACTCCAATTTGCCACTCATCTAAGCACGTGGTACCAATCCAACCGGAGCCTAATAAAATACCCATAGCGAGGCCAAATACGCCAATACTCATAAGGCGTGTAAACAGTCCAAGCATCATACATAGGCCAACGATAGCCTCAACAATAGTAAAACTTGCCATAGCCCACCATAAGGCTTCCGGGTGTGTTACTAAATATTCAATGATAGGTTTTATACCAAGTGCGTTTGGTAAAAAGTGATTAAATTTTTCTCCAATATAACCAGCGGTTTCAGGGTCTAGTTTGTTGTCTAGAATGAGACGACGCCAGAAGGCTGAAAAATAAGTCCATCCTACAACTAAACGTAGGGACATAGTAAAAAGACCAGCCATATTATACGACTGTAGTATTTTTTGATCTTGCATTTTAATAAATTTTATAGTAAAAGAATAGTGCTTTAAACGAAGGTAAAAGCGTCTAAATCGTAAATTTTAAGTCTTTTATATAAAATGTATAGTGGGGGTTCTAGGTTAAGACCAACAGAATGCTCCACCCAAAATGAGGCTTTACGTTTTGTGTTAGTGTTGAATAAACGATGTGAAAAAGATGTAGAAAGAGTTTTTTTAATGTCTTTTTTCGTCGCTTGTTTTGTTTCTGTTTGTGCTTGGTGCTCCCAAATATTACAAATATTTAATTGAGGTGCTGCCGATTTACTTTTGTGAAGTGATTTTGAAACGTCAACTTCTAGAGCATTTTGTAGTGCGCCTTTCACCGAGCAGGGCGAAAGTAATAACAGCAAAGCTAGTAACGGAAGGGCTACTAGTTTTGATTTACTTATTTTTATGCGTTGCGTTTTCATTTTTTAAATCAAAAACACCCTCTTTTACACTTGTATTTTTTGGTGTTTAAATCCGTTGCCGAATCTCGGTTTTTTTTTCGATGTGTCAAAATCAACGCGTGTTAAAAAATGTTTAAATAATAGACCATTAGTTTAGAATGTAAACTAATGAGAAGATTGCAATAAACAGCCATAATGATACGGCCAATACTATGGGTTTAATTCCCGTTGATTTTAAATCTTTAATTGAAATTGTAGAGCCGACTAAAAATAATGTTAGAATTAAAAGACGCTTAGAAATTACAACAATACTGCCAGTGATAGTCTCAGGAAGAATATGGAAGCTGTTAATGACTATAGCTCCAATAAACAGTAAAATAAAATAAGGGATTTTAATTTTTTCGCCTTTGGTTTTAAACATAAACATTGAGAAAATCGATAATGGAATTATCCAAAGTGTTCTCGATAGTTTAATCGTGGTTGCAATACGGAGCGCATCGTCTCCATAACTTAAAGCCGCACCAACTACCGAGCTCGTGTCGTGAATAGCTATAGCGCACCATAAACCAAATTGTTCTTGTGTTAATTGAAATAAATGCCCTAGTGGAGGGAAAACAAGTAAAGCGATAGAGTTTAGCAAGAAAATGATACCTAATGCAATACTAATAATCTCACTTTTTGCTTTTATTACGGGGGCAATCGCTGCAATGGCACTACCACCGCAAATAGAAGTGCCTGAAGTAATTAAATGCCCCAGTTTTTTGTCTATTTTAAAAGCACGCGTTAAGAATATACCTAGGGTTACCGTTAAAACTATAGAGTAAAAAGTAAGCGCTAGTCCGTCTCTACTGGTTTCTATGGTTTCTTTTAAAAACATCCCGAAACCTAAACCTACTACTGCTATTTTTAATAAATAACTTATTACTTTCTGACTTTCAGCTTTAAAAGGATTCTTACAAATTAAGGTGAATACAAATCCTAATAATAAAGCAATTGGGCTCTCTACTAGTCCTGATAATGTTACAATTCCAAGGAGGAAAAAAATAACTTTTGGTATCTGCGTTTTCATAACTGTTGTAATATAGGCGCAAAGTTACGGCAGAGATATAACTGTTAAGCACATTAAAAAGCTATTGTATATAACTAAAAGTTATGAGTAGTTGTTTCTAATAAACTTTTCGACGCTATCCATTACTTTAGATTGATACCCCGTGCGGCATACAAAATGAAACCAGCGCTCCATTGTTAAATCTGAAATATCTATAATTCTAAGCTTGTTGTTTTTTAAGTCTTCAGTTACCGCGTTAATCGATATTAGCGCGTAATTGTCCGAATTATAAAGATAGTTTTTTATAGCCTCCGTACTGTTTAAAGTCACGACCGTATTTAACGCAGTAATCCCTTTTTTATTTAAAAACTCATATATAATATTACGTGTTCCCGAACCAAATTCGCGTTCAATAATTGGTAACTGTTGTAATATTTCTAGAGTAATAACACCGTTTTTAAACGCGGTATTATTAGCATTGGTAACCAATACAATTTCGTCTTTTAGAAACGGTTTAAACTGAAGCTTTTTATGTGATTCTTTGCCTTCTGTAATCCCAAAATCTAAGTTCTGGTTAAGCAGAAGCACTTCAATATCCTCCGAATTGCCGCTTTTTATTTTAAACCGCGTTTCAGGATAGTGTACTCTAAAATTGGCTATAATTTTAGGAATAATATAAGTTGCTAGTGTGCTGCTTACTCCAAAAGTGATGTCTTTAGGAAGCGCCTCTTTTTCATTTAAAAACTGATTATCGATTTCAGAAAAAATGTTTAAAATCTTATTTACGTACTCCAAAAACACTTTTCCGTTATCGGTGAGTTCTATCGAGTTGCGGTGTCTTAGGAAAAACGTAGTTTTGTAATCGTCTTCTAAATTTCTAATGGCTTTAGAAACGGCAGGCTGAGAAATATACAATTGCTCGGCAGCTTTAGTAAAACTTAAATGATAAGCAACGGTTTTAAAAACATATAACTTCGTTCTCATTTTAGATTTAGTTTAAGCGGTTCACGAACTCTTATTATTCGGCTGAAAGATGCCGTTAACATTTCGTCTTAAGTCTTATAAATTATAATAAATAATTCTCAAATTAGCTGTAAAAATGCATATCATCGACGTACTTCCAAACGTGTTCTGGTAATAATGGCCTGATGTTTTTACCTTCTTTAATTGCTTTACGAATATAGGTTGATGACAATTGCATAATGGGAGCTTCAACCTTGTGAATTTGTGGATGATCGCTAAGTGACGTATCAGTAGTGCCTTCGGCAATTCTCGGGTACACATAGATATTATGATGCTCTAAAATAAGTGCGTAGTTTTTCCATTTATGAAACCCTTTTAAATTGTCTTCACCCATAATCAATGAAAACTGATTATTAGGATGTTTTTCTTTTAAATAGGCGAGTGTATTTATGGTGTAATTAGGCTGCGGCAAATTAAACTCGATAGCGCTAGGCATTAAATTATCGTAGTCTTTGGTGGCTAAATGTACCATTTCTAAACGGTCGTAGTTATCCAGAAGTGAAGTTTTCTTTTTAAAGGGACTGTGTGGTGTCACTACAAACCAGACTTGGTCTAAATCGCTGTTTTCTGCCATTTGGTGTGCTATAATTAAATGCCCAACGTGGATGGGGTTAAAAGAACCAAAAAATAGACCTATATTCATAATACTAGCGTGTTAATTATCGGCGTTTAAAAAATTAGCTACCGTATTTTCTGCTTCGGCAAGCGCTTTTTCTAAATTATCATTTTCTATAATAATATCAAACAGTGGGGCAGTGGCTAATTCTGCCGAGGCTTTTGCAACGCGCATATTTATTTTGTCGTCGGTCTCTGTTTTTCTGTTTTTAAGTCTAATTTTTAGCTCGTCGATACTTGGTGGTTTAACAAAAACAGCTAAAGTTTGTTCAGGAAACTTTCGTTTAATACGCAAACCCCCAGACACATCAATATCGAAAAGAACGTGCTTTCCTAACGCCCAAAGCCTGTCGACTTCCGTCTTTAAAGTCCCATAAAAATTATCGCGATACACTTCTTCCCATTCTAAGAATTCATCGCCTTTAATTTTGTTTTTAAATTCTTTAGCTGATAAAAAGTAGTAGTCTTCTAGGTCTATCTCTTCGCCGCGCTTTTCTCGAGAAGTTGCCGAAATTGAAAACGCCAAATTAAGCGCTTCGTTTTTTAATAAATGTCTTACAATGGTTGTTTTTCCTGAGCCGGAAGGTGCAGAAAACACGATAAGTTTACCTTGTTTTTTAGTGGATACTGTGGTCACAAATATATATTTTGGTTACGCGCTAATTACAGTACGTTTAGTAATTGTTCTTTAATTTTTTCTAACTCGTCTTTCATTTGTACGACCAGTTGTTGCATTGGTGCATAGTTGCTTTTAGAGCCTATGGTATTGATTTCTCTTCCCATTTCTTGAGAGATAAAACCTAATTTCTTTCCGTTAGAATCTTCAGAATGTAAAGCGTCTAAAAAGTAATCTAAGTGATTTTTTAAGCGTACTTTCTCTTCGGTGATATCAAATTTTTCAATGTAATAGACGAGTTCTTGCTCAAAACGGTTTTCGTCGTATTTTTCCTTAAGTTCTTCAACCCCCTTTTTTAAACGGTCTTTAACGCCATCAATACGCTCCGGGTCCATTGCGATTATTTGTTCTAGTAAATCACTTATTATAGCAACGCGATTTTTAAAATCGGTTTCCAGTACTTTACCTTCGTCTAATCTGTAGGTTTTAATGCTTTCAATGGCATTTTTAATTTCAGTTTCTATGATTTGCCATTCGTTTTCGTCAATTTCTTCACGCTCTGTATTTAAAGCATCAGGAAAACGCACCGCCATTTTTAACAGTTCTACTTCATCACCATCTACAACCGCCCTTAATTGCTCGATATATTGTTTAACAACGGGAGTGTTAATCTTTGCCGATGTATCTTCAGCAGTCGTTTCAACATAAATTGAGAAATCGACTTTACCGCGATCTAGTTCTTTTGCAATTAATTTGCGAAGCGGTAATTCTTTTTCTCTATAAATAGAAGGCATTCTGGCGTTTAAATCCAGGTTTTTACTATTTAACGATTTTAGTTCTATCGATATCTTTTTTGTTGGTAACTGTACTACAGATTTACCATAACCTGTCATTGAATGTATCATAAGCTTTCTATATAAAGTTGTGCAAAGGTAATGAAAAGCGTGTGTTTAGAAAACCTTTTAATTTTTTATGCGTGCACAACAATATTATGTAATTTTGAAGTAAAACAATTAAGAATATGTACACAAAACAATTTGAAATACGTTGGAGTGATGTCGATGCTAACAGGCATTTAGCGAATTCTGCTTTTACTAATTTTATGAGTCATACGCGTATGGCCTTTTTAATAGAGCAAGGTTTTACTATGAAAGAATTGGCACTGCACAACATTGGCCCGGTAGTCTTTTACGAGCATATGTCTTATTTTAAGGAAGTGTTTATGGGGCAACCCATTACTGTAAGTTTAGAGGTTTCTGGGTTGAGTGAAGAGGGTTCGTTTTTTAAATTCGATCATAATTTCTATAATCATAAAGGTGAAAATCTAGCATTTTGCGAAATGTTTGGCGCTTGGATAGATTTAAAAGAACGCAAAATAACAGCGCTTCCAAAAGAGTTATTAGATATCGCTGATGAATTCCCGAAAACGGAAGACTATAAGGTCTTAACAAAAGAAGACGCACGAGCGAAAGGCCGAAAACCAGTAAATTTAAATCTGTAATTTAAAGCTGTACCTCGGGTGCTTTTGGCTTTTTAGTCACTAAATACACCCCTGTAAATATTAATGCGGAAGCGATAAGTTTTACACTACTTAAACTGTCGCTTCCCATTATAATGGCAAATATTCCTGCAATTACCGGCTGGATATAAATAAAAATACTTACTGTAGATGCTTTTAAATGGCGCAATGCTAAAGGATTTAAAGTATACGTGCCAAACGTAGCGCCAACAATAACAAACGCAATTGAGAAGTAAATATAAGGTGTAAAAGAGGTGTAATCTATAGCGATAAAATCGTTAATGCCAAATGGCGTAACTAAGAATAAGCCGAATAAAAACACCCATTTTATAAACGTAAACGGATGGTATTTATCAGTTAGTTTTTTTAGAATTATAATATAAATACTATAGGAAATGGCGTTAATTAATACTAATAAATTTCCTAAAGGCACATTATCTCCAACGCGTGAAGATTTGCCGTAAAGCGTTAAAACAATCGCGCCAGAAAATGCCAAAACAACACCTACAACTTTAAGTGTTGTAAACCGTTCTTTCAAATAAAAGGTAGAAAGAATAAGCACTATAATAGGAACTATTGTTGTTATTACTGCCGCGTGAATAGGTGAGGTATATTCTAGCCCTTTAAAAAACATAAGCATATTGGTTGCGACTCCAAAAATAGCAGCGAAAAACAGCGTAATAAAATCTTTTGGTGCTATTTTTTCTTGGGGTCCCATACCGCTAAATACCCAAAATAATAACGTCGCACCTGCTACTCTAAAAATTATAAAAGCAAACGGTGTGACAAAACCGCCTGCAATAACATCTTTAGCCAGCGTAAAGTTTAAACCATAGAGTAACTGTACTACAAAAGCAGCAATTAGTGCCCAGATTCTAAACTTCATTTAAGACGTGTTTAACAGCTTCAACGTTTTTCTTAGAATTCCCTATGTAAATGGCCTTATTAATAATAAAGACAGGACGACTTAGAAATGTGTAATGTTCTAAAATATAGTGTTTATAATCTTTTTCGGTAAGTGATTTATTTTTTAAATCCATCGTTTTATATAACGTTGCGCGCTTGCTAAATAAAGCTTCGTAGCTTTCAGATAGCGCCCTCATTTCTTCTAATTGTTGTGGCGTAATAGGATCGCTTTTAATATCCTGTAAAACAACATTTGAAGGCAGATCTAATTCTTTTAAAATTCTAGAACAGGTGCTACACGTTTTTAAATAGTATACTTTAGTCATTTTACAAGAGTTTTGTGATTGCAAAATAAATTTAATTTCGCAAAAAAAGGTTACTTTTATCTAAAATTATATTTATGAATTTCGCCTTCGAAACCACCTTGAAAAATAGGATCTTATTAAAAAGCTTTTTAGAACACTATAGCTTAGAACAGTTAAATAAAGTACCTGAAGGTTTTAGTAACACTATTATATGGAATGTGGCACATACCATCGTTACCCAACAATTACTTGTTTATAATTTATCTGGGATACCAATGAATGTCTCTGATAAAATGGTAGCAAACTATAGAAAAGGAACAAAAGCTGAGCATTTTGTTTCCCAAATAGAAGTAGATGAGGTTAAAGGGTTGCTGTTTTCAACGGTAGAAAAAATGGAAGAAGATTACAATAACAACTTATTTAAAAATTACACAGAATATACGGTAACTACTGGTAATATTTTACGTAATGTGGAGCACGCTATTGCGTTTAATAATTTTCACGAAGGCATTCACTTGGGGTATATTCTAGCGCTTAAAAAATCACTCTAAAATTTTAAATATTTATTTGCAATCGTATAAGAAATTGTGAATTCTAGAGGGTCGTTAGACAAGCTGCTAGAACGGTCGTAAAATATAATAACACCGTCTTCACTAAAACCCAGATTTTCGGGAAATGAAAACGGCGCGTCGTTTGGCTCTAGGTTGCTAGCTTCGTAGCCCGTTTCTAATTCTTTGTCGTAGTGTTTTTTAACAAGGGTTGTAAAAGCTTCGACATCGGTAATTAAATCTTTTGTTTGTAACTCTTCTCCTGTCGTGGCATCAAAGTTGAAGAATTTTATATTAAAAATCCCTTGTGCGCCGCCAGTATTAATACTCGAGTTCATTACAATACAAATTATAGATTCGTTTTGGAATGAAATTTCTCCATCTACTAATGCCTCCCACGACGGTAAATCGGTTAAAAGTGTTTTCCCTATTTCAGTTTTAAAAGTGCTGTAAGACGCATTAAACGCGGTAATGTTGTCTTCGATTGTTGGTTGCATTGTGTTTGCAGAATCTACGGTTAACGCCATATTAGTGTAGTTTTCTAAGGTTCTGTTAATCGCTTGTGCTGCTTCTGTATTGCCTTCGGCTTTAGGGATATTAACTTCCACAACCGTTTCATTGTCTGTAAGAATGGAAGTGGTAGAAAACGTAAGTGTTGTTTCTTTTTTACAACTAAAAACGGTGACTGAAATAACAAGGATTAAAATAGTTTTTAACGCCTTTATGGAGAAACTGTTAAACATAGTTTAAAGTGATGCTTGGATTTGAATAGAGCTAATTAAGCGTTATTTTAGTTCTAATCAAAAAATATTTGGATGAAATTTAATATAAAAATAATTCGCGTTAAACTATTCAGTAACCCGGGGTAGACGACGGGAATGCTACTAAAATATTAAAGTAAGATCCTTGAAAACAACTGCGTTGGACGATACAGTGCAGGACTATTCATAAAGCGGTCATTGAACGCGTTATATGGTATAAAAGTTCTTAACTAGTAGTTAACAAGTAGCAGATGTGTAAAACACAGTGTGACTTTTATATGTTGTTTGACAGCTATTTAAAACAAGCTTTGGGTTGCATGCTAGCGTATAAAGAGCGGTAACTCTTAGTTCTCTTTTTTTAGGTCAAATTTGCAACGATTACTCTAAGTAATAGATATAGCCGAAGTTAAGCCATACCATCCAATCATTATATTTATTATCTGGTAAGCCGTGATTTAATCCGTCTATCCAGTCATTAAAATAGTATTGCCCGCGTAAATCTAGCATTAAGTCCGACATTACATTCAACTTGTATCGCACACCCACACTACTAACTACAGACCACGTTGTTCCTGGGCTTGCATCGATAGGATCTGGTAAATAAGGAGAGGACCAGGGTGTGTAGAAATTATTAAGATTTTTAATATTTCCAGGATCTCCTTCGCCTAAGTACGCGGTGCTTACTTTAGGATTGAACGCTACAAAATGTGCGCCAGCGCTAATAAATGGTGCCCATCGACTTGAGAAATTTTGAAAATCTCTAATACTAAAGGGATAAAATTCAATTTGCATCCCAACATCAAGATTATTAGCTTCTCCCGTATGATCTCTTAACCGTTGAGCTTCATCGCTAGTTCTAGAAGGGTCGACATACTTGCCAAAGTGTTCTAGCTTTGTTTTGTTGTATGATATTTCTGTTCTTAGTTTAAAGTGATCGTAAATAAAGTTATCTATTGAGTACGAATAACGATTAGATCTATAGGCCAGATCTAAAAAATGTACGATACCTATTCCTACTCCAGTATTTCCTGCATTGGTAGTTAAATTAGTTCGTAATCCATAGTCAGATTTAAATGCAACAGGACCTGCAATAATTCCTATTTCGTGAGAAAAGCCCAATTGAGAAAAAGCAGACTTAGAAATAAAAAATATAAAAAACAGTAAGGATAATTGTTTTGCTGTTAGCATAATTAGGACAATTTTAGAGCCTCTCATTCAACAAATATATCAAATCGCGATTAACTATCAAGCAATATATAAAAAATACAGAAAACTTCGTAAAGGTATAATTTTTTATAATAAAAATCATAAATTGCTATGTAGCGAAATGTATCACAAAAAAGTTAATTTTTTATCTATAACGGTCGTGTTGCTAGTAATCTTTAATAATAATGATTTTATCTCTTAGAATGTAATGCAAACCAAAATTGAAGCTTTTTTTAATTCAGTAAAAGAAAAAAACAGCAATGAAAAGGAATTTCTTCAAGCCGTTTACGAAGTAGCAGAAATTATTATTCCTTTTATAGAAGCCCATCCGAAGTATCAAAACAAAATGCTTTTAGAACGTATAGTCGAACCAGAACGAGCTATTATTTTCAGAGTGCCTTGGCTAGACGATTCTGGAAAGGTTCAAGTAAATCGTGGGTTTAGAGTAGAGTTTAATTCTGCAATTGGGCCTTACAAAGGCGGCTTAAGATTTCATCCTTCGGTTAATCTTAGTATTTTAAAGTTTTTAGGATTTGAACAAGTGTTTAAAAATAGCTTAACGACATTGCCTTTGGGTGGTGGTAAAGGGGGTAGCGATTTTAATCCTAAAGGGAAAAGCGATAATGAAGTGATGCGTTTTTGCCAGTCGTTTATGGGAGAGTTATTTAGGCATATTGGTGCAGATACCGATGTTCCTGCGGGAGATATTGGCGTTGGTAGTCGCGAAATAGGCTATTTATTTGGTTATTATAAAAAAATAAAAAATGAATTTACGGGTGTTTTAACTGGTAAAGACTTGTCTTATGGAGGTTCTTTAATTCGCCCTGAGGCTACGGGCTACGGTTGTGTGTATTTTATACAGAGTATGTTAAAGACCAAAAACGATTCCATAAAAAATAAAAAAGTGGTTATTTCTGGATCTGGAAACGTGGCACAATATGCTTGCCAAAAAATAACAGAGTTAGGTGGTAAGGTTGTCGCGATGTCCGATTCTACTGGATATATTTATGATGAGAAGGGAATAGATGCTGAAAAGCTTCAGGTTATTATGACGATTAAAAATGAAAATAGAGGACGCATTCAAGAGTATCTGGATACTTATAAAAATGCACAGTTTTTTGAAGGCCAACGTCCTTGGGGGGTTGCGTGTGATATTGCTATTCCGTGTGCAACTCAAAATGAATTAAATAAAGGAGAAGCAGAAGAATTAGTAAAAAATAAGGTGCTGGTTGTTGCCGAAGGTGCAAATATGCCAACAACACCTAAGGCAATTGAAATTTTGCAACAAGCAAATGTGTTATTTGCTCCGGGGAAAGCCGCGAATGCAGGAGGTGTGGCAACCTCAGGGTTAGAGATGAGCCAAAACGCATTACGATATAGCTGGAAAAAGGAAAAGGTCGATGAAAAATTACGAGAAATAATGTACCATATTCACGCCTCCTGCGAAGCTTATGGAAAGAACGATGCCGGGGAAATTGATTATGTAAAAGGAGCAAACATTGCTGGATTTGTAAAAGTTGCCGATGCGATGCTTGCTCAAGGTGTCGTTTAAGCAAAACCTACATCGCGTAATAAAAAGCTCCTACTTAGGGGCTTTATTGTTTTTTGTATATACTTTTGTAATAATTAACGTTATAAAGAAATATCGAAAATTAAACAAATGAAAATAAAAGCTTTATTTATACTATTACTTTTAATTCCCGTGCTAAACTATGCTCAAGATTTTACAAATTCGTGGCAAGGGTATTTTAGTTATTTAGATATAAAAGATATTTCTCAAGGCACAAATCGAGTGTTTGGTGCGGCAGAGAATGCCGTTTTTATTTACAATGTACAAACGCGAGAAATGGAGAAGCTATCTACCATAAACGGTTTGTCTGGGGAGCCTATTTCTACTATACAATATGATGAAGCAAGTGGCGTGTTATTAATAGGCTTCGATACTGGATTAATGCAAGTATATAGTGAATCGACTAAGAAAATTACAACTGTTGTAGATATCTTAAATAAACCTTCCATTCCTCCGGTAGATAAAAAAATAAATCATTTTATGGTGTCTAACGGTTTTGCGTATATCGCTACAGATTATGGTATTTCGTTATACGATATTCAAAATTTAGAATTTGGAGACACTTATTTTATAGGTTCTGGCGGAGGGCAGTTAAAAGTAAATCAAACTACTATTAACAATGGTTTTATTTACGCAGCGACAACTACAGGAATGCGAAAGGCAGATGCTTCGAGTCCTAACCTTGTGAATTTTCAAGAGTGGCAACTTATTAACGCTTTCAACTGGGTGGGTGTAGAAGCTATAAATAATACGGTGTATGCTTTGCGAAATGTAAATAAATTGTACGAACTGGTAACTACTAATTTTGTAGAGCGTGCGTCTTATAATACCGCATCTGTTCAAATTAAATCAGAAGAAAACCGATTGCAAGTTACAACTTTAAAGCAATTTTTTGTTTACGATGAAAATTTAACATTACTAGCTTCTTCGGGAGTTATAAGCGAATTTAATACAGATTTCACTTCAGGAACCAGTGTAAACGATGCTGTTTATATCGGCACTAAAGGTGATTTTAATAGTGGGCGTATTGGTTTCGGTATTTTAAAAGCACCTTTTGAAGCGCCTTTAGAGTATGAAGAAATCCATCCAGACAGCCCTATCTCTAATACCGCATTTGCTATTGCGGCAGCAGATAAAAACCTGTGGGTAACGTATGGAGATTATTCGGTAACCTTTAACCCTTATCCCTTAAGGCAAAGAGGTTTTAGTCATTTAAAACAAGAGTCTTGGGTGAATGTGCCGTTCGACAGTGTTTTGGGAGCAGTAAATTTGAACACGATAAATGTTAATCCTTTAAATTATAATCAGGTCTTTATCAACTCTTTTTTGCATGGTTTATTAGAGGTTAATAACGACATCCCCGCGGTGCTGTATGGTGTTAATAATAGTAGTTTTCAATCGTCTAGTTCTGCGGGAATCGATATAAGAAATAGTGCTTCTGTAATCGATAATGACGGTGTTTTATGGTGCACAAATGCGAAAACAGCTAGTCCACTAAAATCTTTTAATATTAGTACGGGGGTTTGGGATAGTTATAATTTTAGTGCTATTCTTCCAACTGCAAACTCCGAGTTTGGTTATAGTTCTTTGGCTGTTGATGACAACGGCGTAAAATGGTTGGGAGGCTATAAAAAAGGAATTATTGGTTTTGATAATACAGGACCGGAAACCTTATTAAAAAGTATTTCATCTGACGATTATAATATGCCAATAGCAGCGGTGTACAGTGTGGCTGTAGATAAAAGTAATACAGTATGGATTGGTACAGGTAAAGGGCTGCGCGTAATTTATAGTGGGGCAGAGTTTTTTAGTAATCCCAGCTTTAATGTGTCTTCAATTATTGTTCTAGATAATGGCACGCCAAGTGAATTACTATACCAGCAATTTATTACGAGTATCAATGTCGATGGCTCTAATAATAAATGGATAGCTACTTTAGGAACCGGTGTTTATTATTTTTCATCAGACGGTCAAAAAACGATTTATCATTTTACAATGGATAATTCTCCGCTACCTTCAAATAACGTTGTCGATGTGGCTCTAGATGAGGTTAACGGAATTGTGTATATGGCCACCGATAAAGGCGTGGTTTCATTTAGAAGCGACACGTCGAAAACCCAAGAAAGCTTAGAAGATGCTTACGTGTATCCAAATCCGGTGCGACCATCGTTTAACCTTAATCAAGAAAAAGTAAAAATAAAAGGGCTGACAGAGAATGTAAATATAAAAATCACAGATATCGAAGGTAATTTGGTAACAGAAGCCGAATCGCAAACCAATACAAAATTTAAAGGGTATAATTTAGAGGTCGATGGCGGAACAGCCTTATGGAATGGTAAAAATTTAGCAGGTAGAACGGTGGCGTCTGGGGTGTATTTAATATTATTATCCGATTTAGATAGCTTCGAAACTAAAGTGCTAAAAGTAATGGTGGTACGTTAATGTTTACGGAGACAAAAGCCATAGTGCTTTCTAAAATCAAGTATAGAGACAGCGATTTAATTGTAAAATGCTACACCCAAAATGACGGAATTGTTAGCTATCTTTTGCGTGGTGTATTTAAATCTAGAAAAGCATATTCTAAAGTAGCTTATTTTCAAGAGTTGTCGCAACTTCATTTGGTAACCGATTATAAAGAGAAAAGAGGATTGCAATACATTAAAGAAGTAAAAATTAGTTACCTCTATGCGACCTTACACACCAACGTTTTAAAAAGTGCTGTTGTTATATTTTTAGCTGAAGTACTTTCTAGTGCGCTACAAGAAGAGGAACAAAACGACACGCTTTTTAATTATTTGGAAGCCACATTGCAGTGGTTAGATACCAACGAAACGTACGCGAATTTTCATCTGCTTTTTCTTTTAAATCTTTCGAAACATCTCGGTTTTTATCCCGATAAAACAGAAATTGATGCGCCTTACTTTAACTTAAACGATGGCGAATTTCAATTTGAGAAAGAAAGTAGGTATGCTATTTCATCAGAAAATTTAGTCTTATTAAAACAGCTGTTGGGCACAAATTTTGATACTTTAGAAGCAGTGAAAATAAATGGGACTCAAAGGCAAGCCTTTTTAGGGATTATGTTGTTGTATTTTGAGTTGCATTTAGGAGCCTTTAAAAAACCAAAATCTCTACAAGTCTTTAATGAAGTATTTAACTAATTGTGCGAATAAAGTAATTTTTAGTGTTCTGTTTTTTGCGTTATTTTCTTTTGCATCGAGGGCTCAAACGATTCAAATAGTAGAAGAAGAGTTAAGCGCACCTATTGTTGGCGTTGCTGTGTTTAATAAAGACAAAACGGTAAGCGAGATTAGCGATTTTAATGGAGAAGTAAATTTGAAGCGCTTTCCATTCGATGAAAAAATATATTTTAAACATTTAGCGTTTCAGCTTAAAAAAATAAAGAAATCAGCAATTAAAAACTCGAGAATCGTTCTTAAAGCAAACAATGAAGCATTAGGCGAAATTGTTATTTCTGCTTCACGATTTAAACAAAACAGAAAAGATATTCCTAATAAAATCATCAGTTTTAATGCGAAATCTATAGCCTTTAGCAACCCGCAAACTAGTGCCGATGCTTTAGAGAATACAGGGCAGGTCTTTATTCAGAAAAGTCAGTTAGGTGGAGGAAGTCCTTTAATTAGAGGTTTTTCGACTAATAGATTGTTGATTACTGTAGATGGTGTGCGTATGAATAATGCTATTTTTAGAGGCGGAAACCTTCAAAATGTAATTGCTATCGATCCCTTTTCGATACAAAAAACAGAGGTGACTTTAGGAGCCGGTTCTATTATTTATGGTAGCGATGCTATTGGTGGCGTAATGAGTTTTTACACACAGAAACCTCAGCTTTCTTATTCAGATGTTTTGTACACAAAAGCTCAAGCAGTGGTAAGGTATGCTAGTGCTAATCAAGAAAAAACAGCCCATTTTGATGTGAATTTCGGCTTAGAAAAATGGGCGTTTTTATCGCATGTAACGTATACCTATTTCGACGATTTGCGAATGGGTAAAAATGGCCCGGACGACTATTTACGACCAAATTACGTCGTAACTACTGCGGGCGTCGATGTAATGGTGAAAAATGATAAACCAAAACTCCAAAAGCACACGGGTTACGACCAGATTAATGCGATGCAGAAAGTGCGTTTTGAACCTAAAGAAAATTTAAGTTTCGATCTTGGTTTGTATTACACTACAACTTCTAATACACCACGATACGATCGATTAATTCGCTATGATGACGCTGTTTTAAAATCAGCAGAATGGTATTACGGTCCGCAACGCTGGTTTATGACCAATGTAAATGTAACTAAATTAAGTAGTAGTTCTAATTTATACGATAAGATTCAGGCAACGGTAGCCTTTCAGAATTTTCAAGAAAGTAGAATAGATAGAAATTTTCAGTCCCTCTCACGATCTATAAAAGAAGAGTCTGTCGCGGCAGTGTCTTTTAATTTAGATTTAGAGAAAAAGTTAAGTGATAACACAATCTTTCATTACGGTGCAGAGTACGTTTATAACCATGTGTCGTCTATAGCCAAGAAAGAGAATCGTATTACTGGCGTCACAGAAAATATAGTATCCAGATATCCTAATGGTTCACGATGGCAATCGGCTGCTTTATATTCCAGTATAAAATATAAGCCGAATCAAAAATTTGTTTTTCAAATGGGTTTGCGTTACAATTATATAACCTCTTTTGCCGATTTCGAAGAAAATAATGTTTATTTAGATTTACCATTTACAACGTCTAAAAATACAGCAGATGCCTTAACAGGGTCAGCGGGAATAAGTTGGTTGCCTAATAATATTATTCATTGGCGATTTAATTTGTCAACGGCCTTTAGAGCGCCAAATATTGATGATATAGGTAAGGTTTTTGACTCGGAACCAGGCGCAGTGGTAGTGCCCAATACTAACTTAAAACCGGAATACGCGTACGGGGGAGAGTTGGGTGTGACTTTAAATTTTAATAATACAGTAGTGTTGGACGCGGCCACCTATTACACTTATTTAGATAATGCATTGGTGCGAAAAGATGGCGATTTAAACGGAGAAACGGCGATTATGTATAATGGCGAGTTGAGTACGGTGCAATCGCTTCAAAATGCCTCTGAGGCACGTGTGTATGGTTTCGAGCTGGGAACAGAAATAAAGTTTACCGAAGAATTTAAGCTTACTTCGCAATATTCGGTTATTGGTGGCTCAGAAACTACAAATACTATTGAAGTTCCGGTACGACACGTGGCACCACATTTTGGAAATACGCATTTCATTTGGCAAAATAACAAATTAAGTGCGGACGCTTATTTAAAATACAATAGCGAATTATCTTTTTATAAGTTAGCACCATCCGAAACAAAAAAAGCGTATCTCTACGCTGTAGACGCTAATGGGCAACCTTATTCGCCAGCGTGGAGTACTTTAAATTTTAGAATCCAGTACCAATTTAATAACGCTGTAGTGCTTACATCTAGTTTAGAAAACATAACTGATAGACGTTATAAAACCTACTCTTCTGGTATTGCTGCTCCAGGTAGAAATCTTATTGTGTCTTTAAAATATACGTTGTAGAAAAACATCTTAAAAGCCATTGAATTTAAATTATTATTTCTTTAGTGCTTTTTTTGTAATTATTTGTCCGTTTCGTAGTGTTACTTTGGCAATATACGCAGCACTGTTTACTTGAGATAAATGATATGTTTCAGAATTATTGACACCTTTTAAGTCATATAAAAGGCGGCCGTAGACATCGTAGATTTTAACGCTATCGATGTTGTGGTTATTAGCAACCTTAAATGTGGTCTCGTTATTTCTATCTTCAAAGATGATTAGGAAGTTTTCAGAAACAATAAACGATTCTGTGGCTAGGCTAGGTTGCGTAAAAACAACTTCAAATCTAGTATTGAACTGTCCTTTCTCAGAGTTAAAGGTATAGCTTTCTGTTGTTAAGTCGTGAAAAATATTAAGTTCATTATCTCTTAGATAAATAGCATTGGCTGTTAAAAAGGCGCCTTCAAAATGATCGATTCCAATAGTGTAAGATGTTAACGAATCAATAGCGGTTGTAAAACCTAGTGAAATAACTTCATTCAAATTTAAAGCATTGGTCTGCTTACCTTGAATAGCTAGAGGTTTATTGCTGTTTTCGGCAAAAGAGACCAGCATCGCAGAACTACCGTTAAAATAGCGTGGAGCATCGTAAATAGCACCATCATCGCCATTGGTAGCATTATCGATATACGCTATCGCCGTCTGGCTAAATATAGTAGTATTACTAAGATTTAACCACAGTCTGTTAGCTTGGTTTGTTGAATGTGCTCTATAGAATTGTTCGTTATTTTCGGGTACTCGCATACTGTTTCTAAATATAACATTTCCATTATTTGAGGCCGCATCATCGTCATACAACACAAAAAAGGCTTGCCCAGACGGAATATAATCATTAGGTATGTATTGGACAGAACTGGGGTGGAGTTCTCCTGCAATATGGGCTCCAGAGCCATTGTAAATGGCGTAGTCCATAGTGTCAAAATTTAAAACTTGATTTCCGTTGTTTGTACTCGATGGCGGTGCGTTTTGCGACCAATAATAGATAGCACCTTCTAACACGCCGTTAGGGCCTAATCCATATTGGTTTTCAGCAAAAAATAAATTAATATCGATAGCCGAGGGATAAGGGTTTCCAATAAGGTTCCAGTTATTATCTTCTGTTATCGTATCATTTCTGTTTACGGGAATACCGATGGTTCCTGTGTTTAAGGTGTTTCCTTTAAACGTTTTTAAAATTCCATTGGTGCCACCACTTGGGCCAGTTAAATCTATAGGACTTAAAGTTGCCGCATAACCTTTTCCAGGAATCATAAAGCCTGATGCGTATTCCCAATCGTTTCCATCGTCGTCTACATCGTCTTGTCCTAGAGTGCTTGTGTCGTTATTGTTTAGAGTTTCTGCATAAACGTCTGCAAATGCGCTACCATTAAATTTGAATTTACGAGATGGTGAAGTGTCTGGTAAAAAAGTTTCTAAAGTTTCTTCTGGAACAGGTGAGCTCCAATAGGTGTACTCATACCAATAGTTTACCGGCGCCGTTCGTTTATGTACCATAACCGGAGAGGCGCTGCTGGTATTATTTATAAAAGGTGCCGAGTTGTTTTCTTGTACAAAACTTCCTTTGTTATGAATTACTAAACTCCCTTTATTAATGACCACATTATTAATTTTTACAGAGGTATTATCCTGAATGGTTAAACTTACACCACTACTAATGGTTAATCGGCACGCTGAAAAGCTTGGTTGGCCTGCAATTCCAGTAGTGTAATTTGCATTTAAAATGGCGCTAGTATTACTGTCTGGAGTAATAGACCAATTTAAACCGTCCCAAATAGTGATTCCCGAACACTGACAATCGTTAAAATAATATCCCAAATTGGTAGTATTATTTGAAGGGGAAGAGGTCCAATCTGAAGGAGAATAAGTTGTTGTTGGTGTCTGTATATTTGTATTTCGGGCTAAATCTACGTTTTGCCCAAACATATTATTTACACCTAAATCTCCAACGGTATCTATATTAATTCCAGCACTATTTTGAAGTGTAATTACATCATTACCGTCAAAGTTCATTACTGAGCTTCCTGTACAGTAATCTGGTGTTCCGCTGCCGCAAAGTATAGAGTTGTTTCTAGCGATTAAATAGGTGGTGTAGGGGGCTATGTTTCCGTTTAGTGTTCTTATAAGCGGCGGCGTGTTGGTTAGTCCATTTTTAAAACGAGCGAGTTGATAATTAGTCAGGTCTATACTTGTATTTGTAGGGTTGTAAAGTTCTAAATATTGTTCGTTAGGTGTTCCAGTTGCTGCTTCGTGATATTCTGAAATAAATAATTCCGTACAATCTCCTGACGGTATATACGGGAATACTTCTCCCGAAACACCAACGGTTTTAGTTGGAGCACCAGTACTTGAAATATTTATAATCTCATTGTGTGTTCCAACAACAGCAGAAAAATTTAACTGGGTATAGATTGTGCTTGTAAAAACTTCTCCAGCAGTCGGTATTAAAGTTATGCTAGGTTGATAGGGGCCATTAAATGTGTCTGAAATTAGGAAATTTGCAGGAGCATTAAGAGTGATATCGTTAGTAAGTGCAGAGCCTTGAACGGTAAAGGTTTCATAAGTTAAAGGCACATTACCTTCCACATTTGTTAATCCCGTAACGCTATTAGAATTTGGATTTATGATGATTGTTGGAGACGTTGGGGCTATACCTTCTATAATAATAGTGTCTAGTCGTATGCGCTCATCATTAGCATTAGTTGAAATACTGACGCGTAATTCTAGAGTAGAACCATTTAAAAATGTGTTATGTGATACTGCGGTGTCTACAAAATCATTTTGGATAGAACCATTATTTCCTGCTAGCGTCCATAAGCCGCCATCTAAACTAAATTCGGTAATAAAAGTGTCGTTATTTTCAAGATTATCTTCTGTAGGAGAGCTCTCACTTGCATCTATTGAAAATTGAATATTTGTAAAGTTGCTAATATCAATTATGGGCGAAAACCAAATGGCCGTGCCGTCTAAATCTCTTCCTTCTATAAATTCTGTGTCGTCATTAACTTTAAACCAGTCGCTTGTCTCGTTTAAGCTTATTGCGCTAACATCTATAGACCATGTTACGCCAGAGAGGTCTATTTCGGTTAACCCCGTGGCGGCGTTGTAAGTAGCTCCTTTATTTAGCTGGTTTGTAAAATTTTCAGTGTAGATAGTGGTTTGACTAATACCTAAACAGCTAAAAAGAAGAGTGATAAAAAGTAATTTGATTTTCATAATCGTGCTGTTTATTGTTGTACATTATTTGTTTATTTTTGATCTATGTTTCAAAACGTTAAAGCATTTACAGTAGATGAAGCTAAAAAAAAGCTTGAGTATTACTGTGCCTATCAAGAACGGTGTCACCAAGAGGTGCGACAAAAGTTAAAAAGTATGAATATGATACCTGAAGCATCAGATGTCATTATCGTTCATCTTTTGGAGCATAACTTTCTCAACGAAGAACGTTTTGCCAAAACATTTGTACGTGGTAAGTTCAATATTAAAAAATGGGGCAAGCATCGCTTAACTCGTGAACTTAAGAGAAAGGATATTTCTAAATATAATGTAAATCAAGCACTTATGGAAATTGAAAATGATGAGTACATCGAAGTTTTCAACTATTTAGCCGAAAAAAAAGCGCTTTTATTAAAAGAGGAGGACATTTATAAAAAAAAGAAGAAGTTAATTGATTATTTATTATATCGCGGTTGGGAATCTTATTTGGTGTATGATAAAGTTAACGAGTTGATAAAATAAAACATAAAAAAAAGTCTTTCAGGATTATCTTGAAAGACTTTTTTGTAAAATGTATGTTGCGTGTTTATTTCTATAAGTTGAAAATAGCGCCTACATTTACTGTAAATTGGTTATGGATTTTCTCTGAGGGTGTTAGCCAATCTGAGTTGTATTTTGCTAAAGCGGTTCCAAATTCTGAATAAATTCCGAAGCCATTAGTAAAAAAGTAACGCATACCCAAATGTCCGCCAAAATTCTTTAAACTCACACTTACTCCAGGGTAAATATCGAAGTTTTCGCTTATGTTTACTACATTTCCTAAATTCGCATTAAACCGGGCTTTTAAATCGAAACGATCGGCAAATGCCTTTTCTACGCCGTTATTTACGTTTATAGCATAGGTAGAATTTACACCAATAGAGAAGTTTTCTCCCAATCCGTAATCGTAACCAACATTAAGACCCGAAGCATTGTCTTGAATATTTGCACCTATAAAAAATTTCTGATCACCTTTACCAGAAAACGATTGGCTATTTGCTAAAAAGGCAGATAATAGCACGGCTACTAATAGTAATTTTTTCATATCTAAATTATGTATTTTTTGTTTTAGTTACTGCTTTTTCGTTTTTCCAGTCTATCCATTCCTGACCTTTTAAACGTCTCATAATATTATCAAAATTACGCATTACAATTATATTATATATCGCTTTTCCTAAATTTTTAGGGCGTCTAGCAATAGCTCGTAAACTCATTGAAAAACCAGGGGTAATATAACGCATATAGTGCCAATAGCCTTCTGGCATATATAGCACTTCTCCGTGATTTAATTCGCAATACCACCCTCTTGCTTTTTTTAAATCGGGCCATTTTTCGAAATCTGGATCCGAAAAGTTAATATCCTCTCTAGTAATTAAAGAATGCGGAACTTTATATAAATACTTGTTCTGCGCTTGGTCGAATAGAATAATTTCTTTTTTACCTTCAAAATGAAAATGAAATATGTTAGCCAAATCAATATCGTAATGCATAAATGTATACGCGTCTTTCCCTCCAAAAAAAAGCATTGGTAAGCCCTTCATTAATCGCAAACCAAAGTCTGGATACGAAAAATCTTTTTGGAGTATTGGCACCTCTTTTAAGACATTCCATAAAAAGATTCTAAATTTTGTAGGCTCTCGATTCAATAAATCGATATAATCGTTCATTTTCATTGTAGCGTGTGGCTCGTTAAAACCATCTTTATAGTCTACAGGTCTATCATCGTAAAGTGGCACCGTTTTTTCGCCGGCCACTTTTTTAATATATGCTAAATTCCATTTAGAATAGGCTGGCCAATCCTCTATAAAACGCTCAATAACTACAGGTTTCTGAGGCTTAAAATATTGACGTATAAAGTCTTCTTTCGAAATGGTTTTTACACGGGGTATATTGCTAAGGTTCAGTTTCAAATGGTTTAAGATTTTAGCTTACAAAGTTAAGAAAACGTTAGTAAACTAGAAATCTTATAATAATATTTTAACTATTGTGATAATTTTCTGTTTTGTTTGGCTAATTCATTTCGTTCAATTTTGTGCTCAGGGCGTGTCCATTTTGGTTTTTCTCCTAAAGCTTCAATTTTAGAATCTGCTGCTTCAACTGTTTGTGGTTGCCCCTTTTTTGTAAAGGGCTTTTGGGGATTTAATCCTAAGGTTTCAAACATTTTCAGGTCTTCACTGACCTCTGGGTTGGGTGTGGTTAGTAATTTATCTCCTGCAAAAATAGAGTTTGCACCGGCAAAAAAGCATAGCGCTTGCCCTTCGCGCGTCATTTGTGTTCGTCCGGCACTTAAACGCACTTGTGTTTCTGGCATTACAATTCTAGTCGTTGCGACCATTCTAATCATATCCCAAATCTCAATAGGCTGTTGGTCTTCTAGTGGTGTGCCTTCAACAGCAACCAAAGCATTAATTGGTGTCGATTCTGGTTGCGGATTTAAAGTGGATAAAGCAACGAGCATTCCTGCCCGGTCTTCTACTTTTTCGCCCATACCAATAATACCACCAGAACATACGGTAACATTAGTTTTACGTACGTTATCTATGGTTTTTAAGCGGTCTTCGAAACCGCGAGTAGAAATAACTTTTTTATAATAGTCTTCAGACGAATCTAAGTTGTGGTTGTAGGCATATAAACCTGCTTCGGCTAAACGCTTTGCTTGGTTTTCTGTCACCATTCCTAAGGTGCAACATACTTCCATATCTAGTTTGTTAATGGTACGAACCATTTCTAAAACTTGATCAAATTCTTCACCATCTTTAACATTTCTCCAGGCAGCCCCCATACAAACACGAGAGCTTCCTCCAGATTTTGCCCGTAAAGCTTGTGCTTTCACGTGTTGTACCGTCATTAAGTCATTACCTTCCACATTGGTGTGGTAACGTGCCGCTTGCGGGCAATACCCGCAATCTTCAGAGCAGCCTCCGGTTTTAATAGATAATAATGTGCTTACTTGTACGGTATTCGGGTCGTGATGTAAACGGTGAATGGTGGCCGCTTCGTAAAGCAACTCCATCATAGGTTTCTTATAAATGTTTAGAATCTCTTGTGTTGTCCAATTGTGTTTTATCTCGCTCATAGGAGTTGAAGTATGCTGAGTTTTTGTTATAAGAGAAGTTTTTGTATTTTAAAAGCCCTCTTTTGCGATAGTTTTTACAGGAAGAATGTTTTCAATATTCAGGTTCAATAGCGTTGGTTTTTAAAGTCTACAGTTTCTAAAACGTTGGGGCTTTAAAATTGGTGCTTCAATTAAGAATTTATTTCTTATTTAAATTTATATTTTAGACCAAAGAGTAGGTTTCCTTTTGGCATAGGCACCAAGTTAGTTTCGGTATAGTCCGTATTAAAAATGTTATTGGCAAGTATAGAAAATTCCATAGTTTTTAGTTTGTAATTTACACTAGCATCTACCACAGTATAGCTTTCCCCAGAAGTTCTTTCGGCATATTTATAAATAATATTTTGAGAAAGGTTTTTTAGAAACTGCGTTTGTAAACCTGCTGTTGCGTGGTGTTTTAAGGAATTGATAGAATATTTAGAAAAGTTGCTTACTTCTTTTAAATTATCTTTTAAAAAGGTGTAACCCCCTTTAATATTTTGGTTGAAACCTCCAAGTGTAAAACCATAAGTAGTATTAAATTCAACGCCTTTTGTGTTTAAATCCCTAATATTGGTGGCTACCCATAAATCGGTTTCGTTTTCCTTAACATAGTCTATTAATTTTTTAGAATCTCTATTAAAAAGAGCAAGTGAAGCGTTGAATCTTCCGGTGTTGAATTTTAACCCTAATTCTTCAGCAATAGCTTCTTCTGGATCTAAATCTTCGTTCCCTAATGTGGTAGGATCACTATAATATAAATCGGTGTAAGTTGGAATTCTATAGGTATAACCAATGTTTCCGTAGATTTTTAAATCGTCATTTAATTTATAACCTAAATCTAAACCTGGGAAGGCGTGGAATTTAAAATCAGAAAAATAGTTGACGGCAACCCCAGGAGTAATATCTAATTTATTATTTAATAGCTTGAATCGGTGTTCTAAAAACAGCGTTGTTGTAAACCGGTTTCTATCTCCTAAATTATTACTTGATAAATACACTTTTGCGACATCCACACCAAAACCGGTAACCCCCATTTTAGAGGTATACGAAGCATTTACGGCAGCACCTACGTTATTAGTTTGATGTAGGTTTCTATATATGGAAGGATTTTCTCTTACAAAAACGTAGGTGTCTTGATTTCTTCTCCAATATAGTTTTGGTTTTAGAGTTAGTTTTTCGGTTCTTATTTCAGTCGAAACCCCTACTAAACTCGCTTGGGTTTCTTGGTATTGATTAATAGCAGAGGGGCTTGAATAGAATCCGTTGGCACCAAATTTCCTTTCTTGAAATGAAGCGATCACGTCAATAGGTGTATTTTTTGTGTTAAAGGAACTTTTAATAAAATAATTCTGATTGTCATATTCTGTGTTATATCTGTAACCTTCGGAAGTGTTTCTAGAAACCTGCACAATATGTGAGGAGTTTTCATACTGACTAGCCACTAAAACAGAGCCGTGAAGCTGACCATAAGAACCCGCTTGAGCGTTTATCGACACTTGATCTCCTGTATTCTTTATGGTGACAATATTTACGGCTCCTGTAAAAGCGTTTTGTCCAAAAACTCTAGCGGCAGGGCCTTTAATGATTTCTATGCGCTCAATAAGTTCTATGGGTAAAGCCATATTTAAAGTGTGATGTCCTGTTTGTGCATCATCTACTTTTATACCGTCTATTAATAACAACGTTTGGTCGAAACCACCACCACGAATGTATAAATCTGCTTGCATACCGCTAGCGCCTCTTCGTCTTACATCTACTCCTGCAAATTGTTGTAATAAATCGGCAACATTGTTTGTTGCACTTTTTTTTATATCGTCTTTAGTAATTACTGTAATGGTTCTAGAGTTTTCTGAAAACGGTAAATCAATTCGTGTAGAGGTAATAATTACCGAGTCTAAAACGTGTTCAAGTTCTAAATTCTGTGCTTGTGTTGCCATAGACAAGAGGACAAGCAAAATAAATAAAGGGGTAAATTTCATAATTAAAAGTATTCTTGTTTTTTTGAGCTACAAAATTAGTAACTTTCCGGATCACTAAAGTAGTCCAGTTCTAAAACAATGAATAGTCCGGTTAATGATATGCTGAAAGCACTAATATATTTTGAAAAGTCGCCAAGCACTTCAATTTATATTCAAATAGCCCAACAAATTATCAATGCCATACAGCGTGGTTATTTACCCGAAGGTACAGTGTTACCAGGGACGAGAAAATTTAGTGCTCTACTTTCTATAAATAGAAACACAGCAGTTGCGGTCTATGAAGAACTTGCATCGCAAGGCTGGGTAGATGTTATAGCCAACAAAGGGACTTTTGTTTTAAAACCAGAAAAGAAAACAGCAGCTATAAAAGGGGCGTCGCAAGGTTTAGATAAACTAAATGCGTACCCAAAAACAGCAGGATTTCCGTTTGAGCCCTCTATTAATTTGGCGTCTACTGAAGAATTTTCAGTATGTAAATATGTGATTAACGATGGCCAGCCCGATTTAAGACTCCATCCTACACATCAATTTTCACGATGGTACAGTGCGTCGATGAAACGCGCCTCATTAATTTCTAAATGGAATCAGAGACAAGAGCAATCGTATACCACTTTTAGTACAGCGTTATGTAATTATTTAAATGCTACGCGCGGTTTTCATATAAAGCCGTATAATATTGTAAGTACTCGAAGTACAGAGATGAGTTTATACATCGTGTCGCAGCTTCTCATACAAAAGAATGATGTTGTACTTGTTGGTCATTTAAGTCATTACAAATCTAATATGATTTTTCAACAAGCGGGAGCCAATATCATAACCATTCCAGTGGATACGCAGGGTATTGATGTTGATTTTATTGAACAGAACTTTACAAAACAGAGTATACGTTGTGTGTATGTATGTGCTCACAGGCAATATCCTACAACTGTCACACTTTCAGCCGAAAGGCGATTAAAATTATTGAAACTAGCGAAATCCTACGGTTTTGCCATAATAGAAGATGATTTCGATTACGACTTTCAGTTTGATGGTTCTGCTATGGTACCAATGGCGAGTGCCGACGGTCAGGGTGTTGTTATTTATCTAGGCAGGTTGGGACAGTCTTTTTTTCCTAGTTTTCAAATAGGGTTTGTAGTGGCGCCAGAAAACATTATTAAGGAAGCCAAAAACTATTTACAAATACTGGATAAACAAGGCGATTTAATTCAGAAGCAAATACTTAAAGAGCTTATTTCTGAAGGTGAAATACATCGATTAATTAAAAAAAACAGTACGGTGTATAAGCAAAGACGCGATCTTTTGTGTGCCTGTTTACAGAGGCATTTTAACGCACACGCAACTTGGCAAGTGCCTGTAGGAGGTTTAGCTGTTTGGTTGTGTTTTGAACCTACAATATCACTTATTAAATTGGCAGAAACAACAAAAAAAAACAACTTGTTTTTACCTAAAACGATACTGTACCAAAATAGAGATATTTGTGCAATACGACTGGGGTTTGGTCATTTAAACATAGATGAGATGGAAACCGTTATTAAAATTTTAAAGACCTCCTTTGATGAGGTCTTACAACAGATTTAAAATAGGTGTTCATTTTAAATCGAATTCTGTGTTACAATCTTCACACCTATATTTATGTTTGGTGTAAAATGGAAGGGCTCCAAATAAAAATCCAAAAATGAAATAGAAAAAGGATTTGGCGTCTTTAATAGTCGAAAATAATTCAATATGCCCCCCTTTACAATTGGGACATACAATAGTGTCGCCCTCGTCGTCTATAGAATATTTACATATCGTTTCTAAAATATGTTGCGCCTCGAGTGCTTGCGTGGCGTACACTTTAAGTTTAACACCACCAATAGCGTTACTTACTAGAGGGTCGGTGTCGATAGTTAAACTGTCACTTAAAAATACTTGAATGCCTTCATATTCCAGTCTACCCTTAATAATTTGGGCTTCCGAGGAGTATTGAAAACGTGCTATAGTTTTAAAAAGATCACTCATAATAGATTGTATTTTAGTCTTGTAACACGCTGATTTAGAAAGGTTACTTTGCAAAGGTAGCTAAGAAGGCTATAACTTATTGGTTTTCTGCTTCCTAATTGTAAGTGTGCCAACAAAAATCCAGACGTTCATCGGCTTTTGGAATGGTTGGTAACAAAAGTAAGTTAAATACTAACTCCGTTTTCTTTTCGGTATTTTGTAGCGGCTTTAACGTGTTTGTTTCCTGAAATAACACAGCGATGAAGTGGCGAATCGTTTTTTATAAATAATTGCTGACAACGGTGTGCTTTTATAATACTTAGATTTTGTTTAAAAAATTATTGTTTTTCAATAATTTTTGTATATTTGTTATCGTTAAACAATACTATTAATTCTTTATGAAAAAAATAAAAACACTTCATTGGTTTATTATTTTTTTAATAATCGTTTATATATTTCATTTTATTACAAATATATATCTGATATTTTTTACTCCTGATTTTATGGATTTTTTAGAAGAAGTTTATGAATATTTTATTTTAGGGTATTACACACAGTTTGTTTTCTTGCCTATTTCGTTAATAGTATTTTTAGCTTTGATCTTCTTAAAAAAAGGGTTGCGCTTAACTATAAAAAATGGTTTTTTAATGAAAATAATTTAACGACATTCAAAGTAGCAGGTCTGTTATTTTTATTGACGGGTGGGTTAAGTTTTCTACGGGACATTATTCTACTCATTCATTCTAAGGGTACAATTCATTTGGTGAGTGCTATATGCTCCGACATTTTAATGTTATTGATTGGTTTTGGGCTTCTTATTATGGTCGATTTTATCGCAAATGGAAATACAATTAAACATGAAAACCAACTAACTATATAATTATGAGAAAGCTTGTTATTTTAAAATCTTTAGTAGATTTCATCTGGTATGTGACGTGTTTGCCGTTAATTCCATTAACACTATTTTTTAGTGTGTATATGTTTTTCGATCCGGATATTCTTAAAATTTTTAATGTATTAGAAGAGGGCGTTATAATTACACCGTGGTATTTAAAGGTGGTAACACTTTTAATTGTGGTATTGCTTTCTGTTTTTGTGTATAGTTTTTACTTATTTAGAAAGACCTTACGTTACTTTCAACAAGTAAAGCCCTTCGATGAATTTGTGATTACTAGTTATAAAAAGATTGGTAATATGTTAGTTGTTTCGGGGGTTCTGAGTGCTATACTGTCGTTTTTATTTCATTTGTTGGTTAAGAGTCAGCTCCAATTACAATTTGGATTCACTTCGAATTTATTTATTATTTGCTTGGGCTTATTCTTTTTAGTTTTGAGTGAGCTATTTAAAATCGCAAAAGTAGCAAAGGAGGAAAACCAACTAACAATTTAATTATGTCCATACTCGTAAACTTAAACCTAATGTTGGAAAAACGTAATATGAAGAGCTATGAGTTAGCCGAACGTATTGGGATTACAACGGCAAACCTTTCTATTTTAAAAACAGGTAAAGCGAAAGCCATTCGGTTTTCAACGCTTGAAGCAATCTGTCAATCTTTAGATTGTCAGCCCGGTGATATTTTAGAATTTGAGGCCGATTAATGTCCGTTTAGAACCTTTTATATCTGCTTACAAACCTGTGCACTTTTGGCGTATATTTGTATGCCATTTACTCTATTATATGTAAATGGAGTAAATTTAAAGAGGCGAGAGATCCGCATTTATTATTAAACCTTAACACTTGTTTTTATGATTGTACACAAATCACAATACCTTACTTTTTATGCTCCAGAACATATTGATGGTCACGGTGCTCATTTTGTAGAGACTGGTATTTCCGCGGGTTTCCCGTCGGTGGCAGATGAGTTTGTTGAGAATAGATTATCTCTAGACGATACGCTTGTTAAAAACAAAGAAACCACTTTCTATGCAAAGGTTAGTGGCCAATCTATGGTTGGTGCTGGATTAGACGATAACGATTTGTTGGTTATAGACCGTAGTTTACAGCCCGAAAACAATAAAATTGCGGTATGTTTTCTCGATGGAGAGTTTACGGTAAAGCGTTTGCGTGTAGATAGAGGAGAGGTGTGGTTACAACCAGAAAATCCTAACTATCCCATTATTAAAATTACAGACGATAACGATTTTGTGATTTGGGGAATAGTGACTAATGTAATAAAAAAGGTGTAATCACAAAGTGCACTAGTAATGATAAGAAAAATATAAAGTATAAAAAAACGCGAAGCTTTTAACTTCGCGTTTTTTTATACTTTATAGTGACTATTATTATTCTACTAAAACAATAATCTTGTTGTCTTTCATTTCTAGTGTTCCCGACTGTATAGCTACGGTAAGCACTTTTTTATCGTCGTTATGAGGAATAACAGTAGCGTGCAACTCATCAAATACCAAATGACTTTGAGAGTGCGTACTAATCTTAATTGTTCCTTGAGCTAACAGCGATACGATAGGAACGTGATTATTCAACATCTGAAATTCGCCATCGATACCTGGTACAGTTACAGAATCTACTTCGCTGCTAAATAATGTTGCTTCTGGTGATACAATTTCTAAATACATAGTAAAACTTGTTTTACTACTCCCTAAAAATAGGGAGTCTTATTATTTTAATTGAGTATTGAGCAATTAGTAGTTATTAAATAATAAGAAAATAATTATTCTCATTACGTGGTACTAATTTCTCACTACTATTTATGCTTCAGCTAACATTTTTTCTCCAGCTTCGATAGCTTCTTCAATAGATCCTTTAAGGTTAAACGCTGCTTCTGGTAAGTGATCTAATTCACCATCCATAATCATATTAAATCCTTTAATCGTTTCCTTGATGTCTACTAAAACTCCTGGTATACCAGTAAATTGCTCAGCTACGTGGAATGGTTGTGATAAGAAACGCTGTACACGTCTTGCTCTATTCACAGCTAATTTATCTTCTTCAGATAATTCTTCCATACCTAAGATGGCAATAATATCTTGTAATTCTTTATAACGTTGTAGTAATTCTTTTACACGAGTTGCACAATCGTAATGCTCATTACCTAAAATATCTGCAGATAAAATTCTTGAAGTAGAATCTAACGGATCTACTGCTGGGTAAATACCTAGCTCGGCAATTTTACGATTTAATACGGTTGTGGCATCTAAGTGTGCAAAGGTTGTTGCTGGAGCTGGATCGGTTAAATCATCTGCAGGTACGTAAACCGCTTGCACAGAAGTAATAGATCCTTTTTTAGTTGAAGTAATACGCTCTTGCATTGCTCCCATCTCGGTTGCTAATGTTGGTTGGTAACCTACAGCAGAAGGCATACGTCCTAATAATGCAGAAACTTCAGAACCAGCTTGTGTAAAACGGAAGATATTATCGACGAAGAAAAGAACATCTTTTCCTTGCCCTTTACCTGCGCCATCACGGAAATATTCGGCAATGGTTAAACCAGATAAAGCTACACGTGCACGTGCTCCAGGTGGCTCGTTCATTTGTCCGAATACGAAAGTAGCTTTAGATTCTTTCATGATTGATTTATCAACCTTTTGAAGATCCCATCCGCCTTCTTCCATAGAATGCATAAAGTCGTCACCATACTTGATAATTCCAGACTCTAACATCTCACGAAGTAAATCGTTTCCTTCACGTGTTCTTTCACCTACTCCTGCAAATACAGAAAGTCCTCCGTGTCCTTTTGCAATATTGTTAATCAACTCTTGAATTAACACTGTTTTACCTACACCAGCACCACCAAATAAACCAATTTTACCACCTTTTGAATACGGCTCGATTAAATCGATTACTTTAATACCCGTGAATAAAACTTCAGTAGAAGTTGATAAATCTTCGAATTTTGGTGCTTGTCTGTGAATTGGTAAACCATTATCTCCAGATTTAGGTAAATTACCTAATCCATCAATGGCATCACCAATAACATTAAATAAACGGCCATAAATATCGTCTCCAATTGGCATTTGTATTGGCGCACCTGTTGTATTGACGTCGGTACCTCTACTTAAACCATCTGAAGAGTCCATTGCAATAGTACGTACTGTGTCTTCACCAATGTGAGACTGTACTTCTAGTACTAAAATAGAACCGTCAGGTCTTATAATTTCTAATGAATCGTAAATTTTTGGAAGTTCAGAACCTGCTTCGAATTCAACATCGATAACCGGACCTACTATTTTTGCAACTTTACCTGTAACTTTTGACATTACTTATCTATTTAATATTATGCTGTTTAATTAACAGAAAACACGACTTGTTTTCGCGTGCAAAGATAGTTGTTTTAATTTAAAATTAAAGTGGTTTCTAAACCTTTTTTGAAAGCTAAAAAAGCCTTTAACAGTTTTGTACTATTAAAGGCTTTTAGAATACTGCTAATTTGGTTTAAATTATTGTAATCCAGCAGAATAGTTTGTATTGTAATTGGCAATGTTTACTAAATTTCCAGACGCTTCAAAGTTAGAATTGTACTGCGCATCTATACTTTTTAGAAATTCGTTAGCTATTAAGGCATAGCCCCTAGACGTTGGGTGAACACCATCTAAAGAGAATGCTCCACCGGTTACTAAGTCTGACGTTAAAATATAATCTCCAGAAGAAATTCCAGTGAGTGCTAATTGATTTAATATACGGTTAGTATCTACAAAAGCTAAATTAGAACCAGTGGCTGATGCTTGAATAGTCGCATTAAAACTTGCAGTAGCTACAGCAATCTCAGCTTGTTCTGAAGGGATTAAAACCCACTTGTCTGCTAACGGAATAGCAACGCCATTAACTGTTAAAGGATTTCCTTCAACTGCTTCTGTGCCAATAAAGGAAGACGCTGGTAAAACAAATAAATCGCCAGCAGTAGCTTGTCTATAGTTAGGTATTCCTAAACCAGATAAATCGGTTAAACTTTCATCTTCAATAACTACTGCGTTATTTAGAGAGGCTGCAAAAACAATTGTTCTCGCGGCTCTTTCGTCAGCAGTAATTAGCGCAAAAGACTCTGCCTGTAATAAGCCTCCATTGTAAGTTGCATAAGCATTATTAACGGCGTTAGCCGTAGCTAAATCTAAAGGAATTGGATTGTAAGGTACCGTTGTAAAATGAGGGATAGAGGTTACATCTGGAATATTAGCAATAACGCCTTTTGTTTCTCCTGTTGTTAATGTACCAATTAATGTGGTATATGCAAAATCGAAAGTTACCTGATCGGTAATGGGGTTTGATCCATCTCCGCCAGACAAAGCGTACCCTAAAACATCGTTATTTCCAATCCATAATGAAAAGAAAGAAGGATTTTGTGCCATAGCATCGCTAATTACAGAGGTAGATGGCGAGCTTGCCATTCTTACAAAATAAGGATTAGCTGTTGGTGGTGATGCAAATAAACCTGACAAATCACCATAATTAGGAGCTAACAAATGAAAGCTCTTTGCGCCAGGGACACCCATATTATTAAAAGGGCCTGCAGGATTGTTTAAAATAATATCTGTAGTTGTAGTCGCACCAGGGTTCAAATCTGTTATTGGTACTGGACCTGATCCGTCAAAAACTAATCTTGGACCGAAATTGGGTAGCGGATTTCCTCCGGCCAATAAGCCACCAACGTTATCATTCATTAATGGCTGTGTAAAATCACCGCCACCAACTAATACAAACTGATTAGCTAAAATACGAGGTGTAGAATTCTGTTGGGCTATTTTATATAGCGCACCATCTGAGAAACCTGCAGTAAGAGAGTTTCCTAAAGAAACGAAGTTTGAAAAATCGGCGCTTCCGGCCGTTAATGCCGGTAACGGTTCTGAAAAAGAAGAGTCGTCATCACTCTCACAAGCTGCAAAGCTAATTAAGCCTGCTAGTAACCATATATATTTAGTTTTCATAATCATTTTCTATTATAAGTTATTAATTGTCCAAGACACGTAATACTGAGAACCTATAAAACCTGTTCCGAAAGCCGTGTAGTATTCGTCTCCTAATAAATTGGTTGCACCGGCTTTAAAAGTAGATTTTAAGCTAGGAACTCTGTAGTTGATCTGTGCATCTACGACATGGTATGCAGGAATTTCTCCATCACCAAAAGTGGCTTGCCATAAATAGTTATCACTCCATCTCCAAGCGACGTTAAAACCGAAGTTTTCGAACACGTTTGTATGCCCAAAAGACGCTTTTACTTTATGTTCTGGAGTATTGAAGCTGGTTTCGAAATCTGGAAAGGCGTTTTCATCGAAATCTAATTTTGAATAGGTGTAACTTCCCGATAAATCAAAATCTCCTAAAACTTTAGTCGATAATCCTAGAGATGCTCCGTAAGAGTTAACATCTGCTTTAGAGTTTGTGTAGGTCTGGTAGGCCTTAAAATCTGAGTTTCTTAACGCTTTAAAGGCTAAAGGATCTAAATCTACAGTACCATCTCCGTTTGCATCTACATTACCATATAATGGTGCAACTACGTTTTCACCCGAAATAAAATTCTTGTATTTATTATAATACACACTGAAGTCTACAACAACTCTGTTTAATTTCCCTCTGTATCCTATTTCGATAGACGTTACTTGTTCTGGTTTTACGATGCTTGAATTTCCTACTTTTAAATCGTTAGGATTTTCTGACAAAGCAAATGCTTGAACAGACGCCGCAGAGTATGAGTTTTCGTAGGCAACACGTCCTGTTTGATCAATGCTTGATGGTTGTCCGGCACCACCATTGGCAACCGTCATTTGGCCATCTACACTTACGGGGTACGATCTTGTGTAACGGTCTAAGTTATCTGGTGCCGATCCTACAAGAACTGCTCTACCAACATCTAAACCAATAAATAAATCTTGGGTTGTTGGGTTTCTAAATCCTGTTTGTACCGACGCTCTAATATTGTGATCTCTATTAACAGTTAAACCAGCAGAAAGTCGTGGAGAGAAAAAACCATCAAAAAATTCTGATTTATCATAACGTACAGAACCAGTTAGTTTTAGATCCATAGTTTCATTTAACTCTATGTCTTTCTGAATTTGAGTGTATATACCCGCTTCAGAATAATCTATAGCGCCATCATTATCAGTATAAATGGTTCCGAATGAATTTAGACTGTAACGTCTATATGAACCACCTACTTGAATTTCGGCAAAATCAATGATGTGACTAAAGTTATAATTACCATCTGCATGGTAGTATTTAGATTGATCTTGAAATCGTGATCCCGTTGCTAAATCGGAGTCTGTAATACTTTTGTTAAATGCATTTTTAAATTCTGAAGACCCCGGTAAATAACGACCTGTGTCGGCAACGGCTCTAGCTGCAGCGTGCTTTTGCTGCTCTGTTAACCCTTGAGGGTTTCCACCTAAGTTAATACCGGCGAATGTTGCGATATATTCCTGAAACCAGTTCTTGTCACTTTTCCAAGCACGATTAATATTAATACCCGTAAACACCATATCGTAAGAATCTCCTGCTTTATCTGAAACGACGTAACCTCTAACGGTGAAATTATCATTTTTAATTTCAATTTTGTGTTGTTGCTGCGAGAATCCATCGAGGTTATATCGGTTAGTTCCTTGGTAAATGGTAGAACCAGTACCATACTTGCCTACATAAGAGAGTTCTAGACTATTGTCGGTAATAGGTCTAAAATAAAGACCCCAATCTGCTTTTATGCTCTGAGCGTTGTAATCTGTTAAAGTGTTTTCGTTATATCCTGTTCTTGAGACTTCAACATCGGGAATAATTCCTAAGCCTGAGGCCGAACGAATGTTTGTGGATACTTCATCACCATAGACGTTAATTCCATCATAATTATAAGCGGCTCTCGTTCTTCCTGGGGAAAATTTATCGACTTCACTAGTAGCAGCCCAGTCTGTACCCTTTAAGTAACCAAAGTTTACTTTTACTGCAAATTTATCTGTAAATTTATGTGCCATTCTCATACCTACGTCGGTATATTCATTATCGCCAGCAGCTTCTTGGGAAGTGATTCCTTTTTTTACAAACCCACTAATTCCTTGGTAGTCGAAAGGATTTTTACTTCTCATAAATAAGATACCGTTAAAAGCATTCGCACCATAAAGAGCAGACGATGCGCCGGGAAGGAGTTCTACACTTAAAACATCAGTTTCTATCATACCTACAAGATTTCCAATAGGGAAGTTAAGAGCAGGAGAAGAGTTGTCCATTCCATCTACTAATTGCATAAAACGAGAGTTGGCAAAGGTTGCAAAACCACGAGTGTTAATAGATTTAAATGTTAAACTATTAGTATTAACATCGACACCTTTAAGGTTTTCTAATCCGTCATAGAAATCGGCCGAAGCGGTATTTTTAATTTCTTTTAATCCAAATCTTTCAACGGTGACAGGCGATTCGAAAATACGCTCGGGAGTTCGCGATGCAGAGATTACGACTTCATCTAAAATGCTTCCTTCATTTAAAACAAAGTTTAGTTTTTGATTATTGGAAGTAGCTTCAAGGGTTTCAGTGGAGAAACCAACGCTACTAATTTGAACAGTGAATGGGGGATCTTGACTAACTTTAAGAACAAAGTTACCGTCAAAATCACTGACTGTTCCCACGGAGGTGCCAACGACGATAACATTCGCTCCTGGTATTGGTTGACTGTTATTGTCTGTTACAATTCCAGTAATTGTTACTTGCGAATAGGCGACTCCACAGATAAGCAGCAAAAGAAGTGATAGAAGTGTTTTCATGTTATATATTGAGTTAATTTGTTAGAACAATATACGTTTTTTAACACTATCTTAATAAAAAGTTAATAAAATTATGCATGCATAATACTTGCGAACAAAAAAAACCTATAATCAACAATCTGATAGACAGTTAATTATAGGTTTTTAAAAAAATTACAAATCTTGATATATTTATTCCACGGTAACGGATTTCGCTAAATTTCTAGGTTGGTCTACATTGCGATTTAATAAAACGGCAATGTGATAGGATAGAAGTTGTAACGGAATTGTCGTTAACAAAGGTGATAATGATTCGAGAGTTTCTGGAACCTCAATAACGTGGTCGGCGAGACCTTTAACGGCTTCGTCGCCTTCGGTTACAATACCAATAATTTTTCCTTTTCTAGCTTTTATTTCTTCAATATTACTAACAACTTTTTCGTAATGTCCCTTCTTCGTCGCTATAACGAAAACGGGCATATGCTCGTCGATTAAAGCAATAGGTCCATGTTTCATTTCGGCTGCGGGATACCCTTCAGCGTGAATGTAAGAAATCTCTTTAAGTTTTAAGGCGCCTTCTAAGGCTACAGGAAAGTTATATCCTCTGCCTAAATATAAACAGTTTTTAGCGTCTTTATAAATTTCAGCTATTTTTTTAATGTGTTCATCTTGTTTAAGAGCTTTCTTTACTTTGCCAGGAATTAACTCTAATTCTTGTAAATGATGATGAAACGACGATTTTGAAATGCTTCCTTTTTCTTTAGCTAATTTTAAAGCGATAAGCATTAAAACGGTGATTTGCGTTGTAAATGCTTTTGTAGACGCTACACCAATTTCTGGTCCAGCGTGCGTATAAGCACCAGCGTGCGTTTCTCTTGCGATTGTAGAACCCACCACGTTGCAGACACCAAAAACAAATGCTCCTTTAGATTTTGCCAGTTTAATTGCGGCTAAAGTATCGGCTGTTTCTCCAGATTGCGAGATGGCAATTACGACATCGTTCTCCGTGATAACTGGGTTTCTGTATCTAAATTCTGAAGCATATTCTACTTCAACAGGAATTCGTACTAAGTCTTCAAAAATATACTCGGCAACTAAACCTGCGTGCCAAGAAGTACCGCAAGCAATAATAACAATTCTATTGGCATTCAGAAATTTTTCAATATTATCGTCTATACCAGCCATTCTTATCAGCCCTTCCTTTGCGTTAAGACGGCCGCGATACGTGTCTTTTATAGCATCCGGTTGCTCATGGATTTCTTTAAGCATAAAATGCTCATAGCCACCTTTTACGATTTGCTCAAGATTCATTTGTAATTCTTGAACGTAAGGAGCAACTAAAGAATCGGTTTTAATTTTTCTTATTTTGACACCTTTTTTAAGGCGTACAATAGCCATTTGCTCATCTTCTAAATAAATAGCTTTTTTAGTATATTCTAAAAATGGAGTGGCATCACTAGCAATAAAAAACTCATTGTCACCAACACCAATAGCCAATGGACTACCTAGTTTAGCAACAACTATTTCGTTGGGTTTCTTTTTATCGAAAACAGCAATAGCGTAAGCGCCAACTACTTGGTTTAGCGCGATTTGTACGGCTTTACCAAGTTTTACTTTCTCGTTTATCTGTACGTCTTCAATTAGATTAATTAAGACTTCAGTATCTGTATCTGATTTAAAAGTATACCCTCTAGAAATTAACTCTTTCTTTAAAGAGGCATAATTCTCAATAATACCGTTATGGATAATAACTAAATCACCAGAATTAGAGTAATGCGGATGCGAATTAACATCGTTAGGAACACCGTGAGTTGCCCATCTCGTATGGCCAATTCCAACAGTTCCAGACGTGTTTATTTCGTCTTTAACCTTTTCTTCTAGGTCAGAAACTTTTCCTTTGGTTTTGCAAAGTTCTATGTTTTCGCCGTTATACAATGCAATTCCTGCACTGTCATAACCTCTATATTCTAATCGTTTTAGTCCTTCAAGAACGATAGGGTAGGCTTCGCGATGACCTATATATCCAACTATTCCACACATAATACCGTTGTTTTAATTATTTGATTGGGTGTAATAAATTTCAAATTCTGCACGTTGCCCTTCAGGAATAGTAGATTTACTTCCGTGAAGCACCGTTCCTTTAGGAGATAGTATTGATGTTGATGGTATTTCTGTTAATACAGTTTCATCATCTTCATCGATAACGCTTCCTTGAATTTTAGACGTCTTAATATTGTTAATATTTGAGGCAATGTAGAGCCCTAATTTAACATTAGTAGAATCCTTTAATAAAATGTTATTAACGTAATCTGTTATTCTAAACCTGTACTTAATACCTCTACCGTTACTGTCTCTCTTTAAAATTTGAGAGAAGTTTGTCTTAGAATTAATAGGCGATGTTGTGCTTATTGATCCATCTAAAGAATAATCGATTATAGGTGTATTGGTTTTTAAATTATATAACGTCACCCGGTCTGGCTCGTCACCCGCTACGCCATCACTGTCGTCTTGGTTGACATAAAAGGTTAAATTAACTTCATTAATTAACCATTTGCCTTTTTTGCTTTTAAAATACTCGAAACCAGGCGTTAAATCGCCTTCTTCGTTCTCGGTTAATCCGTTAAATAAATCAACAACAACCATTGCGCCATCACCTCCTTTAAGGTACAAGTTATCACCACCAACGGTTGGGTCTCCATTTAAATTGATAGTGTTATCTTCTGTTTTTAACAGGTTAACACGATTCCCTTTTAGGTTAAAAACTAATTGGGTTAAATTTGTAGTGTCCTCGCTTTCTTCAGCTATTTCTTCATCATTAGTATAATCTACAATAAGTGTTGCTTGATCAAAATTTAATTGTGCTAAGCTACCATTTACGGCAGTAGACTCTGGATCGACTTTAATAACTAAACCTCTAAAATGATTCGTAAAGTTATTTGCGTTGCTAAACTCTGGTTGTCCTTCAATAGCTAAAATGGCATCATTCCAAAAGGTGCTATTGGCACCTGTTGCATTATGAAGTTCTGCTCTAAAAGAAGGCGCAAAGCGCCCAACAACTTCAGTTTCGTTGGTTTCTTCATCTATTTCAGTTATTCTAGTCTCTTCAGCCGATGGAGCGTAAGCACCGTCTTCGAATAATAACGCGCCTTCTTGACTATAAAATAAATCTTCTTGATTAGAATAATAAGCTTGTGGCTCATCAAAATCTGTAGACGGATCTAAGTCTCTCAGTAAATAATTATTTTTATAAACAGCGACTTTAAAGGTTACGTTAGTATCACCAACAACAGAATTTAACTGGTAAGTGCTGTTGCCATCTGCTCCAGTTTCTAAAACTGTAGAAAAGTAAGGAATGTTTAATACCACCGATTCTATAACAGGATTAGTTCCAAAATCAGGATTGAATTGATTTGGAACTATTTGCGCAACCATAGAGGCTGTAGTTTTACCAAATTCAGCTAAGTTAGGATCTGAATACACCCCTAAAAAACCACTAGACAATCCGTTGGTTTGCACGCCAATTAAATCATCAGGTGTAGTCGAGAACGCGGTTGCCGTCTTCGTGTACGTAATTAAAGGGAACTTTTTGCTTAAACCATCAAAGTTTTGAATGCCTTCTAAACCACTCTCTATATTGGTGAAATCTCTATCGCAAGATACAGATATCACTAAGATAAGGCCTAAGAAGGCTATAGATTTTAAGCTTGATTTTGTTTTTTTCATAATGTAATTTAGGTCGAATTAATCTAAAACACTAGTATTATAGAACTCAGTATAAGCTTCTGCAAACTCATCTTTTTCTTTAAAGTCTAATACAGGTTTTTTCGAATCTTTTAAATAGTCTTTTAACTCATCAGGTATAGTTTCCGAGCCAATTATTAAAGCATCAGAATTGTCTATAGCCACTTTCATTAAGTTGTTATACGTTGGTTTTTCAAGAACTTTAATAGCGTCGTCGGCGATATTATCAAATTTAATCTTGTTAATCATATCTACATTTAACGTCTCTTCGAAACTTTGATTGTATACCGAGGTCACAATTTTACTTTCATTAAATAAAGGTTCATCTTTGTAAAATTGTTTTAAATACAAAGGAAGTAGCGACGCTAACCAACCGTGAATGTGAATAATATCGGGAGACCAGTTTAATTTCTTGACAGTTTCGATAACGCCTTTTGCAAAAAATATAGCGCGCTCATCGTTGTCGCTAAATAGCTTTCCGTCTTCGTCTGTTAGCGTTGCTTTTCTTTTAAAATACTCGTCATTATCTATAAAATAAACTTGAATACGTTCTTTTGGAATAGAGGCTACTTTTATAATAAGTGGCATATCAAGATCGTTAATTACTAAGTTTATTCCGGATAAACGGATAACTTCGTGAAGTTGGTGCCTTCTCTCGTTAATGTTACCATAGCGCGGCATAAATATTCGTATCTGTCCCCCTTGCTGGTTTACCATTCTTGGCGTTTCAAACGACATTGAAGAAATCTCTGTTTCAGGTAAATAAGGTACCACTTCAGACGATACATATAATATTCTCTTATCTTTCATAATAATTGTATGGGTTTTTGAGGAATTCAAAATAAAAAACACGCAAAAGTACAAAAATTTATGCAGAGTGCCACTAATATATTAAGTTTGCACCCGTTAATTTTATATTAAAAATGACTGTTTACAACAATAAAGTACAAATACAGAAACATATTAAGAAACTTAAGTCTGAAGGATTTACGTTTGGATTTGTGCCCACAATGGGTGCTTTACACGAGGGGCATTTGGCCTTGGTTAACGAGGCGCTATTACACAACGATTTCGCAGTGGTTAGCATATTTGTAAATCCTACACAATTTGATAACGCTTCAGATTTAAAAAAATACCCTAGAACTTTAGAGCGCGATATTGAATTATTGCAAACCCAATCTGAAGATATTATCGTTTACGCGCCTAGTGTAGATGATATTTATGAAGGCCAAACCACAGCTGAAAGATTCAATTTTGATGGTTTAGAGCACGAAATGGAAGGGCGGTTTCGCGACGGCCATTTTGACGGTGTAGGCACTATTGTAAAGCGATTGTTCGAAATTGTAACACCAAATAGGGCGTATTTTGGCGAGAAAGATTATCAGCAATTAGCTATTATTAAGAAATTGGTCGAAAAGCATAAATTACCAGTAACTATTGTGGGGTGCGCTATTTATCGGGATGCCTTTGGTTTAGCAATGAGTTCTAGAAATGAACGGCTAAAACCAAACTATAAAAAACAAGCCCCATTTATTTATAAAACGCTGCAGGCTGCCAAAGCGCAGTTTGGCATAAAAAATGCTAAAGAAATAGTAGAATGGGTTGAAAACGAGTTCGCTAATCATAAATTATTAAAACTAGAATACTTTATCATAGCCGACGTTAAAACGTTAAAACCTATTACAACTCAACAAAAAAATACTAACTATCGTGCTTTTATTGCCGCTTATGCGGACGACATAAGATTAATAGACAATTTAGCACTTAATTAATTATCTTTGCACTATGCAAATACAAGTAGTCAAATCTAAAATTCACAGAGTAAAAGTTACAGGCGCCGATCTTAACTATATTGGTAGCATCACTATTGATGAAGATTTAATGGAAGCCGCTAATATTATACAAGGTGAGAAAGTTCAAATTGTAAATAATAATAACGGCGCCCGTTTAGAAACCTACGCCATTCCTGGACCAAGAAATTCTGGGGAAATCACTTTAAATGGTGCCGCAGCGCGTTTAGTTTCGCCAGGCGATGTGCTAATTTTAATCACTTATGCTTTTATGGATATTGAAGCCGCTAAAGTGTTTAAACCATCGTTGGTATTTCCAAACGAAAACACCAATTTATTGAACTAAATACGTGAATAAAAGCCTATTAAAAATACTAAAAATCCTACTCCCAATTCTTTTGGGCGTTTTTTTAATAGGGTATTCCTTGTCAAAATTATCTTTTCAAGACCTATTGGGGTATTTTAAAACGGCCGATTATACCTACATTGTATTAGGTTTGTTTTTAGGACTACTAAGTCATATTTCTCGTGCCTATCGTTGGTTGTTTATGCTTGAACCAATGGGCTATAACGTCAAGTTAGCAAATAGTATAATGGCCGTTTTTGCGACGTATTTAATAAATTATACCATTCCTAGAGCGGGTGAAGTCGCCAGAGCAAGTATCTTAACTAATTACGAAAATGTGCCTTTCGATAAGGGTTTCGGGTCTATTGTAGCCGAACGTGTAGCCGATTTAATTGTGTTATTACTTATTATTGCTGTAACACTTTTTATGCAATTCGATTTTATCTATTCCTTTTTTATAGAGAAATTTAATCCTTCAAAATTAATTTTAGGAGCTTCAGTAGTAGTCCTTCTTGTATTACTATTCTTTTTTATAATTAAGCGAAGCAAAGCGGGTATTGGGTTAAAAATCAGGCAATTTGTAAACGGTCTAATGGAAGGCGCGCTTAGCATTTTTAAGATGAAGAAAAAATGGGCGTTTATCTTTCATACCCTCTTTATATGGGTGATGTATTTGTCAATGTTTTACGTGACAAGTTTGTCGGTGTCTGGTTTAAGTGCCGTACCTATTGGGGCCATTTTAGTCGGTTTTATTTTAGCGACGTTTAGTATTGCAGCGACAAATGGAGGTATTGGTTCGTATCCTGAAGCGGTAGTCATTGCTTTTGTTCTGTTTGGTTTATCAGAAGATCCGAGTCGCGCTTTTGGCTGGATTATGTGGACTTCCCAGACCATAATGATTATTATTTTAGGAGGGGCATCGCTATTGTATTTACCTATCTACAACCGAAAGAAATAATTTGTACCTTGCATTCATAATTAAACATTAACTAAAAATGCGAAGACTCATTCTCCTTTTTATAGTTGTATTTTCTTTTCAGCAAATAACAGCTCAAATAAGTTATAAAAACTTCGAATCTCAGATTTTGGGCGAATCAAGACAGCTTAAAATACAATTGCCAAGGGGCTACGATAAAAGCGATAAAAGTTATCCTATAGTGGTTGTTTTCGACGGTGATTATCTGTTCGAAATGGTCGCGGGAAATGTCGACTACTATGCCTATTGGGAAGATATTCCAGAATGTATTGTTATAGGAGTTAATCAATTAGGTAAACGTGAAGACGACACCGCTTTTTCTGAATTAAATTCTTTACCCATAGATAATGGGGATGCCTTTTTTAGATTTGTAGGCGAAGAATTGGTGCCTTACCTTAATAATACGTATAGAACAGAGGCTTTTAAAGTGGCTATTGGTCATGATAAGACGGCCAACTTTATCAATTACTTTTTACTAAAGGAAGCCCCGTTATTTCGAGCATACATTGCCTTAAGTCCGGATTTAGCTCCAGATATGACGACCTTTGTAAGCGAACGTTTAGCGACAGTAGAATCTAAAATATTTTACTATCTGGCAACCGCTTCCAACGATGTAAAAAGTTTAAAAGAAAAAACGGAAGGGTTGCAAACGGCGTTAAATGGTATCGATAACAAAAACGTGTTAAAAGCTTTCGATAACTTTGAAGGACCAACACATTATTCGTTACCAGCGTATGCTATTCCGAAGGCTTTAGAAAGCATCTTTTTCGTGTTTCAGCCAATTTCTAAAGACGAATATAAAAACACATTGTTAAAGTTTGAGGGATCACCAGTTGAATATTTAACTGAAAAGTATGAAACCATCGAAGATTTATTCGGAATAAAAAAACAAATCTCTATTAATGATTTTAGAGCAGTGGCAGCGACCATCAATAAGACTGAAAAATTCGACTATTTCGAAGCGTTAGGGAAATTAGCCAGAAAACAATACCCCGATACACTTTTAGGAAACTACTATTTAGGGCGCTATTATGAAGAAACGGGTAATCCTAAAAAAGCAATGAAAACTTATCAATCGGCTTATATACTTCAAGAAATTGGGGGCATAACTAAAGACCACGTGTTAGAGCTTGCAGAGCAGTTAAAAATAGATTTTGGATTTTAACACAAATAATTATCGGTAAGAGGATAAAAATATATGGCAAAAGTAAAAACAACTTTTTTTTGTCAGAGTTGCGGTACACAATACTCTAAATGGCAAGGGCAATGCTCAGCGTGTAAAGAATGGAACACGGTAGTAGAAGAGGTGCTTCAAGTGCCAGAAAAAAGTGAATGGAAAATAGCAACCAAGACAACAAAACGCGCTTCGAAACCTTTAAGAATTAAAGATATTGATGCATCTCAAGAAGCGCGATTAGATAGTCGCGATGGTGAGTTTAACCGTGTAATGGGTGGCGGAATTGTGCCGGGATCTTTAACGCTTTTGGGGGGTGAACCCGGAATAGGTAAAAGCACGCTATTGTTGCAGATTTCGTTAAAATTACCATATAAAACCTTATATGTTTCAGGTGAAGAAAGTCAGAAACAAATTAAAATGCGTGCCGATCGTATTAACCCAAATAACGAAAGTTGTTACATTTTAACCGAAACTAAAACGCAGAATATCTTTAAACAGATTGAGGCTTTAGAACCCGATATCGTAATTATAGATTCTATACAAACCTTACATAGCGATTATATAGAGTCGTCTAGCGGAAGTATTTCCCAAATAAAAGAATGTACGACCGAGCTAATTAAGTTTGCTAAAGAAACAGCAACGCCGGTTATTTTAATTGGTCATATTACTAAAGACGGAAATATCGCTGGCCCAAAAATATTGGAACATATGGTAGATACTGTGCTTCAGTTTGAAGGCGATCGCAATCACGTTTTTAGAATTTTAAGAGCGCATAAAAACCGCTTCGGTTCGACCAACGAATTGGGAATTTACGAAATGCAAGGTTCGGGTTTACGAGAGGTCTCTAACCCAAGCGAGATCTTAATTTCCAAAAAGGACGAAGAACTTTCTGGTAATGCAGTGGCTGCAACACTTGAAGGAATGCGCCCTTTAATGATTGAAGTACAAGCTTTGGTAAGCACCGCGGTGTATGGTACGCCACAACGTAGTGCAACCGGTTTTAATGCGAAGCGTTTAAACATGTTATTGGCCGTGTTAGAGAAGCGTGCAGGTTTCCGGTTAGGGGCAAAAGATGTTTTTTTAAATATTACAGGAGGTATTACTGTAGACGATCCTGCTATAGATTTGGCAGTAGTCGCCGCCATTTTATCTTCTAATGAAGACGATGCTTTACAAAGCGATTATTGTTTTGCAGGCGAAGTTGGTTTGTCGGGTGAGATTAGGCCAGTTCAGCGTGTGGAACAACGCATCTTAGAAGCCGAAAAATTAGGCTTCTCAAGTATTTTTGTCTCAAAATACAATAAGATTTCACTAAAAAACACGGATATAAAAATACAATTAATTTCTAAGGTTGAAGATTTAGTAGATTTGCTGTCTTAATTCAGTGTTAAAAACACTATTTTAACTTGAGATTTCCTATCAAACACGAGTTATTTATTGCTTTCTTTATTGTCAGGTTCAGGTTTAGAAATACGAATTGGAAAGTCTTTTTCAGCACCATAAATTTTGACCTCTTGTATATCGGCAGGCATATAAAAACCAGCATTTTCAAGAGCTTCTTTTACATTTCTAACAACAGATCCTTTTGTAATTAAAGCCATTTTTCTAAAGTCTTTCGTGTCTACCCAGAAGTAAACTTTTAAATTCACTGTGCTTGTCGCTAATTCGTCTTCAATAACAAAGTTTTGATGGTCGATATCGGCAATAACATTGGGCTCTTTTTCTAAGGTTTCTAAAATAACGTGCTTTGCTTCGTTAATATTGTTTTCGTAAGCAATACCCACAATAAAATCCCAACGAAAAAAACCGTCTTCGGTATAGTTGGTTACAGGTTTAGTTAAAACATCACTATTGGGGATATAGACATCTTTGCCATCAAAGGTTTTTAATTTGGTATATCTAAACTCTAACGCTTTAACTTTTCCAAAATTTTCACCAATTTCAACCGTATCATCAACATCGTACGGTCTGCTAAAAGCTAAAATTATTCCAGCGATAAAATTCTGTCCAATATCCTTAAAAGCAAATCCTAGTACAACAGCACTGGCTCCTGCGGCCGTAAATATTCCGGTTGCAATAGCGCCCAATCCTGCAGCTTTTAAGGCGAGAATAATAGCAATCATTATTAAGGTGTATTTTAAGGCCTTGCTTAAAAACTGACTCATTAAAGGGTCTTTAGTTCTAGAAGCAATCCGTTTTCTGGCAAATTGACCAAGCCAAGTGGCTATTAAAGTGCCAAAGATTACAATTAAAAGCCCCAATCCTATACCGGGAAGCTGCGCCATAAGTTGGTCGTAAAAAGACAGAAAAGAGTCGGTAACTGTTTGATGGGATTCCTGATTAACATCCATAAGTAGGTTCATAAGTAATTTTATTATGTGAGTAAATGCGATTTAATATACTAAATAAGTAAACAATCCGAAACACTTTTTTCAATGTCTTTAAAATGGGATGCTTTAATTATTAATAGGAATACCGAATTAACGGTTCTCCAAAGTTATTTTAAGACTAATTAGTTAACGTGTAGAATCCTTAAGTTTATCTTAATACCAATAAAAAATAATTAAAAAGGTGTTATTTTTAGAGCAAATGAAAAAACAATTATGAAATTGAAAGCTCTCTTATTGCCGGTTATGTCACTGTTTATCGTTGCTTGTGGACCAAAACTAAATAGCGATGCGTTTATAAAAAGTACCGACGCCTACGCTCTAAAGATAAATAAGAATACAGATCTAAAACAGACCTTGACTAGAGGGGCGCTAACTGACGCGTCGGGTTTTAAAGATATTGGCACCTTTACCTATCAAGAAAAATTCAGTCAGGATGAGCATGCGTTATTTCAGATTAAAAACAGTGAAAAAACAGATCAAACGCTAATAGAAAACTACTATTTTAAAGCCGATAACTTGGTTTTAATTACATCTACATCGCCTTCTGGTAATATCAAAAAGCTATATATTAAAAACGGAAAGGTGATTTCAAGAGTCAATATTGGCAAAATTCAAGAAAAAATACTAATCAATAAAGCTAAATTGTTTAAAAAGCAATTTAAATCGGCGCATTAGAGATCTTAAAATTATTTAGGTAATAGGCTGTTTTTAAGTGTGAACACACTTCTTATTTTCTTAAAATTCCCTAATTTCGCAATTCGAATAAGAAATTAGACAAAATGAGCACAGGATTCCCTGAATATAAAGGACTTAACTTACCAAATGTAGCAGAAGAAATTCTAACATACTGGAAGGAAAACAATATTTTTGAAAAGAGTATTACTGCTCGCGAAGGTAACACCCCTTATGTGTTTTTTGAAGGCCCTCCATCTGCAAATGGATTGCCAGGCGTACACCATGTTTTAGCACGTGCTATAAAAGATATTTTTCCGCGTTATAAAACGATGAAAGGGTTTCAAGTAAAGCGTAAAGCCGGTTGGGATACTCACGGTTTACCGATAGAGCTTGGTGTAGAAAAAGAACTAGGAATAACCAAAGAAGATATTGGTAAAACCATTTCTGTGGAAGATTATAATGCGACTTGCCGTAAAGCGGTAATGCGTTATACTGATGTTTGGAATGACCTGACCCAAAAAATGGGGTATTGGGTAGATATGGATAATCCATACGTTACTTACGATCCAAAATATATGGAAACCGTTTGGTGGTTGCTTAAAGAAATTTACAATAAAAACTTAATTTATAAAGGATACACAATACAGCCGTACTCGCCAAAAGCGGGAACAGGTTTAAGTTCTCACGAGTTAAATCAGCCAGGAACGTATCAAGATGTTACAGATACTACAGTTGTGGCTCAGTTTAAAGCGATAGAAAGCACATTGCCAGACTTTTTACAAAATGAAGGAGATATTTTCTTTTTAGCCTGGACAACGACACCGTGGACATTGCCAAGTAATACTGCCTTAACGGTAGGGTTAAAAATAGATTACGTTTTAGTAGAAACGTATAACCAATACACATTTAAACCAATGAATGTGATTTTGGCGAAACCATTGGTTAACAGTCAATTTGATGGTAAATTTAAGCGTGTAGAAACAAAAGCGGAATTGTTAGACTACAAGGAGGGCGATAAGAAAATTCCTTATTTTGTGGTTAAAGATTTTATAGGAAAAGATCTTGTTGGTATCAAGTACGAACAATTATTGCCGTATGCCTTGCCATACGACAACCCAGAAAATGCATTTAGAGTAATCTCCGGAGATTTCGTTACTATTGAAGACGGAACAGGAATTGTACATACAGCCCCTACTTTTGGAGCAGACGATGCCTTAGTTTCAAAACAAGCAATTCCAGAAATTCCACCATTGCTTGTAAAAGATGAAAATGGCAATTTAGTGCCTTTAGTAAATTTGCAGGGAAAATTTAGACCAGAAATGGCAGAATATGCAGGTAAATATGTTAAAAACGAATACTATGAAGAGGGCGAAGCCCCAGAACGTTCGGTAGATGTTGAGCTTGCAATTCAATTGAAAGAAGAAAATAAAGCGTTTAAAGTCGAAAAATACAAGCACAGCTATCCAAACTGTTGGAGAACCGATAAACCCATTTTATACTACCCCTTAGATTCGTGGTTCATAAAAGTAACCGATGTTAAAGACCGTATGCACGAGCTTAATAAAACCATTAATTGGAAGCCTAAATCAACAGGTGAAGGCCGTTTTGGTAATTGGTTAGCTAATGCAAACGATTGGAATTTATCGCGTTCAAGATACTGGGGAGTTCCCTTACCAATTTGGAGGACCGAAGATGGTAAAGAAGAAACCTTTATTGGTTCGGTTGAAGAGTTAAAAGCCGAAATGACCAAAGCGGTTAACGCTGGCGTTTTAGAAAAAGATATTTTTGAAGATTTTCAGGTGGGTGATAACACCGAAGAAAACTATGCGAAATTAGACTTGCATAAAAATATTGTGGATCAAATTACATTAGTTTCGCCATCAGGAAAACCTATGCGTCGCGAAAATGATCTAATAGATGTCTGGTTCGATTCAGGTTCTATGCCTTACGCACAATGGCATTACCCGTTCGAGAACAAAGATAAAATTGATGAAAACAAATCATTTCCAGCCGATTTTATAGCGGAAGGTGTAGACCAAACTCGCGGTTGGTTTTACACGTTGCACGCAATAGCAACAATGGTTTTCGATTCTGTAGCTTACAAAAACGTGGTGTCTAACGGATTAGTATTAGATAAAAACGGACAAAAAATGTCGAAACGTTTAGGTAACGCCACAGATCCTTTCGAAACGTTAAACACCTATGGTGCGGATGCAACGCGTTGGTATATGATTGGAAATGCAAACCCGTGGGATAATTTAAAGTTCGATGTAGATGGTATAGAGGAGGTGAAACGAAAGTTTTTCGGAACGTTATACAATACCTATTCGTTTTTTCAATTGTATACAAACATTGATAAGTTTGCCTACGCCGAAGCCGATGTGTCATTAGAAGAAAGACCAGAAATTGATCGCTGGATTCTTTCAGAGTTACATACGCTTATTAAAAAAGTAGATACTTTTTATGCCGAGTACGAACCTACAAAAGCAGCACGAGCAATATCTAATTTCACTCAAGATTATGTTAGTAACTGGTATGTGCGTTTAAGTAGAAGACGATTTTGGAAAGGCGATTATCAGAAAGATAAGATATCGGCTTACCAAACGTTGTATACCTGTATGTTAACCATTGCGAAATTAGGTGCGCCTATCGCTCCGTTTTTTATGGATAGATTGTACTTAGACTTAACAAATACGACACATTCAGAAGGGTTTGAAAGTGTACATTTGGCACATTTTCCTGAAAGCGATTCAAGTTTTATAGATAAAGCTTTAGAGCGAAAAATGGAAGCAGCACAAACCATATCCTCCTTAGTGTTATCACTGCGAGCGAAAGAAAAAATAAAAGTACGCCAGCCGCTGCAAAAGATTATGATTCCTATTGTTAACGAACAGCAAAGAGAAGAAATTTTAGGGGTTGCGGATTTAATAAAATACGAGGTTAATGTTAAGGAAGTTGTGCTTTTAGACGATGCTTCAGATATTTTAGTTAAGCAGGTGAAACCTAATTTTAAAACTTTAGGACCCCGTTTTGGTAAAGATATGAAGCTGATTGCTAGTGAGATACTTAAAATGACGGCCGAAGATATTAAAAATATTGAGCAAAAAGGACAACATGATGTAAATTGTAACGGAAAAATTATTACTTTAGAGGTCAGTGATGTAGAGATTACCTCACAAGATATAGAAGGTTGGCTAGTCGCAAATGAAGGCGTTTATACAGTAGCTTTAGACGTTACAATATCTAGCGAATTACGTAAAGAAGGCGTTGCAAGAGAGCTCGTAAACCGCATTCAGAATTTAAGAAAAGACTCTGGTTTTGAAGTTACAGATAGAATTAATGTTAAGTTATTAAAAAACGATCAAGTAAACGAAGCGGTTAAAACCAACGAAGCTTATATCAAAGCAGAAACATTAACCAATGAGCTTGAAATTATGGACGAATTAAATAGTGGTATAGATATTGAATTCGATACAGTACAGACCAAGCTATTTATTCAAAAAATTTAAGAATTATGATAACACAAAATACATCAAGATATTCAGATAAAGATTTAGCAGAATTTAAACTATTAATCTTAGATAAAATCCAGAAAGCGAAACGCGATTTAGATCTTATTAAAAGTGCTTACATTAACGATCAAGACAATGGTACCGACGACACGTCGCCAACCTTTAAATCGTTCGATGAGGGTAGTGCCGTAAACAGTAAAGAATCTAATTCGCAATTAGCGATTAGACAGGAAAAGTTTATTCGCGATCTTAAAAATGCGTTAATTAGAATTGAAAATAAAACTTACGGTATTTGCCGTGTAACGGGAAAACTAATTAATAAAAACCGATTGGAGTTAGTGCCACATGCAACGCTTAGTATAGAAGCTAAAAATATGCAGAAGTAAAACACACCATCATTTTTAAATTTATTTATCACAAAACGCTTCAACTTTTATTGAGGCGTTTTGTGTTTCATTATCTTTTTAAAACGTAAATTTCTCATTTAGCAATGAAGCCCGTAATTATCTTATTATTTCTTTTTATCAGTCTTCAACTTTCAGCTCAAAAGAAAGTGGAAGAAACTTTTAGTGCGACAGCAATAAACAATGTAGTAATTAATGGGAATTATATTTTTAAAATTGATTTACAAACGCGACGATCAAATTCCATTCATTTAATTACAAAAATTGAAGGGGAGTATACGCCAGAAATAACTGTAGCGCATGAAATTAAAGATAGCACCTTATATATAGGAAGTGTTTTTAGACCCTCTTTTGCCTTACACAACGACAAGTTAAGCGCTCACAAAGTGGTGTCTATAGAAATTGTATTAGAAATTCCTGAGGGCTTAAAAGTGTATTTAAAAAGCGATATTGGTTCAGCAAAGATTAAAGGGAAATATGCCTTTATTACTGCCGAATTATCTCAAGGCAATTGCTTTTTAAATAATTTTATAGGAAGTGGACTTATTAATACTATTAACGGAAATGTAACTATTGAAACTAATTACGCCCAAGTAAAAGCGCATACAAAATACGGAACGCTAACGAAAGAGTCTTTAATCTATGGAGATAATACGATCGAAATCAATAGTATTAATGGCGATATTAATCTAAAAAAAATCGAAAAATAACGCTATTTTTGCCTCAAATACCTGTTATGACTCTTAAAAAAGCCTCTTTTCTTATAATTATCATCTTGATTATCGATCAAATAAGTAAGGTTTATATAAAAACCCATTTTCAGCTGGGAGAAAGTGTTGCTGTTTTCGATAAATTCAGAATTTATTTTATAGAGAATGATGGTATGGCGTGGGGCACAAAATTAAGCGATATTTTTCCCTTTATAAGTGATCGCGTTGCGAAATTAAGCTTAACCTTATTTAGAATAGCAGCCATTTTTGGTATTGGCTATTGGTTGATTTCAACACTTAAAAAAGAAGGCTCTCGTGTACTTATTATAGCGTTAGCTTTTATTTTCTCGGGGGCATTAGGTAATATTATAGACTCGGTATTCTACGGTGTGTTTTTTGATAATAGCTATGCGCAAGTGGCTACTTTTTTACCGCAAGCAGGCGGCTACGATAGCTTATTTCACGGTAAGGTAGTAGATATGCTGTATTTCCCACTGTGGAAAGGCTATTTACCGGAATGGATTCCTGGCTATGGCGGAGAATTCTTTACTTTTTTCGAACCGGTTTTTAACATCGCCGATGTCGCTATTAGTATTGGTTTTGTGCTTTTAATCTTCTTCAATAAGCAAGCATTTCCTAAGCCAGAGACGGTGTAAGAAACACTTTAAAAATGTATGTCATAAAACATTTAGTGTAGGCTAATGCCTTTAAAATAGTATTAAAAGCGGTACGTTTTGTTTGGCGTTACACAAAAGTCTAAAGGAATATCTCCAGAATACACCTCTTTAATTTCGGGCTCAGCATCAAAAAACGAAAGGCCTATTTTTAAGGTGTCGGGTGTGCAATCCGCTAAAAAAGCATCATAAAAACCTTTGCCATATCCAACCCGGTTACCTTTCTCGTCGAAGGCTAATAGTGGTATAAACACCACATCTATACTATTTGCGGGTATTGGAATGCCACCAATAGGCTCAGGGATATTATGGGCATTTAACGTAATTGTAATACTATCCGTTAACAAAACATTTTCTAAGGTAATCGTATCAAAATTACTTCTAGAAATTACAATATTCTTATCTTTTCCAGCTAAAATATTTAAAATATAATCGGTGTTTATTTCCTTTTGTGTTTCAATCGAAAGAAAAATATGATAGAAGTCCTTTTCCCAAATTGAAAGTGATAACAGATTATTTGCTATCGCTAAGCTGAATTCTTCTTTTAGGTCTTCGGATAAATTTTTGCGAAGTTCTTTATATTTTTTTCTTAATTCGGCTTTTACCATAACCCTCTTATTTATCGTGTTCTATCGAAATATGAAACAATGCATCCCCTTGATAAATTAAAGGCGCATCATTTATATTGATAATATATCCTGCATTTGGCGCTTTTACAAAATGATTAAATTTACCGTAGGGATCTGTGATATGGCCCAAAACCTCTCCTTTTTCTACTAGCTTTTCAATATGTGTTGTAGACTTAAACATCCCAGAAAACGTAGCGCGAATCCATTTACTTTCTTTAACGTATAACGGTTCTTTTTTAGGTTTAGAGACTTTAAAATTACTTCTAAGCATTCCGAAATGATGCAAAACACGTTTTGCGCCATTGACACCGGTGTTCGTAACATTCGCGTCTATATGTAACGATTTCCCTCCTTCGTATAACAAAATAGGTTTGCCCATTTGGTTACACGTGTTTCTAAACGAGCGACTTATGTTTTTTGTATACACTATAAAAGGAGCACCAAATACCTTGGCCATAGCGTCGTAATCGGGGTTTCCTTTAGCAATGCGAATTTGAGGGGCATTAAAACGTAAAGCCCCACCGGTGTGAAAATCTAAAACAAAATCGATGTGGGGTAAAATCTCAGTAATCAATTGGTTGGCCACACGACTTGCTAGCGATCCCGATTTTACACCTGGAAACACGCGGTTTAAATCGCGACCATCGGGAAACGAACGATTCATATTAATAAAGCCGAAAATATTAATAACTGGAATACAAATTATAGTTCCTTTTTTGGGTTTGTTAATACCTTTAGCGATAAGCTGTCGTACTATTTCTACACCATTAACCTCGTCACCATGTATACCTGCAGTAAATAAAATTGTGGGCCCTGGTTTTTTAGAGCGTTCTATAATTACAGGAACATCTACAGGCGTTTGCGTGTGCAGCTTAGCAATGTTAAACGCGGCTTCTCTGCTTTCACCGGGGTAAATAGATTCCCCAAGAATATTTAAAACGGTACCGCTTTCCTTCATTTATTGTATATGATTTTGTTCAATATAGCTAATAATATTTAGAGCGATGTTTTTTTCTGTTGCGGCTTCAATACCTTCTAAGCCAGGGGTAGAATTCACTTCTAATAACAGTGGTCCACGAGCAGATTGTAACATATCGACACCACAAACAGGTAGTTTTAAGGCTTTCGATGCTCTCATAGCCACGGCAATCTCAGCATCATTTAAATTTATAATATTTGCCGATCCACCACGGTGTAAATTAGATCTAAATTCCCCTTCTTTTCCTTGGCGTTTCATAGCGCCTACAACTTGCCCGTCTACGACTAAAGCTCTTAAATCGGCACCTTTTGCTTCTTTTATAAACTCTTGTACAATTACGCGGGCTTGTAAGCCATTAAATGCTTCTAGAACAGATTCGGCAGCATTTTTTGTTTCAGCTAAAACCACACCTAAACCCTGCGTTCCTTCTAATAGCTTTATAATTAAAGGCGTTCCCCCAACATGCGCGACAACTTCTTCAACATCTCTAGAGTAGTTTGTAAACACTGTTTTGGGCATTCCGATTCCTGCTTTACTTAAAATTTGAAGACTTTTTAATTTGTCTCTAGATTTTAAAATAGCCTCTGAAGATGCCGTTGTAAACACATTCATCATTTCAAATTGGCGCACTACAGCGCAACCGTAAAACGTTACCGAAGCTCCAATTCTAGGGATAACAGCATCTACATAATCAAGATATCTGTCTTTATAATAAATACGTGGTCTTTCTTTTTCGATAATGATATCGCAACGCAACGGGTCAATAACCTCTAGCTTATGTCCTCTTTTTTCGCCTTCTTCAATTAATCGTCTTGTAGAGTATAAATGGGCGTTTCTTGATAATATTACTATATTCATTCTAGTGATTTTTTATAGGATAGGTTTTCTTTATCTACATCTATCATAAATTTGCGACTTAAAAATTGTCTTCCAATTAAAACAGGAAACTTCATCTCTGCTCTTGTGCTTAGTGTAAAATTTATTTTATACGTTTTTCCAAAGAGTATAATTTCCGACTTAATTTTATACCTATTCTCTACTTGTCCATTACTACTCTTTACATTTGTAAAAGAATAAGTATCGAAAACAACCTCTTTACCATTAAAATTCGGGTGTCCTTTGCTATAAAAAGTGCATTTTAATTGCTTGTTTTCTTCTTTTATTTTTGAGCAATGTATAGCTGAAGTATAAGCGCCAGAATCCACTTTAACGTTTATACTATATAAATTAAGTTTCGGAAAGTCGACTTTGTCAACGCGACCAATGATTTTTTTTTTCATCTTGATAAGATAATAAAGTGGTGCAATGTAATAAAATAGTTAATGCAGAAAAATGTTATTTTGTAAAAGATTAACGTTTAATGGGATTTACTATACTTTAAAAAAACAGATAAATAATTACCTTTACACAATGAGTGAAACCCCTTTAGATCTGCAGATAAAAACCTTACCCAACTCGCCCGGAGTATATCAATACCTGGACGCCGAGGGCACTATTATTTATGTTGGAAAGGCTAAAAATCTTAAAAAAAGAGTAAGTTCTTACTTTAATAAAACCCACGATAATGGTAAAACTCGTGTGCTAGTTAAAAATATAGAGAGTATAAAACATATTGTTGTTGAAACTGAAACCGATGCGCTTTTACTTGAAAACAACTTAATAAAGAAGTACAAGCCACGGTATAATGTCTTGTTAAAAGACGACAAATCGTATCCGTGGATTTGTATTAAAAATGAACGCTTTCCTAGAATTTTTCCTACCCGTCGTATTATAAAAGATGGGAGCCAGTATTTTGGGCCATATACGAGTATGAAAACGGTATCGGTACTTTTGGATTTAATAAAAGGATTATACCAATTAAGAACGTGTACTTACGATTTGGCTCAAGAGAAAATTGAAGCAGATAAATATAAAGTGTGTTTAGAATACCACATAGGAAATTGCAAAGGCCCTTGTGAAGGTTTAGAAACCGAAGCGCATTACCACGAAAATATAGTGGCGATAAAAGAAATCTTAAAAGGGAATTTTAAAGATTCTATAGATGTGTTTAGAGAGCAAATGAGCATTTTTGCCGAGAATATGCAGTTTGAAGAAGCACAGAAGATTAAAGAAAAAATTGAAGTTTTAGAAAATTATCAAGCAAAATCTACAATTATTAATCCGCGAATTAGTAACGTTGATGTATTCTCCATTGTAAGCGACGACAGCTATGGTTATATTAATTTTCTTCAGATATCTTATGGTTCTATTACGAGGTCACATACCTTAGAAATTAAAAAGAAATTAGACGAGGCGGACAAAGAACTTTTAGAACTCGCAATAATTGAAATTAGACAGCGATTCAACTCTAATTCTAGAGAAATATATGTACCTTTTAAGGTGCATCTTGGCGATGAGCTGAAAGTAACGATTCCGCAATTGGGAGATAAAAAGCATATTCTAGATTTATCTATTCGAAATGCTAAATATTACCGAATGGAACGCTTTAAACAAGTAAGAATTACAGATCCAGATCGCCATGTAAAACGTATAATGGCACAGATGAAAACGGATTTGCGTTTAAGTGTAGAGCCACGGCATATAGAATGTTTCGACAATTCGAACATTCAAGGAACAAATCCGGTAGCGGCTTGTGTAGTTTTTAAAAACGGAAAGCCAAGTAAAAAGGATTATAGAAATTTTAATATTAAAACGGTTGTAGGTGCGGACGATTTTGCTTCTATGGAAGAAGTCGTCTACAGAAGATATAAACGATTGTTAGACGAGAACCAACCGTTACCACAACTAATTATAATTGATGGTGGAAAAGGCCAATTATCATCGGCCTTAAAAAGCTTAGACGATTTAGAATTGAGAGGAAAAATAGCCATTATTGGTATTGCAAAACGCTTAGAGGAGCTGTTTTATCCGGGAGACTCCATACCATTGTATTTAGATAAAAAAAGTGAAACCCTTAAAATAATACAACAATTAAGAAACGAAGCGCACCGTTTCGGAATTGAGCACCACAGGAATAAACGTAGCAAAGCCGCGTTAAATACAGAAATGGAAACAATTCCAGGTATTGGTGAAAAAACAATCGTAGATTTGTTAAAAGCGTTCAAATCGGCGAAACGCGTTGCCTATGCAAAGCTAGACGAGTTAGAGGCTGTGATTGGTGTTTCTAGGGCCGAAAAAATTTATAATTACTACCATAAAAATGAAGACTAATAGATGAAGTACCTAATTATTTTAACGCTATTATTAGTCGTTTTAAGTGGTAATATTTATGCCCAAAATGACGGAAATAAAGAACCGAAAGTGGGTCTGGTTTTAAGTGGTGGAGGTGCAAAAGGATTGGCTCATATTGGTGCCTTGAAAGTAATAGATAGTCTCGGTATTCGTGTCGATTATGTTGCGGGTACAAGTATGGGTGCTATTGTAGGGTCGCTATACGCTTCAGGATACTCCGGAAAACAATTAGATTCTATATTTAAAAGAGTAGATTTTAGTAAAATTATTAACGATAATATTCCGCGAGAAGCAAAAACGTTCTACGAGCGCGAAAACTACGAAAAATATGCGGTGACCTTACCTTTCGACAATTTTTCTCTAAAATTACCATCGGCATTATCTCGTGGACAAAACACGTTCAATTTATTATCACGGTTAACGTTGCACGTTTCCAATACGGACGATTTTAGTAAACTTCCTATTCCTTTTTTCTGTATTGCAACAAATATAGAGAATGGGCAGCCCGTGATATTAGATAAGGGCAATTTGGCATTGGCAGTAAAAGCAAGTGGTGCCTTTCCATCGTTGTTTCAACCCGTACTCATTAATGACGAATTGTTAATAGATGGAGGTGTGGTTAATAATTATCCTATAGACGAACTTCGAGCTAAAGGAATGGATGTTATAATAGGTGTCGATGTGCAAGATGGATTGGCGAAGCGAACAGATTTGTCTTCAGCTGCTGCGATATTATTTCAGATAAATAACTTTCGTACCATTAATGATATGAAAGAGAAGTCTAAAAAAACAGATATTTATATCAAACCAGATATTACAAAATTTACGGTGGTGTCTTTCGATTTAGGTGAGAAAATTATTGAAAACGGAGAAGCTGCGGCTGTTTTAAAAATTCCAGAATTAAAAGTCCTTGCCGGACAACAAATTAAAGAACCCTTAGAAATTACAGAACATAAAGTGCCCGACAGCCTTCAAATTAATGATATTTATTTTGAAGGATTACATAATTATACAATGTCTTACGTATTAGGTAAATTTAAGTTTAAACCCTCTGAGAAAATCACTTACGACGCTTTTGTAAGTGGAACAAACAATTTGGTAGGAACAAATAACTTCGATAGTTTTAATTATAAATTGAAACCTTCGAAAAAAAAGGGTGTAGACGGTTACGATTTGTACACAGAATTGAAGGAGACGAAAAAAACAGCTTCTCTAAAATTAGGACTACATTACGACGGGCTATATAAAAGTGCTCTTTTAGTAAATATTACGAACAAGCAGTTGTTATTTAAAAGTGATGTTTTGTCCTTCGATTTTATCGTGGGGGATAATGTGCGGTATAATTTTGATTATTATATCGATAAAGGACATTATTGGAGTATTGGAGTAAGCTCTGAATACAGTGAATTCCAGGCAAACGTATCGGCATCAGGATTATTAACGCCCGAAGAATTGACGCTTTCAGGAGTCAATAAACTAAATACGCAATTAAGCGATTTAAGCAATCGTTTCTTTGTGCAAACGCAATATAAAAACGATTTTAAAATTACTTTAGGCGCGCAACATCAACGTTTAAAAATAAGTACAGAAACCGTAATTGCCGAGTCTAATAAAGAAACTTATTTCGATAAAAGTGATTATGTAAGTTTATATGGCAATATTACATACGATTCTTTCGATGATAAGTACTATCCTTCAAAAGGATTTTATCTTAATGGCGATTTTAATATTTACTTATATTCGTCAGACTATAATAAGGATTTCTCAGAATTTTCAGTGTTAAGCGGTAAGTTGGGCTACGCACAGAGTTTTAGCGATAAGTTTAGCGCTTCAATTATAAACGAAGCGGGTTTAAGTATTAATTCTAACCAAAGTTCATCTTTCGACTATATTCTTGGCGGTTACGCTAAAAACTTTGTAAATAATCTTAAATCCTTTTATGGTTACGACTTTTTATCTATTCGTGGAAATAGTTATATTAAAGCCACCATTCAAGCCGATTACGAAGTGTTTAAAAAAAACCACATTTTATTAGCAGCAAACTATGCTAATATTGAAAATGATTTATTCGATACTGTAGGTTGGTTTGCGTGGCCAACTTACTCTGGTTATGCTTTAGGTTATGGGGTGGAAACCTTTTTAGGCCCCATCGAAGCACGTTATACGTGGTCTCCAGACACTCAAGAAAGTTACTGGTTTTTTAATTTGGGTTTCTGGTTTTAGTGTTTCTTGCTAAAAAACGGAAGTGACTTCTTTTTTAAATGTGTTATACGTCTCAGGTGAGTTAAAAACAGCCTCAAAATCAGTGGTTTTAAATATTCGCGTTACGAGTTATTCAATTACATTTTATAAACTCCAAAAAATTAACGATATTTGTTGGTAATGAAACACTTTTGGCAAGACTTATTATCGCATTTAAAATTCCTTATAAAGAGGAACCCAGAATGATGCTATATAATTAACAATCAAATTATTGTTTAATTATTAAAAAAATTATTATGCCTTTTTACCATAAATTAGGAAAGATTCCACCAAAGCGCCACACGCAATTTAGAAAACCTGATGGCAGCTTGTATGCCGAACAACTATTTGGTACTATTGGTTTCGATGGGATGTCTACAAATTCGTATCACGAACACAGACCAACCCAAGTTAAAGAAATTAGAAAGCAATATAGTGTTGCACCTAAAATAGCGAAAGAAAACCATATACAATCCTATCGTTTAAGAGGGTTTCAAGTAACACCAGAAAACGATTATTTAGAAAGTCGTAAAACGGTATTAACCAACAGCGATTGTAGTATTATTTTAGCGGCTCCTAAACAGTTGCAAACCGACTATTTTTATAAAAACTCAGACGCAGACGAGCTTATTTTTATTCACAAGGGTACCGGTAAATTACGCACGCATTTAGGTAATTTGGACTTTAAATACGGCGACTATTTATTAGTGCCAAGAGGTGTTATCTATAAAATAGACTTCGATACTGAAGATAACCGCTTGTTTATTGTCGAATCTCGACGCCCTATCTACACACCAAAACGGTACCGTAATTATTTCGGACAATTATTAGAACATTCTCCGTTTTGCGAGCGCGATCTGCGTCAGCCGCAAGAGTTAGAAACACACAACGAAACAGGAGACTTTATTATAAAAGTTAAAAAGCAAGACGATATCTTCGAAATGGTTTACGCAACGCATCCTTTCGATGTTGTGGGCTACGACGGGTATAACTATCCGTACGCCTTTTCAATTCACGATTTCGAACCCATAACAGGGCGTATTCACCAACCGCCACCAGTGCATCAAACTTTCGAAACCGATGCCTTCGTGGTCTGCAGTTTCGTGCCACGACTGTACGATTACCACCCCGACAGTATTCCTGCGCCGTACAACCACAGTAATATAGACAGCGATGAGGTCTTGTATTATGTCGATGGTGATTTTATGAGCCGAAATGATATCGCAGCCGGACACATCTCATTACACCCTGCCGGAATTCCTCACGGTCCACACCCCGGAGCAACCGAGCGCAGTATTGGGAAAGTAAAAACCGATGAACTCGCCGTTATGGTAGACACCTTTAAACCCTTAAAAGTAACCGAAGAAGCACTTAAAATTGCAGACGAAGAGTACTTTAAATCGTGGTTAGAGTAATTTAAAGAAGGAGCTATTTCCTGCTTTCCGCTACATCTTTTTTAAAGAAAAATTAAAAAAGGATACCGCATCAATCAGGGCTAAAAACAAAACAATAACACAATTTTAAGTGAATTATTTAATTAGAAGTCAAACGCCATTTTAAACGGGGCTTTCCAATTAATGCACTATTATAAAAATATATATTATGAGTAAAAAAGACATACAATCAGTAGAGTACGGATTAGAAAAAATATTTGAAGGCGCACAAGATTTTTTGCCACTATTAGGTACCGATTACATAGAGTTTTATGTGGGTAATGCTAAACAAGCCGCACACTTTTATAAAACAGCATTCGGTTTTCAATCTTACGCCTACAAAGGGTTAGAAACAGGGTCTAGAGATTCTGTGAGCTACGTGTTAAAGCAAGATAAAATCCGTTTAGTATTAACAACGCCATTAAACAGTAAATCGCCAATAAACGACCATATTGTAAAACATGGTGATGGTGTAAAAGTTATTGCTTTGTGGGTGGACGATGCTAGAAAAGCGTACGAAGAAACTACAAAACGTGGTGCGAAATCGTATTTGGAGCCAATCGCAGAAAAAGATGAGTTTGGAGAAGTGGTAAAAGCTGGTATTTACACGTATGGCGAAACCGTACATATGTTTGTAGAGCGCAAAAACTACAGCGGTACATTTATGCCAGGATTCGTAGAGTGGAAATCAGATTACAATCCTGAGCCAACCGGTTTAAAATTTATAGACCATATGGTAGGAAACGTAGGATGGAATGAAATGAATACGTGGGTAAAATGGTATGAAGATGTTATGGGTTTTGTGAACTTTTTATCGTTCGATGACAAGCAAATACACACCGAATATTCAGCATTAATGAGTAAGGTGATGAGTAATGGTAACGGACGTATAAAATTTCCAATTAACGAGCCTGCCGAAGGTAAAAAACGCTCTCAAATTGAGGAGTATTTAGACTTTTATGAAGGGTCTGGTGTACAGCACATTGCTGTAGCAACAGACGATATTATAACAACAGTTGCCAAACTAAAATCTCGTGGAATAGAATTTCTGTCTACACCACCAGAAGAATATTATAATGCCGTTCCAGGACGATTAGAGGAGTACAGTCATGAGCTTAGAGAAGATATCGAAGCGCTTAAGAAATTAGGGATTATGATTGATGCTGACGAAGAAGGTTACTTACTTCAAATCTTTACAAAACCATTAGAAGATAGACCAACATTGTTTTTTGAGGTGATTCAGAGAATGGGAGCCAAAGGTTTTGGAGCAGGAAATTTTAAAGCGTTGTTCGAATCTATAGAAAGAGAACAAGCATTAAGAGGAACACTTTAACAAAATTTTATTACAAATAAATTGAAAAATGCTACCGCTTATGTCGGTGGCATTTTTTTGTTTTATATTTTTGGAATAGTAATTGTATTCTATATTACAATAGCTTTAAAGCCGTTATAATAAAATACCTCACAATATGAAAAAAATAGTAGTACTAATCGTTGCCTTCTTTATAGTTCATGTAGCCACTTCTCAAGAAAGCGCTTTTGGAGAAGGAGAGTGGTTTAGATTCAAAATGAGTTATAGCGGCTTTCTCAAAGCTGGAAATGCTACCTTAGCGGTAAACGAAACCTCGCTTAACGGAAACGAAGTCTATCACGTTGTAGGAAAAGGATGGACTACTGGAATGATAAAATGGTTTTTTAAAGTAAAAGATAGGTACGAAAGTTATTTTGATAGACATACAATGTTGCCCTATAAATTTGTTAGAGATATCAACGAGGGTGGACATAAAAAAAATCTAGAAATCAATTTTAATCAAACAAAAAACGAAGCTCTAGTCCATAACAAAAAGCATAATACAAAAAAGTCAATAACCACCAAACCCAATATTCAAGATATGGTGTCTACTTTTTATTATTTGCGTAATAAACTAGATATTTCTACACTTAGAATTGGCGATGAGGTTACACTAGATATGTTCTTTGATGAAGAAAACTATGGTTTTAAATTGAAGTATTTAGGCGAAGAAAGTATAGATACCGATTTTGGTACTGTCGCGTCATTAAAATTTAGACCGTATGTTATGGCAGGTCGTGTTTTTAAAGAAGAAGAAAGTTTAACTCTATGGGTTTCAAAAGACAAAAATAAAGTACCTTTACGCATCAAAGCAGATTTGGCTGTAGGTTCGTTAAGAGCAGATTTAGACGCTTTTAAAGGCCTTAAGCATCCATTCAAAATTATAGTAAACAACTAATGAATACCAAAAAAGATATAACCGACCAACTTAGAGATAAATACGAAGCTATAAATCAAGATGTAGACGTTCATTTGGATGGCTTGTTGCACTCGAAACCTATAAATTATTGGGAGTATATTCAAACCGATGCTTTACTAAGTCTTCAAAATCAACGCACAACGTTACCAGACGAGATGGTGTTTTTAATGTATCACCAAGTCAACGAATTGTTATTTAAAATGATCCTTTGGGAAATTGAGCAAGTCGCAAAGAAAGAAAATATTGACGCGGCGTTTTTCGAAGATAAATTAATGCGTGTTAGTCGTTATTTCGATATGTTAACCTCTTCATTTAACGTTATGCGTGAAGGAATGGATGTCGCACAATACAATAAATTCCGACATACTTTAACACCAGCAAGTGGTTTTCAAAGTGCGCAATACAGAAAGATAGAATTTGCTTCTACCGAGCTAATTAACTTAATAGACAAAAGGTTTAGAGCTACTATAGACCGCAACACCCCTTTCGAGCACGCTTTCGAGCACTTGTATTGGCAAGCAGCAGGAAAAGATTATAAAACTGGAAAAAAAACCTATACATTAACAGTTTTCGAAGAGAAATACAAAGATGAATTTATTAGATTTGTCAAATTCTATAACACGCATAATTTATGGAGCACTTTTAAAGGGTTGCCTAAAGCGGTTAGAGAAAATGAAGACCTAATAAAAGCAATGCGTCACTTAGATTACACGGTCAATATTACGTGGGTTATGGCGCATTACAATACAGCAAACCACTATTTAAAAATTGGTGGAAAAGCAGTAGAGGCAACAGGAGGAAGTGAATGGGTAAAGTATATGCACCCAAAATATCAAAAAAGAATATTTTTTCCAGACTTATGGAGCGAACAAGAGCAAGCAGATTGGGGCAAAGATGTATAATTATAGTTATACTTTTTATAACGTTATATAGTTGTAAGAAAGAAGAGCAACAGATAGACACTTTAGAGACCGTATTAATTGAAGAGCCAGAAGACCTTTTTGAATTTGGCTTTAATCTTAATGACTACGTCGTTAAAAGAGATACGGTAAAAAAAGGAGACAGTTTTGGTGAAATACTAGAACGTAACCAGTTAGGGTATTCTACGATTTTTAAAATTGCAGAACGCGCTAGAGACACCTTCGATATTAGGAAACTTCAGGTGGGAAAACCGTACACCATTCTATGTTCTAACGACTCTTTACAACAACCAAAATGTTTTATTTACCAGCCAAATAAAACAGATTATGTCGTTATAAATTTTCAAGATTCAATTCACGCTTATACCAGTTCGAAACCTATAAAATATGTAGAAAGAGAAATTTCTGGAATTATTACTTCAAATATTTCAGAAGCCTTAAGTCAGCAAGGAAAAAGTATCGCTTTGGCCTATAAAATGGCCGATGTTTACGCTTGGACCATCGATTTTACTAGACTTCAAAAAAACGACAAGTTTAAAGTTATTTATACCGAAAGATATATTGACGATTCAATTTATGCGGGTATTCAAACTATAAAAGCTGCGTATTTTGAGCATAACAAACGTCCGCTTTATGCTTTCCAATTTGAAACCGATAGCCTTAAAGGTATTAAAGATTATTTTAACGATGAAGCTAAAAATTTGCGTCGCGCCTTTTTAAAATCACCGGTTAAATTTCAACGTATTTCGTCGCGGTATAATTTAAACAGACGCATTGCTTTATATGGTAACAGAGTACGCCCTCACAAAGGCACCGATTTCGCCGCCGGCACCGGAACACCCATTATGGCAACGGCAAATGGTACGGTAATCGCATCAGAGAAACGGGGCGGTAACGGTAATTATGTAAAAATTAAACACAATGCGACCTACTCTACGCAATACCTTCATATGAGTAAACGAAAGTCTAAAGTGGGAGACTTCGTGGGGCAAGGTGATGTTATTGGTTGGGTTGGTATGACCGGAAATACCTCAGGGCCACACGTGTGCTACCGTTTCTGGAAAAACGGAAAGCAAGTGGACCCCTTTAAACAAGATTTACCAGACGCTGAGCCTATTTCAGATAAATTAAAAATCAAATATTTAGAGTTTATAAAACCTATAAAGCAACAATTGGATGCTGTCGAATACCAACTTTTTGAAGAATCGGAAGTGATTGAAAATGCACTAACCGAAACTTTAAATAGCGATAACGTTGCCGATATAGACTAAGAAACAATGAATATATCTTCAATAAACCCTACGCAAACTAAATCTTGGAAAGCTCTAGAGCAGCACTTTAATGCTATTAAAGAGGTTGAAATGAGTGCCTTATTTTCAAAAGATTTAGATCGTGCACAGAGATTTACCATTAAGTGGGAAGATTTTTATGTCGATTATTCTAAAAACAGAATAACAGAAGAAACGATGCAACTCCTTTTAAATTTAGCTGATGAGTTAAAGTTAAAAGAAGCAATTTCTTCTTACTTTTCTGGGGAGCCTATAAATCATACAGAAAAGAGAGCTGTTTTACATACCGCTTTAAGAGCAAATGCTACCGATACGGTGTGTGTAAAAGGCAAAAATGTAATTCCTGAGATTAATGAGGTTAAGGAAAAAATTAAAAATTTTACGCATTGCATCGTTAGCGGAAACCAAAAGGGATTCTCCGGAAAAGCGTTTACAGATATTGTAAATATTGGTGTTGGCGGGAGTGATCTGGGACCCGCGATGGTGGTAGATTCTCTTCGTTTTTATAAGAATCATCTTAAAACTCATTTTATAAGTAATATAGATGGTGATCATATTAGTGAAACCTTAGCGCAATTAAACCCAGAAACAACGCTATTTATAATTGTTTCTAAAACCTTTACAACGCAAGAGACGTTAGCAAATGCTAATACCGTAAAGGAGTGGTTTTTAAAAGCAGGCACGCAAAAAGATATAGAAAAACACTTTGTAGCGGTGTCTTCAAATATAAAAAAAGTAACAACTTTTGGCATCCACGAAGACAATATTTTTGCGATTTGGAACTGGGTTGGTGGTCGTTTTTCATTATGGAGTGCTGTAGGCTTAACCATTAGCTTGTCTTTAGGATTTTCAAATTTTGAAAGTCTATTAAAAGGCGCTAATAAAATGGACACCCATTTTAAAACTGAAGATTTTAAAACAAATATTCCTGTTGTTCTGGCCTTGTTAAGTGTTTGGTATAATAATTTTTTTAAGTCGGAAACCGAAGCGGTTATCGCCTATTCTCAATACCTTAATAAACTAACCAGTTATTTGCAGCAAGGTATAATGGAAAGTAATGGTAAAAGTGTCGATAGAAATGGGTTGCCGGTAGACTACCAGACGGGAACCATTGTATGGGGAGAACCAGGCACGAATTCGCAACATGCTTTCTTTCAATTAATACATCAAGGTACAAAGTTAATACCTGTTGATTTTATTGGTTTTGCTGAAAGTTTATTCGGTAACCAATCGCATCATGACAAATTAATCTCTAATTATGTTGCCCAAACGGAAGCTTTATTGCACGGAAAAAAGAGAGAAGATGTTATTAATGACTTGATCTCTAAGAAGGTAACGCAAGACACGATAGATCGCATATTACCATTTAAAGTGTTTGAAGGCAATAAGCCTACAAATTCAATCTTTATTAATAAACTAACACCAGAAAGTTTAGGAGAGTTGCTAGCAATGTATGAGCATAAAATATTTGTTCAAGGCATTATTTGGAATATTTATAGCTACGATCAATACGGTGTAGAGCTCGGTAAACAATTAGCTAATACTATCTTATCTGAGATTAATGAGGAGAAAACTAGCGTTCACGACGCTTCTACACGTAACCTTTTAGCCCATTACAAGTCTTTAAAATAGGGTATTGTTAAAAACTTTGTTGATATTTTTACTTAGTAATCATTTGAAATGTAAGTTGTTATGTTACTTTAGCAATAATAATTAAATGTTAACCTTAAGTTAATGGTAAATATTTAAGATTATCTGTATTTTTGCACAAAATATTAAAAATATCAATAGTTAATTTAACAAGATGAAGAACTCAATCAAATTTTTGTTTTTTGCAGTAACGCTAATGTTGTCTGCTAACACAATGGCTCAGAGCATAGTAACAGGTACTGTGCTGGATCCAGAATCGAACGAGCCTTTACCGGCAGTAAACGTTATTGAAGTAGGTACAACCAATGGTGTTTCTACAGATTTTGACGGTAATTTTAGCCTAAAAACTTCTTCGGAAGCGGGTAAAATCGTTATCTCTTATGTAGGTTACGAGAAGAAGTCGTTATCTTTTAAAGGAAATACTTCTCTGGGTACAATTAAATTATTGTCTGACAACACTTTAGAAGAGGTTGTAATTACAGGTTCTGGTATTATCGATTTAGCAGAAGATAGAAATACGCCAGTGGCTGTATCTACTATTAAAGCAGCAGAAATTCAGGAGAAAGCCGGGAACTGGGATTTACCAGAGATTTTAAAATCTACGCCTTCTGTACAGAACATTAAAGGTGGTGGATTTGGTGAAGGATCAATGTATTTACGTGGTTTTGACCAAACCAATACAGCATTTTTATTAAACGGACAGCCAATTAATGGTATGGAAGACGGTAAAATGTACTGGTCTAACTGGTCTGGTGTATTAGATGTAGCAAACGCAGTACAAGTACAACGTGGTTTAGGATCTTCTAAATTAGCAATTTCTTCTGTAGGTGGTACGGTAAATATCGTAACGAAGTCAATAGATAGAAGAGAAGGTGGTTTTGTGCAGCAAATGGTTGGAAACGACGATTATACAAAAACAACAGCCTACTATTCTACCGGTGTAAACGAAAAAGGATGGTCTTTTGCAAGTTTATTAGGTCACTGGCAAGGTGATGGTTATGTAGATTATACAGGAGGCCAGGGCCAAACTTACTTTTTCTCTGTAGGTTACCAACCTAACGACGACCATACGTTGAACGTATTGTTAACAGGTGCTCCACAATGGCACGCTGCGGCAGGTAGAGGTTCTATAGGAACATTTTTAGAAAACGGAAGACGCTATAACGATTGGAACGAAACAGGTATTGCGAGTCCAAATCTTATCGAAGGTAAATACCCAAGTGGAAGAAATATCTACCATAAACCGGTAGCAAATCTATCCTGGGATTGGACAATTGATGATAATTCTTCATTATCTACAGTGCTTTATGGTTCTTTAGGTCGAGGTGCTTTTGCTTCATTAACTAAAGATGATAATGGTGATTTTTACGCACGTAGCTCGAACAATAATCATAACTGGTTTGGGTTAGTTTCAAATTATACTACAGAGTTAAGCGAAACGTTAACGCTTAATGCTGGAGCGGATGTAAGAACGTATAACGGTATTCACTTTAGAGGCGTAACAGAATTTTTAGGTCAAAACTCTATAAACGAAAGCAGTACATTTTTAGGAGATTATACGATTTCTGAAGAGTACGGTATTAGTCCATGGGGAATGGTATTCAATACGAATACTACTGTTGGTGATCGTTTAGGATATAACTATGAAGAAGTAATCACGTATTATGGTTTATTCGGTCAGTTAGAGTATTCTCAAGATGATATTTCAGCGTTCTTTCAAGGAGCCTTATCAAATCAAGATCATTTAGTTACGAACGAGTTTAACTACGATGATTCTAGAGAATCTGAAAAAGTGTCTAATATTGGGTATAACTTAAAGGCTGGTGCAGCTTACGCTATTAACGACTCTAATAAAGTATTTGTTAATGCGGGTTACTATTCTCGTCAGCCTTTCCATGACAACTTACTAGACAATAATAGAAACAGCGTTGATTTAATTAATCCAGCGGTAGACAATGAAAAAATTACAGGTTTAGAAGCAGGGTATCAATTTGGAGGAGAATTGTTTTCTGCTAACTTTAACATTTATCACACGATTTGGGCTAATAGAACAGATCCAAGTACAAATGGTAAAAACCAAGAATCTGCCGAGTATAGAGCCTTTCAAAATTTAGGGCAAAAACAAGTGCACAGTGGTGTTGAGTTAGAAGTATTCACGCGCCCAATGCAAAACTTAAAAGTAAAAGGGTATTTATCTTTAGGAGATTGGAAATATAAAGGAGAAGTGACAAGAAGAACTTTTGATGCTGATGGTGTTCAAATTGGTGAAGAAGAAAAAATTGATATCGACGATTTAAACGTCGGTGGTGCGGCTAAGGTAACTGGAGGGGTTTCTGCAGATTACGAAATCTTACCAAGATTTAGTTTTGATACCTCATGGAACTGGTATAACGATCAGCATTCGGAAGGGAACTTTAGTAAAGAAGCACCTCCTGTATCTTTACCATCTTACGATACGGTAGATGCTGGTTTATCTTTTAAAGCTTTAGTGGGAAAAGACAAGACAAATTCAATTCAATTTAGAGTAAACATCAACAACGTGTTTGATGAAGTGTATTTAGAGTCTGTATTTGGAACTGATGCAGCGTCAGCAGATCCAACTGAAAACTATAAAGGAATCAATAAAGATAATAATGGACGTTTTGGTTACGGAAGAACTTGGAATACTAGTATCCGTTTTAACTTCTAATTAGAAAAATTAAAATTATATGCAATTTAAACCGCTTCATCGTATTGAAGCGGTTTTTTTATGCTTTATAATTATTACATTTGTTTTAATTAAAAAATATATAAGAATATGTATACAGTAGTAAAAGATCTTCATTCGTATTGGGCCTATTTAGTAGTATTTATGGTGGTTATAGGAGCCTTTAATGCGCTTGTTAAGTTTTTTGGAAAGAAAGAATATGGAAACAATGATTTTAGAATCGCTTTGTTTACTTTAATTGTTACACACATTCAGCTTTTAATTGGCTTAGTGTTATATTTCACCTCGCCTTTAGGCTTAAATAGTATAATAACTAATGGAATGGGAGGCTTAACGTCTTACATGCGTTTATTAGCAGTAGAGCACCCGTTTGTTGCTATTCTAGCAGTTGTCTTTATTACTATTGGATACTCTAAACATAAAAAGAAACTAAGCTCTACAGGGAAGTTTAAACCATTAGCTATATTTTACACTATTGGTATGCTTCTAATTCTATCTAGAATTCCTTGGAGTAACTGGATTTAACAGTTAATTATATTACAACAAAAAGGAGCTTGATTAAATACTTAAGCTCCTTTTTTTTAGTTGTAATAAGTGGGTTTATTCCACTTCCTTTATTAAATAAACATACACTGGAAAGTGATCACTATAACCTTCTGTAAAACTACCATTTCCAAAACTTCTAAAAGGGTATCCTTTATAGCGCCCAGTCGTGTTTATCAAGTAATTTTTATTAAAAATACCTGCTTTATAAAACTTAAACGATTGGTAACCCTCTTCAATAAAGGGCTTTGTTAACATCATTTGGTCAAATAAACTCCAGCTATCTCTATAAGCATTAGAGCCTTGGCCTTTTTTAAAAAGCGTTATCATAGGGTTGTAAATGCCTTTAAGTGCGACCTGTTTCTTTTTTCTTTCGGCTTTTAAAACATCTTTTACACTGGCATTGTTAGGGTTGTCGTTTAAATCTCCCATTATAATAATTTTAGCGTACGGGTCTATAACTTGTAAAGAATCTATAATATGTTTGCTTAGTTTTGCTGCAGCTACGCGTTTCGCTCTACTGCGCTCTTCTCCACCACGACGCGATGGCCAGTGGTTAACAATAAAGTGCATTGTTTCTCCGTCCAGCTTGCCAGTAACAAGAAGTTGATCTCTAGTATAAATACGTTTTCTAGAAGCGTTATCGAAAATTTTTAAGGTGTGCGCACTTTTAGATATTAGTTGAAATAAGTCTTTCTGATACATTAAAGCGACATCAATTCCACGCCTATCTGGAGAATCGAAATGTACAATACCATAATCTTTATTAAGTAATTCAGGGGCATTTGCCAGGTCCTCTATAACGGTTCTGTTTTCCACTTCACAAATGCCTATTACGGCCGGTGAATTACCGGTATCACTTAATCCGATATCAGAAATCACTTTCGCCATATTGCGCACTTTCTTTTTGTAAATGCCTTCTCGATCGGATTTAATTTCCATTATGGGACTCGCTTCATCATTTTTTGACGTGTCATCTACCGCGTCGAATAGATTTTCAAGATTATAAAAGGCCACAGTGTGAATTTTATACTTCTTTTCCTCCTGGGCGTTAACACCTACAAAGGCTATGATTAAAAACGCGGTAAACAGCAATTTAATAGTGTTCATGAATTTAATAGTATGTTAAAGTTGTTGTATGTGATAAAAACATTATTAAAGGTAGATATTTATTATAAATAATGTAAATTTAATTACCTTAAATATCTGATTTTGAAGGTTAAGGCTAATATTACCTATTATTTTTAGTATGAGTAAAAGTATATTTATCATTTTATATGGATTAATTTCATGTGTTTCAGTGCTAGCGCAAGAGACAAATGTTAAAGGGAGTGTTAAGGATGCGGTAACAGGCCAGCCTATTCCAGAAGTAATAATTACAATTGAAGGAACGTTGCTAAAAGAACAAACGAATGGTTTTGGTGAGTTCATTTTTAAGGTAGGTGTTCCGTTGGGTGAACAAATCCTTAAAATTTCGAAAACTGGATTCCTTCCAAAAAGATACCCTATTGTTATAAATGAAGGCAGGACGCTAAACATTCAAGATATGTCGCTTGAGGTGGACAGAGGAAACCAAAATGATTTATTCACCATTACTTTATCTGATGATGAATTAAATGACGACACAGGAGGTTCTGTTAATATTTCAGGATTATTGTCTTCTTCAAAAGATGTTTTCCAGCGTAGTGCAGCATTCGAGTTCAGCCCCTCGTTTTTTAGAGTAAGAGGTTTAGATTCAGATAATGGTACTGTTTTAATAAACGGAATTGAAATGAATAAATTCGATACTGGTCGCCCGCAATGGAGTAACTGGGGCGGATTAAATGACGTCGTTAGAAATCAAGAATTTACTTCTGGCTTAAAGCCATCGACCTATAATTTTGGTGGCGTTTTAGGGGTTACCAATATTATTACGAGAGCGTCTTCATATAGAGCAGGTGGGCGTATTACGTATTCCTCTTCTAATCGTAGTTATACAAATCGTTTATTGGCGAGTTACGCTTCTGGTTTACTTGAGAATGGTTGGGCTTATACACTCATGGCAGGCAGGCGTTGGGGAGACGAAGGGTATCAAGAGGCAACTCTTTACGATTCTAATTCGTTTTTTGGCGCCGTAGAAAAGAAAATTAATGAGAAACACAGTATTAATTTCACCTCCATTTACACGCCCAATAGACGGGGTAAATCTTCTGCGAATACTCAAGAAGTTTACGATTTAAAAGATATTAAATACAATGAATATTGGGGTGATTTAAATGGAAGCAAGAAAAACTCTCGTGTTAAGGAAGTTAAAGAGCCTATTGTAATGCTAAATCATTTTTGGGATCTAACTAGCAAAACAAAATTAAATACCAACATAGGTTATCAATTTGGTAGAATAGGGAACAGTCGTTTAGACTATCCAGGAGGTGCTAATCCAAGCCCAGCATACTACCAGGATTTACCAAGTTACGCTTTAGGCGACACCGATGGGGCCGATTATGCTGGTGCTTATATTGCTGAACAGAATTTTTTGAATAATGGTCAAATTGACTGGAACCGTATTTTCGATGCCAACATAACTAATAATATTAGCGGTAATTATGCGGCGTATTCTTTATACGAAGATAGAACAGACGACAAGCAGTGGACATTCAACTCTATTTTAACCTCCCAAATCAATGAGAATATTATTTTTAATGCAGCGGTTAACTATAAAAAACTGAATTCTGAAAATTTTGCGGAAGTTATTGATTTATTAGGAAGTGCTAATGGAGTGCTTAATGTAGATGCCTTTAGCAATAACCCTTTTGATGAAAATAATCCAAATGCCGTTGCGTTTGAAGGTGATAAATTTAGATATAATTATAATTTGTATGTCAAGGAATTAGCAGGATATGCTCAAGCACAATTTAAATACAATACAATTGATTTTTATGTAGCAGGTAGTATTACTAAAACCGATTATCAAAGGGAGGGCTTATATAGAAACGGAAACCAAACATCCGATGAGAATGGTGTTAAAATAAATAACTCTTTTGGGAAAGGAGACCAGATTGAATTTATAGGTTTTGGTGGTAAAGCCGGTTTTACTTATAAATTATCTGGAAAGCATTTGTTCGATGTAAATGCGGGATACATAACACAAGCACCAAATCTCAGAAACACGTACACTAACTCTAGAGAGAGTCACGATTACGTGGGTGTTATAAATGGTAAGAAAAGTAAGGATGTAAGTATTACAGAGGAGAAAATTAGCACTTTAGATGTTAGTTATATTTTCCGTTCCTCAATCTTAAAAGCTAAATTAACCGGGTTTTATACAAAAATTGAAGCGGCCAACGAGGTGTCTTTCTTCTTTACACAAGGCAGTTCAACAGGATTTATACAAGAAGTATTAGTCGGTGCCAATAAATTACATTTGGGTTTCGAATTAGGTATTGAAGCACAAGTAACTCCTACTATTAAGTTAAAAGGAGCCGCTTCGGTAGGGCAATATACTTACGCCAATAACCCATCGTTGTATATTACGTCTACTTCAGATGATTTTATGGTCAATGACGCTGCTGGAAATCAAACCAATTTATCTGGAACAACCTTAAGAACTTCCAAGATGAAAGATTACAAAGTAGCAGGGGGGCCACAACGTGCTTATTCAATAGGTTTTGAATACAGGGATCCAGAGTATTGGTGGTTTGGTGCAACAACAAACTTTTTTACAAATACCTACGTAGATGTGAGTCCCTTAGCTAGGTCTGAAGCATTTTTTCTAGATACCGATGGTATACCGTATAACGATTACAACGAAAACAGCGCTAAAGACTTATTAAAACAAGAAAAGTTTGACGACTATATGGTTGTAAACTTAGTTGGGGGTAAATCTTGGAAAATAGGAGATAAATACATTGGCTTCTTTGCAAGTGTAGGAAACCTATTAGATAAGAAATATAAAACGGGCGGTTTCGAGCAAGGAAGAACAGCAGATTACAGAGCTTTAAGAGACGATGTTAATAACCCTAAAAGAATTTTCGGATCTAAATACTGGTATGGGCGTGGTACAAATTATTTTGTAAATGTGTCCATCAGGTTCTAGAAAAAACAAGAAATATTAAATAGTATATTATGAAAACAAATAAATTGTTAAATTTAATAATGAGTTTAGTAGCGTTTTTAGCTTTGTCGTCATGTGTTGAAGACGACGATTTTACAATACCCTCTAGCTTAGCCGATGAAGAGAACGCGGCGTTAGTTGCGTTGTTAGAAACAGGTACAGAAGTAGATATGGCTTTTGTACAAGGATTATACACGTCTGGGACCGCTCAATTGGTAACCTCTAACATTTACGTGAAAGGATATGTTTCATCATCGGACGTAACAGGGAATTTTTACAAAGAATTTTATATGCAGGACGCCCCTTCAGCCCCAACCAAAACGTTAAAAGTTGTTTTAAACCAAACAGATAGTTACAACCAATTTAATAAGGGAAGAGCGGTTTACATAAAGCTTAAAGGTTTATATGTTGGCGAAGAAAGAGTAGGAAATGGCGTATACACTATTGGTGGAGATATTGAATATGGTGCATTCGGGACGACCGTGGCGCAATTAATAGACAATCAAATAAAATCAAATATTTTAAGATCGACGATAACGAAAGATATAATTCCGTTGCCCAAAACATTTTCAACAATAGGATCTTCGAATATCGGAATGTTGGTAAGCGTGGACAATGTAGAGTTTGTTAACGATCTAGCAGGGGAGTCTTATCTTGAGACCAATGAAACTTATGACACCCAAAGGGAAATGATATCTTGTGAAGCAGATGGATATGGTAGCTTTCAATTAGAAACGAGCTCTTTTGCGTCTTTTAAACAAGAACCACTTCCAGTAGGGAATGGTACAATTACAGCCGTTGTTGTAAAAACGTATAATGGGAGCCAGTTAGTTTTGGCTTTAAATTCCACAGACGATGTTAACTTTACAAATGCACGCTGTTCACCACCAGACTTAACAGACTCCAATATTGTGTTTTACGAGGATTTTGAAGCGTCTGTAGATGGAACAGATTTAGATTTACCGGGTTGGACTAACTTCTCGGAAGTCGGTTCTCGTGTCTGGAAAGAAGTGTTTTTTGAAGGTAATGGATTAGCGGAATTTGGAAGTTTTAACTCTCAGGATGTTGAAAACATTGCGTGGTTAATAGCGCCCAATATTACTACAGGCTCTCAAAATAATATGTTTTTTAAATTCAGATCAGCACACCACCATTTGGAGTCTAACGATAATACTTTAGAGGTCTATTTGTCTACAGATTTCGATGGGATAGATGTTTTAGGAGCCACTTGGAATCCGCTAAACGTTACTGTTCCTACCACTGCAAATAATTGGTATGAGTTTGTAGATTCTGGTTTAATAGATATTTCTAATTATAGTGGCGGTTTTTTTATTGCTTTTAAAGTTACGGGTTCTGGAACAGAACTAGATTTAGACGGCTCTTATCAAATAGATGATTTTAAAGTGTTCGCAAACTAACATTTTATAAAATAATTTATATACTTTTAAAACCTGCTAGTACATTCTAGTGCTTTTTTATTTTTGATATATATATGACAGTTCTCGAACAGTTTTTCTTTTCCGTATTTAGCCATTTTAAAGGCCAGTTTAAACAAAAAGCAAATACTATAGCGCTAGTCTATATTTCTGCATTAGAAATAGCGATAATGTTTGTTTTAGGCTGCTTTTTCGCCGCATTCTTAAGTCAATTGAATTCAGACGTAATGTCGAGCGATAAGGGATGGACACTTTTTGTTTTAATCGCGATTGGAATTCATTTTAAAAACTGGATAAAATATGGCGGTAAGAAAAGAAAAGTAATGAATGCTAAATTCAACAGAAAGAAAACAGCAGAACATAATATTGTTTTGTTATTGCTGCTTCCTTTTATTTGTTTAGGATTTGGTTTATTGCTACTCCAAGCGGTATAATTCAACGATTTACGTTGTCTGTAGTTTAAGTTGAATACGCTTTCGCGGAATATCAATTTCTAGTACTTTAACTATTATTTGTTGGTGTAAACTTACGTGTGCATTGACATCTTTTACAAAACTTTGGCTTAAATTTGAAACGTGAATTAAGCCACTTTCTTTAATACCGACATCTACAAAACACCCAAAATTGGTAATATTATTAACGATGCCCGGAAGTAATTGGCCTACGTGCAAATCGGTAATCGTTTTTATATCTTGATTGAATGTAAAAACCTTGGCTTGTGCTCTAATATCTAAACCGGGTTTCTCTAATTCCTTTACGATGTCTTCCAAAGTTAAAAGTCCTATAGTCGCGGTCTGGTACTTTTTTAAGTTGAGTTGTTTTAAGACTGCCGAATTGCCAATAAGCTCTTTTATAGTCACTTTTAAATCCTTAGCCATTTCTTTAACGATGGCGTAACTTTCTGGATGTACAGCAGAATCGTCTAAAGGATTTTTAGCATCTTTAATCCTTAAAAAAGGGGCGCCTTGCTCGAAGGCTTTATTTCCTAATCGTGCTACTTTTTTAATGTCTTTTCGCGATGAGAAAGCTCCGATTTCGTGACGATAACTAACAATATTTTCGGCTAATTTGGGGCCGATACCAGACACATAGCTTAGTAAGCTTTTACTGGCCGTATTAATGTTTACGCCGACGGCATTCACACAATTTTCCACCACTATATCCAACGATTTCTGAAGCTTTGTTTGGTCTACATCATGCTGATATTGTCCCACTCCAATAGATTGCGCATCAATTTTAACCAATTCGGCCAAAGGATCTTGCAATCGGCGACCAATAGATACCGAACCCCGAACCGTAACATCATAGTCAGGAAATTCTTCTCGTGCTATTTTAGAAGCCGAGTAAATACTCGCACCAGCTTCGCTAACCACAAAAACTTTAAGATTGTTTTTAAATTGAATATTTCTAATTAATGTCTCGGTTTCGCGCGAAGCAGTTCCATTTCCAATAGCTATAGCTTCAATTTTATAAACATCGGCTAATGATTTTATCTTCTTCATCGCACCAGTGCTATCATTTTGCGGAGCGTGGGGATAGATGTTTTCGTTGTGTTCTAACTGTCCTTGTGCGCTTATGCAAACCACTTTGCAGCCCGATCTAAAGCCTGGGTCTATTGCCAAAACACGCTTTTCTCCTAAAGGTGAACCTAATAATAATTGTTTTAAGTTTTTTGCAAATACAGCAATTGCTGAGGTATCTGCATTATCTTTTGCTACTTGCAAGGCTTCGTTAGAAAGCGATGGAAATAATAAACGTTTATAGGCGTCTTTAATTGCTATTTCAAGCTGTTGGGCACATTCCTTTTGCGAACGAATTATTTGCGATTCTATTTTTTCTAAAGCACGTATATTGTCTATTTCAATTTTAACTCGGATAAAACCTTCTTTTTCAGCTCTTAAAATAGCTAATAAACGATGCGAAGGAATTCGGCTTAGCGCTTCTTCCCAATGGAAATAATCTCTAAATTTTTGCGCTTTCTCGTCGTCCTTTTTCGTTTTGATTACGGCTGTTGCAAGCATTGCGAAACGCTCCAATTGTTTACGAATAATGTTTCTGATATCTGTGCGTTCATTTATCCACTCTGCAATAATATGGCGCGCACCTTCAAAAGCGGCTTCTGTGGAATTAACGGGGCCTTTTACGTAGTTGTGGGCGATTTCCTCCAGATTAGGAGCGTTTTGGCTCATTATAATTTTTGCTAAAGGTTCTAAGCCGTTGTTACGTGCCGTATCGGCTTTTGTTTTTCTTTTCTTTTTAAATGGTAAGAATAAATCTTCAAGGAGGACTAAATTATCGGCGGTTTCAATTTGGTCTTTTAAAGCTTGTGTTAAATCGTTTTGGGTGTCAAGAGTTTTTAGAATGGTTGCTTTACGTTTTTCTAAAGCTTCAAATTGTTCCTTATAATGTACAATATCACCAATTTGTACTTCATCTAAATTACCTGTACGCTCCTTTCTGTATCTTGAAATAAACGGAATAGTACACGCATCGTTGAGTAATTGTATTGTGTTTTTAATACTGCTTTCTGGCAGTTGTGTTTGTGAAATGATGTATTTAATAAGCATAAAAAAAGCCTTATACGTTTTAGTTGTATAAGGCTTGTAATATATCTATCTCGGCGTTATTATCCGAGGAAAAGTTGAAGGAATTCTAGTTTTGACCAGATTCATTCTTCGCATCTTGAATCATTTTTTCGTTGGGTAAAATAGCAACGTTTACACGGCGGTTCTTAGCTCTTCCTTCTGCCGTAGCGTTGTCGTTGGTTGGCTTGTTTTCTCCAAACCAATTGGTTGTAAAACGGCTGCTGCTTAAGCCTTTTCCAGTTAAATAGTTGGTTACCGCATACGCTCTATTTTTAGACAACGTCATATTATACGCCTCCGCACCCGCACTATCTGTATGCCCAACAACTAAAATATTGGTGTCTGGATATTCCTTAAATACACCAGATAACTTGTCTAAAGAGTTTTGAGAGGCTGCGTTAATATTGTATTTTTCAGTAGAAAAATACACACCACTGTTTTCATCGAAGGTAATTACGATACCATCGTCTACACGTTCTACTTGGGCCCCAGGAATTTCGTTTTCAATTTGCTGCGCTTGCTTGTCCATTTTGCTACCAATAAGGACACCGGCACCACCACCAACAACACCACCAATAACAGCACCTAATTCGCCATTACCGCCTTTTCCAATGTTATTTCCTAAAATAGCACCTAAAACAGCACCACCAGCAGCGCCAATAGCACCACCTTTTTGTTTGTTATTTGCGTTTTTGACAGCCGTACAACTTGAAACGCTAAATAGAAGTGACAAAGCGAATACGGCTACAATTGATTTATTAAGTATAGATTTCATAATGTTTTTTAAAGTTTTGTAAAGTTCATATTAATTATAAAAGGACTACCATCTACAGAGACTGTTTGTTGCCATTGCATTACGCTTTCTGATAGTTGAGACAATCGGAATCTAAAACCTGCATTGTTTGCGCTTTTACCTTTAGCATCGGTTGGTTTTAATAGGAAGTGATATAGGCCAGAATTGGCATCGACCTCTTGAATCGTAAAATTGAAATATCGGTCTCCGGTGGCACAATTGGTATTGGCTATACTGTAAATACCCGTATTGTTATTTGGTACAAAAGACCACGTACTTTGCTCGAAACATTCTTTTGAAGCATCGTTTAATAACGTGACTTCGTAAGTTCCTGCGTTGTCATAATTTACTGAGTTTAAAACCCAGTTTCCTTTAATTTCTTTCTTGGATTCACGCACCACTTTTGAGGAGCCACAGCCCACCAAAAAGACGGCTAATAATAAAAATGATAGTTTTTTCATAAGATGTAATGGTTTATCTAAATGTACGAAAATTAACATAACGTGGATGTTTTTTACTTCATAAATAAAAGTTAATAACGTCATAAATGTATTATAAAAAACTAAAATTTAAAGTACATAAAAAAAAGACTTCATAGTGATTATGAAGTCTTTAGGGTGTCTTATAGAATAGCCATTTAAGCAGGGAGTTGTGGTACAGTTTTAGAAATTATTCTACGTATTTGTTATTTTTGAAAATGCCTTCTTGATTCTATTTTTAGTTTTTTGCGTCTCTAAGGGGCTTTCATCATACTCGTATCTATCTACTGATTCTATGGTTTTACTTTCGTTATTAATGATGGAGAAATACATAATAACTTTATTTGAATCCCCATAGACTCCAATCGTTCTAATTAAAACTGTATACTTTTTTTCATCAATAAGAATATCATTTGGAGCGCTAACAATCCAATCTGGATTTTTGTATTTTTCAGAAATTATTCCCTCGAGAACATTATTAACAGAGCGATAATCCTTGGACATAAGAGACAAATCGTAGTAATCAGTTTTATTTAGTTCAGATTTTAAAGTTTCTAATATAAATTTTTTAATTATTTCTCTTTTATCGTATTTGGCGGAACTTTTACGGTTCACATAATGGTATATTTCTATACTAGGTGTGACAATAAATAAACTGTCTTTTGAAACCTTTTTTTTATTTTTATTTAGACTCAAACCATGCACATAATCAGGATAAGACTTCTTTTGGGTCCCACAACTTAAAAGTAGTATGGAAGTTAAAATTAATAAAGCTGTTTTTTTCTTACGTAGCATAATTCCTGTATTAGTTTCTAAATGACGCATTAAACACGTTACAAACCTTAACTAATCTGCAACCCGTTTGTTGCTTTTGCATCATCGGGGTTTACAAACACCAATTTACCTTCAGCTGTTTCCGTCATTAAAATCATTCCTTCACTGTTAACGCCGCGAAGTGCTCGTGGTTCTAAGTTGACTAAAACGGTTACTTGTTTACCAATAATTTCTTCCGGTTTAAAACTTTCTGCAATACCAGAAACAATTGTTCTTATATCTATTCCTGTGTCTACTTTTAAAACTAAAAGTTTTTTAGCTTTCGGCATTTTTTTAGCCTCTACAATGGTGCCGACTCTAAGGTCTAATTTTGTAAAATCGTCAAAAGAAGCAGTCTCTTTTTGTGGCTCGATAACTTTATTGGCTGCTTTATTTGCTCTTTTACTGGCTTCTAATTTTTCTAATTGTACTTCTATTTCGCTGTCTTCAACTTTACTGAATAGCAATTCAGCTTTACCAATGTGATGTCCAGCAGCAATTAAGTCGTTTTTAACCGAAATATCGTCCCAAGAATTATTAATGACAGAATCGCTAGAACCAATATTCAATATCGTTTTAAGTTTTGTAGATGTAAATGGTAAAAAAGGCTCGCTTAAAGTTGCTAGAGCAGAAGCAATTTGCAAGGCTACAAACATTATTGTTTTTACGCGCTCTTCCTCTGTTTTAATCAGTTTCCAAGGCTCTTCATCGGCTAGATATTTATTACCTAATCGTGCTAAATTCATTAATTCTTGACTCGCTTCTCTAAAACGATAACGCTCGATAGAGCTAGAAATAACCGACGGATAGGCTTTTATAGCAGCTAATGTTTCCTCGTCTATTGTAGTAAAATCATTTGGAGCAGGAATTATTCCGTCATAATATTTGTTCGTTAATACCACCACTCGGTTTATAAAGTTACCAAAAATAGCGACAAGCTCGTTATTATTTCTCGCTTGGAAATCTTTCCAAGTAAAGTCATTATCCTTAGTTTCCGGAGCATTGGCTGTTAATGCATAACGCAATACATCTTGCTTATCAGGGAAATCTTTTAAATACTCTGGTAACCAAACCGCCCAATTTTTTGAGGTCGATAATTTTTTGCCTTCTAAATTTAAAAACTCGTTTGCTGGTACGTTGTCTGGTAAAATATAACTGCCTTCCGCTTTAAGCATGGCCGGGAAAATAATACAGTGAAACACTATATTATCTTTACCTATAAAGTGTACTAATTTCGTGTTCTCGTCTTTCCAGTACGGTGTCCAATCTTTTCCTACACGCTCTGCCCATTCTTTGGTTGCAGAGATGTAGCCTATAGGAGCATCAAACCAAACATAAAGCACTTTGCCTTCTGCACCTTTTAACGGTACAGGGATTCCCCAATCTAAATCCCTGGTTACGGCACGCGGACGTAAACCGTCGTCGATCCATGATTTTACTTGTCCGTAAACATTAGGTTTCCAGTCTTTTTTATGGCCTTCAATAATCCACTCTTTTAAAAAGGCTTCGTGTTTATTTAATGGTAAAAACCAGTGTTTCGTTTCTTTTAATGAAGGAACATTTCCTGTTATAGCCGATTTCGGGTTAATAAGATCGGTAGCGTTTAAGCTGGTTCCACAACTTTCACATTGATCGCCGTAAGCTTCTTCGTTGCCACATTTAGGACACGTTCCTGTTACAAAACGGTCTGCCAAAAACTGATTGGCGTCTGCATCGTATAATTGCGCTGTCGTTTCTTCAACAAATTCATTTTTATCATATAATGTGGTGAAAAATTCGGAGGCTGTATCGTGGTGTATTTTGGCCGAGGTACGCGAATAATTATCAAAAGAAATACCAAACTCTTCAAAAGATTTTTTAATATTTACGTGGTATTTATCTACAATATCTTGTGGTGAAACCCCTTCTTTTTTAGCTTTTATAGTTATGGGTACACCGTGCTCATCGCTTCCACAAATAAAAGCGACGTCGTTACCCGTTAACCGTTTAAAACGTGCATAAATATCTGCAGGCACATAAACACCGGCAAGATGTCCTATATGAATAGGGCCATTGGTATAAGGTAAAGCTGCAGTAATAGTATATCTTTTTGACATTTTGAAATCTTTATTTTAAAGGTGTAAAAGTACGCATTTTGATAGGGATTTGGAAAAAAAATGTACATTTACGGTATGTCAAAATTTACATTCATTTTTAGTCTCTGCTGTCTCTTTTTCTTCATCGGAAAAACGACCGTTTCAGCTCAAGATATTACAACCCCTATAACCACTCAAAAATTGATACAGCCACCCTATTTAAAAGTTGGAGACTCTGTGGCTATTGTGGCCCCTTCAGGAATTTTACAAAATAGAAAACAAGAGGTTGCTACCGCAAAAGAGCTTTTAGAAAGTTGGGGATTAAAAGTTATGATTGGGAAACACGTATTTAGTCAAGCCCATCATTTTGCTGGTACAGACAACGAGCGTTGTGAAGATTTCCAAAAGGCATTAGATAATTCTAATATTAAGGCCATTTGGGCTGCTCGCGGAGGATATGGTACCGTGCGTATTTTAGATAAATTGGATTATTCTACATTTTTAAAACACCCAAAATGGGTGATTGGTTACAGTGATATTACCGCCTTACACAACCAAATTAATACGATAGGAGTAGAGAGTTTACACGCGTTAATGGCAGTGAGTTTGGGTGACGCATCCAGTGCCATTAAAGCATCTATCTCCACCTTTAAATCCACACTTTTTGGTAAATCGTTACAATATGATTTAACAGGCTCAAAGTATAATAAAATAGGTGAGACTTCGGGGCAACTTGTGGGAGGGAATTTAACTATTTTACATACTATGCTAGGCTCAAATACAAGTTTAGATATGACTGGTAAAATACTTTTTATTGAAGAGATTGGAGAGTATGCGTATCATATCGATCGTATGCTGCAAAGCTTAAAACGTGCGGGATATTTTGAAAATTGTAAAGGTATTATAGTGGGTGATATGAGCAAAGTGAGAAAAAACACTACGCCGTGGGGAAAACCTATTCAGCAACTTATTTTGGACGTAGTAGCCGATTATAATTTTCCGGTTGCTTTTAATATGCCGGCAGGTCACGAAAACGATAACCGCGCTTTAATTTTAGGGCGAACAATTCAATTAAAGGTGGCAAAAGACGCAACTACAATCCGTTTTAATGAATAATCTACCGTTTTAATACAAGCGTTTCTGAAAGGTATAAAACAGACCAGATCCTATAACATACAAGCCAACATCTATAATATCTGCGGTATAACGGCTATTGTAGTGTGGTAAAAGCCATTCAAAATACAGAGCATAATAAATTGTTAGTGCCATAATTGCTCCCAACGGAATAGAGATTAAGTTGTTTTGCTTCGCGATGCGAACGGTAGCCAAACAGGCGCTCAATACAATAGGCATACACAATACATCACTGAGATAGAAAGCCACCCAATTAGGTAATGGTACGGCGGCCATTTTAGCAAAATAAATAGCTAAAGTAAGCGCGGAAACAACTAAAAACAAAGGGTGTTTTAAAATACTCATGCTGCAATAGCCGCAATTAGCCAAGCGATAAATATACCAACGGCCATTACAGCCATACAAATCGATTTAATCACTTTTACAAAAGCGCGTACCATCCAAAAACGATGTGCTGCATATTTTTCAAAAAACGAAGGATTGTTTTTTTTCTCAAGACGCCGACGATCTAATCGTGCTTCTTGTTCTTTTTTGTAGGCCAGTTCACGTCGTTTTTTATACGATAATAAAGTGTTACACTCCGAGCAATAATCCCTATTCGTATTATAGACACCACAATTAGGGCACTTAATATTTCGACTCACCATAGCAACTCTTTAACGTTAACTGTAAAGGTATTACTATTTATAGAACTTTCCTTAACTCTAGTTTAGTGTAAATTGTATTATATTTAAAAGGAATACATTTATAGGGTGACAATGGAAAGCACTATTTTCTATGTCTATGTCTATGTTTTTAGTGTGATAGTATTGATATAGAATTAAATACTATAGGCTTAAGTTTAATTATCTTATAGAGCGTATATCCCTAACATTACAATTTATGGCTCAGCACAACGAACTCGGAAAAGAAGGTGAGAAAATGGCAGTAGCGTATCTTCAAAAAAAAGGATATGCTATTCTAGAACGTAATTACCGTTTTCAAAAAGCGGAAGTCGATATTATCGCCCAATTAAAAGATATATTGGCTATTGTGGAGGTAAAAACGCGATCTACAGCCGATTTTGGAAACCCACAGGACTTTGTGAAACCAAAGCAAATTCAACGCTTAGTGAGCGCGGTACACGAATATGTGACCGATAATAAATTAGACGTTGAGGTGCGTTTTGATATTATAGCCATTATAAAAGAAAATAAAACGGTAAAACTAGAACATTTAGAAAATGCGTTTTATCATTTCTAATGGTATTTCTTAAAGAGCGTTACTATTCTTTAGAAGTTTTAACCTGTCGCGAATCGAAATAATTCTTTACCGAAGTGATATCATAAGGTTTAGCCACAATTTCCTTGTTGCTATTCAGTATAAAATAAGATGGTGTGCCGCTAATATTATAATTGTCGCCTATTTCGTTATTCCATTTACCCTCGCCAAATACGTGTATAAATTCAGGAAAATCAGTAATCATTTCGTCCCAGCGTGCTTTATCATTTTCTAAAGCTATGGCAATCACCAGGATTTTTTCTTTAGCTATCGGTTTTATGTAATCTTCTAATTGCGGTACCTCCTCTAAACAATGTGAGCAATTTGTACTCCAAAATACTAAAATATAGTTCTCAGAGCTATCTAAGGCGCTCAATTTGGTACTTTCATTAATGTTTAATGTGATATCGAAGTCTGGAGCGACTTTACCTAAAGAAATATTTTTAAACGGCACAATCGCATCCATTATTTTTCTGTCTTGGTCTGCTTTTGCAAGGTCTAATAAATAGTTGTCTGTGATATAATTTGCTATAGATTCATTGCCTGTTTCCGCAAACTTGCGCCACATAATATCCAAAATCGTTTTCTTAACTTTAGGATTGTTTCCTATCGCTTTCACCGCTACATCTATATTTTCTTTGTAAGATGCATTAAGGACATTGCGATCTACAAAACCGTATACATAGCTAGTTGCATTTTTAATTAAAAAATTAGAGTTTTGGAGTGCGTCATCGCTAAAATCGATATTTGTAAAATAATAGTTTTTTATGTTGTTCGAAAATGTCGTTACATCTTCGTGTACTGAAGGAATATAAGGTCTACACGCTTTTATAAAATGATTAACAAGCATTCCTTTTGAAGCCTTTTCAAACTCATTCTGTGTTTTACTTAAAATGGCGAAAATACTTTTATAGCCGTCTTTATCTACTTTCTGAGAACCATAATAGTTGCGAATACTTTGGTTGATTAAAGCAATACTTTTATTGTAAGAGGCGTACATTTTATTCTCTGAAGAAGTGGTGAACTTCACACCGTCGTTTTTATTAAAATCGAAAGCAATGTCTTCTTTTCCGTTATAAATAAAGTCGAAATAATTATCCTCTTGTGGTTGTGCGTACACCAATCTAAATGTTCCAGACACTATGCTTTTATCTAAAGCCATTTTAAAAGTGCCATCGCTACTAACATCGGCATTGGTTATAAACGTTGCGGCATTTGGTGTTACGCGGTATAAAAAAGCAAATTTATACTCTTTTGCAGGCGAAAATGAGCCCGATATAGTGTGCTGAGCTAGCAAAAGAGTAGGTAGAAAAGTGAGTATAAATAGAAAGTTTTTTTTCATTGTATTAGGTTTTATTCAGTTAAAACAAAAGTTAAGCCAGTTCGTGTCTCAAAAGCATTAAAGCATTAAAAAAGATTAACGTCGTCTTAAAAGTATTAATTTAAAATCGGTTTTAAAGCAGAAAGTGCCTGATTTACCGATTTAATTTTATCGAAAGTAATAATGAGTCGTAAGCCATTTCGCGTTTCTTTTTCTTTCATCTTACACGATTGTGGGTGCTTTTGAACGTATTGAATTACTAAATTAAAATTCTGACTTTGATAAAATTTGCTCTGTTGGTCGTTAACAAAATAGCAAATTAATTTACCTTTTTTCATTATAGCTTTTTCAATGCCTAATTTAGTAGCTATCCATTTTAAGCGCACGCTATTAAATAAATCTACCACTTGCACAGGTAATTCCCCGAAGCGGTCTACAACATCCAATTCAAATTTTTGAAGTTCCTCTTCTGTTTTAAACGTATTTAATTGCGTGTAAAAATTTAAGCGTTCTGCAATATTATTCACATAATCATCAGGAAATAGTAATTCGAAATCGGTATCGATGGTCATATCCTTCACATATTCTTTATCTTGAATCTCATCGGGATATAAATCGGCAAACTCGTTTTGCTTTAATTCTTCAATCGCTTCATTTAATATTTTCTGATAGGTATCGAATCCTATTTCATTAATAAATCCACTTTGTTCACCACCTAATAAATCACCGGCACCACGAATCTCTAAATCCTTCATTGCGATATTAAAACCACTACCTAAAGCCGTAAATTGCTCTAATGCCTGAATACGTTTACGCGCGTCATCGGTCATTGCAGAATATTCTGGTGTAATAAAATAACAAAAGGCTTTTTTATTGCTTCGTCCTACACGACCACGCATTTGGTGTAAATCACTCAAGCCAAAATTATTCGCATTATTTATAAAAATAGTGTTCGCATTGGGTACATCTAGACCGCTTTCAATAATGGTAGTACTTACTAAAACATCAAATTCACCGTTTATAAACGATAGCATTAAAGATTCCAGTTTTTTACCTTCCATTTGGCCGTGACCAATCCCAATTTTAGCATCGGGAACCAACCGCTGAATCATTCCCGCGACTTCTTTTATGTTTTCAATTCTATTATGGATAAAGAAAATTTGCCCGCCACGTTGAATTTCATAACTCACCGCATCGCGAATAGTTTCTTCGTTAAAACGCGTTACATTACTTTCTATAGGATGTCTATTTGGCGGGGCAGTTGTAATTACCGATAAATCGCGAGCTGCCATTAAACTAAACTGAAGCGTTCTAGGTATTGGTGTCGCCGTTAGCGTTAATACGTCGACATTTTCTTTTAGTGTTTTAAGCTTTTCTTTTACGGCAACACCAAATTTCTGCTCTTCATCGACGATTAGTAAGCCTAAGTTTTTAAATTTTATGTTTTTATTGACGAGCGTGTGGGTGCCTATAATAATATCGACGTGTCCTTTTTCTAATTTTTCTAAGGTTTCTTTTTTTTGCTTAGGTGTTCTAAAACGGTTTAAATAATCTACGGTTACAGGAAATTCCTTAAGTCGTTCTGAAAACGTTTTATGGTGTTGAAATGCTAAAATGGTAGTCGGTACTAAAACGGCAACTTGTTTTCCATTATCTACCGCTTTAAAAGCCGCACGAATGGCCACTTCGGTTTTACCGAAACCAACATCTCCACAAATTAGACGATCCATTGGGCGCTCACTTTCCATATCTGCTTTAATATCTCCAGTGGCTGTGCTTTGGTCTGGCGTATCTTCGTATATAAACGACGCTTCTAATTCGTGCTGTAAATAAGTATCTGGGCTATACTGGTATCCTTTTTCTAATTTCCGTTTGGCGTATAGTTTTATTAAATTGAAAGCAACGTGTTTTACACGGGCTTTTGTTTTCTCTTTAAGTGTTTTCCAAGCTTTACTACCTAATTTATAAACTTTTGGAGGCTTGCCATCTTTACCGTTAAACTTGGTTATTTTATGTAACGAATGGATACTTAAATATAAAATATCGCGCTCGCCGTACACCAATTTAATTGCTTCTTGTTTATTGCCTTCAACATCAATTTTTTTAAGTCCGCCAAAACGTCCAATACCGTGATCGATATGAGTTACATAATCACCAATATCTAAATTGGTTAATTCTTTTAAAGTGATGGCTTGCTTTTTTGCATACCCATTTTTAAGATGAAACTTATGGTAGCGTTCAAAAATTTGATGATCGGTGTAGCACACAATTTTGTTATCGTGATCTACAAAACCTTGAAATAACGATAACGTGAGGGTTGTATAACTTACCTCTTGCTCTACATCGTTAAATATATCGTGAAAACGCTTAGCTTGTTGCTCGCTAATGCAAGCGATATAATTAGTAAACCCTTTGTTATGGTTGCTATTTAAATTATCTATTAATAAATTAAATTGCTTATTAAAAGCGGGTTGAGGTGTCGTGTTATATGTTATTACCGTCGAGCTGTTTAACCAAGAGTGGCTGCCAAACTCTACTAAGGTAAACTCTAATAGCTGTTTTTTTAACACCGTAGAATTACAAAACAAAGCGGTAGGCTCTGCGTGTTTAATCTCAGACGATAAGCTTTGAAATGCAGCTTCCGCTTTGCCAAAGAAATCGTCGATTCTTGAAAATAGTAGATCAAGATTTTTAGTATAAATAATTGTTTTTTGAGCAATATATTTTAAAAAACTAGCTCTTGTTTCCTCTAAAAGTTTGTTTTCGACATTTGGAATAATGCCAATTTTTTTTATCTGCTCGTTAGACAATTGGGTTTCTACATCGAAGGTTCTAATGCTATCCACATCGTCACCGAAAAATTCAATTCTAAACGGCTCATCGTGCGAAAAGGAAAAGACATCTACAATACCGCCACGAACAGAAAACTCGCCAGGTTCGGTAACAAAATCAACGCGTTTAAATTTGTATTCAAATAAGATTTCGTTGACAAAATCTATGGATAAATTATCGCCAACGTTAATTTTTAGGGTGTTGCGTTCTAGTTCTTTTCTAGTCACTACTTTTTCGAAAAGCGCATCGGGATACGTGACAATTACGGCGGGTTTTTTTTGCGAATTAATCCGGTTTAAAACTTCCGATCGCAGTAAAACATTAGCATTGTCGGTGCCTTCAATTTGGTAAGGCCTACGGTAGCTGCCGGGGTAAAACAAAACATCTTTAGGGTTAAGAAGTTGTTCTAAATCGTTTAAGTAAAAAGCAGCTTCTTCTTTATCGTTTAAAATAATAAGAAAAGGTTTATCTGCAGTTTTAAAAGTTTCGCTTAAAACGAAGGATAATGAGGAGCCCACAAGTCCTTTTAAATGGGTCTTACTTTCAGGTTGGGCAATAGCAGTTTGCAGTTTTTGCAGTTGCAAAGACTTTGAATAGACTTGCGAGATTATAGATTTGCTCACGAATTTTAATTTTGTACAAAGATAGGTTTTACTTGTCTAATTTTAAATACCGAATTTTTAATAGTGTATTATGGGTCGTGCTATCTGAGTATTGAAGGTTACACAGTGCTAATTACCTTTAAAAAAAGGTTATATATTTTTATTAAACAGACCTGTTAGAAGTTATAAATTAGTTTTTTAATCTGTTTTTAGTTCAAAAATGACTCTGTTAAAAAAAGAAAGTTTTAATTTTAAAAGGATTTAACTTTAGTTATATTTGCAGCAGATAAAACAATACATATATGTCATTTTCAGATTTATTCGATAGTGGATTTAAAAAGCGTAATGAAGATCATTTTGCTTCGATTGTAAGAGTTGCAATGGATGATGGAATTATTAGTACTGAAGAGAAAGCCTTTTTAGACCGATTGGCTCGTAATTTAGATATTAGTGAAGGCGATTATGAAATAATCTTGAAAGATTACCAATCGCATCCCATTAATCCACCAACAACTTACGATAGACGTTTAGAGCGATTGTACGATTTATCTCGTATGGTTTATGTAGATCATATTAAAGGGGATACCGAAGAAATTTTACTTCGCAAAATCGCGGTAGGTTTAGGATTTTCTCACGAAAATGTGGCTTATGTCGTAGACAAAGCATTAACCTTAGTCAGTGATGGTGTAGATGTCGATACCTTTATCGATGAAATTAAGCAAATGAATAGATAATACGCTATTTAAAAATTAGTATAATAAAAAGCGAGCTCATAATTTTATGAGCTCGCTTTTTTTCTTTGTTAATTACGTTACCTTTTGTATTAGTTTTATCTATTTCCCTTTTTGAATAAAGTCTTCTAGAGTATTCATCATTGTTTTGCTTCCGCAGAAAAACGGAACACGCTCATGAAGCTCGGTTGGTTTAATATCTAATATTCTTGTAACCCCGTCGCTAGCTTTACCATTGGCTTGTTCAGCAATAAAAGCCATAGGATTACATTCGTATAATAAACGCAACTTTCCGTTCGTCGCTTTAGAGCTTTTAGGGTACATATAGATACCTCCTTTTATCATATTTCTATGGAAATCGGAGACTAACGATCCTATATAACGCGCCGTGTATGGTCTGTTATCTTCTTCCATTTGGCAATATTTAATATAGTCTTTTACACCTTGTGGAAAATGAATGTAATTTCCTTCGTTAACCGAGTATATGTTTCCATTTTCTGGGAATTCCATAGTTGGGTGCGATAAATAAAACGTACCAATTGCTGGGTTTAACGTAAAACCATTGACACCTGCGCCCGTAGTGTAAACTAACATTGTAGAAGTGCCGTAAACCACATAACCGGCAGCGACTTGTTGGTTTCCTTCCTGTAAAAAGTCGTCTATAGTAACAGGGGTTCCAATAGGTGTAACACGTCTGTAAATAGAAAAAATAGTACCTACCGATACATTAACATCGATGTTTGAAGAACCATCTAAAGGATCTATTAAAACCACATATTTATTCTGGTTGTTTTCATCCTGACTGTTTATTGTAATAAAATCGTCCTCTTCTTCACTTGCAATACCACAGACGATATTTCTATTTTTAAGCGTTTGTATAAATTTATCGTTGGCATACACATCCAATTTTTGTTGGTCTTCACCTTGAATGTTTACATCTCCAGCGGCACCAATAATATCAACTAACCCAGCTTTGTTTACTTCGTGACTTACCACCTTCGCAGCGAGTCTAATTGAGTTAATTAATCGGGATAATTCTCCAGATGTGTATTTAAAAGACGACTGGTTTTCAATAATGAATTCGCCTAAGGTTTGATTTTTTCGAGACATAAGTATTGTGTAGTGTTGTTTTTGCAAATATCGTATTTTTTAACACATTAGATAGGTTTCAATACAGATAAATCTTTTAGACCTATTAACTTTAAACTATATTTGCCCACTAAATTAGAGAGTATGAGTTACAACATTCGTTTAGCTGAAAAAAAGGATATGACCGCCGTTTTAAACTTAATCAATGAGTTGGCCGTTTATGAAAAAGAGCCTGATGCAGTAGAAGTTACGGTTAAAGATTTAGAAATTGATGGGTTTGGAGCGCATCCAAAATTCACCTGTTTCGTTGCCGAAACTGAAGCTAATGTCGTGGGAATTGCATTGGTGTATATGCGATTTTCGACTTGGAAAGGCGCTGTTTTACATTTAGAAGATTTAATTGTTAGTGAGAAAATGCGCGGTACAGGTTTAGGAACCGCATTACTTAATACGGTTGTAAAATATGGCGACCAATTGGGCGTTAAGCGTATTAGCTGGGAAGTGTTAGACTGGAACGCACCTGCCATTAATTTTTACGAAAAAAAAGGCGCTAATGTTATGCGCGATTGGGATGTCGTTCACCTTAACGAAAAAGCCATAAAAGGATATCTTAAGACTATTTAATGAGAGTTTTTAAATTTGGAGGCGCTTCAATTCAAGATGCCAACGGCGTAAAAAATGTCGTGCATGTTCTCAATACAGTTGGGTATTCGCGCACGCTATTGGTGGTGTCTGCAATGGGAAAGATGACCAATGCTATTGAACGCGTAATTCATCAATATTTTAATAATCCTAAGGGATTGATAAATGAAATTGATACTGTAAAAATATATCATTTAACTATTGTTGAAGCCCTTTTTGAGAATAAAAATCACTCTGTATACACATCAGTATCACTGCTTTTTGAAGAATTAACATTGTTCTTTAAAACCAATAAATCACCCGATTATAATTTTGTTTACGATCAAGTTATAGGCTATGGCGAGTTACTTTCTACAACTATTGTAAGCGCGTATTTAAATGAGCAATCCATTAAAAATACGTGGCTCGATGTAAGAACGTGCATAAAAACCGATAGTTTTTACAGACGCGCTAATGTGAATTGGGAGCAAACTCAAAAAAACATTTCAGAAGTCGTAGAGGCTTCAACTTTATATATCACACAAGGATTTATAGCCAGCAATCCTAACAACTTTACAACCACTTTAGGTCGCGAAGGAAGTGATTATTCGGCTGCAATTTTTGGGTATTGTTTAAATGCCACCGATGTTACGATCTGGAAAGATGTGCCCGGAGTGCTCAATGCAGATCCTAGGCACTTTAAAAACACGGTTTTACTAAATACTATTTCTTATACAGAAGCTATTGAGTTGGCTTTTTATGGCGCCTCGGTAATACATCCAAAAACACTGCAGCCATTACAAAGAAAAGAAATACCTTTGCATGTAAAATCGTTTATTAATCCTGAAAATCCAGGTACAATAGTCAGAAAGTCCGATGGAATACAACCAAATACACCGTGTTTTATATTAAAACAGAATCAAATATTACTGTCGCTTTCAACGTTAGACTTTTCGTATGTTGTTGAAGAAAATATAAGCGACATCTTTAATTTACTAGCGTTGCATAAAATGAAGGTTGATGTTATTCAAAATTCGGCAATAAGTTTTTCGGTTTGTTTTGACGACGCATACAATAACTTAGAAAAGTTATTATTACATTTAAAAGCTAAGTTTAAAGTAACGTGTAAGGAAAACGTGTCATTATATACTATTCGGCATTATGACGACGGTGCTATAAAAGCCTTAGAAAACGGTAAAGACGTTTTGTTAAAACAGATGTTTCAGCAAACCGTACAAATAGTAACTAAATAAAGTATTGCTTACATTTGTAAGTGTTAACTTCTAAAATATACAATGGGATTAGTAACAGCAAAGGAGGTATCAAAAGCGATACACCTTGATAAATACGGGGTTTTTGGTACTTTTAGTGGCTGGGTGCTAATGAAAGTTCTTAAAATTTCTACGCTTAATAAAGTCTACGATCGTAATAAACATTTATCAGAAATCGAGTTTTTAGATGCTATCTTAAATGAATTTCAAATTAAATTTGAAATTCCTGAAGAAGATTTAAAACGACTCCCAAAGGAAGGGGCTTATATCACTGTTTCTAATCATCCATTAGGGGGGATTGATGGTATTTTATTATTAAAATTAATGCTAGAAGAGCGTTCGGATTTTAAAATAATAGGTAATTTTTTACTCCATCGTATCGCGCCAATGGCGCCATACATAATGCCAGTTAATCCTTTTGAAGATAGGAAAGATGCTAAGTCCAGCATTGCCGGTTTTAAAAGTGCTATTGCGCATTTACGCGACGGACATCCTCTTGGGATCTTTCCTGCAGGCGAAGTCTCTACTTATAGGGATGGTAAATTGGTGGTCGACAAACCTTGGGAAGAAGCAGCGATGAAATTAGCGCAAAAAGCAAATGTACCTATTGTGCCTATTTACTTTCACGCTAAAAACAGCAAGTTGTTTTATAAATTGTCTAAAATTAGCGATACGTTTAGAACAGCAAAATTACCATCGGAAGTGTTAACCCAGAAACGCCGAACTATTAAAGTGCGCGTGGGAAAACCGATTTCTGTAAACGACCAAAACGAACATAAAGATCTACAAAGTTTTACCGATTTTATTCGCCGTAAAACATATATGTTATCGAACACTTTCGAACCGAAAGAGAAAATTATAAATACTATTTCTTCTTCTTTAAAAGGGTTTAAAATTCCTAAAAAAATTGTAACACCTGTGGCGGCAGATATTATGATTAAAGAAGTTGAAGCGCTTTTAGAAAACGATAAGCGTCTATTAGTGAGTAAAAATTACGAAGTGTATTTGGCACCTGCTAAGGACATTCCTAATATTATTAGAGAAATTGGGCGTTTGCGTGAGATTACTTTTAGAGAAGTAGGAGAAGGTACCAATGAAGCCATAGATTTAGACAGTTTTGACACCTATTATCACCATATGTTTTTATGGGATAGTGATTCCAAAATAATTGTTGGCGCCTACCGAATGGGCTTGGGTTCTAAGATATTTGCCAAACACGGAATCGATGGCTTCTATTTACAAGATTTGTTTCGTTTTGAGCCCGAATTATATAAAATGATGGGCGAATCCATAGAGCTGGGCCGTGCATTTATTATTAAAAGCTATCAGCAAAAACCAATGCCTTTATTTTTATTATGGAAAGGAATTGTGCATACCACATTGCGTTTCCCGGAGCATAAATATTTAATTGGAGGGGTTAGTATTAGTAATCAGTTTTCTAATTTCTCGAAATCGCTAATGATCGAGTTTATGAAATCGCACTATTACGATCCTTATGTGGCGCAATACGTGCACCCGAAAAAAGAATTTAAAGTGAAGCTTAAAGACGCTGATAAAGATTTTGTTTTTGATGCCACCGAAGCCGATTTGAATAAGTTTGATAAGATTATCGATGAAATTGAGCCGGGTGCATTACGATTACCGGTATTGCTTAAAAAATACATTAAACAAAACGCACGATTGGTCGCTTTTAATGTTGACCCTTTATTTAATAATGCGGTAGACGGATTAATGTATATTAAAATTGCCGATTTACCGGAGAGTACCGTAAGACCTGTAATGGAAGAATTTCAGGCGGAATTAGAAAGTAAGGTTTCAAATAACGGGGATAAATAACGCGGATAAGTAAACGTGGGTATTGCGTAAAATTGAGATAAACGAGATATAAAAAAGGCTAAATACTGTGTGTTTAGCCTTTTTTTAGGTTTTAGAACCATCCCTTTTTACCTAATTGGTAAGTGTTGTAGAATTCTTCATCGGTTTTTGTAAGGTATATTATGCCTTCAATAAAAGGAATAATTCCAGCAATCCCACAAGTTACTATAGAGGCAATGAGTTGAATAATACCTTCTTTGTTGTAACCTAAAATAAATTTATGTACGCCTAAATAACCAAGAAATAAGGCTAATATTCCAACTAAGATTTTCTTGTTTTCAACATTTTTATTATTTCCAAAAGTATCTCTAGCGTTATTAGAGAATTCGTTAGCTGTTTTTTTAGCTTCTGAAGCGAATTCGTTTGCGTCGTCTTTGATAGTATTCATGGTGTCTTTTTTGAGGTTAGTATTTTTTTGCTATACTGTTAAGATATAAAAGTACTAAAAAAAAGGGGCGTTTTACTTAAAAGCATCGTCAATGGGTTCCCAAAGTTCAATTTTATTACCATCGTTATCTAAAATCCAACCAAATTTACCATAGTCATATTCTTCCATTGTACCTACAATAGTAACGCCTTCACTTTTTAACGCTGCTAAAAGCTCTTTTAAGTTTTCTACGCGATAGTTGAACATAAAATCCTTTTTCGAGGGTTCGAAATGCTCGGTATCGGTTTTAAAGGGGCTCCATTGTGTAGAGGATTCATTATCTTCTTTATCTTTCCACCAAAAAGTAGCCCCGTACTCGTCGGTATTAAAACCTAAATGTTTTTTATACCAATCTTTAGTTGCTTTTGGGTCTTCGGTTTTAAAAAAAAGACCGCCAATACCTGTCACGCGTTTTTTCATAATTATTTATTTTTAATTGCGGTTTCGTAAATTGTTATCCATTCTTTAGTACTCATTTTTGCGGCGAGCTCACCGATAAGATCGAAAGGAATAGCTTCGATGTTTTTAAAGCGGATACAGCTTTTTCCCATATCTAACTTTTGTTTACAACGTTTTGCGTACTCGGAAGTAAACCAATCGCGTACCTCTGTATGCGCATGCAATCCCAAGTGGTAAATGGCTATATGATTTTTTTGTGACGCCAAATTGATAAATGGCAGTGGTGTTTTAGGATCACAATGGTAGTCATCGGGATAAACAGAATGCGGTATCACATAACCTAACATACCGTAGCTAACAACTTCTTCCATTTCTTTGGGAAGATTAGCAAGAAAGGTTTGTCGAAGTTTATTTATGGATTCTCTACGGTTTTCTGGAAGTTGATTACTATACTCTTCTGGCGTATCGGCTTTGTATTGCATTTATAATCGTCTTTAAATATTAAGGACTTTAAAGATATAATAAATGCATTGAAAAGGTAAAAGGAAAGGTGTAAATGCCAATTAACAGAACTTAGCTTTTATTTTATTGACTATGGTTTGAGCAAGTTTTTCTTTACTTTCTATAGTCCATCCGGCAACGTGGGGTGAGAGTAGTACGTTTTTTGAGTTTATTAAATATTTGAAAGCTTCTGGCAGTTCGTTGGAAAATAAGTTTTCGAAAGAAGCTTTTTCATATTCTAAAACATCTAAGCCGGCGCCTAAAATAGTTCCCGATTTTAAAGCCGAAACCAGGTTGGAGGTTACGACGCTTTTACCGCGCGCGGTATTTATAAGCCAAAATGGTTTTGCAAACCCGTTTATAAATTCGGTATTTACCATATTTGTGGTTAATGGCGTTTCTGGAGTATGTAAACTTACGACATCACTACGTTGTTGTAGTTCTTGCAACGAGACTTGCGTCGCGTTATCATCGTCCATTTGGGGTTTAATATCGTAACATAAGGTTGTAACCTCAAAACCACGTAGCTTTTTGGCAAACGATTTCCCCATATTGCCGTACCCAATAAGGCCTACGGTTTTCCCATCGAGTTCTAATCCGCGATTATTTTCTCGTAACCATTTGCCGCTACGAACTTCCCGGTCTGCTGTATTGAGTTTATTGAATAGAGAGAGCAGCATTGCTAAGCTGTGTTCTCCTACGGCGTTACAATTGCCTTCTGGGGCCGCTATAAGGGTGATGCCCTTTTGGTGGGCATAAGCACAGTCTATATTTTCTAATCCGGCACCAACACGAGCAATAAATTTTAATTTTGTGGCTTTGTCTAAAAAATCGGCATCTATTTTAAATCGGCTGCGGATGATAAAACCGTCGTAATTATGAATTATTTTTTCAATCCCTTCCTTTGAAGTGCTGTAATCTTCGTCGTTGGTAAACCCTAAAGCGTTTAATTGTTGTATTAAAAGCGGGTGATTGGAATCGAGGTTGAGAATGTTCATAATAGATACTTATTTTAAAAGTGTGGTTTTTTGCGTTAGCGATTGCAGTGTAAATCCTTTTGCTTTTTCGGCAAAAGATTGCAATGGAAAGCGCGACCTTTTAGGTAACGCCCAACTTTAAAAACCGAGTATAAGTTTTGCAATTAAAAAATAGGTTAATATACCAAAGACATCGTTACTGGTGGTTATAAAAGGCCCTGTTGCAACCGCGGGATCTATACCTCTTTTATCTAAAAAGAAAGGGATAAATGTACCAATTAGTGCGGCCATAATAATGACTGATATTAATGCAATACCAATGGTAATTGATACAATATAAGGCGTGCCGAACACAAAATGCGTAATGAATAAAGCGACAGTGGCAATGGCGAAACCGTTAACAATAGCAAGAAAAAACTCTTTTAGAAGCCGTTTTACTATATTGCTATCTACACTGTCGTTTGCCAAACCTTGCACTACAATGGCCGAGGATTGCACACCGACGTTTCCTGCGGTGGCTTGTATAAGCGGTACAAAACTAAGCAGGACGATAAATGAGCCCATAGCTTCGTTAAAATATTCGATAATGCTGGCAGCACCAAGGCCGCCAAATACACCTATTAAAAGCCATGGTAAACGGGCTTTTGTAAGTTTCCAAATGCTATCGTCGGCCTCTACGCCTTGCGAGATACCGGCTGCCATTTGGTAATCTCTGTCGGCTTCCTCACGGATAACATCTACAATATCGTCGATAGTTATACGGCCTAAAAGTGTTTGGTTATCGTTAACGACAGGGATGGCTTCCAGGTCGTATTTTTGCATAATTTTTGCGACTTCTTCAGCACCTTCTTCTACGTTTACATAATCTACACTTTTGATGTAGATGTCTGCAATTTTCTGATCGCTTTTTGCCACAATTAAATCTTTTAGCGATAAACGCCCAATAAGTTTATTTTGGCGGTCTACAACATAGATAGAATGTACTCTTTTAACATCTTTGGCCTGGCCTCTAATACGGCGTAAACACCCGGCAACCGTCCAGTTTTCATAGACTTTTACAAGCTCTTTACCCATTAAACCTCCAGCGGTATCTTGATCGTAGGCTAAAAGTTCTTTAATTTCTGCTTTATGAGCCGCGTTTTCAATATTAGAAATAACTTCTAATTGACGACTTTCGGGAAGCTCGGAAATAATATCTGCCGCATCATCGGTGTCTAGCTCTTCAACTTCTTCGGCAATTTCTTTGGCAGATAGTGTTTTTAATATTTTCTCACGGTTATCCTCGTTCAGTTCCATTAATATTTCGGAAGTGGTCTCTGAGTCTAACAGTTTTATAACGTAAGTAGCGTCTTCTAAGCCGACTTCGTCAAGAATTTCGGCAATATCTGCGTGGTGAAATTCATTTAAAAGGGTATGTAGTTCTGTATCGCTTTGTGAAGCGATAAGTTGTTCTACCAGTGCTACAAGTTCGTCTGTAAGTTCGAATTGTGTGTTTTCGTTTTGCTCAATCAAACAATAATAATTTAAAGGGTTTATTTATCGTTTTCAATCATCATCGTTAACTCTATAAAGGCTTGAACGCTTAATTGTTCTGGCCGTTTGCCAAAGATAGTGTCTTCTCGCAAATTATCGCTTAATTCTAGCGTTTTTAAACTGTTACGAAGTGTTTTGCGGCGTTGTTGGAACGCTTGTTTCACAACTCTAAAAAAGAGTTTGTCGTCGCACGGTAAGCTAAAGTCTTCTTTTCGTTTTAAAACGAGAACGCCAGACTCTACTTTTGGTGGTGGGGTAAACGCCGTTGGGGGGACGGTAAAGAGGTACTCGGCGTCGTAAAAAGCTTGAGTTAAAACCGATAAAATACCGTACACTTTACTGCCTTCCTTAGAGCAAATACGTTGCGCCACTTCTTTTTGAAACATTCCTGAAAATTCCGGAATCTGATCTCTTAACGCTAAGGTTTTAAATACAATTTGCGTAGATATATTATACGGAAAATTACCAATTATAGCGAAGGGTTCTTTATTAAAGGTTTCGCTAACGTCGTATTTTAAAAAATCTTGTTCTATAATTCTTGGCGCAAGATTCAAGTAGTTGTTTTTTAAATACGCTACACTTTCTGTGTCTATTTCTATAGCATAAAGCGTACACTCTTTTTTTAATAAATACTTAGTGAGAACGCCCATTCCTGGCCCAATTTCTAATACTTTATTATACCCCTTAAAGCTGATGCTGTTGGCAATACGTTCGGCTACAGTTTCGTCTTCTAAAAAATGCTGACCTAAGAATTTTTTTGCTTTTACTTGATGATTGTTCCCTTTGTAAGCCATTTTTTTATGTTGAAGCGTTGCTATTTATACTGGTGGATATTATTTAAAATTAACAGAATATACATCTATTATCTCAAGTTCTGTTCTAAAAGCGAGCATTTTATCGGCGAATTTTTCAAGGCCTTCAATCTGAAGTTTATCGGCGTCTTCTTTGTAGTACGCGTCTAGTGCTGCACGCGAATAAGAGCGGTACTGAATAGAGTAGGTTTGGCCGCCCATTTCTTCTTCTATTAATACTTTTGTAAAACGCGCTTCAGAGAATTTACCTGTAGCTAAAACTTGCGGAATATGTTCTTTTATCCACTTTAGCCACTCGTCGTGAACGCTATTATCGATGTTTATGGTAACGTTATAAATGTACATAAATCTATATTTTTTTGCAAATAACAGTAGTTCTGAGTTATATACAAAGCGAAATGACTTTTAATTTATTGAATAGAATCGCCGCGCAGTGCTCTAAATCGTTTACGGGCTTCCACAAAAAAGATGCTGTCTTGGTGGTTAAAAAGAATTGTTTCGTAAAACGGTTTCGCTTTTTCGGGCTGCTCCAGTTGTTTATCGTACAACAGCGCAATACCATAAATAGCATCGTCTACTAAAATACCATCGTTATAATTAGCAATTATTTGTTGGTAGTTTACAATGGCTTTATCGTATTGTTTTTTAATTTCGAAAAGCTGTGCTTGCTTTAAAAGCGTTTGCGGAATAATCGCTTCGGAAGAATGCGTAATTAAAATACCATCTAGTAAAGCAATGGCTTCTTCATTTTTATTCTGAAAATGTAATAAATCGGCCTTGGCATAACTCTTTAGAGCGACGTGTAATGAATCTTCCAACTTATTATCGGTAATAAGGAGTTTTAAATCTAAAGCGTCGTTTGCAGTTAGTTGCGATGTGGATGCTTTTAAAATTTTAAGCTGGGATTCCGCCCATTTAAAATCACCCTTATAATAACTAGTTTTTGCTACTTTAAAACGTGCTTCTTGAGAAATGGTGCTGTTTTTAAGGCTGCGTTGTATTTGAGTGTAATAAATTAAGGCTTCGTTAAACTTTTCCTCTAACACTAAGATGTCCCCTAACTCTAATTTAATTTCCGCAATCTTTTGTTGCGAAGCATCGGCTTTAAGTGCTTCCTTTAAAAAGTGAATTGCCTTGTCGGTTTGTTTTAAATAGAACGCTAAAAAGTGTCCATAAGCTATTTTTAAATCTATGGCACTCATTAATCCGCCATACTCTGCTAGAACGTCTAGATATTCTTTATTAATGGTCTCATAATCTTCTGGAGACGCTATACTCGTTTTAATTTTTAGAATATTGTAATACGCATTAATTTTAGAATCTAGATTCTGAGTGTTTTCTACAATATAGGTAAAGATAGACGTGGCAATCTCGTTGTCTTTTTGGTTGTGCGCTATGTTGGCAAGCTCTTCTATGCGATCTAGCGATGCCATTTCTCTTTTGTAAATGGCCTTTTCTTGTGCAAATGCTTTATTATATTCTTTTTGCTGGATAAATAACCAGCTCAACATTTCATTCCACAAGATATCTGGGGAGTCTTGGATCTTTTTAAGTAGTATTAATCGTAAAATTTTGTTGTTTTGATGGTCTTTATTTTCACTTATAAAGGTGTTAAGCTCTCTCTTAATCGTATTTAAATACGAGGTGTTATCGGCTCCAAACTCTATGTATTTGGTAAACATTTTTTTTACATCACCTTGTTCTCCATAAATTCTGGCCAATTGCATATCGAAATTAAACTCCGTATTACTCTCCATCGCTTTAGTATATGTAGCGATAGCCTGGTTTAATAGCGATAGGTTGTGAAAAGATTGACCAACAGCAAACGCAGAACTGGGGTTATTGGTAACCGAATTGATGACGTTATTATAATACGTATTCGCTGTAATAGTATCGTTTTGAAGCGCGTAATTATAGCCTAATTCTATTGTAAAAGGCGGATAGTTTTTAATTTCAATAAGAGTTTTTAAAAAGGTATCAACTTCTTTATATTGCTGTAATTGTTGGTGTGTTCTAACCAACTTGTAAATATAGTCTAGACTGCTGCTATTGTTCTTGTATAGCTTTTGGTAGCTAATAAGCGCTTTTTCAAATTCACCATTTTTAAAATAGTCTTCAGCTAGGGCAGAGTTTTCACTTTGAGAAAAAACGAGGCTATAAGAAAAAAGGCATAAAATAAATAAAAATCGCATAAATATACTTTAGGTAAATATAGCAAATGTAATTGCAAAAGTCGTGCTAAAATTACGATCTAAATAAACGCATAATTACATAACAAAAAAAAGCCCGATGTAAACATCAGGCTTTGCCAATCTAAATAAATGTGCTATTAATCATATATTTAAGATGATTCAATTACTCGATCGGAAATATTTTAAAGGGTGTTTATTTTTATTATTAAAACGCGCAACCATTTTTTACTACTTTGGTATCCTCTACAGGCTATGTTATAAATATTTGATAGCTAAAAAAATGAGTGTTGCAAGTAGTAGTAGGCGTTTTATATTTTTCATTTTAAAATCTTATCTGGTAAATATGCTAATTAAAAATGGAACTGACAAGGCATAACCGAAAAAAATCGTTAAACAGCGTCTTTTATTAACAGTTTAACGATTTAATTATTAAATATATAGGAAAAATACTACTATAAAGTTATTAATCAATAATTGAGAACCCTGTGTAGGGTATTAAAACCTCAGGAATTTCAATCCCTTTCTCTGTTTGATAATTCTCTAAAATCCCGGCCAAAACACGTGGTAATGCTAAAGAGCTTCCGTTTAAGGTATGCGCCAATTCGTTTTTACCATCACTATTTTTAAAACGTAATTTTAAACGGTTGGCTTGAAAAGTTTCAAAATTAGAAATACTAGAAATTTCTAACCAACGATCTTGCGCTGTAGAAAAGACTTCAAAATCGAAGGTAAGTGCCGATGTAAAACCCAAATCACCACCACAAAGTCGTAAAATTCTATACGGTAATTTTAATTCTTGTAGTAAGTCTTTTACGTGTTCTACCATTCCGTCTAGTGCTTTATAGGAGTTGTCGGGGTGCTCTACGCGCAAAATTTCCACTTTGTCAAACTGGTGTAATCTATTTAAACCTCTTACATGCGCACCATAACTACCTGCTTCTCGTCTAAAACACGGTGTATATCCCGTAATCCCAACAGGTAACTCATCGGCATTTAAAACCACATCTCTAAAAATGTTAGTTCCAGGAACTTCGGCTGTTGGAATTAAATACAGATTATCTTCGGTAACGTGGTACATTTGCCCTTCTTTATCGGGTAATTGTCCAGTACCAAAGGCAGAAGCCTCGTTTACTAAATGAGGCAGTTGATACTCTGTATAACCGGCCGCCGTATTTTTATCTAAAAAATAAGCGATAAGTGCACGTTGCAAACGCGCCCCTTTCCCTTTATAAACAGGAAAACCAGCACCCGCAATTTTAGTTCCTAATTCGAAATCAATAAGGTCATATTTTTTTGCCAATTCCCAATGTGGTAACGCGCCATCAAATAAAGTAGGAATAGCACCTTCTCTAAAAATTTCCACATTGTCTTCGTCAGTATTTCCAGCAGGCACCGTTGCATTGGGTACATTTGGCAAGGTGTAAAGCAAGGCGTTTAACGCCTCGATTTTTGCGTTAAGGGCCTCGTTTAGTGTTTTTGTAGTCTCTTTAAATTCGCTAGTTTTTGCTTTTAGTCCCTTTGCTTTTTCCGCTTGTCCGGACGTATATAAAACACCAATTTCTTTAGATATCGCGTTCGATTCTGCTAGGGTGTTATCTAACTCGGTTTGTAAAGCACGGCGCTCTTCATCTAGCACAATTACAGCGTTTACCGTTTCTGTAGCATCAATATTTCGTTTTGCTAAACGCGAAATTACAAGCGCTTTGTTTTCTCTAATATAAGGTATTTGTAACATATTTTTTTGTTTGGGCGTTACTTTACTTCGCTTTTAGTAGCGTCGTAAAGTCAGGCTTTCCGCTATATCTTTTTTGTGAAAAACAAAAAAGGATACCGCATCAATCCTTAACGCAATTATAGTAACAATTCTAAAACGTAAAAGTAATACGTTTTTAGATGCCGAAAAATATTTTATCCGCCTATTTTGATGGCAAAAGCCATTCGTTATGCTTAAACCAGTGCCATTTTACGCTTCCCATATCTATAGCTGGGTTTATTAACGTTTGGTATGGTTTTCTGTTTACGCTCACTTTGCAGTCAACAAACACAGAAACGTCTTGGCCTTTGGCTTTAAAGTCTTCTTTTAAATGTTGAGAAAACTGCCATATAGCATCCGGTTTACTACTCGCTAATCGGGTTTGTTTTGCCGTTAAATAATCGCTTAGATGTATTGCGGTTGTTTCCCCTGTTTTTTTATCAATCACTCTGTAGCTGGTCATTCCGCTTTTACTTCTTAGCATCATACGCCACGACATTCTGTGGCCTTCTTCTGTCCAGAGGACATCGTCTTGAATAAAGTGATGTCTAATGGGTAATAGCACCTGGACTACAAAATAAACACTACCAATGGCAAGCAGAATGGGTTTGTAATGAGGTACTATAATTTCGGCTTTAGTATACGCAGGTTTCTTTTTAAGAAATAGGCGGCGCACCACTTCGGGTTCGAAAAAGAACAATGAAAAGGCTAGCGATAAATACGGAAACACACCAACCTGAAAAACTATAGAATTGAATAAGTGAAAGAATATAGACGCAAAAAACGCATATTTTCTAGTCTTTTTAAAGAGCAATAAAGGTATAATTAAACCGTCGAATAAAATACCGCCATAAGCTATTAAGTACGGTACAAAGTCGTGTTGTAAGTAAGCGCCAATAATGGGGTAGTTTTTCTTGCCTTCCATTAAAAGGGTTGGCAATGTTAAATCTAACCAATCCGGATACAGTTTTGCAATAGCGGCGTAGGTGTAGAGAATAAGTAATTGTAAAACAAAGACCCATTTACACCAACTTGGCATCGCGAGTTGTTTTAAACTAGGATTTAATTTCACATCTATAGAGGCATATCTATTTGCTGGTAGTGTACACATTATAGCACTCAATAAAATAAGCAAATAGTAGTGGTTATTGTAAGACGATTTTTGCATAAAATACACCCCACACCAAAGCAATGTAAAGCTTATCATGCTCATTCGGTATTTATAGCCTACCATTATTAACAGGCCTAAAAGACCCATTACAAGATAATACACATACATCCAGTTTCCTGGTAAAGGTTGTAGCCATTCGAAACCTATAAACGAAAAGGTGAACTCAGGTTCTACCAATGTACGGGTTATCCAACCGGTAAAAATAGAACCGACAGATTCTAAGAAAACGAGTAAACCAAAAATAATTCGGAAAACAACTAATGCCGAATTATCTATATATTTAAAAAGAAAAGCGTTAAGCATTTTTGGCTATAAAGTCTAGTGTGTGTTGTTTGTCGCGGTGTAATTGTTCTTTTAAATCTTCCACTGAATTGAATTTAATTTCGTCTCGTAATCGGTGTAAGAGTTCTACTTTTAAATGCGCACCGTACAGCGATTCATCTAAATCTAAAAAATGAACCTCTATAGTTTGCTTGTCGCCATTTACGGTAGGGTTGTTGCCAATATTCATCATTCCAAAAACGGTTTCCGAATTAATGGTGCTTTGTACAATATAGACCCCTTTTTTAGGGATGAGTTTATAATTTTCTAATACCTCTAAATTTGCTGTGGGATAATTAATGGTGCGACCTAACCCTTTACCTATAACCACGGTTCCGGTAAGAAAAAAATTATAACCTAAATAAGTGTTCGCCATAGTAATAGCGCCATCTAGTAACGCTTTTCTTATTTTGGTAGAGCTAACAGCGACATCGTTTATGTCTTGTTTAGTAATTTCTTCCACTTCAAAACCATAAATCTTACCAAACGCTTTTAAATCGTTAATGTCGGCGGTTCTGTTTCTTCCAAAATGATGATCGTATCCTATTATAATATGTTTGGCTTTTAATTCTTTCACTAGAATTTTTTCTACAAAGTCTTCCGCTGTTAATCTAGAGAACTCTTTAGTGAATTCTTTAACCACTAATCTGCTAATACCAAATTGTTTTAAGATCGCGGTTTTTTCGGAAATAGAATTAATAAGTTTTAGTCCGGCATCTTTTTGCAATACCATTCTAGGATGCGGAAAAAAGGTTAATACGGTAGGCTCTAAATTTTTAATACCACCTATTTTTAAAAGGCGCTGTAAAATTTTCTGATGCCCGATATGTACACCATCAAAAGTGCCAATGGTGATAACGGTATTATTTTTTAGTGTTTTTAAAGCTTCCAAACGTATAACATTTAATTACAAAAATATAAAAAGCCAATTGAATTTACTTCAATTGGCTTTTTATTATATATAAATTATGAAATTACTTTTTTATAAAAGGCAAAGTCACAGAATTATTGTCTTTATTAATTTTTATAAAGTACATACCGTTACTATAAGAAGCAGTATTTACCTTTAAATCGTTAATACTGTTAATAGTTGCTTCTTTTACTAATTGACCTAACATATTATAGATTTTAAAACCATCAGGTAATGCATTTGTATTTGCTACTTTAATGTTTAAAACATTTTGTGTTGGGTTAGGGTAAAGGCTAATAGTGTTGCTTTTAGCAAAGTCGTCTGTACTTAATGAGTTAACAGAAAATTTAGTAGTTTCTGAACTCGCAAAAGAACCACCAGTAAAAATAATTGCTCCTCCAGAAGCCGCATCTGTTTTTAATTCGTAAGAACCATTACCATAGTTACAACATATACCATCATTATATTGATCATAAATGACAAAAGTGTAGCACTCATTGTTAACGTTAAATGTTTCAACAATAGGTGTAGAGTCATTATCTGCGTATGGACCACCGCTATAAACTACGTTATTAGATCCGTCTGTAAGCGACCAGGTTGTTTCACTTCCGTAATTATCTGGGACTATTGTAAGTTCTACAGTAATAGCATCTACAATAGAAGTAAGTGTTAAACACGCTTCCGAAACATCGTTACACGCACGTGCATCTGTTGCTCCGTTAGGATTTGAAATAACAGTGTTAAACGTATGCTCTCCTCCAGTACTTGTTACCGTTGGTAAAGTCACAACTTCCGATTGTCCTTCCGCTAACGATCCTGTCCAGTTGTAAACCTGCGTTCCTGCAACATCTACATCGTAAGTTAAGGTTGCAGAAGTCATTGTAGTAGTACCATAGTTGTACACTCTAACTTCTGGAGTAAAGTCTGCACCACATGAATTAACATTTAAGTTTTCTATTGTAGCACTTGCATCGTTAGTGACTGGAGAAGGTACTGTTAAGGCATTGTTGGTTCCTGCTACTAATCCAGATCTTGGACCAGTAATCACTGCTGTTACTCTTGCTTTTTGATCAATAGTGTAAATATTCATACATAAATCGTCTGTGTAATCCATATAATTTTCAACCATATCTAAAGTACCGTTATTACAAGAATCGATTCCTGTAGGACAGCCATAATTTGGCGCCGCTACAGGAGGTGTATCAGATACTTCGTCTCCTACACCATTACAGCCACCTTGAAACGTGTGGTAAAGACCTAAGTAATGCCCTACTTCGTGCGTCATGGTACGGCCTTTATCGTAAGGCGCATTCAATGCAAAATCGTTATTAGTATCGTAATCTGAACTTCCAAAAGTAGTATAGTTGGCACTAACACCATCTGTAGTTGGGTTTCCGCCTGGAAACTGAGCAAAACCTAGAATGCCGCCTAAAGCCCCCACGTATTTTGAAGACCACATATTCATATAGCGTGAAGAATCCCAAATGGTTTGCGTTTTATAGCTGTCCATTTCGGCAAAGCTAGAAACACCATCTTGACAAATATTAACACGGTTTATTCCGTCTGTTGGGCAACCGTCTTCCGTTTGTTTTGCTAATTCGAATTCGACTTCTACATCGGCACCAACAGCATTTGTATTATAACCAGGTGTACCGGCCATACGTCGAAAATCTTGATTCATTACCGTAATTTGAGAAAGTACTTGTGCGTCGGAAATATTAGCGCCAACACCTTCAGCTTCTCCATTGTGAAGTACGTGAACCACTAAAGGAATAGTGACCACAGCCATTGACGTTTTGCTAAAGTCTGTATTATTAATGCGTTCTTGCACCATAGCTTCAAATGCTGGGCTTCCCATCATATTAGGGAACTGTGCAAGTTGTTGTGCGTTAAATTTATCGGTTGCGCATTTTTCGACAACGGTGGACGCTTTCTCTTGTGAAAAGACTAATAAGGGCAAACAGAATACACAGAAAAGAAAGAAAGTGAGGGTAGTTTTCTTCATAATATCAATTTATTGAATATGTTAATATATTAAATTTTTCGTAAAAATACGAATAATAAATCAGTGTTACCTCTTTTTTTTATATGTTATATAGCGTTTTTGTTACTTTTTATTAAAGGCGTTCATTGTATTATTGATGCCTGCGAGACCAAAAGACTTTATAATTTCAATTGATTTTTCTAATCGTTCTTCTAGTTTGGTATTTTCTTCATCGGTCCATTCTCCTAATACATAATCGATTTGTCTTCCTTTAGAAAACGCATCGCTAATACCAAATCTAAAACGGTTATAACTAGTAGTGTTTAAAGTGTGCTGCGTGTCTTTAAGTCCGTTGTGTCCGCCATCGCTACCTTTAGTTTTAATACGTATGCTACCAAAAGGAAGGTTTAAATCGTCGGTAATTACCAATAGATTTTCTAACGGAATTTTTTCTTTTTCTAACCAGTAATGAATAGCTTTTCCGCTTAAATTCATAAACGTACTGGGTTTTAATAAAATAAACGTCCGTCCTTTTAATTTATAGGTAGTAAGGTCTCCCAGACGCTGAGTGGTAAAAGTAAGCGCTTCCTGTTTAGCAAAAGCATCTAGTATTTTAAAGCCAATGTTATGTCGGGTGTGATGGTATTTAGGACCAATGTTTCCTAGGCCCACAATAAGAAATTTTTTCATAGGATCTTGTTCTTCTACCAGAGGTTTAGATTTCTTAGTTTTAAAAAGAGTCGAAATGTAAGTAAGCATAGAAGATGATTAGTTTGGTGTAAAAATAAAAAAGCATCCTGAATTAACAGAATGCTTTTAATAAAATTAAGAGTTGATGGCTTATTCTTGACCTTCAGCTGCTGGAGTTGCTGTTGCGTCGTCGTCCTCATCTTCAGCTTCTACATCTTCATCATCCTCTGAAACTGCTGCTCTAGAGCGCATTACAAAGCATACCACCGTGTTTTCTGGGTGCATTAGGGTGAAATCTTCATTTTCTAAAGATGTAACGTATAATTTATGTCCGATTTTAAGTTCAGTAGTATTAGCTTCTAAGAAATCTGGTAAGTTTCCAGGTAAGGCTTTTACTCTTAAGCTACGTTTGCTTTTACGAAAAACACCACCGTTTTTTACACCTCTTGGGTTACCAGTAAAGCGTACAGGAATAGTCATAGTGATCTCTTTATCTTCAAATACTTGATAGAAATCTATGTGTAAAATTCTGTCTGTTACAGGGTGAAATTGAATGTCTTGTAGAACAGCATTAAAGCTAGAACCACCTTCTATTTCTATTACAACTGTATGCGCATAAGGTGTGTACACCAATTTAGAGAATGCTAATTCAGCTGCTGAGAAATGAACTGTTTTGTCTCCTCCGTATAATACGCAAGGAACCTGACCAGCATTACGTAAGGCTTTTGTTACTTTTTTACCTACGCTTTCTCTTGGAGATCCGTTAATTGTAATTGATTTCATTGTTTTTATTTATAGTTAATATTTATTATTCGGTGTCAAGTTGATGTAAGTGGTGCTGTTACATCAAAAAATTTGAGCTTATCGATCTATTATAGTGTACGTTTTGCATAACATCAGCAAATAGATTTGCACAGCTAATTACTTTAATTTTCTTACTTTCTTGTTTTAAAGGAATAGAATCAGTTACGATTAATTCTTCAAGTTTAGAGTTTTCAATACGCTCGTAAGCACTACCCGATAAAATAGGATGTGTACAAATAGCTCTTACACTAAGTGCGCCACGCTCCATCATTAAATCGGCTGCTTTAGTTAAGGTTCCTGCAGTATCTACCATATCGTCTACCAATACCACGTTTTTACCAGTAACATCCCCAATTAATTCCATATGAGAAATTACATTAGCTTTAGTTCTTTGCTTATAACAAATAACCACATCGCTTTCTAGAGCTTTAGAATAGGCATAGGCTCTTTTAGAACCGCCCATATCTGGTGAAGCGATCGTTAAATTGTCTAGGTTTAAACTTTTTAGGTACGGTAAAAATACCGTTGAAGCAAATAAATGATCTACAGGCTTTTCAAAAAATCCTTGAATTTGATCGGCGTGTAAGTCCATTGTAATAATTCTAGTCGCTCCAGCTGTTTCCAGCATTTTCGCTACTAATTTTGCAGCGATAGGCACTCTAGGTTTGTCTTTTCTGTCTTGTCTTGCCCAACCAAAATAAGGAAGAACAGCGGTAATGTGGCGTGCCGAAGCGCGTTTGGCAGCATCAATCATTAACAACATTTCCATTAAGTTTTCTGAGCTAGGATTAGTAGACCCGATAATAAAAATACGCGTTCCACGAATCGATTCTTCATAAGACGGTTGAAACTCTCCATCGCTGTATGTTGAAGTGATTACTTTTCCTAGGCTAACGCCATAAGCAGCTGCAATTTTTTCGGCTAAATGTTTACTTTGCGTTATCGAAAAAATCTTCGCGTCTGGCTTTGTGTTTGGCATTGCTAATGTGTTGTTTAACAGTGTGTAAGACTGTATGGTTTTTAATGAGGTGCAAATTTATGATTTTTTTTGTACTAAAACGCATAATAGCTGCGATTTTTAAGAGATTTAAATAAAAAATATTTATTTTTGTGGCTCCATTAGCTCAAGTGGCGGAATTGGTAGACGCGTCGGATTCAAAATCCGATTTCGAAAGAAGTGTGGGTTCGATTCCCATCTTGAGTACATTATAAAACCGTAATAATTTTATTTTCAAATTATTACGGTTTTTTTTACGCGGTAATGATCTGTTGTTATCCCGAAAAAATTGTCGGTTTATGTTTTATTAAGATAACAGTAACCGGTGTACTTTTAACCTATACCTGGTGTTTCGTTGCCCTTTAACGCGCCTATCTAACTACAGCTTATTTAACATCAGCCTTCTAGGCAAGCACTCAGCGAAATGTTCAATCTTTAAATTTAATATATGTCGAGTTACTATTTTTTTTTTAAAAATAGTATTTCACGGTTTTCCTTGGTTTTATTATATAATGTTTTCTTATATTAGTGGGCTAATAAATTAATCACTAACCTCACAGAGTAAGATGTGTTTAAGTACATAACAATGAGAAAAAAAATGGTATTATTAGGTTTGCTTTTTACCTTTGCAGGCTTATTTGCTCAAGTTGGTATTGGAACGATACATCCAAAAGCGACATTAGATATTCATGGAAGTCCTTCTAAAACGGCAATAACTGATGGGCTATTGCCGCCACGATTATTACGGTCAGAACTTATCAGTAAAACGGGCTACACGGCTAGCCAGACGGGAGCAATAATTTACATAACCGATTTAAGTGGCGAAAATAATACCCAAACAGTAAATGTTACCGCGGTGGGTTATTTTTATTTTGATGGAAGCGCTTGGCATAGAATAATTTATGATAATGAATTTGGAGACATAAAGCAAAGTCTTAAAAACACCGACCACAGCGGATGGATTCACCTAAACGGAAGAACTATTTCATCGCTATCTATAACACAAGAAATGCAAGCAATTGCGTTGGGATTTACTGGTAATTTGCCAAACGCAAACGATGCCTTTTTAGTTCAAAATAATAATCCGTTAGGCAGTGTAACAAGTAGTAACCATAAAACAATTTCACAAGCTAATTTGCCGGATATAGAATTTAAGGGGGATACAAATCTTACGAGTACAGGGGATCAATGGTTAAGTAAGGTTCAGAATTTTCCTGGGGAATCTGGTTATAATTCTGTAACTATCACAAAAACTAGGGGTTCTAGTGGTTTGTTTAGCTCAAAAATAACAAATGGTTATGACGATGACCCAAATGAAATGACCTCGACGTATACAGAAACAGACCATTCTCATGCTATTAGCATTAATAGTGGTGGTGGTAATGTGGCTCTTAATGTTACACCAAAAAGTTTGAGTGTAAACACTTTTATTTATCTAGGAAATTAAAATAATCGGCTGCAATCTTTAGACATCCTCACAGGTGTTTCAGTGTCTTGAGAAGGTGAATTTTAGTATGGTTTGCGTAAAAAGAAAGTTTAAAAACGGTGTTAAGCATACAGCAATAGGCCTGAGTAAAATTTAAAATAAACAGATAAAAATAAGTTTGATAGCTAGACTTGCTGTATTGTGTTTTGTAGTCTAGCTGAAGCGTTTAAAATGGTTTCAATGGTTTCAATGGTTTCAAAATAATGAGCTTAAATAAAATTGAAGAACAATTAAAGCTTGAGCAATTCTTTTTTTATGCGCTATCCATATACGGTCAATAGAGTCTGTAATTTAGTAATGATCGGGTTTTAGAGATTTGCCTATAACAGTATATTGAGCTAAAAGAGGTCAATTATATGTAAATTACAACGGGTTATAATCTCCAATTATCTTAAGTGATACTTAAGTGTTTTCTTTTCATCTACCCAAGTAGAAATATATTTACAACTATAAGTACTGCCATTGAAACAAGATAGTTAATCTTTAGAAATGCAATGTTTGTTTCGAATCATTTTTGTGTTATATAGATTATATATTCTCAGATAGTTATAACTTACCGTTGACGGAAAGAAGAGCAAAAGGTACCAGAGGTTAATAAGTCAAGGTATTTCTATAGAAATAAGTGAGAGCGCTCAAGTTTTTGGAGAGACGCAACTCATTAATAAATGTTCAAATGGCGTGCCGTGTTCAGAAACAGAACATCAAATGAATAGAAGATCAGAATTTATAATTGTTAAAATGTAATGATTCATTAAGAGTGTCAATTTCTTACTGTCTTTGGTCTGTTTTAAAAGGTGCTAAAACTAATGAGAATATGTTTTAATGTACTAACACTGCGCTACACATAGGCATAGGTCGCCAAAAGGTTATCACCCTTGATTTTATAACCCCTCCCCTTTTAACTCTAGTTATATAGGGGGCTTCTTTTTTGAAGATTTAAGGTTTGTAGAGGCCTTCTTTTTAGTAAAACCGCAGGACGTTTATTTCTTGTAACGAGCACTCTAAATTTGATAAACTGAAAGTGTTCTATAATTCTCTGCTGTCAAAATTTACTAAAAAAGCTATCTGGTTTTAAAGGAGAGAATGTTTTAGGTTCAAATTTTAAAGGCTCACTCTTTAAGTGATATATAATATACCGAAGTTAGTAATTAGCAGATTTTATTACAGTAAAAATATAAACTTCACAACTTGTATAGAGCTATCAACAAGACCTTTTTCGTAATGCGTCTTAACACGTTAATAATTTGTCGCTTTGGAGTTTTTGTGATTTAACAATATTTTAATTCATTTAGTTCGTAACATTTCGAACAAATTGCTATATTTGTGATATGATGGTGCAGCATCATAAAATTAAATCATTTTAACCACCACTTAAAAATTTATAATTATGCAAACATTATTTTTAAAATCGGTAAACGAGGTTATTAAACAGTGGTATATTCCTTTACTCGTGGGTGTTTTCTTTATAGTCGTAAGCATTGTCGCTTTTACCTCTCCATTAGGGTCGTTAATAACACTTTCTATTTTATTTGCGTTGTCCTTTGTCTTTGGCGGACTTTCAGAAGCCGTATTTTCTATAATTAACAGAAAGCGCTTAGATAATTGGGGTTGGACATTAGCGTTCGGGATTGTAACCTTCGTTGTAGGGGTTCTTTTGCTTTCGAACCCAGGGTTATCTATAGCAACGCTCGCCTTCTATATTGGTTTTGTACTATTATTTCGTTCCATTTCGGCAATTGGCTTTGCAATGGATATTAAAAAGTACGGAAGTAAAAACTGGGGAGGTCTCTTAATACTGGGTGTTTTAGGGGCTATTTTCTCGTTCGTGCTAATATGGAATCCCGTATTCGCAGGATTAAGCGTAGTTATGTTAGTCGCATTAAGTTTTTTAACCGCCGGATTGTTTAGTGTGTTTTTAGCGTTCCAGCTAAGAAAATTACACCAATCGTCTAAGGAATTATCTACCGAATTACAGCAACGTTACGACGTTTTAGCTCAAGATATTCGCGCTGAATGGGACGACTAATAGTTTATACGTTTAAATAAATTTTTAGACTAATTTTTAAAATATTAAATAGATTCTGTATCTTTTTAGGCAGAAAGCGTCATTGGGTGATGATTAGGTAACTATTTTGTTAGCCAATTAACTTAAAAACAGTGTAGGCTTGCCGCCAATAATAATAGTTTGTAATAAATCCTTAGGCTGAGAGCTCATTAGCGGTAAAGGGCTCGCTAAACGCATATATGACGCTTTTAGGAGTCGTGTTTAATAGAGTTCTAAGGTAAAATATTACGGTTGTCTTCTTAGAATGTATTCCCAATGGACTTGCAATGGAAGGCGTTATTTTTATTAATTTATAGCGTGTTAAATTCATAACAAACCCGTTATAAACTAGTCTTAAAAATCAAAATATGAGCACTCCCAACCACCCCGATTTACTTAAAGCCGCGTTAATTACAGGTGTAATTAACGCACTAATTAATGGCGGTATTCAGTATTTTTTCTTAAAAGATGAAGAGGTGATTCTCGTTTCTGTAGATTCTATAACCAACAACGCGCTAACGGTTTTAGGTACAGCCGTAACTTTAGCGATTACTTTATCTATGATTTTAACCGTAGTGGCTTACTTTGGTATAAAAGGAGAAAAAGCACCGTTCTTCCCAACGGCGTTTTGGCTGACCATTAAGCACGGCTTTTTTACGTTTGGAGTAGTTACTTCTTTATCTGTGTTATGGCAAAAATATATGGGAACCGTTGCGGTTTCTTTAATCTCAGCTTTAATCATTATTGGTATAATAGCAGGTATTGTCTCGGCTATCGTTAACTATTTAACGCTAAAAGAATGTGTTATCATTCCTAAAATTAAGGCGTAATCTATGTAAAAGTAATGCTATACTCTCGGTTTTTAGTTTAAAAACCTTAAAAATGATATATTATACTATTAAAAAACAAACCAATGAAACACATATTCTATCTCTTATTACTAACACTTACTTTTTACGGTTGCAAAGACAATTCAACCACAATCAAGATAGAGAGGGAAGCGCAAGCGACCGAAGAAAAGGCACAATTATTTTTCAACGGAGATATTTTAACGATGGCTTCGGAAACACCTCGTTATGCGGAAGCTATTGTGGAACACAATGGAAAAATTGTATTTGTAGGCAGTAAAGCTGACGCAGAAAAAAGTTATGAAAATGCCAAATACGTCGATTTGAAGGGGCGCACACTACTGCCCGGTTTTGTAGATCCGCACAGTCATTTCGGTATGGTATCGAACACAATGGGTCAAGTCGATTTAAATCCGGAACCGGTTGGAGAAATTAAAAACATAAAGGATATAATAGACGCTTTAAAAACGTATAAAAAAGAAAATAACATCGCCGATGGCGAATGGATTTTCGGTTGGGGTTACGATGATGGGCAGTTAGCCGAAAAACGTCACCCTAATAAAAATGACATCGACAAAGCCTTACTCAATAATCCTGTGTATTTACAGCATACAAGTGGGCATATGGGCGTTGCAAATTCTATGGGGTTAAGTGAAATGGATGTTTCGGCCAGTTCTAAAAGTCCGAATGGAGGGTCAATCGTTCGTTTTCCTAATTCAAAAGTGCCGTCAGGTTTGGTTCAAGAAACGGCAATGTATCCTTTTGTAAGACATATGCTTGAAGAGTTGTCTAACAAGCAAGCGGAGTTTTTCGATACCACGCAACACTATTATGCCTCTAACGGTATTACAACGGCTCAAGACGGAATGACCGACAGAAACACCATTGCCTTTTTTCAGTCGCAAGCCGATGGCGGGAAATTGGATATCGATTTAATTGCTTTGGCCGGATATTCAGAGTTAGATAGTAATATTCAAGATTCAACTCTTCACTTTAAAACCTACAAAAACGGATTTAAAGTACAGGGAACAAAAATTGTTGCAGATGGTTCACCACAAGGTAAAACAGCCTATTTTTCTAAACCTTATTTAACCGAAGTGCCTGGATGTTATCATAATTGTCGCGGGTTACCAAGTTTAACGCAAGATGCCTTAAATACTTTGTTTGTAACCGCTTATAACAACAAGAATCAATTGTTTATTCATTGTAATGGTGATGCTACTGTAGATATGGTAATCGCAGCGCATGAAAAGGCGTGCAAAACACTAAATGAGCCCTTAGATAAAGACCGAAGAACAATCGTGATTCACGCGCAGTTTTCTAGAAAAGACCAGTTGGAAGCCTTTGTAAAGTACAATATGGAACCGTCATTTTTTACCAATCATGCTTATTTTTGGGGCGATGTTCATACGGAGAATTTAGGAAAAGAACGCGCTAATTTTTTAAGTCCTATGGCAACAGCATTACAATTAGGCTTGAAACCAACAAATCATACTGATGCTACTGTAACGCCAATAGATCCCATATTTACTATTTGGACAGCGGTAAATCGCTTGTCGCGATCTGGAGTAATTATAGGTGAAAACGAACGCATAGCACCGTACAATGCCTTACAAGCGATCACCACGAATGCTGCTTATGAGTTGTTCGACGAGCATTTAAAAGGAACTCTAGAGAATGGCAAACTAGCCGATTTTGTAATTCTAGATAAAAATCCACTAAAAGTAGAACCTATGGCTATAAAAGAGATTTTAGTTATGGAAACTATAAAAGAAGGCGTTGCTATTTATGAGAAAAAGTGAGTGGTAAGAACGTTAAGGGCAAATTAAGAATGAAGAGCGATAAAAAAATTAAGAAATAAAGATTAAAAACAGAGTAAAATGAAAAATTTAGAAGGTCACGTTGTTATTGTAACTGGAGGTGCCGCAGGAATCGGTGGTGCTATCACGACAGTGTTAACAGAGCGTGGAGCAAAGGTTATTGCAGTAGATATAAATGAAGAAGCAGGAGCAGAGATCGAAAAAACACATCCAGAACGCATCGTCTTTTTAAAGGGAGATGTGTCTAAGGAATCGATTGCAAAGGAAGCTGTTAGAATAGCTGTGTCTAAATTTGGAAAATTAACAGGGCTCGTAAACAATGCCCACGCATCGCGTCAAAAAAAGCTAATGGATCTTACCGAAGACGATTGGGCATTATCATTCGGAACAGGATTTAATGCTTCACTATATTTTATGAAAGCCAGTTATAAAGAGTTGGTAAAATCTAAAGGAGCGGTAGTGAACTTTGGTTCTGGTGCGGCTTTAGAAGGGCAGCCCCTGCAGGCCAGTTATGCAGCAGCGAAAGAAGCCATTCGCGGATTAAGTCGCGTGGCAGCAAATGAGTGGGCAGAAGATGGCATTCGCGTAAATGTGGTGTGTCCGTTAGCTTTAACAGAAGGTGTGGTGAACTGGAAAAATGAGCATCCAGAGCAATACGAAGAGGTTGCAAAAAAAACACCCTTGCACCGTTTTGGTAGTCCGCAAGAAGATATTGCACCTATTGTTGCTTTTTTATTGAGTAACGATAGCAAATATATGACAGGGCAAACCGTAATGGCCGATGGTGGAACCGTAAAATTGAGATAATAAAATAGGTGATAAAAAAATATAAGAAGAGTATGAAGACAACAGATTTATTTAATTTAAAAGGAAAAGTAGCGATCGTTACCGGTGGTGCAAACGGAATAGGAAAAGCAACCGCTTTAATGTTAGCAAAACATGGCGCTAATATAGCGATAGGCGATTTTAATCTTGAGGATGCTAAGAAAGCGGTAAAAGAGATTGAGGCGCTTGGTGTTAAAGCTATTGCCGTATCTTGTAATGTGTTAAAAGATGAAGAGTTGGTAAACTTGGTAGAGACAACGGTTAAGGAATTAGGCGGTATTCATATTTTAATTAATAACGCCGGAGGTGGTGGTGGTGGAAGAGAAAATCCGTCTAAAATATCTGTAGATGATATTAAACGCGACTACGAACTCAACGTTTTTAGTGGTTGGAGATTATGCCAATTGGCAGTGCCGCATATGAAAAAAGACGGTTACGGTTCTATCGTGTTTACAACGTCAATGTCTAGTATAAATAAGAGTCCGAATATGAGTGGCTACGCGGGGTCTAAGGCTGCGGTAAACCATACGGTGGCTAATCTAGCTCACGATTTTGGTCCGGAAGTACGTATTAATGCTGTAGGTCCTGGGGCAACACGAACGGCTGCTTTAGAAAGTGTGTTGACTCCAGAAATTGAAAAAACAATGCTAAAACATACGCCAATTAAACGTCTTGGTTATACCGATGATATTGCGGGTGCTATGTTATACTTTGCAGCACCGATTTCTGAGTGGGTAAGCGGACAAACTATTTTTGTAAACGGTGGTGGAGAGCAGGTTTTAGAATAATACGTTCGTAATTAGACGACCCGCTTTTAAAGGTAATAATTGTAAGGCTGAAAGTAGTGCGTTGCGTTGTGGTGTTCTGAAATTCTGAAAGTGAATACGACACCGAAACTGTTTTAAATGGAAGCGACAAACGGAAGCTTTTTTAGGTAGAGAACAAAAACGGTAACATAAAGGTGCCGTTTTTGTTTTTTATGTATATTTGAAACCTACCCAAATTAAGAGAATTGTTATGCTAGAAGAATTTTGGTTTAATGTGCAATATGGTATGAACCATGTTTTGGATATTAACGCTTACGACCACGTATTATTTTTAATCGTATTAACGGTTCCGTATATGTTTAAGGACTGGAAACGCGTGTTTATGCTGGTTACTGTTTTTACAGTGGGCCATACGATGTCTCTATTATTGGCGACTTATGGCGCAGTGAGAGTAGGGGTGCCTATTGTCGAATTTTTAATTCCATTAAGTATTCTTATTATCGCATTATTTAATGTGTTTACAGCAGGTAAAGGCGCGCAAAAAGAGAAAGTTGGTATTTTGTTTTTTTCGACCTTGTTTTTTGGTTTGGTACACGGCTTTGGCTTTGCGAGAGAATTGCAAATGCTAATCGGTCCAAAGGATAACAAGTTTCTAGTTATGTTAGAATTTGCGTTGGGTATTGAATTGGCGCAGATTATTATTGTCTTTTTAGTCCTGTTTATAGGGTATCTAATACAAACCATTTTTAGGTTTTCAAAACGTGATTGGGTTATGGTGCTATCTTCTATTGTGGTTGGTTTAGTGATTCCGATGCTAATTGACAGTGAGTTACTAGGCTAACTGTTTAAATTATTTTTCATAAATCTTTTTTAATTGTATGGTAATTATATAGCGAACCTACTATCTTCGTAGTATAGTTACGCGTAAGAGATTGAGGTATTGTTGGAGCTCTTTTTTATTTTCTAAAAAAAGCGACTACCGAAAGCTTGGTTTTTAGCTTTTTCTGCTAAAAATACGCCCAAAATACTTTTAAAATAGTCTATGCCACATAAAAAATTAAAGTACGATAAAGCGTATCTTAGAATCGCCAAAGAATGGGGGAAGTTATCGTTCTGCGAGCGCAAACAAGTTGGAGCGGTTATTGTTAAAGATAGAATGATAATCTCAGACGGATTTAACGGTACGCCCACAGGTTTCGAGAATTTTTGCGAAGATGAAGACGGATATACCAAATGGTACGTGCTGCACGCCGAGGCTAATGCAATTTTAAAAGTGGCGTCGTCTACGCAATCGTGTAAAGGGGCAACGTTATATATTACGTTATCACCGTGCAAAGAATGCAGTAAACTTATTCATCAAGCAGGAATTGTGAGAGTGGTGTATCAAGGCGGTTATAAAGACGATTCTGGCTTGCGTTTCTTAGAAAAAGCGGGGATCGAAGTACAACAAATACAAGAGTTAGAAGCCTAATGAAAATGAAAAAAAAATACTGGCCACTGATTTTAGGATCTGCTATTGCGGTTGGTATTTTAATTGGAGGTAAATTAAATTTTACCGATACTTCCGATCGTTTATTTACGTCCAGTAGTAAAAAAGATAAATTAAATAGACTTATAGATTACATTGATTACGAGTATGTCGATGATGTAAATACCGATAGCATTGTGGATGTTACCGTAAATGAGATCTTAGATAATCTAGATCCGCATTCGGTTTATATTCCTAAAGATGAAATGCAGGAGGTTACCGAAAATATGAAAGGTGATTTTGTTGGTATCGGCATTAGTTTTTATACCTACAACGATACTATTACTGTAATTAGAACTATTGAAGATGGGCCTAGTGAAAAAGCGGGGTTAATGGCGGGAGACCGTATTATTACGGCTAATGGTGATTCGTTATTTGGTCGTGATGTAAACAATGGTGATTTGGTAAAAAAGCTAAAAGGCTTAATAGATACTAAAGTAAATCTCGAAGTGGTGCGTCGCGGTAGTAGCAAACCTTTAGCGTTTACAGTTACACGCGGGCACATACCTATTAAAAGTGTCGATGCGGCCTATATGCTTGGCGATAGTTTGGGCTACATAAAAATTAATAGGTTTGCCGAGTCTACTTATAAAGAATTTAAAAAAGAATTAAATAAACTCCAAGCGCTTGGTGCTACCGAATTGGCTTTAGATTTACGTGCAAATCCAGGAGGCTTTTTAGGAATTGCTGAAAAAATTATTGATGAATTTCTAGAAGATGAAACACTGATTTTATTTACAAAGAATAAAAGCGGACAAATTGATAGAAACTATGCTACGACTCGAGGGTCGTTTGAAAAAGGAAAGGTTTACGTGCTTATTGACGAAAACTCGGCCTCGGCAAGTGAGATTGTAGCAGGGGCTTTGCAAGATAATGACAAAGGTGTTATTGTAGGCCGACGCTCGTACGGAAAGGGTTTAGTGCAACGCGAAATGCAATTGGGCGATGGTAGTGCGGTGCGGTTAACAGTAGCGCGATATTACACACCAACTGGGCGTTCTATACAACGAGCGTACGATACAGGCAATAGCGATTATTTTGACGATTATTACGCAAGAATTGAAAGTGGCGAATTGTTTGATGCCTCTAAAATTGAGGTCGCCGATTCTTTAAAATTTACAACACCAAAAGGAAATATTGTGTATGGTGGTGGTGGTATTATTCCTGATGTTTTTGTACCCATAGACCGCGCGATGAATAACGAGACCATCGTATATTTATACCGTCGCGGATTTATTAATAATTTTGCATTCGAGCATTTAGAACACGATCGCGAGGCGTATGCTAACCTGTCTAGAAAGGATTTTATTACCTTTCATGAGGTAGATGATGCGGTGATTGAAGAATTTAAAGAATACCTAGAAGTAAAGGGACGAACCAATATTATTTTTGTCACCTATAAAAGTGAGATTAAGCAGTATATAAAAGCAGCAATCGCCGAACAGTTATATGGTACCGGTGCTTTTGAGGAAGTGCTTAACCAGCGCGATATTATGATTGAAAAAATAATACATCTTAGCGCGGGCGTTATCAAAAAAGATGCAACACCTATAGAAACTACTGAAGTAGAGAATAATAATGCCGTACCCACACAAACAGAGGCGCAAATTATCGACCAGTTAAGTAATGATTAGTATTATAAGATATTAAGATCGCAGTTGCTACGGTAGTTTAACGGTCTGTTTTAATGCGAATTAAACAGGGATAAGGTTTGCGTTATGTGGCAATTTCAATTTTATATATATGGAATCCTAAATGGTTACACTTTATCGTGTATTTTAGTGTGCTTTCCTTGGTTCCAAAGCGTTAAAATATCGGTGGCTACATGAGCACCGCTTCCTGCTGCTATAGCAAACTGACTTCTCCAACCAGCTAACGTCCCTGCAACGTACAATCCATTTTCCATTAAATGGTCTGTGTTTTCTAGCCAGATGCGGTCTTTAGAAATTGCTGTCTTAGGATGCGCTTTTATATAAGACTCTAAACCTTTAATCGTGATTAAATTGGTGTAACCAACTGCAATAACTACAATTTTGGTAGCATAGGTGTTTTTATTTGTCGTCACCACAAAAGTGTCATTTTTTTTGGCTATTTCAATGACTTTCTCACCCTCAATCTGTTGTACTTCCGGGTATAAGTCGGCAAGTTGTTGTTTGCCTTCAGATAATAAAGAAGCACCCGTAGTTCCGGGTTTTAAACCTAAAACATTATTAAATAAAGCATTTTGCAAATGCGATGCTTTTTGGTGTGTTATAATGGCTACTTTTTTGTCTTCAGCAAACGGCTTTTGTAATCCAGAGCCCAAAACTAAAGCACATGATAATCCCGCAGCACCACCGCCAATTATTAAAGTGTCTAACATTATTTTCGCGATTTTTTTTCTATAGCTTTAGAAATGCGTAAAATTTGTAATAACGCCAAAGCACATAACGATGCGAAAATGGTAATTAAAGCCACAACGCTTTCGCCTTCAAAAAGACTGTCGAAATCTAATTTAGTGACATTAAAAATGAGTAATGCAATAGCTATTGCCGATAAAATATAAGTAAAAATTTTCATAATGTAAATTTAAGCAAAAAGAACCTTAATGTTGTGCGCAAATAATTTTACTGCAATCGCTAATAAAATAACGCCAAATACTTTTCTAATAATACTAATTCCGTTGGGGCCAATAATACTTTCAATTCTCTTAGACGTTTTTAAAACGATATAAATAACAATAACGTTTAAAATAACGGCTACAATTATATTTTGAATGCTAAACTCGGCACGTAAAGATAATAAAGTGGTTAAACTTCCGGGCCCTGCAATTAAAGGAAAAGCTAAGGGAAATACAGAAGCGGTCATTGGGCTGGAAGCATCATCCTTATATAGGGTAATGCCTAGAATCATTTCTAAAGCAATAAAAAATAAGATGAACGAACCAGCAACGGCAAACGAACTCACGTCGATACCGATAAGATTTAAAATACTTTTTCCTAGAAATAAGAAAGAGACTAAAATAATACCAGCTATAATAGAGGCTTTTTCACTTTGAATATGACCAACCTTTTTTCTTAAATCTATAATAATAGGAATATTACCTACAATATCTATAACAGCAAATAATATCATAAAGGCTGTAAATATTTCCTTGAAATTTAATCCCATTTTGAGTCACTTTTAAAATTTGCGCAAAATTAATCTAATAAAATTATATTTCATACTACAAAAACATAAAATTAAAGAGTTTCTTATTCTCTCTAAACTCCTTCAATTAAGTATTATATTTGCAGCTTATTTAACACTTGCAATGTATGTTCCAGTTGGGAAAAACCATAGTTTCGGAAGCTATAATAGAAAATGATTTTGTTTGTAATTTATCAGCATGTAAAGGAGCGTGTTGTGTAGATGGAGACGCAGGTGCGCCTTTAACGAAGGAGGAAACGCAGATTTTAGAAGATGTGTATCCAAAAGTGAAGCCCTTTTTAAGACAGGTCGGAATTGACGCTATAGAAGCGCAAGGAACTTTTACAACCACAGAATCTGGCGAGTTTGAAACTCCACTTATTGATGGTGCCGATTGTGCCTATGTTATTTTCGATGAAAAGAACACCGCTTTATGTGCCCTAGAAGAAGCAAACAACAAAGGTGAAACGAATTGGAAAAAGCCAGTATCGTGTCATCTATATCCCGTTAGAATTAAAGAATATAGTGAGTTTTCTGCTGTTAATTACGAGAAGTGGAGCATTTGCGACGATGCCTGTTCTTTAGGAAAAGAGCTTCAAGTACCGGTGTATAAATTCGTAAAGGATGCGCTTATTAGAAAATATGGTGAAAGTTGGTATGCCGACCTTGAAAAGGTGGCCGCTACTTTTAATCGTTAACGGTAGTCTATCGTAACTTTTTTATAGCTTTAGTGGGAATGTTCAATGTTACTTTTGTGCCGGAAGGTGCATCGTTGTCGTATAAATCTTCAATAGTTATGGTGTAAGAATGCGTGTAACGTTTCGAGAAATTTTCAAGTCGTTTTTTAGTGATTTCAATTCCCAACGATTTTCGTTTTAACACCTTATTTTCTTTAATGGCCTCCGATGCTTTTCGGCCAATACCATTATCGGAAATAGAAATAGTAACAAACTTTTTCTTCGATTTATAAACATGTACCGTAATGCTTTTGTCTTCCTTTTTTGGTGATAGGCCGTGCCATAATGCGTTTTCTAAAAAAGGCTGAAGCACTAGAGACGGGAGCTTTACATTATCTATGTCTATAGAAGGATCTATTACGGTAGTATATTTAATGTGGTTAGAAAACCGAATATTTTCAATATTCATATATAGGCTCATCGTTTCTAATTCTTCAGCTATAGAGATTTGTTTTTCGGTAGAAGCGACCAGTATTTTTCGAATAAACTTAGAGAATTTAGTTAAATAATAGATCGCTTTTTCTTTCTCGTTATTTATAATATACAATTTTATCGAGTTTAAAGAATTGAATATAAAATGCGGATTCATTTGATTTCTAAGCATATCTTGCTCTAAAGTTAAAATCATTTTTTCGCTTTTAAGTTCGCGGTGTCTGTAAAGAAAGAACAACGCCACGCCTAGAAGTAATAATACAGAGAGCAATAAAAGTCCCATTTTGTTATTTTTATCCAATCGTAACTTTACGATTTCATTCTCTATGGCTAACGACTGTATTTGGCTGTTTTTTTTCTCTGTTTCATAGTGCAGTCTTAAAGAGCTTACAAACTGGGCATTCTTTTCACTGAGAATATTTTTATTGAGTTCGATCGCTTTTTTGTAATGTGTTAAAGCCAGTTCATAGTTGTTTTTTTTCTCATTTAATTCTGACAAGTGTAAATATGCACTAGAGATAGACGATTTTAATTCGTATTTAATAGCAACGTTTAGTCCTTTTGTTAGCCACGTTTCTGCAAGCTCTAAATGGTTTAATTTACTATGAGCCCATCCTAAAGTAATATACGTAAAAGCAATATAAAACTGATCTTGATTTTTTTCGGCTAGAGCAATGGTCGGTTCTATAATTTTTAGGGCGGCTTCTGGATTGTTCTGTTTTACGTAGACAGAGCCAATACTCGTATTGCAAATAACGCGCCCCACATTAGAATTTATCTTTTCGTTATATTGTAATGAGATTTTATAGTTTTTTAAGGCTGCATTTAGTTTGTTTTGGGCTTCGTAAATAGCACCAATATTATGGTAATTTATAGCTAAACCGAGGCTGTTATTTGTGGCCATTTCAATTTCTAAGGAACTATTAAATTCTTCTAATGCTAAATCGTATTGTTTTAAGCTGAGGTAAATATTTCCAATACTGTTATGGCATACGGCAATACTTTTTTGAAGGCTTTTTGTTTTAATGGGTTGCTGTTCGGCAAGCTTTAGGGCGTCTTGGTGGTATCCCAATGCACTTTTAATATTATCTAATCGGCGCTCTACCACCCCGAGCATGTTAAGACTTACAATATGGAACTCTATGAGTCCTTTCTGCTTAGAAATGATAAGAGCTTGGTTTAAGAAGTTTTTAGATGTTTTAAACAACGACTTATTTCTGTATTGATTTCCCAGCATAATGTAAGCGTAAACTTCGCCCTGGGGATAGTTTTTTTCTAAACTTTTGGCTAAGAACATTTTCATTTTTAGGGTGTCGTATTTGTTTTTGTAAATCGCATAATCCAAAGCGTTATACGTTTTATGATTTACAGTTATAATACTATCTGCAATCGCTAAAAAATTTTGTGATTGCTGTTGCGGAAATCCACTAAATGAGACAAGAAAAAAGAAGACAAAAAGAGCGGGTCTCTTGTTAAACAAATTAAGGATGAAGCGATTATGTGCCATTACAGTTTCTCTAAAAAATCCGATTTGCGTTGTCTAGCCACTGGGATTCTATGATTACTTTCCATAACCACGTAACCTTCCGTTTTTATGTATTCTTTAATCTTACCCATATTTACAATAAAGGAATTGTGTATTCTGAAGAAACTATCTTCAGGAAGAAGCGTATTCACTTCTTTTAATTTTTTTGTTATGACTAGTTTTTGATTGTTGGCTAAAAATAGGGTGCTGTAATTTCCGTCGGACTCGACAAAAAGAATATCGTCTAGATTTATAAATAATAATTTGCCATCGGCATTAATGGTTATTTTCTTTTTGTTAGTATTAGTGGTGAAATTAATCAGAATATCTTCAATCTTATCGGTCGTCGAGATTCGCTTTTTAAATTTTCTTATTTTCGCAATGGTTTCTTTTAAGTCATCGGCATCTACTGGCTTTAGCAAATAATCTAAAACCTCCTTTTTTAAAGCTTTAATGCCATATTCGTCATAAGCCGAAGTAATAATTATGGCAATATTTTTAGAATCGAGGTGCTCTAAAAACTGAAAACCATCCATCGTTGGCATTTGTATGTCTAAAAACAGACAATCTGGTTTAACGGTTTTTAGATATAGCAGCGCCTCTTCCGGAATAGAAAACGTTTTTATAATTTCTATTTCGGAGCTATAATTTTTAAGTTCCCAAGTTAACCCTTCGATTGCTTTTGGTTCGTCATCAACAATAACTGCTTTCAGCATTTTATTAAAAAATATTTGTACTTAAATATAAAATTAATAATTGAGACTTTTAGTTTTTATGTATAATGGGCTAAAAAAAATGTATGATTAGTCGGTCGCCAGCGTTTTAAAACGCTAAAATTTGTAAAGCCCATTACAAATATTGGAAATCACCCCTCAAATGGGTGTCAAAATAGGGAGGGAATATGCGATTATTTGAGACGTGTTTCCCCCTGAAAAAGCCTTGCGATAAGGCTAACGTATTCAATAATAACGATTAGTGTTTTTGCTCTATATTTACCTTAAAAAAATTACAATTTATAGTTTTTTTTGCATAATATTTTAAAAACGCATGTACCTCAATAAATCCCGCTTGTAGACCTACATTTCAACAATCAATGTTTAAAACTTCTTATGTTTTAACGTTAATTACCTTTTAAAATCAGTTGTAATTTTCAATCTTTGCTAGTCCCAAGAATAATTAAATTTACGTCTAATAGTTTTTAAAATCTCCAATAAAATGTCTCAAGAACTCGAACCAATATTACAAGAAAATAAAGATAGATTTGTAATTTTTCCAATAGAACATCACGATCTGTGGGAATGGTACAAAAAGTCGCAAGCGAGTATCTGGACGGCAGAGGAGATTGATTTGCATCAAGATCTCTCAGATTGGACGAACAAATTAAACGACGACGAGCGTTATTTTATAAAACATATTCTTGCTTTTTTTGCGGCTAGTGATGGTATTGTAAATGAAAATTTAGCAGAAAACTTTGTTAACGAAGTGCAATATAGTGAAGCAAAATTCTTCTACGGTTTTCAAATTATGATGGAGAATATTCACAGTGAAACGTATTCATTATTAATAGATACATATGTAAAAGATGATGCTGAGAAAGCTAATCTTTTTAACGCTATTGAAACATTTCCAGCGATAAAAAAGAAAGCAGAATGGGCCTTAAAATGGATTGAATCACCAAGTTTCTCAGAACGATTAATTGCATTTGCTGCCGTAGAAGGAATCTTCTTTTCAGGATCTTTTTGTTCTATTTTCTGGTTGAAAAAACGTGGGTTAATGCCAGGTTTAACCTTCTCTAACGAGTTAATTTCTAGAGACGAAGGAATGCATTGCGATTTTGCCGTGCACTTACACGAAAATCACTTAGTAAATAAAGTGCCTAAAGCGCGTATTAGAGAAATTCTTGTCGATGCACTTAATATAGAACGTGAGTTTATTACAGAATCGTTACCAGCTAGTTTAATTGGGATGAATTCAAAATTAATGACACAGTATTTAGAGTTTGTAACCGATGGTTTATTGGACGACTTAGGTTGTGAGAAAGAGTTTAATACTGCAAATCCGTTCGATTTTATGGATATGATTTCTCTTCAAGGAAAGACAAACTTCTTCGAAAAAAGAGTGGGAGATTATCAAAAAGCTGGAGTTATGGATATTAATAAAGGCGAGGATGAAGATAAATACAATATGGATTTCGATTTTTAATTTCGACACTCCAGTACAACAAAATATATAGTAGGCTTATTGGCTATAAAAGACCATATGTGCTACACATTGAATAAAAACTATTAAATAGTAACGCTTTGTTAGCCAGGTTATTATTTAAATAGGAGGACTAAGAAGCCCTTTTTCTGAAAAAAGCGCCGGGAAATAAAACTAAATCGTAAAGTATGTTTGTATTAAAAAGAGATGGCAAGAAAGAACCGATAATGTTTGATAAAATCACAGCTAGAGTGAGAAAGTTATGCTATGGTTTAAATGAATTGGTAGATCCCGTAAAAGTAGCTATGCGAGTTATTGAAGGGCTTTACGATGGCGTTACAACCATCGAGTTAGACAATTTAGCGGCAGAGCAAGCGGCAACAATGACGACGACTCACCCCGATTATGCCCGTTTAGCGGCACGTATTTCGGTGTCTAATTTGCATAAAAACACCAAGAAAACCTTTAGCGAAGTAATGCATGATTTGTATACTTATGTTAATGATAGAACTGGAAAACATTCCCCTTTATTATCAGATGAGGTGTATAATGTAATTCAGGAAAATAAAGAAAAATTAGATTCTGCAATAATTTATAACCGTGATTTTAGTTACGATTATTTCGGCTTTAAAACGTTAGAGCGTTCGTACCTTTTAAAATTAAATGGTAAAATTGTCGAAAGACCGCAACACATGTTAATGCGTGTTTCGTTAGGAATTCATTTAAACGATTTAGATTCCGCCCTCGAGACTTACGAGTTAATGTCTAAAAAGTACTTTACACACGCTACGCCAACATTATTTAACTCTGGTACACCAAAGCCTCAAATGTCGTCTTGTTTCTTATTAACAGTAAAAGACGATAGTATAGATGGTATTTACGATACGTTAAAGCAAACAGCTAAAATTTCGCAATCGGCGGGAGGCATTGGTTTGTCCATTCATAATGTGCGTGCAACAGGAAGTTATATTGCTGGAACAAATGGTACAAGTAACGGTATTGTGCCTATGTTGAAAGTCTTTAACGATACGGCACGTTACGTAGATCAAGGTGGTGGAAAACGTAAAGGAAGTTTCGCTATGTATATCGAGCCTTGGCACGCCGATATTATGAGTTTTTTAGACTTAAAGAAAAATCACGGTGCCGAAGAATTACGGGCTAGAGATCTGTTCTACGCGATGTGGATGCCAGATTTGTTTATGAAACGTGTAGAACAAAATGCCGAATGGACTTTAATGTGCCCTAACGAGTGCCCTGGATTATGCGATTTACACAGTGAAGAGTTTGAAGCCTTGTACACGAAATATGAAAGTGAAGGTAAGGGACGTAAAGCGATAAAAGCAAGAGAACTTTGGGAGAAAATATTAGAATCTCAAATAGAAACAGGTACGCCGTATATGTTGTATAAAGATGCAGCGAACCGTAAATCTAATCAGAAGAATTTAGGAACTATTCGTTCTTCAAATTTATGCACCGAGATTATGGAGTACACTTCTCCAGATGAGGTTGCTGTTTGTAACTTAGCGTCTATTGCTTTACCAATGTTTATTAAAGACGGAGCATTTGATCATAAAGAATTGTTCCGAATTACAAAACGTGTAACTAAAAACTTAAATCGTGTCATTGATAGGAATTACTATCCTGTAAAAGAAGCTGAAAATTCAAATTTACGTCATAGACCAGTAGGTTTAGGTGTTCAAGGATTAGCGGATGCGTTTATAAAATTGCGTTTACCATTTACAAGTGATAAAGCAAAAAAGCTAAATAAAGATATTTTTGAAACACTTTACTACGCGGCATTAACCGCAAGTGTGGAAGAAGCAAAGCAAGATGGCCCTTACCAATCGTACGAAGGGAGCCCAATTAGTCAAGGGGAATTCCAATACAACCTCTGGGGAATTAAGGATGAAGAATTAAGCGGTCGTTGGGATTGGGCGAAATTACGTGAGCAAGTACTTGAGCACGGCGTGCGTAACTCGTTATTAGTAGCACCAATGCCTACAGCATCGACTTCTCAAATTTTAGGTAATAATGAATGTTTCGAACCATATACATCTAACATTTATACGCGTCGTGTATTATCTGGTGAATTTATAGTAGTGAATAAACATTTGCTAGAAGATTTAGTAGAATTAGGACTGTGGAATGATGAGTTAAAGAATGAAATCATGAGAGCAAATGGATCTATTCAAGAGGTAGATATTATTCCTGATGATATTAAGGAATTATACAAAACGGTTTGGGAGTTGAGTATGAAAGACATTATCGATATGTCCAGACAACGTGGTTACTTTATCGACCAATCGCAATCACTTAACTTATTCTTAGAGGGGGCTACAATGACGAAATTAACGTCTATGCACTTCTATGCGTGGAAGAGCGGCTTAAAGACAGGAATGTATTACCTACGTACTAAAAGTGCAGTAGACGCTAAGAAATTTACTGTAACAAAAGCTAAAAAAGAAGCACCTATAGCCCAAACCGTGAAGGCTAGTGCTGCAGAAGAACAAAAACAAGCCGCGGAGACTGCTACTAAACTTGCTAAAGAAAAAGCGGCAGTAGTAAACACAGAACCGATGTCGGCTGAAGAAATGAAAGCACTAATAGCACAAGCAAAAGAAGCCGATGAAGACGATTGCTTAATGTGTGGTTCGTAAATTTTAATTTTAATATTGAAGAAAAGTACCTTGCATTACGTAAGGTGCTTTTTTTAGGGCTTTGTTTTAAATGTTAAAACTGTTTTAAAACACTGTTAGTCAGATAAATGGGTATTTTATCGAGTGGGTTTAAAAAGTTTATAATAAAAAAAAGAGGGAAAGAAAAAAACATAAAAAAAAGGCATAATTGAAATATGCCTCTTGGTCAAAATTTAAAATTAGGTGTAGGATCCAATTTTATTTAAGAAGATGAGAAAACCTCATTTCCTATTTCATTCCTCAAAGGAACGAAATTAGATTCTTCTTACCAAGTTAAATATTTCTAAACATATAATACTGTTTTCAATCCACTAGAAAAGTGCGTGATTGAGAGAGATTATTTGTCTATGTAACAACTCTTGTAAAAAACATATCAAGAGTAAAATAATATTAAACATGGAAACATTAAGTTTTTATAAAGTGGCTATTTTAAATAAAGCCGGCGAGGAGCAAGTCTTAAATCGTTTTAATGGCGAGGTTGATTTTTTAGAAATTTGCGATAATTTCTATAATTTTTTGACAAATAACATAATTCATTATTTTGATAATAATGGAAATAAAAGAACTTTTTCAATAAGTTCTGAAGTACAATATTCAAAAGATACAAGGAGTATATCCACGTATTTTGATTCAGCCTATACTGGGCAATCTTTAGATATTAGAAATGGAGTAACCAATGAATTGGTTTATCCAGTTTCAAAAAAAGAATTCCAAAGCAGAAAAATGTTCTCTTTTTTTTATATACCTAAAAATTCTAAGTACGGCTATGTGGTTTTTCAAAATAAATCTAAACATGGTATTAAAGTAGTGTTTGAAACACAATCTCAAAAATTTTTAAATGAATCTGGGTATAAAGATTATCGTATTATACTCAGTCCAGGGTTAAACTTTAATTATTTGTCTAAAATGATTGAAAACGGAAAACTCAAAAAAGTTAGATTAATTAATTACATTCTTTCTCAGGATATTCAAATGTCTTTATGGGATAGTATTAATTTAAGTTCGAAAGATCATGAGATTAGGGAGTTGAAATTTAATAGTAAAACTGAGAATAACTTATTCAAGCAGGAACTTAATAGTCTTTTTTTTTCAAAATTAATTAATAACGAAAAAATTAATTTTATGGGTGAATACGAGGTTGATGAAATTTCATTTGAAATAACTTGCGATGGTTGTTCAAAAACTTTTTATGTGAAGGACAGAAGTAAAGTTAGGCCTAATGTTAATGTGTCATCGGGTATGGAATATATTTCTGGAGAGCCTACTAATGACTCTATGGTCAAGATAAGTCTCGGTTTAATAAACGATTTGAGAAGCTATAAAGATCTCGATTTTATAGAAGCAGCCTAAACAAAAAAAAGCATCCTGAAAAGGATGCTTTTTAAGTTTATATAATAGAGATACTATAGCTCTAATGCTCTTTTAATATCATTGTCCATTAATAATTCAGTTGGGTTTTCTAAAGCCTCTTTAATAGCGACTAAGAAACCAACACTTACTTTACCATCAATAATTCTGTGATCGTAAGATAACGCGACATACATAATAGGTCTAATTTCAACGTGTCCGTCTATAGCAACTGGGCGCTCAACAATGTTGTGCATTCCTAAGATACCACTTTGAGGAGGGTTTATAATTGGAGTTGATAACATACTTCCAAACACACCACCATTAGAGATTGTAAACGTACCACCTGTCATTTCATCGACAGTGATTTTTCCATCTCTAGCTCTAAGTGCTAAACGTTTTACTTCAGCTTCAACACCTCTAAACGACAAGTTTTCTGCATTTCTAATTACGGGTACCATCAATCCTTTTGGACCCGAAACAGCAATACTAACATCTACGAAATCGTAAGTTAACATTTCTTTTCCGTCGATCATAGAGTTGACCTCTGGGTACATTTTTAAAGCTCTTACCACTGCCAATGTGAAGAAAGACATAAATCCTAATCCAACACCGTGCTTCGCTTTAAAGGTTTCTTTATATTCTTTTCTTAGCTCAAAAACGGGAGTCATATCAACTTCGTTAAACGTCGTTAACATTGCCGTTGTATTTTTCGCTTCTACTAAACGCTCTGCTACTTTACGACGTAACATAGACATTTTACTATTATGAGAACTTCTATTTCCTCCAGAAGGGGTTCCCATAGAAGGTACCGCTTTTACAGCATCATCTTTAGTAATACGTCCGTCTTTACCTGTTCCAGTAACTGCCTTCGCATCCATTCCTTTTTCTGCTAAAACTTTTCTAGCTGCAGGACTTGTAACGCCAGAAGCATACGTTTCTTTTGCTGGGTTTTCTGCTTTAGGAGTGGTTTCTTTTTTTGCTTTAGCAAGGTCTTTTTTAGCGTTGGCGTCGCCGTCTTCGTCAGCACCTTCAGATGTTGATGGCGCTTCAGATGATGAGCCTTTTGGTGCGCTAGCACTTGTGTCTATTAAACAGATCACTTGACCAACTTCTACCGCGTCTCCTTCTTCAGCTTTTAAAGTAATAATACCACTAGCTTCTGCAGGAAGTTCTAAGGTTGCCTTATCGCTATCTACTTCGGCAATGGCTTGATCTTTTTCAACATAATCACCATCTTGTACTAACCATTCTGCTATTTCAACTTCTGTAATAGATTCTCCAGGAGAAGGTACTTTCATTTCTAAAATCATCGTAATGTAATTTTATGTTTTGTTTATTTTACTTTTTTCGATACGTTCAAAGACTTATCTCTGATTGTTTTTTGTTTTATCAAAAACAAAATCTATAACCTCTTTATGTCTCGCTTTCGATCGTACTGCGCTACCAGCTGCTGGCGCTCCGTATGGTCTTCTTGAGGCCAATCTGAAGTTTCTCGCGTCGTCCAAATGCATTAACATATGGCTGTAGGCTCCCATATTTTTAGGCTCTTCTTGTGCCCAGACAATATCGTCTGCATTTTTATATTTTGATAAAATGGCTTTAATAGCTTTAATTGGTAACGGGAATAATTGTTCGATTCTAACCAAGGCAACGTCATCTCTTTTAAGATTTTCGCGCTCTTCATCAAGATCGTAATAGAACTTTCCTGTTAGTAAAACTAATGTTTTTATTTTATTTACATCGCTATTCTCGTCATCTATTAGTGTTTTAAACGAACCGTTTGCGAAACTTTCTACTGTAGAAACACATTTTGGATGACGTAATAAACTTTTCGGCGTAAATATAATAAGTGGTTTTCTAAAATTAGATTTCATTTGTCTTCTTAACAAATGAAACATATTTTCGGGCGTTGTACAATCGGCTACATACATATTGTCTTTAGCACATAATTGTAAATAACGCTCCATTCTTCCCGAAGAATGCTCTGCACCTTGCCCTTCGTATCCGTGCGGGAGTAACATTACTAACCCGTTTTGCGTTTTCCACTTGTCTTCTGCAGCAGAGATGTATTGGTCCAACATAATTTGCGCACCATTACTAAAATCTCCAAATTGTGCTTCCCAAATGGTTAATGTATTCGGGCTTGCCATTGCGTAACCGTAATCGAAACCTACAACACCGTACTCAGAAAGTAACGAATTATAAATATAGAAATTACCTTGTTTATCGTTAAGTTGGTTAAGTAATAAAATTTCTTCTTCGCTATCTTCAACCTTTACTACAGCATGACGGTGAGAGAATGTTCCTCTTTCCACATCTTGACCAGAAATTCTAACATCGTAACCTTCGTCTAAAAGGGTTCCGTATGCCAAATGTTCGGCCATTGACCAATCTAATCTATTCTCGTCGAACATTTTTTGTCTAGATTGTATTAGACGTTCAATTTTACGAATAAATTTTTTGTCTTTAGGCAAATTAGAAATCACTTTTGTAATTTCCGTTAGTTTTTCAATACTCGTTGTGGTGTCTACAGTTTCCATCATTTTATGCTCATCTACGCGCTCGAAATCTTTCCATGTTTCGTGCATAAAAGGTGTAATGACAGTTTTGTCTTCTTTTCTAGAATCTACTAATTTCTCTTCTAGAGCATCTTTGTATATTTTTTCTAAGTTCTTAACATAATTATCGTCGATAAGACCACTCGCTTTTAATTTAGCGGTGTAAATGTCTCTCGGGTTATCGTGTTTAGCAATTGCTTTATATAACTTAGGTTGTGTAAAGCGGGGTTCATCTCCTTCATTATGGCCATATTTTCTATAGCCTAATAAATCAATAAATACATCGCGTTTAAATTTCATTCTAAAATCTAGTGCAAATAATGTAGCGTGCACAACCGCTTCGGCATCGTCGGCATTTACGTGTAATACTGGTGATAATGTTACTTTACCAACATCTGTACAATAGGTACTAGATCGTGCATCTAAATAATTTGTGGTAAAACCAATTTGATTATTTATAACGATATGAATAGTTCCATTGGTTTTATAACCATCTAATTGCGCCATCTGAACAAGTTCGTAAACTAATCCTTGACCTGCAATAGCGGCATCTCCATGCACTATTATGGGGAGCACTTTACTAAAATCATCTTTATAAGATCGGTCTTGTTTTGCTCTTACAATACCTTCTACAACGGCTCCTACTGTTTCTAAATGAGACGGGTTAGGAGCAACGGTTAAGTTTATTTCTTTTCCAGATTTTGATTCGCGATGACTTGTCCAACCTAAGTGGTATTTAACGTCCCCATCGAATACTTTCTCTTCGTAATCTTTGCCATCAAACTCATTAAAAATGTCTTTAGCAGATTTTCCAAAAATGTTTGTAAGAGTACTTAATCGTCCACGGTGAGACATTCCCATTACAAATTCTTTAACACCATACTCGGCTGCTTTATCTATAACAGCATCTAAGGCAGGAATTAAAGTTTCACCACCTTCTAAAGAGAAACGCTTTTGTCCCACATATTTTGTGTGTAAAAAGGTTTCAAAAGAAACGGCTTCATTTAATTTTTTAAGAATATGTTTTTTTTCATCGTTAGAAAACTTAGGTTGATTGTTACCAACATTAAGTTTGTCTTGAATCCATTTAAGTTCTTCAGGTTTACGAATGTACATATACTCCACACCAATAGAATGACAGTATACTTGCTCTAAATGTTCGATTATTTTTAGTAGCGTTTGTGGGCCACCATAACCTAACATTTCTCCAGCATTGAAACTAGTTTCTAAATCTGAATGGGATAAACCAAAGTGTTCTATTCCTAAGGTTGGCGCATATTTTCTACGCTCTCTTACCGGGTTTGTTTTAGTAAATAAATGACCACGTGTTCTGTAGCCATGTATTAAGTTTAAGACCTGGAACTCTTTTAAGACATGTTCTGGGATTTTAGTAGATACACTTTCAACTGCCTTACCTTCCATTCCGTAGTTTTCACTACCAAAATCGTAACCTTGAAAAAAGGCTCTCCAACTAGGCTCAACTGAATCGGGGTTTTCTAAATATTGATCATATAAATCAGCAAAGTATGCTGTATGTGCTGCGTTTAAAAAGGAATATTTATCCATTATAAAATTTAAGACGGGTTCGCTTCAACAAAATTTTATCAAAAATACAATAATTACCAAAATTAGACCTCCTTTTAGTATATTTATAACATCTTTTTATTTTAATTCCTTTTCGATGATAAAAAACACTTCTTTTCCATTGAGAAACCGATTTTTTTTGTTTCGTTTCTCTCTTTTTTTGGGGTGGCCAACGCGCAATTTGCACATAAAGACGCTACTGTTGATATCTGGGATCGCGTGCGGTTTTGAGGGGGCTTAGGTTTAAGTACTGGGAGTGGTTTTTTTAGTGCCACTGTTTCACCAAGTGCTATTTATGAATTTAACCCAATGTTTGGGGTAGGCGTTGGTTTAAGTGTTACATATACGAAACGGAAAAATTTTTATAAAGCGACTGTTTTTGGAAGTAGCCTTATTGGTTTGTTTTCTCCCATTCAAGAGCTACAATTATCGGCAGAATTTGAAGCGTTTTTAGTCACGAGAAACTTTGATAACCTACTATTTAAAGATGACCAATACTGGTATCCAGCCTTGTTTTAGGCGTTGGGTATAGAACGCAAAATGTTACTGTTGGCATACGCTGCAATGTATTGTATAACGGTGATAAAAGTATTTATGCGAACGCATGGATGCCATTTATTAGGGTTTATTTCTAACTAAAATAAGACATCTCTAAATAACGAGTAATTTTTTACCTTCACAACTCTTTTTTTGTTACTTAAGATAAATTTGTCCTTTAATATGATATTTATCATGTTATATGTCTTTGCATAGTTTTATTTTTGTTTAATAAAACTTATAAATAATGAAAACAACACTAAAATTAATCACCGTATTGCTTGTAACACTACTTGTGAGTTGTGGAGGCAAGGAAGAAAAGAAGAAAGAAAAAATCTCCTATCCTAAGAAAGAACCAACAGAACAGACGACGACACCTAAAGAAGAAAATGTTCCTGCATCAAAAAGAATAGATTTAGCCAATAAAGGTATCGGCCCAATTACATCTGTAGATTTAAGTAATCCTGTAGATCAAAAGATGGTGACACATGGGGCAGATGTTTATAAAAAAATGTGTACTGCTTGTCATAGAATAGATAAAAAATTTATTGGTCCAGCACCAACTGGTATTTTAGAGCGTAGAACTCCAGAATGGGTAATGAATATGATTTTGAACCCACAAGAAATGACTCAAAGAGATCCTTTAGCAAAAGAGTTATTAATGGAATTTAATGGTTCTCCAATGGCTAACCAAGGTTTAACTGAAAAAGATGCTAGAGCAGTTTTAGAATATTTTAGAACTCTAGAATAAGTAACACACTTGCAATTTCGATAAGAAGGAATTTTTAAGCCATTTCATGATTTTATAGTCTTTATTTTTTCATATAAATAACTTTAAGACACTTTAAAAGGTGCTACCGTTGTGTTGTCAGACAACAAATTAGCAGCAAAAGCATATTGGGCTTTTATGGAATTATAGAAGTAAAAGTTAGGAATGAGAAATCACAAATTTGGGATTGAAAATAATGGAAAATAATACAGCAGAAAACGGAATTATTCACAGTGGGGAAATTTTTTTATTATCACCAAAAGAATAATTTAAATACTAATTTAAATTAAAACACCAATGAAAAAACTAATAACATCAACATTCGCAGTTGTAGCAGTTCTTTTTGCATTTACAAGCTGCAATAACTCAGATAACTCTAGTAAGAGTGGAGCATTATCTAGCAATAATGCAGAAAAAGTATATGTAGCCCCTGGCGAACACGATTCGCACTACGCCTTTCTTTCTGGAGGATATAGTGGTAACTTAACGGTTTATGGATTGCCTTCTGGAAGAATGTTTAAAGAAATCCCCGTGTTTTCTCAGTTTCCAACTTCTGGATATGGGTATTCTGAAGAAACGAAACCTATGTTAAATACCTCTCATGGATTTATTCCTTGGGGCGATGCGCACCATCCAGATATTTCGCAAACAAACGGAGAAGTAGATGGTCGTTTTGTTTTTATTAATGAAAATAATACACCCAGAATCGCAAAAATTGACCTGAAAACATTTGAAACTACAGAAATTATTGAAGTTCCAAATAGTGCAGGAAACCACAGTTCATCTTACGTTACAGAAAACACAGAGTATGTTGTTGCGGGTACACGTTTTTCTGTGCCAATTCCACAACGTGATATGCCAATTAAAGAGTACAAAGGTAATTTTCAAGGTGCCTTATCTTTTATAAGCGTGGCACCAGAAACAGGAAATATGGATATCAAATTCCAAGTGCTAATGCCCGGTTTCAACTACGATTTATCGCACCCTGGACGTGGAAAATCCCATGGATGGTTCTTTTTTACTACCTATAATACAGAAGAAGCAAATACTTTATTAGAGGTCAACGCATCTCAAAACGATAAGGATTTTATTGCAGCTATAAACTGGAAAAAAATTGAAGAATACGTAAATAATGGTGGGGGGACAATGATGCCTGCTAATTATGCACATAATGTATATGACGAAGTAACACACACGGCAACGTCTACTATGAAAAAAGAAGTGCGTGTGGTTAATCCATCAGAAGTTCCTGGCGCTGTATACTTTATCCCAACTCCAAAATCACCGCATGGTTGCGATGTAGATCCTACTGGAGAATATATTGTAGGTAATGGGAAACTTTCAGCCAACTTAACTGTACATTCATTTACAAAAATGTTAGATGCTATTAAAAACGAAAAATTTGCTGGTGAAGCGTATGGAATTCCTATTTTAAATTTTGAAGATGTTTTAGCAGGAGTTGTAGAGCAACCAGGATTAGGACCATTACACACAGAGTTTGATGGTAAAGGAAATGCTTATACTACATTCTTTATTTCTTCGGAAGTTGTAAAATGGAAATTAGGTACGTGGGAAGTTATAGATAGAAAGCCTACTTACTATTCCCCTGGTCATCTAGCTATTCCTGGAGGAAACTCTGGAAAACCTTTTGGAAAATACATGTTTGTAATGAATAAAATAACAAAAGATCGTTATTTACCTGTTGGTCCAGAATTAGAACATTCTGCCCAGTTATATGATATTTCTGGTGATAAAATGGAATTACTTTTAGATTTCCCTACACATGGAGAACCACATTATGCAGCAGCTATTCCTGCAAGTATAATTAAGGATCAATCTCAAAAAATTTACAAATTAGCAGATAATAAACATCCGTATGCTGCAAAATCTGATGCAGATACTAAAGTGATTCGTAATGGTAATGAAGTTCATATTCAAATGACAACGATAAGAAGTCACTTTTCACCAGATAACATTGAAGGTATTAAAGTAGGTGATAAAGTATTCTTCCATATTACAAACTTAGAGCAAGATTTTGATGTACCACATGGTTTTGCAATGATAGGGCAAAACAACTCGGGCTTATTAGTTATGCCAGGACAAACCAAAACGTCTGTTTGGGAACCAAAAGAAGTTGGTGTGTGGCCATTTTATTGTACCGATTTCTGTTCTGCTTTACACCAAGAGATGCAAGGTTATGTTAGAGTCTCTGCAGAAGATAGCGATACGCCAATAAAATGGTCGTTAGGAGAAGATATTGAGTAAAAATATTAGGGAGATTTTGTTTTAGTGTTTATTTCCCTATTAAAAAGGCGAGAGTAGAATTTTTGCTCTCGCCTTTCTTTTTAAAATACTACAATCTGTTAAATCAAAAACTTTATTTGTACAATAATATTCAATAATTAAACCATGAAAAAGGCTAGCGTTATAATGATAATAGGCTCTTTACTATTATTAGGACTTTTTAAATTTCCGTTATGGGATATCGAACTTGGAGCACCACAATATCCAGATCCCTTAGGGATGAGTATTTATATTCAAGGTATTGAAGGAGCTGAAGAATTCGATTTGCAAAACATAGATGGTTTAAACCATTATATTGGTATGAAAACAATTCCTAAAGCAGAAGAAATGTGGGAGTTTACAGTTTTTCCTAAAGTTATTATCGGTATGGTGCTTTTGGGTGTAATAATTGGGGTATTAGGTTATTTCAATAAAGTAAATTACAAATACTTTATGGGGTGGTTTGTATTAATGTCTATATTAGGAATTATGGGTATGTACGATTTTAATAATTGGTTAATAGACTATGGTACCAATTTAGACCCAAATGCAATTATAAAAGTTACGAATCCAGATGGTACACCAATGTCGTATAAACCACCATTATTTGGATATCAAAAACTGTTAAATTTTGATGTTACTTCTCTACCAGATTTAGGCGGTTATCTCCTGTTTTTAGGTATGTCTTTGACGCTGGTTGCTTTTTGGTTAGGCAGAAGGGCTAGTCTTAAAAAAACAACGTAGTAATACTTTAGCACATAAAAAACTAAAATTATGCAAATACTAAAATACGCTTTAACTCTGGGATTGCTACTATTATTTTTTGGTTGTAATGTATCACCGAAACCCATAGATTACGGTAGCGATGGTTGCTATTTTTGTAAGATGACCATTGTCGATAAAGTTCACGCCGCCGAAATTGTAACCAAAAAAGGCAAAGTTTATAAATTTGATGCCACCGAATGTATGGTTAATTTTATGGATGAATTCGATACTTCAGAAATAGAACTATACTTATCTAACAACTACACAGAGCCAGGAATTTTAATCGATGCTACACAAGCTACTTTTTTAATAAGTAAGAATGTACCAAGTCCGATGGGGGCTTTTTTATCGGCTTTTAAAAACAAGGCTGATGCAGAAAATGTAAAAATAGAAAAAGGTGGTGAACTATATACCTGGAAAGAAATACTAGGGAAATTTAAAGACTAGTAATATGAAAAATATAATTAGTTTTTTGGTCGTCGTTTTTATATCCAATGCCGCTATTTCTCAGGCTCTTGAGGTTTGTAGTGATTGTGAAATTTCAACTTTAAAAGAGGCGATTAGGCAAGCGAAAGATTTTGATACTATAATCGTAAAGAAAGGCACTTATAAAGAATACGACGTTATTATCAATAAACCGTTAACCATTATTGGGGAAGACTACCCGGTAATTGACGGTGAATTTAAAGGCGAAATAATAACGGTTATTTCAGATAATGTAACGCTTGATGGCTTATTTATTAAAAATGTTGGCACAAGTTATACAGAAGATTATGCGGCCGTTCGCGTTAGAGAAAGTAAAAACTTTGTAATTCAAAATTTAGTTTTAGAAAAGTTATTCTTCGGCATTTATATAGAAAAATCAAGAGACGGGAAAGTGTTTCATAATAAAATAATAGGCGATGCTGTTGAGGAGTATAACTCTGGAAATGGTATTCAATTATGGTATAGTAAAAATATTCAAATTGAACATAATTTTATACAACACGTTCGCGATGGGATTTATTTAGAATTCTCTGATGGTTGCACGATTAAAAATAATGTAAGCGCTTTAAATGTGCGCTATGGCTTACACTTTATGTTCTCTAACGACGATATCTACGAGGATAATACTTTTGAAAATAATGGTGCTGGAGTAGCGGTAATGTTTTCAAAGCGTATTAAAATGTATAATAACATTTTTAAAGAAAATTGGGGGACAGCATCATATGGCTTATTGCTTAAAGAAATAAATGATGCCGAAATTGTAGGTAACACGTTTGCCGATAATACTATAGGTATTAATGTAGAGGGTACAAACCGTATTAATTACAAACACAATACGTTTAAAAATAATGGGTGGGCAATTAAAGTAAAAGGAGCGTGCTACAAAAACATATTTACAGAAAATAATTTCTTGTACAATTCCTTCGATATAGCTTACAATAGCAAAGTTAATGACAATGAATTTAATAGAAATTATTGGAGTAATTACACCGGTTACGACCTCGATAAAGACGGTGTTGGCGATGTGCCTTATAGACCCGTAAAACTGTTTTCTTACATTGTAAACCGCACACCCGAAACCATTATTTTATTGCGAAGTATGTTTATAGATATTATTGATTTTTCCGAAAAAGTGTCGCCAATTTTCACCCCTGATAATTTATTAGATGACCATCCACAAATAAAAAAAATACTATGGTAATTATTGAAGACTTACATAAAAGGTTTGGTAAAAACCAAGTGTTAAGTGGTTTAGATCTAACCATTAGCGAAGGTGGTGTTTTTGCCGTTCTCGGCCCCAATGGTTCCGGGAAAACAACCTTAATAAAATCGGTTTTAGGAATGGTAATACCAGATAAAGGAACTATTACTGTACTTGGCGAAAACATCAAAAAGAAGTCAGATTACAGGCATAAAATTGACTACTTACCTCAAATTGCAAACTTTCCAAGCAATTTAAAAGTGAAGGAATTAATTAAAATGATTAAAGATTTACGTGCGTTTACAAATGCAGAAGACCAATTAATAGAGCTATTTAGACTTGAGCCTTTTTTAGACAAAAAACTAGGCAATCTTTCTGGTGGAACCAAGCAAAAAGTAAATCTTGTATTAACGTTTATGTTTGATAGTCCTTTAATTATCCTAGATGAACCAACATCGGGTTTAGACCCTATCTCGCTAATACGATTAAAAGATTTAATTCAGAAAGAAAAAGCTAAAGGAAAAACCATTTTAATAACCTCGCACATTATGAGTTTTGTAGAAGAAGTGTCAGACGAAATCGTGTTTTTATTAGAGGGAAAAATATACTTTAAAGGCACAATTTCCGAATTAAAAAACAAGACCAATCAACCAGATTTTGAACATGCAATAGCATCAATACTTATAGACAATCATGCTTAAAATATTAAAATACAGTTTTTACGACCTTATGCGTAGCCGATGGAGTTATGTTTATTTTGCATTCTATTTATTACTAGGCGTTGTGCTCTTGTTTTTAAACAACGATTTATCTAAAGCGGTTATCACTTTAATGAATGTTATTATTGTATTGGTGCCTTTAATAGGTACTATTTTTGGCGTTATGTATTACTATAATTCAAAAGAATTTACAGAATTGCTTTTAGCGCAACCCTTAAAACGTTCGTCCATATTTTTAGGACAGTATCTTGGTGTTGCTTTATCACTTTCTATGAGTTTAATTCTAGGTTTAGGACTTCCGTTTGTGTTTTATGGTTTGTTTGAAAGTAGTGCTATATGGGATTTTTCATTATTACTAATTACAGGCACATTTTTAACCTTAATATTTACTGCTTTAGCATTTAACATTGCGTTATCTAACGAAAACAAGATTAAGGGTTTTGGTTATGCCATTTTACTTTGGCTGTTTCTAGCCATAATTTATGATGGCTTATTTTTAATGACGTTAGTTATGTTCGATGATTATCCTTTAGATAAACTGTCACTAATTGGGACAATGTTAAACCCAATAGATTTATCTAGAACACTTATTCTTTTAAAATTAGATATTTCGGCACTTCTAGGGTATACTGGAGCCGTCTTTAAGCAATTTTTTGGTACAAACTTTGGACTTATCGTGTCTTTTATAATGTTAACTATTTGGATAATATTACCCGTCTTAAGAATTCTATTTAAAGCGAAGAAGAAAGATTTTTAAGCAAATAGTTAAGGTTGCATCGTAGCTAAAGCGTATTACAATTAATGACATGCCGGTGGCTACCGATGTTGGCTGGAAGGTGCAACTTTAAAGCAGGTGTAATAATTATAGTAGAGAAAGCATTCCCTTCAGGGTATAAATTAAGAACGTTAATTAACTATTATTCTAAGGTGTAATAGCGCTAAAAGATTAAGAATATTCATTTTTAAACCATACTTTTTGCCATTCCCTTTTCAAAATTAAAAAAGCCACCTCCTCAGAAAGTTGTACGGTGTCATCACCGTTCAATGCTTTAATTTTTGATTCTGAAACATCTATTATATACAGCAAATTAAGGTAGTCTGAAAAACGCTCCTGAATTAATGTATAGACCGTTTCGTGAACAAGCAGTTTTAATTCTGAAGGCGTAACGGTCTCTTCAAAACTCAAATCGATATTGGCTAACAAAAAGTCCTTGTTAATTTGAAGGATTAGTTTGTTGTACAACGCTAACGATTGCGCCTCTTCAATTAAGCCATTAAATGTTGTGGGAAGTCTCATAGTTTAGACTTTTCTATTCATTAAATCGGTTCCGAAGGCTTTTAAGTTTTCCTTCTTATCCTCAGAAATGGTTAAAGAATCAAGAACTTTAAAGGCTTTTATAGTATAATTTTCAATTTCTTTTTGTGTCACCTCTGCCGAGCCTGTAGAGACAAAAAATTCTTTTATCAGTTCAATTTTATCCGAACTATCGTCTAAATGTACCGAGAATAATTGCTTTAATTGATGCTGATCGGAGGCATTAGAAAACTCTAATGCTTTTAAGTATAAAAACGTTTTCTTATTTTCAATAATATCGCCACCAACTTGTTTCCCAAAGGTTTCAGGGTTTCCGAAAGCATCCAAATAATCGTCTTGTAACTGAAATGCTATTCCTAATAAGCGACCAAAATCGTAAATCTTATCTTGGTCTTCTTCCGAAGCATTAGCAACAATAGCGCCCATTTTCATTGCCGCACCCACTAACACAGCGGTTTTGTATTCAATCATTTTTAAATACTCTGGAATGGTTACATCATCGCGCGATTCAAAATCGACATCGTATTGTTGCCCTTCGCAGACTTGTAAAGCTGTTTTGCTAAACAATTTGGCAAGCGCTCTAAAAATATGAGCATCATAATTTTCGAAGAGTTGATAGGCCATAATTAGCATCGCGTCTCCCGATAAAACTCCCGTATTTAAATCCCATTTTTCATGCACGGTTTGCTTACCACGACGCAAAGGAGCAGCGTCCATAATATCGTCATGGACTAAAGAGAAATTATGAAACACCTCAATGCTTAATGCGGCATCTAGTGCTTTTTTAGAGTCGCAATTAAAAATTTCGGCCGTCATTAAAGTTAAAACCGGACGTAAACGTTTACCGCCAAGCTCTAATATATAATGTATAGGTTGGTATAAGTTTTTAGGTTCTTTTTCAAAAGTAAACGTTTTTAAATGCTCTAAAAACGCAGCTTGATAGTGTTGTGTTGTTTGCATACGGCAAAAATAATGTAAAAACTTATATTACACCTACTTTTTCTATAATGTTAAAAAATGATTAAGACTTAGGAAACTTTTTAGGTTTTAAAAGTTTCCTGTTGTAATTTTGCATTCAATTATGAGAACAAATATTATTATAAAATCTACCGAGTTATTTCTTTCATTAGGGTTTAAAAGTGTAACTATGGATAAAATTGCTAACGAGTTAGGGATTTCGAAAAAGACGATATATCAGCATTTTGACAATAAAACAAAACTGGTAGAAGCCGTGACGTGGTCTATTTTCGAGAATATAACTATAGGAATTGAAGCTATTATTAAAGAAGAGAAAAATCCTATTGAAGAAATTTATCAAATTAAGTGTTTTGTTTTAGAACATTTAAAGGACGAAAAATCATCACCTCAATATCAGCTTCAAAAATATTATCCTAAAATATTTAAAGCCATTAAAACAGAGCAATCTTGTGTTATGGGAGATTGTGTAAAAAGTAATTTAAAAAGGGGAATGGCCTTAAACTTATATCGGGAGACTATCGACATCGATTTTATTTCTAAAATTTATTTCAATACTATCTTTGCTATAAAAGACAAAGATATTTTTCCTTTGAAAAAATTCTCGATGAATATGCTTATGGAACATTTTATAGAATATCATTTACGTGGTATTTGTACGCCATTAGGTGTAGAAACCCTGGAGAAGCAGACCAAAATAACTAAAAACCCAATTTTAAACTAAAATGAAAAACAAAATAACCTTTTTATTTTTCTTGTTTACTGTAAGCTTGTTTTCTCAAGAGAATGTACAACGTTTTACTTTGCAGGAAGCAATAAATTTTGCTCTAGTCAATAACAGGGCGGTATTAAATGCAGAGCGCGACGTGGACGTTGCAAAACAACAAAAGTGGGAAACTATTGCGTCTGGATTGCCACAATTAAGTGGTAATATCGACTACCAAAATAATATAAAACAACAGTTTGAAGGTATCGATTTTGATGGTGACGGAAATGTTGATTTTGGTGCAAAACAATCGATGACGGTTGGAGCAGTATTAAATCAGAAAATTTTTGATGGGTCTTATATAGTAGGTTTACAAGCGGCAAAAGTCTTTCTGGAAATTTCTAGAAATGCCAAAGAAAAAACCGATTTACAAATTCGTGAAGCCGTTGTTAATGCCTATGGAAACGTTTTACTGTCTGAAGAAAGTTTAGCTATTATAAATAGTAATATTGCTATTCTACAGAAAAATGTGGATGAAACAACCAAAATTTTCGAAAATGGACTAGAAGAAGAAGAAAGCGTAGAGCAACTTAAAATAACACTTTCAGGTGTTAAAAGTCAGCTAAATAATACGCAACGTCTTAATCTAATTGCCTACCAAATGTTAAATATTACTTTAGGATTGGATGTAAAGACCCCTCTTGATTTAACCGACGATTTAGAATCTTTAACGGCTCAGAATATGGATTTAGAGCTTTTAGAAGCCTCAGAAACAGTAAGTGATAATATAGATTATAAAATTGCTGTGAACGATAAAGTGTCTAAAGAACTTTTGGTGGATTTAGAACGTAGTAAAGCGTTACCAACGTTAAACGCCTTTTTGAATGGCGCTTATATTGGTAATAACGAGGCGTTTCAATTTACGACACGTAACCAGACTTGGGTGGGGACAGCCGCATTTGGTGCGACTCTAAGTATTCCTGTTTTTAGTTCTGGAATGCGTAGTGCTTCAACACAACGCGCCCGTATTAATTTAGAAAAATCAGAATCTAATTTAGTAGAAACCGAACAGCAATTACGTTTAGAAATAGCGGCTGCAAAAAGTGATTACCAATTGGCGATTGAAGAATATAGCAACAAAAAAGAAAATTTAAACTTATCAGAACGTATTGAGGCGAAAAACCAAATTAAGTTTTTTGAAGGTGTCGGGTCTAGTTTCGAATTGCGTCAAGCACAAACGCAATTGTACGCTGCCCAACAAGAGTTTTTGCAAGCAATGCTTAACGTTATTAATAATAAAGCCGAATTAGAAACGGTGCTAAACAGACCAACTAACTAATCAATATCCCATTAAAAAATCATAACAATGAAAATTATATACCCTTTATTAATTGTCTTAGTTCTTTTGTCCTCTTGTGGTGACGCTAAAAAAAACTCGGTGGAAAGCGTTTTAGATAGCAATAATTTAGAAAAAATTAGAGGAAAACGTACTAGTTTAGTGGAAGAGCAGAAAACGATTGACGATAAAATAAAACTATTAGATCAAGCGATTTCAAGAATAGATACCGTTAAAAATGTGCCACTTATAACAACCTTTAAAGCCAAAGAAGAAGTGTTTAATCACATTTTAGAAATTCAAGGAAATGTATCGACTAAAAATCTAATCGTTATTACCCCCGAGTACAACGGTATTTTAACTAATGTGTACGTAAAAGAGGGCGAAAAAGTAAAAAAAGGACAACTCTTAGCGAAAATTGACGATGGCGGGTTAAGTCAGCAATTGGCACAACTAAAAATCCAGTCCGATTTAGCAAAAACAACCTTCGAGAGACAAAAGAGACTTTGGGATCAACAAATTGGGAGTGAAATACAATTTCTACAAGCAAAATCTAGCTACGATGGTCAGCAAGAATCGATGAATCAATTACAGAAACAAATTGCAAAAACGATGGTTAGAGCGCCGTTTTCTGGAACTATAGATAATATAATCACCGAGCAAGGAAGTGTTGTCTCTGCGGGGCAATCGCAATTAATTCGTATTGTTAACTTAAACGATATGTACATTGAAACGGATGTGCCCGAACGCTATATCTCTACCATTGTGGAAGGGAATAAAGTAGAAGTTGCTTTTCCTGTTTTAGGAAAAACCTTAGAAACGACAGTAGAGCAAGCAGCCAATTTTATAGATCCTACAAACCGTACGTTTAAAGTTAAAATTACAATCCCAAATAAAGAGAAAACAGTAAAACCAAACTTAACAGCTCGTCTTAAAATTAACGACTATACTAACGAAAAGGCATTGCTTGTACCCTTAAGTATTATTTCTGAAAACGCAGATGGAGAACAGTATCTGTATGTGGTAGAAGATAAAAACGATGCTGGCGAAGGCGTTGCAAAACGGGTTATTATCAAGACAGGAAAAACACAAGGCGATGTTATCGAAGTGCTAAGCGGTATTAAAGATGGTGAAGAAATTATTCAAGAAGGAGCGCGTAGTGTAAAAGAAGGACAAATCGTTAAAGTTTTAACCGTTGAAACCATAAAATAATGGCCAAAAAGAAAAAGCAAATCGAAAAAGAGTTTGGGTTATCCTCATGGGCCATAAACAATAAGACAACTATTTATGTACTTATTGCTGTTATTTTCTACTTAGGAATTACGGCCTTCTTTAGCATGGCGCGAGAAAGTTTTCCAGAGGTTAACGAAACCAAAATCTATATTAGTTCTATTTATCCAGGAAACACAGCCGAAGATATAGAGAAATTAATTACCGATCCGTTAGAAGACAAGCTAAGAACTGTTAGTAATCTTGTAGAAATCACATCGACGTCGCAGGAAGATTATTCTATGGTAATTATCGAGTTCGACGCGCATATTACAGTAGAACAAGCAAAGCAGAAGGTAAAAGATGAAATAGATTCTGAAACCGCTGGAGAAGATTGGCCAACATTTAATGGGGCTAAAGTAGAGCCCGATGTTTTTGAGTTGAGCTTATCGGAAGAAATGCCGATTCTTAACATTAATATCTCTGGAGATTATACCATCGAAAGATTAAAGGAATTTGCAGAGTATCTGCAGGATGATATCGAAGATCTTTCAGAAATTAAGAAAGCAGATATTCGTGGTGCTCAGGAAAAAGAGGTGGAAGTTGCTGTAGATATCTATAAAATGATGGCGGCCGAAGTTAGCTTTACAGATATTATAAACGCTATTAATGGTGGTAACGTAACGATGTCTGCAGGAAATTTAAAAGCCAGCGGACAGCGTCGTACGATTAGGATATTAGGAGAAATAGAAACCCCTTCTGAATTAGAAAACTTCGTCGTAAAAGCTGAAAAAGGAAAAGCTATTTACTTAAAGGATGTGGCTGAGGTTCGTTTTAAGGAGGAAGAAAGTACCACGTTTGCTCGAGAATTTGGTAAACCTGTAGTGATGCTCGACGTAAAAAAGCGAGCAGGTAAAAATATGGTGGATGCTGCCGAGAAAATTCAAGAGATTGTTAAACACGCTAAAAGCGATGTGTTTCCACAAGATTTAGAAGTTACAATTACCAACGATCAATCTTCAGTAACTATCGCCGCAGTAGACGATTTGGTAAACAATATTATTTTTGGTGTTATTTTAGTAGTCACGGTTTTAATGTTCTTTTTAGGATTTAAAAATGCGATTTTTGTTGGTTTTGCCATACCAATGTCTATGTTTATGTCTTTAATGATACTAGAAGCATTGGGACAGAGTTTAAACACAATGGTATTGTTTGGTCTTATTATGGGCCTAGGAATGCTGGTGGATAATGGTATTGTGGTAGTAGAAAACGTGTACCGTTTAATGGATGAAGAAGGTATGGGGCGTGTAGAAGCAGCGAAAAAAGGAATTGCTGAAATAGCTTTCCCAATAATTATCTCTACGGCGACAACGGTTGCCGCATTTATTCCGTTAGGATTATGGCCTGGAATTATGGGGCAATTTATGATGATTCTTCCTATTACGCTATCGGTTGTTTTAGGGTCTTCATTATTTGTTGCAATCTTTTTCAACTCGGTATTGGTCTCTAATTTTATGAGTATCGAAGATAAAGATATGCCACTAAACAAAATTATCCGTATTACAGTAATTATGGCGGCTATAGGTCTATTAGTCATTATTTTTGGCGGTGATTATAGTGCTTTGGGTGTGTTAATGGTGTTTACCGCTATTATGCTTTGGGTGTATCGCTTATTACTTCGTAAATGGGCAAATAGTTTTCAAACTAAAACGTTAGTGCGTTTGGAGAACTGGTACGAGCGCCAATTACGCGGCGCATTGTCTGGAAAACGTCCTTACTTTTTAAGTATCGGTACTTTTGCTTTATTAATAGTATCGTTTGTTGTCTTCGGTATTTCTTTAGCAACACAGCGCACGAAGGTGGAGTTTTTCCCCGATAATAAACCAAATCAAATTATTGTATACATCGAGTATCCACAAGGTACAGCCATTGAAAAAACAAATGCGATAACCAAAGAAATCGAACAGCGCGTATATTCTGTTTTAAATAGCGATCAATATGTAGATGATGGTTATAATTTCTTAGTCGAAAGTGCGGTGTCTCAAGTGGGAGAAGGTGCAGGGAATCCGCGAACCGATGGAGGATCAGCAGCCGAAATGCCGCATAAAGGTAAGATAACGGCATCGATGCGAGAATTTAAATACCGCCGTGGTGAAGACAGTGAACTGCTGCGTCAAAAAGTGCAAGAAGCGTTAGTCGGCATTTATCCTGGGGTTTTAATTTCTGTAGAGAAAGATGCCAATGGACCGCCAGCAGGCTCACCGATTAACATAGAAATAGAAGGAGACGATTACGACGAGTTAATTGCCACAGCCGAAAAAATGCGAGAATTTATTAATTCCAAGAATATTCCTGGAATTGACGAACTTAAAATTGATGTGAATAAAGACAAGCCAACAATGCTTGTAGAAATAGATAGAGAGAAAGCAGGTGAATTAGGGGTAAGTGCTTCGCAGGTTGGTCAACAATTGCGTAATTCTATATTTGGTGCCAAAGCCGGTATTTACAAAGAAGATGGTGAGGATTACGATATTTATATCCGTTTTAACGAAGAGAATCGTTATAATACGAGTGCTTTGTTTAATCAAAATTTAACCTTTAGAGATAATACGGGACAAATTAAAAACATTCCACTCTCTGCCGTGTCTAAACATAAAAACAACTCTGGGTTTAGTGCCATTAAACACAAAGATGTTAAACGTGTAGTTACAGTGTACTCGGCCTTATCGCCCGGTTTTACCGATGCGGGAGCAATTGTTGCTCAAGTTCAGAATGAAATGAAAAGCTACAAAGGCTTGCCAGGAAACATAAAGGTAGATTATACAGGTCAAATTGAAGAACAAAACAAACAAATGGCCTTTTTAATGAAAGCGCTGTTTGTAGGGTTAGGGCTTATTTTCTTTATTTTAATTTTTCAATTCAACTCAATATCTAAACCAGCAATTATTATGATGGCTATTTTCTTGAGTTTAATAGGTGTCTTTGGAGGTATTGTTATCTCTGGAAGTGCTTTCGTTATTATGATGACAATGGTAGGGATTATCTCTCTAGCTGGTATTGTAGTTAATAATGGTGTGGTGCTTTTAGATTACGCGCAGTTACTAATAGATAGAAAAAAGCACGAACTCGATTTAGAAAAACACGAGTATTTAGAGCATAACGATCTTTACGAAAGTATAGTTAAAGCTGGTAAAGCGCGTTTAAGACCCGTTTTACTTACGGCTATTACAACCATTTTAGGTTTAGTGCCATTGGCGATTGGGTTAAATATTAACTTCTTCACCTTGTTTTCAGATTTCGATCCGAACATTTATATGGGAGGTGATAACGTAGTGTTTTGGGGGCCTTTAGCATGGACCGTTATTTACGGATTGTTAATAGCAACCTTCTTAACCTTAATACTGGTACCGGTTTTATTTTTCTTAATAATGAAATTTAAAATGTGGTTGAGAGAAAAAATGTCTGACAAAACAGAAGATGTCGTTGTTGTAGAAGAGTAAAATTTAAATAAAAAAGTAAAAAGCCTGTGACTATTATAATCACAGGCTTTTTGTATCTCATCAAATAATAAATATTAAATTTGCAGTTATAAAATCATACTATGTACAGAAGTCATACTTGCGGCGAATTAAATGCATCGCATATAAATACAGAAGTTACCCTTTCTGGTTGGGTACAAAAATCTAGAGATAAAGGATTTATTATTTGGGTCGATTTGCGCGACCGTTATGGTATTACTCAACTCGTTTTCGATGAAGAGCGTACGCCAAAAGAAATGATGGATCGCGCCCAGAAATTGGGTCGAGAGTTTGTTATACAAGTCAAAGGAAAGGTGATTGAGCGCGCTTCAAAAAACCCGAACATGCCGACTGGTGATATCGAATTGTTAGTATCAGAATTAACAGTTTTAAACGAATCACTTTTACCTCCGTTTACTATTGAAGATAAAACCGACGGTGGTGAAGATTTACGTATGAAATATCGCTATTTAGATATACGTAGAAATCCCGTAAAAAACAACTTGATTTTTAGACATAAAGTGACACAGCAGGTTAGAAACTTCTTATCTAATGAAGGTTTTATAGAAGTTGAAACACCGTACTTAATTAAATCTACACCGGAAGGCGCACGAGATTTTGTGGTACCTAGTCGCATGAACGAGGGCCAGTTTTATGCTTTGCCACAATCGCCACAAACCTTTAAGCAACTACTTATGGTAGGGGGAATGGATAAGTATTTTCAGATTGTAAAATGCTTTAGAGATGAAGATTTACGTGCCGACAGACAGCCAGAATTTACACAAATTGATTGTGAAATGGCGTTTGTAGATCAAGAAGATATTTTAAATGTTTTTGAAGGATTAACACGACACTTACTTAAAGAAGTAAATGGTGTTACTGTAGATAAATTTCCGAGAATGCTTTACGACGACGCGATGCGTTTATACGGAAATGATAAACCAGACATTCGTTTCGGAATGGAGTTTGGCGAATTAAACGCAGTAGCCCAACATAAAGAGTTTGGCGTATTTAATGCGGCAGAACTAGTAGTTGGTATTGCTGTTCCTGGCGGAAATACGTATACAAGAAAAGAAATCGATAAATTAATCGACTGGGTGAAGCGTCCGCAAGTAGGAGCTTTAGGAATGGTGTATTCGCGTTGTAATGACGATGGAAGCTTTAAATCCTCCGTAGATAAGTTTTACGACCAAGACGATTTAGTACAATGGGCACAAGTTACTGGTGCAAAAGCGGGTGATTTAATTTGTATCCTTTCGGGAGATAAAAATAAAGTAAGAGCACAATTAAGTGCGTTAAGAATGGAATTGGCAGAGCGTTTAGGGTTACGTAAGCCTAACGAATTTGCTCCGCTTTGGGTAATGGATTTTCCGTTATTAGAATTAGATGAAGAAACGGGGCGTTACCACGCTATGCACCATCCGTTTACCTCACCAAAACCGGGGCAAATAGAATTATTAGATTCAAATCCGGGTGACGTTAAAGCCAATGCTTACGATTTAGTATTAAATGGTAATGAAATAGGCGGCGGTTCTATTCGTATTCACGATAAAGAAATACAGGGTATTATGCTTAAACATTTAGGATTCTCTAAAGAAGAAGCGAAAGCTCAGTTCGGCTTTTTAATGGATGCTTTCGAATATGGCGCACCACCACACGGAGGTTTAGCTTTTGGATTAGACAGATTGGTCGCTATATTAGGCGGGCAAGAAACGATTAGAGACTTTATTGCGTTTCCTAAAAATAATTCAGGTCGCGATGTTATGATCGATGCTCCTGCTGCAATAGACGAAAAACAGCTCAAAGAACTAAGTTTAAAATTAGATCTGAAATAGAAAAGGATAAGAATCCTGCCAGTTGCAGGATTCTTTGATAATTTTATATTGTACCCATAATACAATCTATGCCTTTAAATAGTATAGCAATATAATGCAAGGAAAACATCCCATATTTAAAAAAATATTAATTTGGAGAGCAAAGCATATTTCGCATAAGCAATTTGTTTACATTTTAAGTATTCTAGTCGGTTTTACGTCTGGAGTAGGGGCCGTTGTATTAAAAAATTTAACGCATTTTATTCAGCATTTATTAGAGAATAATTTACTTAATTATTTACATAATGCGTTTTATTTTGTGTTTCCAATAATTGGGTTTGCCTTAGTGTACCTAATAATGAAATATGTTATTAGGCACAAGGTGAGCCATGGTATCCCCTCGACGTTATACGCTATTTCCAAGCGTAAAGGTATTATGAAACGGTACCAAATGTTGGGGTCTATTTTAACAGCTCCTATAACCGTTGGTTTTGGGGGGTCTGTAGGGTTAGAGGGACCAACAGTGGCGACGGGAGCCGCTATAAGTTCTAACATTTCGAGAATGTTTAGAATGAATCAGAAAACGAAAACACTCTTAATAGGTTGTGCCGCTGCAGGCGCGTTGTCTTCCATATTTAAAGCGCCCGTTGCCGCCATTATTTTTGCGGTAGAGGTGTTTAGTTTGGATTTAACAATAGTCTCTATGTTGCCGCTACTGCTAGCATCGCTTTCGGGGATTTTTACGTCCTATTTCTTTTTTGGTGACGATATTTTATTACCCTTTAAAATAGAAGAAGGGTTTACGCTAAGCGATATTCCATTCTATATCATTTTAGGAATTTGTTCCGCTTTTGTCTCTATTTATTTTACCGAAGTCTACGACCGGATTCAAAACTTTTTTGATGGCATAGCTTCACCCGTCAAGCGTTTTCTTATCGGTGGTATTTCTATTGGTATTTTAATTTATTTTATTCCTCCGCTCTATGGTGAGGGTTTCGATGTCTTAAATAATTTAATAGCAGGGAACCCGGAAAAGGCGATGGTTAATAATTTCTTTAATTTAGACTTGTCTAACGTCTGGATTGTTATAACGCTGCTTCTTGGTTTAGTGATATTTAAAGTCATTGCTAGTGCGTTAACCTTTGGTGCAGGTGGTGTTGGAGGTATTTTTGCTCCAACGCTATTTATGGGTGGTATAATGGGGAATTGTGTGGCTAAAATAGCGAACAACTGCGGTCTCCTTAACGCGCCAATCTCCGAAAGTAATTTTACACTGGTAGGAATGGCCGGGTTACTGGCCGGAGTATTGCATGCTCCATTAACAGCAATATTTTTAATTGCCGAACTTACTAGCGGATACGAGTTGTTTGTACCCTTAATGCTTACCGCTGCTATTTCTTTCGGTATTACAAAAATATTTGCACCACATTCTGTGTATGCGATGGAACTGGGTAGAAAAGGCGAATTAATCACGCATGATAAAGATCACGCCGTGCTTACCTTAATGGAAATTGATAAAGTTATCGAAACCAATTTTGTAACTATAACGACCAAAATGACACTTGGTGAGATTGTACATCAGGCGGTAGTAAAATCAAATAGAAATATATTTCCGGTAGTCGACGAAGAAACAAAAGAGCTTAGAGGCGTCATTCTGCTAGACGATATCCGTTCTATAATGTTCGATCAGACGCTTTATAACGATGTTTTAGCCAGCGAAGTAATGCAGAAACCACCAGAGATTATTAACTTTACCACCGATAAAATGACAAGCATTATGAAGAAATTTCAAGACAGTGGCGCTTGGAATCTTCCCGTTGTTCAAAACAATGTGTACATCGGTTTTATCTCGAAATCTAAGCTGTTAACGGCTTACAGACGTCAATTAATAAATTACACTAAATAATATTATGAAATATATACTCCTAATCGTTTTTATCGTCTGTGTAACCAGTATTATTCTAGGATACAATCTAGACGTAAGTTATGGAGAAAAACTTATAGGCGGCGGCGTATTAGGGTTGTTTTTCGTATTCATTCCGCTATTCTCTTATCACCGATGGAAAGGAAGAGATATTAAAGAATACATGATAACTAAAGAGAATTTAGATAAAATGCGCGATAAAGAACGTCGTAAATAATAATTAGGGCATTCTTTTTTTTAGAAAAAAAGCCACGCTTTCCGCTCTATCTTTTTTACGAAAAAGTAAAAAAGGATGCCGCATCAATCGCTAATGCAGACCTTTTAATTAAGATTTCTCTTCTCGATAAAAAAACGTTTCATTAATGCAGACGCTTCCTCAGCTAAAAGACCACCTTCAATTTTAGTTTTAGGATGTAGTTTGGTATTCAAATTAATGCAACCGCGTTGGGCATCACTCGCGCCGTAAATAATAGTTGCTATCTGACTCCAATATAAAGCACCAGCACACATTTGGCAAGGTTCTAACGTTACGTATAGCGTACAATTGTGTAAATACTTTCCACCTAGAAAATGCGATGCTGCCGTAATGGCTTGCATCTCGGCGTGAGCCGTTACATCGTTAAGTAGTTCGGTAAGATTATGAGTGCGCGCAATTATTTTATCGTCTATAACTATTACAGCGCCAACTGGTATTTCACCTTTTTCGAAAGCAGCTTCAGCTTCAGCCAATGCTTTTTTCATAAAATAGGTGGGGTTAAAAGGGTTTTCCATAAGAATAAAAATAAAAAAAGGCAGCTAAGAAATTAGCTGCCTTTTATAAAATCTAAACGCGATTATTAGTTCTTAATAATCTTGTTGTTAATGTTAACGTTGTTTCCTGTAATGTTAAGAATGTACATTCCAGATTGTAAAGTGCTAATGTTCAATTCCGCTTCGTTAATTAACGCCGCTTTTTTAGACAATACAACTCTTCCGTTAATATCTATTAAGTTAATAGTTACATCTCCTAAATTCTTTTTAGTTTTAATGTACACTACATTATCTGCCGGGTTAGGGTAGATAGAGAATGCGCTTTCTGCAGTAAATCCATCGACGCTTAACGTGGTACAATTTACTAAAGTAGGATCTGTATCCGGTGGCGTAGTAAAGTCTGAAATTTGATCATTAATACTATCAGCAGAACCTTGAGAGGCGTTAACACCTAATCCTCTAGCAGCAAAAACGTCCCAAATTAAACATTGGTCTTCACCTCCCATAGCACTATCTGCAGCCAATAAGGCGTCTCTACCTTGTACAAAACCAACACCACAAGGCTGTAATTTTAAACCGTCTATCACTAATTGCATTACTTTATTGTTACCGCCAGTTCCGTTATACATATCAGGATCAAAACCATATTTTTCAACATATTTCCACGTTAAATCCCATAACATTGTACCCCATAAAAAGCCTATGTTGTGAACAACATCATTCCAATGAACTTGATTGCCGTTCCCATCGGTTCCTAAAACAGTATCATCGTTGGTTGCTTCGTAAGTATAATTATTGATGCCTAAGTCCGTACTGTATTTTGCTGGTCTAATTCCAGGACCATTTACACCTTGACTATTAGAATAAGTCGCAATACCTCTACCCATTTCTGGAGTATCTGTTGATTTCATTGTAACCATTAAAGCGAACCAGTCAGACCATCCTTCACCCATTTGCTCACTGTTAGATAAACACCCAGAATTAAATGATCCACCTGTAAGTCTAGTAGAAATACCGTGGCCATATTCGTGCGCTACAATACTATTATCTAAACTTCCGTCTTTCTGATAATTAGGACTCTCTACGATGGTGCCATTAATAACAGCGCCATTTTGTAGGGCATTAATTAATTGTATACCATCGTTATAATTAACAGATATTGAAGGAATAGTAAAAGGAGGGTTTGTCGAGCCAAACATAACTATATATTCTTGATAATTAGGTTCGTTATCTGGGTTGTTATGGTTTACCATAATAACGCCTACCGCACCCGCATCTTGAGCATTTTGAATTTTTTGCGTAAATGGACAGTCTCCTCTAAAGATAACTGCAATTTTGCCTGCAACCGCACTAGCATTAGTTAAAGGGGCACATCCTTCTGTAGGTGCTGCACTACCATCGTTTACTAAAGCTAAATCTGCAGTAACAGGGGTAGCAGAAGGTCCAGTAATGTTACCAGTAGCACCACCACTATTACCTGTAGAAGGAATAGCAGCCAATACATCGCCAATTAACGTGCCACCACTATTAATTGTTAATGGCGTACTTAAGGTGCCAGCTGCCCATAAATACATTTGCATTCTCGGACTTTGTCCATCTGCAGGTGTCGCGAAATTTGCGTTATTTAAACCAGAACCATCTTGAGACTGTGCAATAACGAGATCGTTATCAAAGCCTGTATTACTATAATTATTTTGTTGAAAGTTACCACTACCTTCATCAAAACCATATTTAAACCAAATATCATGCATCGCATTATTGATATAAAATAAGTTTGTCGTGGAAACATCTTGATATCCTAAAGGTTCTTGGTTAGGGTTAAAAGGGAAGTTAAAATCTAATGCTAGCCCTCCATCTGGAGATGCACCAAAAGCATTGTTTCCATTGACGTCTTCTTGTGCCCAAACATTATTACCTCTTGTAATTGTATATTCAGAGCCATCAACGCCATCGGTATCGTGCCATCCGTAAGGAGAAGCATCAAGATCTGCCGGATCTGTAATTAATTGTATAGCACCGTGACTTGGGCTTTCAGTAGGTAACGCAAATACGTTGTATTGAGAACCATCTGCTGCTATTGACGCTTCAGTTTTAAATAAACTAAAAGCGTTGCTAGTTTTAGAATGTCCTGTGTGGTCTGTATGACCGAATTCTCCAAAGTTACAAGAGATTACCCAATCGTTCATATTAAGAATGTCTCCATTCGTAGCATCAACACGTACGCTATACCAATTTTGACCATTTAAAGCTTCAATGCTTAAATCCCAAGCTAGTTTTAAGTCTCCTTCAATAGTCGTTTGATAAACTAATTTCACAGGGATATCGCTTCCTGAAATATCTCCCTTAGAAAAAGTATATTGGTTATTAGAAGCGTTTATGGCGTTAACATTTCCAAGAGCACCTAAATTATATTCAGCAGCAGCCGAAACAATTGCTTCTTGAGCAGAAACTGTAGGGGTCATTGTGTTTATCTTTGCAGCAATGTTAGATTGAAATGCGTTTGCATAATAAAACACGCTTTTGTCTTTTATAGACACACTAGAGATAGCATTAAAAACTGGAATACCTTGAAAAGCTTGATTTACGTAAACATGATTGATTTTTGTTTTCTTAGAAAAGAAAGCATTGCTCACTTGTAAATCTGAAATATCGTTTTGGGTTAAATTATAATCACCCTTGTTTTTTTCTAACCAATTTTGAATAAGAGTGCCATATTCATTTTTGGAAAGCTCAGTTTGAGAAAACCCATTTTGAGCAAAAAGGAATAGTGCTAAAAATAGAAAAGATAAAGTGTATTTTTTCTTCATTGTTAATAAAATGTTAGTTATGTCTTAAAATTAAGTCGTAAATATAACGAGGAACTTACTATTAATATAATTTTACATCAATTATTATGAGAAAGACACACTATTTAACACTGGTTTTAATAGTTTTACCTAATTATTATGCCTAAAATGACAACACCTCTTTTAAATACTATACAATCTGTCGCAGATATTAAAGCTTTAAGCCACTCAAAATTAGTGCTATTAGCTCGAGATTTAAGGTGTTTTATCATTGAGGCGGTAGCAGCAAAGGAAGGGCATTTGGGAGCGAGTTTAGGCGTTGTAGAACTTACAATAGCTTTGCATTATGTTTTTAATACACCACTCGATGAGGTGATTTGGGATGTTGGCCACCAAGCTTATGGACATAAAATTTTAACAGGGCGACGATCTGTTTTCGATACCAATAGACAGTTTAAAGGTATAAGTGGTTTTCCTAAACGCAGTGAAAGTGACTTCGATAGTTTTGGAGCTGGGCATTCGTCAACGTCTATTTCTGCAGCTTTAGGAATGGCTATCGCATCAAAAATAAAAGGCGATTTCAACAAGCAACATATAGCCGTTATAGGAGATGCATCGATTGCGAGTGGTATGGCATTCGAAGGTTTAAACCACGCCGGGGTTACCGATTGCAATTTATTAGTTATTTTAAACGATAACGCCATTGGAATAGACCCCAGTGTTGGCGCCTTAAAACAATATTTAACCAATGTTAAAAAAGGCACCGAAAAACAAGATAATATTTTTGAAGCTCTAAATTTTAATTATTCTGGGCCCATCGATGGTCATAATCTTCCAGAACTTATAGTTGAATTAGAGCGTTTAAAAACCGTAAAAGGCCCTAAGTTTTTGCACATAATTACTACCAAAGGTAAGGGGTTACGCCAGGCGGAAGAAAACCAAGTGACCTATCACGCCCCAGGAAAGTTTGATGCGGTAACAGGTGATTTATATAAAAAAACAGGAACAGTTCAACCCCCAAAATTTCAAGACGTTTTTGGTATTACTATCGTTGAATTGGCTAGACAAAATAAAAACATTATTGGTATTACGCCTGCAATGCCAACAGGGAGCTCACTGAAGTATATGATGGAAGTTATGCCTGATCGTGCTTTCGATGTGGGGATTGCCGAGCAGCATGCGGTCACTTTATCGGCAGGAATGGCAACGCAAGGATTATTTCCGTTTTGCAATATCTATTCAACCTTTTTACAACGCGCTTACGATCAGGTTATTCATGATGTCGCGATACAAAATTTACCTGTTATTTTTTGTTTAGATCGTGCCGGTTTGGTGGGGGAAGATGGGGCAACACACCACGGCGTTTTCGATTTATGTTATTTACGCTGTATTCCTAACCTAATTATTTTTGCGCCTAGAAACGAAATCGAACTTAGAAATATAATGTTCACCGCACAATTGGGATTAAAACATCCTATTGCCATTCGGTATCCGCGAGGGCGCGGCACCATTATAGATTGGCAACACCCTTTTGAAACGATTACAATTGGTGAAGCAACTCCTCTAAAAAGGGGTAAAGATATTGCGGTTCTAACTATAGGAACAATGGCTACGGTTATTGAATCTGTTATCGCTTCCGCGGAAGCGCTTCAGGGTATTTCCCATTACGATATGCGTTTTGTAAAACCTTTAGATGAAAAGCTATTGCACTCCATCTTTACCAGTTATAAAACTATTGTAACGGTTGAAGACAATTCGGTTATCGGAGGCTTTGGAAGTGCTATTTTAGAATTTGCAGCGAAACATCAGTATAAAAACAATGTGTACCTAAAAGGAATCCCCGACTATTTTATAGAACACGGAACCGTTTTAGAATTACAAGAAGATATACAGTTAGATGTTAAAAGTCTGGCAGCCTTTATTATAAAATTAAAGTAGGATAAATAAAATTCTAGATGCTAAACCCTTTAATTTTTTTAAAGCTTAAAATCGCTTGACTATCCGATAGTAATGACACATAATGCGATACGCTTATTAGTCGGTCGTACAAACTATCTTGATCCATTTTAATAGTTTCAGGAAATCCTTTAAGAATTAATTTGTCATAATTAGACGCCGTGTTATTATAGCAGTTATTTACCGCATTAATATATGTGTCTAAAAGTGTTTTAATAATTTCGTAGCCCGCAATTTCTTTATCAACCACTTCGGTAGATTGGTAAATATTATCAATACTAATTTTTATAATATCGTTAATCTGCGCATCGTATTTACTCTTATCTAATAAACTAGATCCAAAATCACCACTTAAAATAGCCGCTTCATTATCCATAAAAATCTCTACCGCTTCGTTAATTAATCGCCCAATAGCTAAAGCTCTTAAGTAACTAATACGATCGTGTGTGTTGGTGAGTTGGTAATACTTTTCTGAATTTATAGAGTCTTTTACTAACTTAATTAAATACTCTAAGGCAAATTCTTCTTGAATTAAACCAAGGTTGATACCATCTTCAAAATCGATAATTGTGTAGCATATATCATCGGCTGCTTCTACTAGAAAAGCTAACGGATGGCGAGAATAACTAATATCTGTTTCGCTTCTGTTTGTTAATCCTAATTCTTCGGCAACGGCTATGAATTCATCAGTTTCACTTTGGAAAACACCATATTTTTTATCGGCGATATGTGGAGTCGGTTTTTTAGGTAACGATTCTTTAGGGTATTTTGTAAAAGCGCCTAGAGTGGCGTAGCTTAATCGCAATCCGCCCTCGCGACCTTCACGACTTTGTGTTAAAATTTTAAACCCGTTAGCATTACCTTCAAAACTACATAAATCTTCGTATTCTTTTGCCGTAAGCTCCGCTTTATAATTTTGTCCTTGTCCAGAAATAAAATACTCGCCAATCGCTTTCTCTCCAGAGTGCCCAAAAGGAGGATTCCCAATATCATGAGACAACGCAGCGGCAGCTAAAATAGCACCAAAATCGTTGGCTTGATACCCTAAGTCACTCTGTAAATGTGGGTGTTTTTCTAGTATTTTTTTTCCAACACTTCGCCCCAAAGAACGGCCTACAACACTAACTTCTAAACTGTGTGTTAACCGCGTGTGTGTAAAATCGGTTTTAGATAAAGGGACGACTTGGGTTTTGTCTTGAAGACTTCTAAATTCAGAAGAGAATATAATACGGTCGTAATCGACCTCGAAACCTAAACGGGTTTCATCTTGTTCTTTTCTTAGTCTTTTATTGGTGTCTCCAAAGCGTTTTAAAGAAAGTAATTCTTCCCAAGTCATAAGTATAATTTTTGTTGCCGCAAGATAATTAATTCTGTGTTAACTCAATGTTTCTAGATTACAATTAGAAGTAAAACCGCGTAACCTTTAGGAAACCTTTTAGTGAACGGCATTTAATCTCTAGTTAACTCAAAGTTTACAGTCTGCTAGTTTCTTTGCAGCGTTAAACAATCAAAAAACGATGAAACAACTTTTACTAGTCATTACACTATTCCTTTCGAGCCTTGCGTACTCGCAAACTACAGGTTCTATAATAGGTACAGTTACCGATAAAGATTATAATAACGAGCCGCTACCAATGGTAAATATTATGCTCGATAATACCACTAAAGGGACCTCGTCAGATTTCGATGGCCTTTTTAAATTAGAAGCTATTGAAGCCGGGGTGTACACCGTTGCTTTTAGTTTTGTAGGGTACGAAACACAAAAGATACCGGTGCAAGTAGCCGCAGGAAAGGTTACAGAAATTAATGTGCCAATGGGTGCTAATGCAGCAGCTTTAGATGAGGTGGTTATTCAAACGACATCAAAAAGGGAAAGTGAAGTTGCTTTGTTATTAGACCAGAAAAAGGCAGTAGAAATTAAACAGAGTATTGGTGCTGAAGAATTATCGAGAAAAGGCGTTAGCGATGCTGCTGGTGCTATTTCTAAAATTTCGGGAGTCTCTAAACAGGAAGGATCGAGTAATGTCTATGTTCGTGGTTTAGGAGATCGTTATTTAAATACAACACTAAACGGCTTGTCATTACCATCAAACGATGTGAGTAAAAAGAATATAGATTTAAATTTATTTTCTTCAGACATTATAGAGAACGTTTCTATAAGTAAGGCGTATTCATCAAAATTTTATGGTGATTTTGCTGCTGGAAATGTCGATATCTCTTCAAAAGATTACAAAGGCAATGGCTTTTTTGAGGTGTATGTTGGTTCTAGTGTTAATACAAATGCTGTTGGAGAAACCTTTAAAAAGAGTGAGGGCACGGGGCATTTCGGATTTTATAATCGTTATGATCACAACCCGTTTGCCGTGGTTTTATCACATCAAATAGATCCCATAACAGCTTCAACTCCAATTAATACGTCAATAGGGACGTCTTTTGGAAAATCGTTCACCTTTAAAAATGATTCCAAATTAAGCCTATACGGAACCGTGTTTTTTAATAATAGCTACGAATACAGAGAAGGATCTAACATCGATTATACAAACGTTGAAAAGAAAGCGTTTGAAAAAGCCGAAGAGTTTGAATACGGCACTACCACCACGGCAATGGCTAATTTAAATTATAGAATTGATAACAGTAACTCTTTAAGTTATACGTCTCTCTTTATAAATAACTCGTCGGATAACGTGGGGTATTTTGGAATTGATGGAAAAGGAAGAAATCGAGATGCTAATTTAAATACAGATAAAGGGTTTTATCAAATGAATGTTCAGTTTAGCCAAAACTTGATTTATGTGAATCAATTAGTAGGAAAACATAATTTTGATAGGTTCGATTTAGTTTGGGGAATCGGGTATAATAAAGTGTTTGCGCACGAGCCAGACAGAAAGCGGGTGAGTATTGAAAATTATCATTTCGCTTTAGATAACGACCCAACAACTAAAGCTACTTACTTTAATAATGTGGCTTTCGATAACCAGCGTTATTTTCAGAATATCGATGACGACGAGCTTAACGGAAGGGTCAATTTGGCATACGATATAAATGATGCTATAAAATTAAATATCGGGTACAACGGAAGAACTAAACAACGTTCTTTCGATAATATTAGATATGGTTACGATTTTTCAAGTTCGAGTATTCCTGTTAGTAACGCAGGCAATATTAATCAAGATGTATCTTTAAATAACCTAATGGTAAATCAGCAATCTGGAGGGTTGTATCAAATTAAAGTTATAAATACGGTTCCAGGTTTAAGTAATACAAACCGTCCGGGATTACCGGAAAACACCTATAAAGGAAACTTAGATATTTATGCGGGATATGTAAATGCAGAAATTAAGGCTTCAGAAAAACTATTAATCGTTCCGGGAGTGCGTTTAGAAAACATTAAGCAAAAAGTGGCATACGATGTTATCAACTTAGGATCTAGAGGAAACGATAGTATTTCATCTGCAGAAACGATAGCATTGCCAAGTATAAGTTTAAAATATAAGTTAAACGACGATCAGAATTTACGTTTTTCTGCGAGTCAAACTATTTCCCTTCCAGAATTTAAAGAAGTTGCTCCTTTCGTTTATGAGTCGGTATCACAGAGAATTGGTGGAAATCCGGATTTATTAGGAACCAAATCTGGGCAAGCGTACGTTAATGTAAAAGACGTGTCGTATTCTAAAATTTTAAACTTAGATCTTAAATATGAGTGGTTTATTTCTAAAAGCGAATTATTCTCGGTAGGTGCTTTCTATAAAGAAATTAATAACCCTATTAACCAAGTTGTCGCATTCGATGCTACAGGAACACAGCGTTATTTTAGAACTGGAGATCAAGCACGAATTCTAGGATTTGAAGCAGAACTAAGAAAAAATATCCTTGTAGACAATAACGACGATGCTCTTTTATCTGGTGGTATAAACGTTACATATATGCACACCGAGCAAGATTTATACAACACGATTTCTGGAACCTATAGTGTGAGTTTTAGAAATGAGAAAGAAGCCTTACAAGGGGCTTCGCCAATTATTTTAAATGCCGATATTAATTATTCACCAACGTTTGGTAATTATAAGCCAACAGCCAACTTAGTGTTCTCTTACTTCTCAGACCGCATAGATGCTTTAGGATCTGGACAATTAGGAAACGTTATTGAAAAAGGCATCCCCACTTTCGATTTCATTTTAAAAAACAAAGTGACCGCTAACTTCGAAATCAATCTTGCCATAAAAAACATATTAAATCCTAAAGTTCAATATATAAGAGAAACCAATCAAGGGGATATCATTGTGACCTCTCCAAACGGGAAAGATGTTTCAGATTATACAAAAGGAATGCATTTAGGATTAGAACTTAACTATAAATTTTAAACAACTAACGATATTAACTCAAATTAAATTTAAAACGATGAAAAACAAATTTTTATTAGGATTAGCACTTTTAGGTATTTTAACGACCTCTTGCTCAACAGACGATACTTCGGATATTGTACTCAACGATAATAGTGTAGTAAACAACACCGGTAGTGGTGGAGCACAAGACCCAGACACGGTGTTCTTATCGGGGACCTATACTTCAGATTTAACTTTAGATGCTAATGTAACTTATGCGCTAAATGGTTCTTTAATTATGGCCACAGGTACAACGTTAACGATACCGTCTTGTATGACTATTGAAGCGCTTGCTGCAGGGTCTAATGTGTATATTGCAATCTCTCAAGGCGCACAAATTATTGCCAATGGAACAGCCGATTGCCCGATAGTATTTACATCGAACGCTGCAAATCCACAAGCAGGAGATTGGGGAGGTCTTATTTTATTAGGAAAAGCACCGATAAATTCGGTATCTGGAAACGCGACGTCGACTTCAGAAATTGCAAGTTTACCTTACGGAGGAACTACGGCAAGCGATAATTCGGGATCTTTACGCTATGTTCGTGTGGAGTATTCTGGTGGAGCTGCCGACGGACAATCTGAGAACAATGGTTTTTCATTTTACGGTGTTGGTAATGGTACTGTCGTTTCTCATATCCAGGCTTTTGAAGGTAAAGATGATGGTGTTGAATTTTTTGGAGGGACCGTAAATGCAGATTATATTTCTGTAGTTAATGCACAAGATGATTCTATCGATTGGACGGAAGGCTATTCCGGAACCATTACAAACGCCTACGTTAAACACGGATTAGATCACGATAAAGCCTTCGAGTGTGACGGGTATAATACTGATGTTGGAAATAATGCAAGTCCGATTTTTTGGTCTAAACCAACAGTAAACGATGTTACAATTATAGGTTTAGGATCGACAGTGAGTGGAGAAGCTATTCGTTTAAGAGCAGGAACTCAAGGCCTTTTTAATAATATCTTAATTGAAGGGTATGCTGAAGGGTTCGATCTAGACGGAGATGTTGGAGCAAATAGCGACAATCCAACAGGAACAGGTGTGTTAAATGGTGATTTAAAAGTTACTAACGTAACCTTCATAGATGTTTTAGATAGCGTTAAAAACGATACCGGAGAAACCTTTACAGATGCTGATTTCTTAACTGGTGATGGAAATGCAATAGGAACAGATTATACAACTTGGGGAGCCGGTTGGACAGTAGAATAATTTTTTATAACTTGTAGGCATTACATTACAAACGCTCTTTTAACTTAGGAGTGCTCATTTAAAAATTGATAGTCAAGAAAAACAAGTTTGCGCTTTTTTATAAGAGTCTTGATAGTTAACCAATTTAAATGTTTTAAGACCTCTAAGTAGACGTTTTTACTTTAATATTACCTCATAAAAAAGCATCCTGATAAGGATGCTTTTTTTAATTTATAAGTGGTCTTGCGCTGCTATAACTATGATTTTAAAATTAATCGGCAATAGCAAGATGTGTTTTATTTTTCCATTCGCCTACATTAGCAATAACATTGTTATTATAATCTACTTCGCGTAAACTGTTTTCTTTCCAAAATAACCATTTACCAACTTTAACTCCATTAGTGTATTGGCCTATAGATTGCTTAGTTCCTTTGTTGTTAAAACTAACCCAAGTACCTTCCAATTTATTGGCTTTATTAAAATAACCCTTTTGGGCAATCTCTCCATTATTATGGTAATAAGTAGCAAGAATGATATCCCCTTGTTTTTCAAATTTAGGGTGTATAGTTTCATTTTGAGCAGATGTAAATGTTACAGATAAAAGTAATGCGAAGACTAATATTTTTTTCATAATAGAGAGTATTAAATTCGTGACGACTACGTAAATATAACAATTATTTACATAAAATAAACAATTACGTAACATTAAATTAACATTGTTTTTATAAAACATTGTAAATCAAGCAGTTGATGTTGTGTAAAAACTGGTATTTTGTTTAATGATTAGATAACCTTAAGATTACCATAGGTTTAAATGTTATGTGCATATTTGTAAGGGCTCAAGAAGTCTATTGGATTAGCACTCATAAACGTTATTTAGTTTTTGTCGACTATAAATTTATGAGATCTAATAGGGCTGCTACCTTAAAAAAGTAGCCCTTTTTATTACTTTTTAAAATTAATTATTTAGAAACATTAAGTTAACATTAGAGTTGGTTATTTGTACCGACAAAAACTAATAACAATTTATGACCTCTAAATATGCGTTGCTTGCATTATTTATTTTTACTTTTTTACCTTTAAATGCTCAAGAAACGAGTGCGCCACAATTTGGTGATGGCTTATTAAACTTGGTGGGTCAGGACAGTTCTTGGACGATGAAAATTGCCGCACGAGCACAATTTCTGGCAACTTCTAATTGGGAAGAGCAAGGCGATAATACTTTGAGTGTCTTAATTAGAAGAGCGCGTTTAAAATTTGGAGGTTATGCTTTAACACCAAAATTACAATATAAGATAGAGCTAGGCTTATCCAATAGAGATATTTCTGGAGCATCAAAATATACAAGCAATGCACCACGATATATTTTGGATGCCTACGTAAGATGGAATTTCTACAAAAATTTTGAATTGCAATTCGGACAAGCAAAACTACCAGGAAATAGAGAGCGTATTGTCTCATCTGCAAATCTTCAGCTAGTCGATCGTTCGCGATTAAATAGCGTGTTTACTCTAGATCGCGAATTCTCAGTTCAGTTATTGCATCATTTTAAGCTTACAGAACAATTCAAAATAAAAGAAACTTTTTCTTTAGCACAAGGTGAAGGCCGAAATGTAACAACAGGAAACCAAGGAGGAATAGAATTTACGGGACGTTTAGAGCTCTTTCCGTTTGGAGATTTTAAGAGTAATGGAGAAATTGTAGGCGCCGATCTTAAACGGGAAAAAACACCGAAACTAGCACTTGCCGTGGCTTACGATTATAATAGTAATGCTGTTAAAACACGAGGTAATCAAGGGCGTTATATGGATACCGACATCGGTTTGTACGAAACCGATATTTCAACTTTATTTATAGATGCGATGTTTAAATATCGCGGCTTTTCGTTTATGGCAGAATATGCTAATAGAAAATCAGAAGAACCATTTGCGACGAATGAAGACGATACCTTTACCGGGGATATCGTGCAAGTTGGTGATGCTTTAAACTTTCAAACCGGCTATGTGCTGCCCAAGAATTGGGAAATATCTGCACGTTATACCACTGTAAATCTCGACGAGGTGGTGAAAACAGAAAATACAGAAAACCAATATACAATTGGAGTTTCAAAATATATTAACGGACATAAATTAAAGATTCAAAGCGATCTGACTTATTTAGAAATAGCAAATAGCAACAGTGAGATATTATATAGGTTACAGTTTGAAATTCATTTTTAAAACATAACGTTTACGTAACATTATAATTCTAAACAGTAGAGATATTTGCAAAAGATTTTAAACTAAATTATGGATACTATTTATTTATTAATGATTGCAGCACTTGCTATTCTTGCAGCAGCCGATTTGGTTGTTGGAGTGAGTAATGATGCTGTTAATTTCTTAAACTCTGCCATTGGTTCAAAGGCGGTGTCGTACAGAACTATTATGATTGTGGCTAGTTTGGGGATTTTTATTGGAGCCGTGTTCTCAAGCGGAATGATGGAAGTCGCAAGAAAAGGGATTTTTAATCCCAGCGAGTTTATGTTTAACGAAATCATGGTTATTTTTATGGCCGTAATGATTACCGATATTCTACTACTCGACTTTTTCAATACATTAGGTTTGCCAACCTCTACAACAGTGTCTATAGTATTCGAGCTATTGGGAGCTTCTGTAGCAGTTGCCTTAATAAAAATTAGTGCAAACGATAGCGAAACCTTTACAAATCTTGGTAAGTATATTAATTCAGATCAGGCATTGCTCATTATATCCGGAATTTTAATGTCGGTGGTCATAGCCTTTAGTGTGGGTGCATTGGTGCAATACGTATCGCGATTAGTTTTTACTTTTCATTTCGAAAAGAGAATAAAAAATATTGGTGCCTTTTTTGGAGGGTTAGCGCTTACAGCAATTACTTACTTTATCTTCTTAAAAGGATTAAAAGGAACTCCTTTTTACGATAATATAAGTGGTTTGCTAGAAGGTAACGAGGCTGTTATAATGTTAATAAGCTTTCTGTTTTGGACATTATTTTCATACTTATATATGAGGTTTCTAAAAAGAAACATTTTACCAATAGTAATTATAGTTGGTACATTTGGTCTTGCTTTAGCATTCTCAGGAAACGATTTAGTAAACTTTATTGGAGTACCAATGGCGGCATGGCATTCGTACGAAGCGTGGTCAGCTTCAGGGGTTGAAGCGTCGTCTTTTTCAATGGAAGTTTTAGCCGAGAAAGTACCAGCAGAGCCCTTATTACTATTCATTGCAGGTGCTATTATGGTACTTACGCTGTGGTTGTCTAAAAAAGCAAGAACGGTTGCCGAAACCGAAATTAGTTTATCAAGACAAGGGGAAGGCACAGAGAAATTTCAGCCCAACTTACTATCTAGAATTGTAGTGAGAGGTACACAGGGTATTGGTTATGGTTTAAATTTGATGATTCCAAAATCAGTGCAGGATAAAATTGATTTAAAATTTGAAAAGCCAGTTATTACCGTAGCCAAAAATAAAGAATATGAGTTACCTGCTTTCGATGCAATTAGAGCGTCTGTAAACTTAATGGTGGCTGGCGTATTAATTTCTATAGCAACGTCTTATAAACTACCTTTATCTACCACCTACGTTACTTTTATGGTAGCGATGGGTACGTCTTTAGCCGATAGAGCGTGGGGAAGCGAAAGCGCAGTGTATCGCGTTGCCGGTGTATTAAACGTTATTGGGGGGTGGTTCTTTACCGCCTTTAGTGCCTTTACAGCGGCAGCTATTTTAGCGGCGTTAATAAGCTGGAATGAAGTGATGATACCAATATTATTGTTATTGGCAGTCTTGCTTTTAGCAAGAAACTACATCTCACATAAAAAATCGAGTTCGGCTACTAAAGCGGAAGACAGCTTAACCAAAGCAGAAAGCAGTTCGGTGCAAGGTGTTATTCACGAAAGTGCAAAAAATATTGCGAATGTATTAAAGCGTGGTAATAAAATTTATACCAATGCTATTGAAGGCTTAGCAAAACAAGACCTGTCATCTCTTAAAAAGAATAAAAAACAAGTTAATAAGCTGTCGGATGAAATAGATGATTTAAGAGATAATATTTTCTACTTCATTAAAAACTTAGACGATTCTAGTGTTGGGGCCAGTAACTTTTATATTAATATCTTAGGCTATTTACAAGATGTTACCCAGTCGTTAGAATACATTTCTAAAGTGAGTCATAAACACATCAATAACAATCATAAAAAGCTAAAATTTAGTCAGATTAAAGAATTGAAAGAAATTGATGGACAATTAGAAGTGCTATTCAGAGAAACTAAAGATGCTTTCGATACGCATTCCTTTTATAAGATTGGAAGTATTTTAGCGAATAAAGCAGAGTTGTACGATTTGGTAAAAGAGAAAATACAGAAACAAGTAGAGCGTACACGTTCTGAAGAATCAAGTCCTAAAAACACAACATTATACTTTAGTTTGTTATTAGAAACTAAAGATTTATTAAATGCTTTAATGAATTTATTAGAAGAATATTACAATTCTTTCGATAGTAATATAGAGCCAGCAAAAGTAGGCGAAGAGTAGACTTATTGTTTAATACTAGAAAAAAAGGCTTCCTGTTTAGGAAGCCTTTTTTTGTTAAAATTATTATAAAACTAGGGTACAAGACGTCTGTAACATTTCTAGGCTCGTATCTACACTAAATATAAAACCTAAATTTAGATATGAAGAAAGCGTCAATTTTATTACTGTTTGTAGTTGTATTAAGCTCATGTGTTTCAAAAAAGAAATACGTGGCCCTACAACAAGAAAACGGAGAAATTAAAAGTGAGTTAACAAAAGTAAGAGTAGAAAACGAAGATTTAGAAGCGAAATTTGGTATCATTCAAATGAGAGTGGACGAATACAATAGCAAGATAACCGAGTTAAAAGAGGATAACGATGTAAAATTTGATGCTGTTGGAGATGTGGCTGTGATATCTAACGTCACCAAAAGAAAAATGAGAGAAACCTTAAAAAAGGTAGATCCAAGTCTTTTAAACGACGCTAAAACCTTACAAGATTCTATGAATTTAGCGGTGTCTTATAACTTGAGAAAGAATTTAGATACCAGCGATTTAAATGAAGACGACGATATTTCTATTAGTATTGATGAAACTGTTGTTATGATTTCTATTTCAGATAAATTATTGTTTAATACTGGGAGTTACCGCGTAAGTAACAAAGCGAACAACATTTTACAAAAATTAGCCGATGTAATAAACTCTGAGCCAAGCTTAGAGGTTATGGTAGAAGGACACACAGATGCAAGATCTATTAGTACGCCACAGATTGCAGATAACTGGGATTTAAGCGTGCTACGTGCTACGTCTGTAGTAAGAAAATTACAAAACCAATACAATGTTGCGCCAGAAAAATTAATAGCAGCGGGAAGAAGTAGTTATAAGCCGTTATTTGAAAATGACTCAAACGATAACAGGTCTAAGAACAGAAGAACTCGTGTTGTTATTCTTCCAAATATCAATAAGTTTTTTGCCTTAATGGAGTAAGAAGAGACAAGAACAGCAGTATATTTTTAAAAAAGTGTAGTCATTTAACAGGGCTACACTTTTTTTATATAAGATCTTAAAAGATAAGTGTAAAAATATTAATGATAATAACAACTGTAGCGAATATCATGATACCGAGAATAAACCATTTGTTTGTTTCCATATTTTCCATAATAAAAAGTTTTAAAGTGAAAACTCATTTTTAAATTTAGAGTTTACTTTAATTTAAAACCTAAGTAATTGAGGTCTTGTAGATTAATAGCATTACAAAAATACTAAAAGTAATAGTTCTTTACAATACGAGTAATTACGTAAAACTCTGGTTCTTAATAAGTTTTAGTTGTAAAAGGCTAAAGCTGATACGCGCTAGAGCTTTTTATGTTGGTTATTGAAATAGTGATTAATAGCACTATAAATGTAAGTTCTTTAAGTCTTAAATGAAATACGTACAACTACTTAATCTGTAGAACATAAAAAAGCCCTGTAGTGAAACACTGCAGAGCTCTGTTGGGTTATTTATTCTTTCAATACTGTTGATTAATAGCACAGTAAAGGTATACTCTTTTTTGCTAAAATGAAATACGTAGAACTACGTAAATTTTGTTTTGGGGTGAAGAATAAAAGCAAAAAAAAACTCCGCAACACTAGAATAGAATTGCAGAGGATTAGTTGATTTTTCCCTAAAAAAACCATTAATAGCACTGTAAATGTATGGTGAATTTATAAGATATGAAATACGTATAATTACGTAATATAAAGAAACACCTTACTAAGATGTTGCTTATACGGTCTCTAAAAGTTCTTTGTTTAGGGTAGACCAGATCATTAAAGCATTGTGAGATTTTTGGAGTTTCAGTTTTTTAACAATGTTACTTCTATGTTTTTCAACCGTTCTCACCGAACAGTTTAAATGTTCTGCAATTTCATTACTCGACAGACTGGACGATAGTAGCTTCACAATTTTTAATTCAGATTTTGTAAGAAGTGCAATTAGACTCTTATCGGTGTATGTTATTTTGGAATTAAGATACGAGGCAATTTCTTCACTAAAATAAGGTTCGCCACGCTTAGTATGCTCTATACACGTTTCAATCTCTTCAATAGCAAACTCTTTTAAGATATAGCCGTAAACGTTATATTCCTTTGCTTTATCGTACAAGTGCTCTTCATTATCAAAAGTAATCAGTATCACTTTTGTTCTTAAATTGTTTTTCTTACACTCGTAAGCCACTTCCAAACCTGTTAAGTAAGGCATTCGTATGTCTAAAATGGCAATATCGGGATCGTGCTTTACTATTAAATTATAGGCGGTTCTACCATCTTCAGCTTTACCCAAAATAGTATAGCCTTTAGAAGATATAAAGTCGCTTAAACCTCTTAACATTAAGGGGTGGTCGTCTGCAATTACAATAGTAGCACTCATAAGGGAAGTTAGTAGTTAGTAGCGTATACTTATAAAAGTAAGAAAATTATTATGCTTTTTTAGGTTTTAGATATAAGTATTTTTTGTCATAATCGATAATAGCTTTGGCTTTGTTTAAAATATCGGCGCCAATAATTCCGTTTACAGCTTGTGCATTATGAGTGGTTAATGCGGTGTTTACATGCACCAAATCGAATAAGATTAAAGTCACTTTCTCCGTCTCCCATTTACCTATTTTAATCGTATTTTTTTTCGATATTCTAGTGAGCATATTTGTAGCGCCGGCACCTGCAGCTTTTACATCTGATGCTTTTACTTTTAATTTAAAAAGCGTAGCATCCTCAAAGCCTATACAGCTACTCGATGCGCCAGTGTCTAGAATAAAAAGCCCTTTAACACCGTTAATAGAGGCTTTTATTTCAAAATGATTCGTTTGAGTAAGTCTTAATTTTGTTTTTGTATATCCTTTATTAAGAAGAAATTCTTTGAGATCGTTTTTCATACCATTGCTTAAATAAACGCAGTAAAAGTACTACAAACAGAATTGAAATAATAGTAATAACACCATAATTTATGTTATTATCTCGAAGCGGTTCTATGCTGCCATAAAATACGAAAGCGCTCCAGTAATAAGGCGATTTTTTTATATTACTGATGTTTTTATCCTCTAAATAAGCAATTTTTGAACGGTGATTTGCGTGAGAAGCCGAACTAGTTTTTCCATAATCATTATAAAATAATTCCATAATTTTCGCCGTTGAAGCATCGCTAATTTGCCATAGTGAAAACAATATAGTCTCCGCGCCAGCATAATTAAATCCTCTTGCCAAGCTCATAGGACCTTCACCCTTAGTCAATTTGCCAATACCCGTTTCGCAAGCGCTTAAAACGACTAATTTTGGCGAAATGTTTAACGCGTATAGTTCGTTTAGGTATAGGGTTTCATCTGAAAACTCAATATGAGCGGGCACAATAAAATCGCCACTACTAGCGTGGGTGGAAAGATGTAAAATATTATACTGAGAGGCGTAATCTAAAAAACTTTGTTTTGTTGCCGAATGGTACATTAAAAATTTAGCATCTACCTCTTGCTCTATGCTTTTAGCCTCATTAATCGTGTATTTTAACGCGTTGGTAGTGCCTTCAAATACAGGGAATACACCGAGTAAATGATCTCCCGATTCGTGCTTTTTGTTTTTTAAAAAAAAGTAAGCACTCGAATTATAAACGATAGTGTGTTGCCTTACCATAAATGGCATTTTGCTATAATTAGATGTTTCTGTATGTTTTGTGAGTAAGGCTTCAAAAGGAATAAAATTAAGTAAGCCGTCGGGAATAATAACGATATTTTTATTATGCTGAAGGGGGGCTAATTGAAGCCTTTTGTACACTGAAAATGCTTGAGCACGATAGTCTGAAACATCATTATTTATAGCCGATGCATCGTTAAATAAAGTAATAAACCCCCGTAGGGATTCCTTTGTTTTATTATTTAAATTAATAGCGTTTAGAGTTGTGGTGTTATCCGTGAATATAAACTGATAGATGTTTTCTTTACCATAAAAATAAGCGACTAAAGCCGCGTCATCTACCAAAAGTCTTTGTTTTAAAACAGGAATGTTAATACGGTCATTGACTGAAAAATTATAACGCGTTTGAATTATTTTTTGAGCTGTTCTCAATGCAATATTAATACTGTTTAAAGAGTCTCTAACTTCTGAAAGGTTTTCTGTCTGCGTTCGCTGATAAGGCGTTCTAATAAGCCGGTTTGTTAATTGCTCTTGTGTTTTTAATAGCCATTGTTCTTCAATTAATAAAGTATCGCTAGGGTGTGCTTTTAGCAACTCTTTTTTCGAGTGATTTTCTTTTAATATAGACGCTTTACTGTTTTCGGCATATTGAAAAGCGCGTGTGGTATAACTTGTATTTGCGCTTTTAGATTCAAGCTGATATAATAAAGCGATACATTTTTCACTACGTATTCTATTGGCCGCTATTTCTACCATATTGGCCTCTTGCGACGTAATCTGGGCATTGAGTAAATTAGAAACATAAAAACTCAAATCGTAATATTGCAATGCCATTTCAGGGGTGTCTTGTAAGGCGGCTAAGGCATCGAAGATTTCAATAAAGGTGTTTTCTGGATACAGGTGGTTTGTTTTTGGGAGGCTGTTCTTGTCGTATTTAGGAAGTAAAAGGGATACCCCTAGTTGTAAGGCGTTTTTAGCTTCTTCATTTTGGTTTAATAAAGTGTATAGCTTTGCTTCCTCGTGTTTTAATTTCGCTAGTTCTCGAGCTGAAGTTAAATCGTTCTGCCAATAGTGCATTGAAGATTTAAAGAGGTATAGTGCCGTTTCGTAATCTTTGTGCTGCATAGCAGTAGTATAGGCTACTTGCTCATTTTTAAAATGGAAACCTATATTAGAGGCTTTGTTTTTAGAGGTGCCAATAGCTGTTTTGTTTCCTTTTAAAGTTATACTGCTATTCGCTTTAATTTGTTTAAGTCTTTGATATTCTCGTGAGTTTGGTGCCGCGATTTTCAATCCGTTATTAGCGACTTCTATGGCTAAAGTGTGTTTACCTAGTTTTTGATATAAGTTGGCCAAATTTACCGCGCCAATAGCTTGTTGCTGTGTATTATTTTGCTTTTTGGCTAATGCGATATAATATTTAATCGTGTTTTCAGCATTGGTGTAATTATTTGTTTTGTGATATAATACGCCCAAATTAATTAAGCAATTCTCGATGATATCGTATTGAAAAATAGTATTTATTTTTTCCTTTTTATACAAGCTCCAAGCGTCTTCGTAAGTAGAAATAGCCGATTGATAACTTTGGTTTTGTTCTAGGTAATAGGCTTTATTAATGAGAAGGTTAACAAAGGCTAGATAATCGTCTTTAGACTGTAATTCAGCTTCAAAAGCACTAATTTCAACGTTTAAAGTTGCTAAGGCTTCCGTAGTTTGTTGCGTGTTAAAAACTGCAGTAGCGCTATAAATGCGATCTTCTATCGTCTGAGAATAGAGACTTCCGCTAATGATAAAATAGAAAACAAGTAAGAGGGACTTCATCAGCAAAAGGGTTTTGGTATTTTATTTAGGCAGGAGAATGGATTCTAATATTAAAATTTCCATAAGGCGTAAAATTGTAAGTAATCATAAGCGTCTTTAAAGTTAAATACATAACGCACGCCAGCTGTGGGACCAATGCGCGCAAATCCGGCAGTAGCTTCAATTAAAAAGCCCGTTCTAAAATTTGCAAAATTATTTTTTGTATCACTTTCCGTGACCGATTGATTGATAAGAAGGTTTGAATCCGTCTGCTCACCTTCGTATTGCTGGATGGTAATGCGTTCTGTTTTTTGCTGGCTAACTGAAAAAGTGCCTTGCAGTCCAGCGCCCAAACCAATATAATTATTAACATTGTAACGGGCTAAAACTGGAATTTCCCAATCGATATTATCGTAAGAGCTTTCTTTTGTGGTGCGTTCAAGCGCTATAAAACCGGCGGGAGAATCTACAAATTCTTCGCGTATTGTTTTAGTGCCATTGTAAGAATGAAAACTGTTTAATAATTCCACCTGCCAATACCATCGGTACGATTTGTAAGGGGAAACCGTGGCGCCAATAAAATAACTTTTAGAGTTTTTTAAATCGCTGAATGAGTTATAACCCGCTTTTGCTCCAATAGAAATGCCCGGTAAAAAACGCGTGGTAGAATAATTGGTGATAATCGGGTCGTTTTTATCGAAAATAATCGCCGTTCTAGACTTGGTTTTTTTCTTATGAAAATCGTCGCTAAACTTTATGTTATACTTTACAAAACCTTTTGTAGAATCGTAATCTTTTACATTTTTTTGTTCGCTTCCTGGTAAATAAATGTTTTTAAACGTAAAAATGGCTTGCGTGGCGGTGTAAGTGGTGTCTAAACAACTGTACTGAACTTCCTCTTTTGGGCAAATTTTACACTTGGGGTACATATCTTCTACGGTAATACTAGATTTATCTAACATCTCTGGGATATCGGTTTCTAACCTAATTGTTGTGGCCGGACCTTCGCCATTATTTTGAAATTTTATTTTGAATTTTGGTGTTTTATAACGCACCAGTCGGTAATTTAAAAAGGTAGCGTTAGATGACATTTTATTGGGATCGTGAGACGTTACAATCTCCATTTCCATTTCCTTTACTTTGTGGTTTTGGTAATTATCGTCTGGAACATACACCCCGCGAATGGTTACAATTGCGCTCGTGTCCTTTATCATTTCGGGCGTTGTTTTTAGGGTGTAAAACAAATTGCGCTCTTCATTAGGTTTCATATTTTTAAAAGCAATCGTTTTTGAAGCGCGGTATTTAGTTTCAGATTCTGCTAACGTTAACGGCAGGTTTAATTTTTCGGTAGAATCTTGAGCTATCGTTTTAAATTCTAGAGGTTCTTGTGTGTGGCTCGCGTAAAAATAGTCGTTTGTAGTAATACTATTTACCATAACTAATTCTGTGTCGCTGACGTCTTCCTCGTTGTTGTAAAAACGAGCATCCAATACTTCAAAATTATCTGCTGTAAACGCTGTTTCATTATAATACAAATAAAGTGTGCCGTTTGTTTCGTAATCTTTGGTGTTTTTATAACGCATTACGACAACAATATCTTCCTCTGGCATAGGTTCGCGATTGCGTACTAAATCTAAACTTGTGTCTAAAGTAGCGCTGCTGTTGTCTGTGGAGCTATCTGTTGCTGTGTCAATTCTTATTTTTTTAGGACGTGCAGTGGGTGGTTTTCCCGAGGAATACATATTGGTTGTCCATAAGCGAACGTCGTATTCTTTAGCGTTTTTATAGGTGTGTTTTGGTAGTTCTTCATTACTATATTCTCCGTCTCCAAATTCCCAGAAATGCGTGTAAAAGGCTTTCGGTGCGCCTGCTGTTTGTATTAATTGTGGTGCTTTGGGACTAAATTGTACCGTATTATTTATTTTACTGTAATTAATTTCAGATAGGCCTCGAGTGGTATCTAAAGGTGTATCTGCTGTTTGGGCAAGTGTAACTAACGACATAAAAAAAGCGACGGTAAAAGAGAGCGTTTTCATAATTTTCTGATATTAATAGCTTTATAAATATAGCAAAAACTATGAGAGTGATTATTTAAATAGTTTATGAATCTTTTTTAGGATGAAAAAAGCAAAGCGCAATCACTTTAAAAGAGGGTTTTATAACCTTACTGAAAGTAAGTCTCTTATCCTGAAAGCAAAACTGCTAAAAACAAAAAAGCCAAAAACCGAAGTTTCTGACTTTTTTTAAGTAGGAATTTAATCATGGTAGCACATTAATATCTCCTTGTAAAGCGTTGTCATCTCCAATAACAAGATCATCTAGTGTGAAAGTGATGATATCGTCGTTAGCAATTGTAACAGGTTTTATAGCATATTTCCAAAGGCCATCTTCCGTGGTAATAAAAATAATATGGCACTCTAAACCAATAGGGATTTGTCCGTAATGTTCGCTAAATGCTTGAAAAGTATTGTCGTAAGTATCCAAACTAGCTAAACCAGAATCTTCGCCATCGTAAGATAAATATACCGCGCTATTACCAAAATTAAAACCTTGTGGCGCTTTTACTAGTATTTGAGTCTTTGGTCTTGGGTCGCTATAAAAGCGATCAATATTGCTCCATCCAAAACCTTGTAAAACGGCGTAGTATTCACCCATCTCATCAAAAACACCATCGTTTGTGCCAGGTTCTATTTGATCCCAAGTTAAGTTGCCATCGGTATCAATTTCGCCATTCCAAAGTGTCATTGCTGGATCAAAGCCGCCAGTTAAAGCAGACGGCACTAATAGGCTTAACCCACAGTTTGCGTCCAATGGAAGTCCGTTAATAGTCGCTTCTAGAAAGAATTCTCCACCAGTAATAATTAGAGTTTTGTCGCCATTTGGTAATCTTCCCATCGTAGGTTTGTTGGTAACAAGCATATTTGCTTTTTCAAAAATTTCTACATACTCTAAATCGATTGGGCCGGTAACGGGGTTTCCGTTTTGAGATAGGCATGACGTATTTAGTGAGATTTCTACACCATTGCTAGAGGTTAAAGTCACGAATCCGTCGCTGGCATCAAACTGAAAATGTTGCGTATTATCTTCCATAGCGCTCTGTCTAATGGCATCAAACTCTGCTGAGGTTGGAGCGGGGATTCCTGCAAAATAATCGGGGTTATCATCTTTACTTGTGCAACTGGTAATAAGTGTTAACGCCGTAATTGATAACGTTGTAAATAGGTGTTTAAATTGTTTCATAATTTCTAAGGTTTAAAATGAGTAATCTGTTTTTATGGAATTATAAACTGGATACCTGGTGAGAAGCATCCAGAATGTCTTATTATTTTATTTCTGAGCTAGCAACTATTTTATAGTAAACAACATCTCCGCTTGATACTAAGTTGATCATTCTATGGGCTGATGCTTCGCTAGTCGAAAATCCTTTCGCACGACCGTTTTCACTTTGTACTTCCCAGAAATACAATCTGTTTTCTGGTTTGTTTATATCGCTTCCTACTACGAAATAGCTAGTAATTATATGTTCTAAAACGATTAGGCCGTTACTTGCTAATTGCACTCGGCGTTCTGCTGAGGTTAAAGTTGAAGCGGTTCCAGAAAATTGGCCTACTGTTGTTGTAACCGACCAGTTATAAATTTTTACGATGTCGTCCTTTATAAGGTCTGAATTGTTAAAAGTTGTAGGCGTTGAATTTGGTGTTGTAGCGTTTGCTGTTAATAATCCAAAAACTAGGGCTGCGATAATTAAAATTGATTTTCTCATGATTTCTAAATATTAAAGAGTTAATAATTGATTTAATAGTTTTGCCATTTTGGCTTTTACAACCTTATATCAAAAGCATTTTGAATTTGTTACCCATTTATTTAAAAGTTTTTTTAAATTCGTTAGAAACCAACCAATATATAGGGGTTAATGGGTGATAAAAAAATACACGAAGACCAGAAGTATATTCACGGATTACTTCAAAATAATAGTTTTATTATACAAGCTATTTACGATACGTTTGTGCCTAAAGTGATAAATTACATCAAACAGAATAGCGGTAACGCTACCCAAGCAAAAGATGTCGTTCAAGAAGTATTGGTTACCATTTATAATCAAGCAAAACAGAAAGGGTTGGAATTAACTTGTCCTTTCGATGCCTATTTCTTTCTCTTATGTAAACGTAAATGGTTAAATGAATTAAAAAAGAAGACTAATAAGGAGGTAACAATTAATGAAGAAGTCTTATCTAAAGATGACGACGCTTTCACGCTAGCTTTCGAAACTACAGTATTTGGTGAAAAACAAGAATTGTTTAACGCAATGTTTCAAAAGTTGGGCGATGCTTGTAAAGATTTACTAAAAGCAACTTTTAAAATTAAATCGATGGAAGAGGTGGCAAAAAGTTTAAAAATTACTTATGCCTACGCTCGGAAAAAGAAATCGCTGTGCATTGGTAAACTTACCAAGTTAGTACAAGAGTCGCCTAAATTTAATCAGCTTAACAACTATTAAAATGGAAGAAAAAGACTATATTTTATTCGAAAACTACTTACAAAGAGACCTGTCTGCTAGTGATGTGCTCGCTTTTGAAAACCGCTTAGCAATCGATACTGCTTTTAAACATAGTTTTATAACATATAAAGAGCTTTCAGGATATTTGGAACAAACTTTAGATGAAGAAAGTTCTGACTTTAAACGCAACTTAATGCACATCTCAGAAGCGCATTTTAATACGATACAAACGGAACAACCGAAAGCCTTTCGTAAACGTTTCAATATTGCTCGATTGGCTATAGCGGCAAGTGTTGTTGTGTTAATAGGACTGTTTTTGTTTAAGCAGTTAAAAACGCCAACGTACAAAGATTTTAATACGCACGAAACAATAGATTTAACTGTTCGTGGAGGAAGTGTTCGCGATCTTGTTGAGGTTACCAAAGCTTTTAATAATCGCGAGTTTTCTAAAGCCAATACCATTTTAGAGCGTCTTTTAAAAACCGATAGCGAAAACAGGCAATTACAATTGTATTATGCTATTACTAATATCGAATTAAATCGTTTTGAAACTGCCGATGCACTGCTGATAGCTATTTCAAAAAGCGAATCGGTTTATAAAAACAGGGCCCTGTGGTATCACGCTTTAAGCAACTTAAAACAAGGTAAGACAGAGGTCACCCAAAGTTTATTAAAACAAATTAATGAAGAGGCCGACGATTACGAGCAAGCTCAGAAATTACTAAATAAATTAGAGTAAGTTTAACTTAAAATACCCTAGAAAAAGTCAGTGTTTAATCCCTGACTTTTTTATTTTTACAAAATGATAATTACAGATACACACACCCATTTATATAGTGAAGCTTTCGATGAAGATAGAGACGAAATGATGCAGCGCACTCTGGATGCTAATGTAACACGTTTATTTATTCCTGCTATCGATTCTACGTATACAGCAGCGATGCTTCGACTTGAAAAAGACTATCCGGAACACGTGTTTTTAATGTCGGGCTTACACCCAACACACGTAAAAGATAACTATAATGAAGAATTAGCCCACGTTGAAGAGATGCTCGACAATCATAAATTTTATGCAGTTGGAGAAATTGGCATAGATTTGTATTGGGACAAAGACACGTTGGCGATTCAAAAAGAAGCGTTTAAATATCAAATTCAATTGGCTAAAAAGCATAAATTGCCCATCGTAATACATTGCCGTGAGGCTTTCGATGCCGTTTTCGAAGTGTTAGAAGAAGAGAAAAGCGACGACTTGTTTGGAATATTTCATTGTTTTACGGGGACAATAGAACACGCAAAACTAGCGATTTCTTATAACCTTAAATTAGGAATAGGGGGAGTGGCAACCTTCAAAAATGGTAAAATCGATCAGTTTTTAAGTACAATCGATTTGCAACATATTGTTTTAGAAACCGATGCGCCGTATTTGGCACCGCATCCTTTCCGAGGAAAAAGAAATGAAAGTAGTTATATTGTAAAAGTTCTCGAAAAATTATCGGAGATTTACAATATATCTCAAGAAGACATCGCAGCAATAACAACTGCAAACTCAAAAGCCATTTTCGGCATTTAATTATGACAAAAGCAATACCTAATATACTTCTTATATATACCGGTGGTACCATTGGTATGATGAAAGATCCGGAAACTGGTGCCTTACGCGCTTTCGATTTCGATAATTTATTAGTGCGTATTCCAGAATTGAAATTATTAGAGTGTAACATTGAAACCACGTCGTTTGACCAGCCCATAGATTCTAGTAATATGAAACCCGAATATTGGGTAGAAATCGCTGAGGTTATAGAAGAGCAATACGAGTCTTTTGATGGATTTGTGGTGCTTCACGGTAGCGATACAATGAGTTACACGGCTTCAGCATTGAGTTTTATGTTAGAGCATTTAGCCAAACCAGTTATTTTTACGGGATCACAGTTGCCCATTGGTGATTTACGTACCGATGCTAAAGAGAATTTAATCACCTCTATTCAAGTGGCGGCACTTAATCATTACAATAAACCAGTGATAAAAGAAGTGTGCTTGTATTTTGAATACAAATTATATCGCGCCAACAGAACGACGAAAATTAACGCCGAGCATTTTGAAGCGTTTGCCTCTTTAAATTACCCTGATTTAGCCGAATCTGGGGTGCATTTAAAAGTAAATCAGGAATATTTATTTAAACCGAATGCCAGAAAAGACCTTATCGTTCATAAAAAATTAGACTCAAATATTGCTTTAATAAAATTATTTCCAGGAATATCTGAAGTATTATTACGTTCTATATTTGATACGCCAGGTCTAAAAGGTGTCGTTTTAGAAACGTACGGTGCAGGAAATTGCTCTACTGAAGATTGGTTTGTTAGCTTATTAAGAGACGCTGTAAATAAAGGTATACATATTATAAATGTAACGCAATGTTCTGGAGGAAGTGTGATGATGGGGCAGTACGAAACTAGCGAAAAGCTAAAAAGAATAGGTTTAATTTCGGGAAAAGACATTACTACGGAGGCCGCAATATGTAAATTAATGTATTTGTTAGGGCAAAATGTGTCGCCTAACTTGTTCAAAACCATATATCAAACAGCATTAAGAGGAGAATTGACGTAAAATTAACTCTCAAAATTTTAGTCTTTAATTATTTTTCTCTTATTTTGGTGCCTTGTAATTATCGGTAAACTTTAGAGAGGTGGCCGAGTGGCTTAAGGCGCACGCTTGGAAAGCGTGTATGCGTTTATAGCGTATCGAGGGTTCGAATCCCTTTCTCTCTGCGAAATAAGCCCGATTACACGGTTGTAATTGGTTTTTTTATTTTTTAATTACATTTTTTTTATATCTTTAACACTTTAACTAATTAAAATTAAGATCACGACAATGAAAAGATTATTTTCAATCCTAGCCATAACTTTAATAATGGCATTTGGAACAGCTAACGCAACTACAACTGCTGCCACAATAGCAACAACAGTAGTCTCAACAACACAAGAAGCATCGACAGATGGCGCGGCAGAAGAGTCGTTAGGTTTTCACCAAGAGCTTAAAAAACGTTTTATCGAAGGTGGACCTCAGTTTATGGGAATTGTATTATTGTGTTTAATTCTAGGTTTAGCAATCGCTATCGAAAGAATTGTATTTTTAAACCTTTCTACAACAAACTCTAAGAAATTAGCTAAAAATGTAGAAGACGCATTACAATCTGGTGGAATTGAAGCTGCTAAGGAAGTTTGTCGTAACACTAAAGGGCCTATTGCCTCCATCTATTACCAAGGGTTAGATCGCGCAGACGAAAGTCTCGAATCTGCAGAGAAAGCAGTAATTGCTTACGGTGGTGTGCAAATGGGACAATTAGAAAAGAACATTTCTTGGATCTCTTTATTTATCGCCCTAGCTCCAATGCTTGGATTTATGGGTACGGTAATTGGTATGATTCAAGCCTTCGATAAAATTCAATCTGCAGGTGGTATGGATGCCGCTTTAGTTGCAGGAGGTATCAAAGTTGCACTTTTAACAACCGTATTTGGTTTAATTGTAGCTATTATTCTACAAGTATTTTACAATTATATTATTGCAAAAGTAGATAGTATTGTTAATGATATGGAAGATTCTTCTATTACATTAATGGATATGCTTGTGAGATATAAAAAGTAATATTAACTAATTTTAAAAACGAATACTATGCATAAGATTTTAAAAATAGTTTTATTAATTATAGGTGTTTTATCTATGGTTTTTTTAGCAAGAATTGTAGGAGCAGGAGATGAAGAAGTAAAAGAATTGGCTGCCAATGGAGATACCTCTTTATTAGAACCAATGACTTGGATAGCCTACATAATATTAGGGATAACCTTAGCTTTAGTACTGTTGTTTGTCGTAGTTAATTTATTTGCTAATACTGCAACCTTAAAAAACGCGTTAATAGGAGTAGGTGCTTTTCTAGTTGTAGGATTAATCGCCTACTTTACTGCTTCGGGAGTAGAAACACCAATGCAAGACGGAAAAATGTTATCGGCATCTGGCGCTAAATGGGTAGATACTGGTTTGTATATGTTCTACTTTTTAGCTGTAATTGCAGCAGGTACTATGTTGATAACAGGAATCAATAAAATGATTAAATAATTATGGCAAAAAGATCAGCACCAGAAGTTAATGCCGGCTCTATGGCTGACATTGCCTTCTTATTATTAATTTTCTTTTTGGTGACAACAGATATAGCAACCGATTCGGGGTTAAATAGAAAGTTACCTCCTATAGTTGATATAACGGATCCACCAAAAATTAAAGAGAGAAACATCTTTCAGATAAACGTTAATAGAACTAATCAGATCTTTTTAAAGTCTGATGGTGAAGAACGACTTATCAATCTTGGAGATTTAAGAGCAGCAGCTGTTAAGTTTTTAGATAATGGAGGAGGAACTGGGGACGATGCTTGTAAGCGCTGTCAAGGAGGACAGAACCCAAAATCATCAGATAATTTCGATAAAGCAATTATATCATTAAGTAATGATAGGCTTACTAAATACAAAACGTATATAGCCGTACAAAATGAAATAATCGCCGCCTATAACACTTTAAGGGACAGAGAGTTTAAAAGGGAGTTCCCTGCTTTACAAATGTCTTATGTTGAAGCAAACGATCGTTATTTAGATCCTCAAACGCCGCAAGCGGAACAGGATAGGTTAAAAGATCAATTAGAAACGATCAAAATACTAATTCCACAAAAGTTCTCTGAAGCAGAAACAAAGTCTAATTAGATAAAAAGTAATTATGTCTAAATTTAAAAAGAAACAAGATGGAGGGTTACCTCCAATTTCAACAGCATCGTTACCAGATATTGTATTTATGCTTTTGTTTTTCTTTATGGTAGCTACGGTTATTAAAGAAGATAATTTATTGATTGAAAATAAATTACCCTCAGCCGATCAAGTAGAAAAATTGGATAAAAAGAATCCAGTTAGCTATATTTATATTGGAAAGCCTAGTGCAAACTATATCGATAAATATGGATCTGAAGCAAGAATTCAGTTAAATGATAAGTATGCAGGGGTAGAGGATATAGCGCCTTTTATAGCTGCTGAGCGTGCCGCATTAAGAGAAGAATTATTACCTAAGTTAACTATTGCTTTAAAAGTAGATAGAGAAGCTAATATGGGTTTAGTTTCTGATGTTAAGCAAGAATTGCGTAAAGTAAATGCATTAAAAATTAACTATACCACTCGTAAGGGTGATGCCGTAGCAAATGCACAAAATTAAAACAATCTTAATTTTATAGTAAAAGGCGTTTTGATGTAATCAAAACGCCTTTTCTTTTTATTTACTTTTGTACTTTTAGGTTTATGAGATATTTTTTCCCCTTAGCGCTATGCCTTCTGTTCGGAATACAAGTGTACGCCCAAGAAGATGTTTTTTTAAGAGAACAAACCGCGGATTCTTTATATAAGGAAGATCAATTTTATATTGGGGTAACCTATAATCTATTAGGTAAGCAGCCCTCAGGAATCTCTCAGAGTGGCTTTTCTAGCGGATATCATTTCGGATTTATAAAAGATATCCCAATCAACAAAAGACGCAACAGTGCCATTGGTGTTGGTTTGGGTGTTTCTATTAATTCTTTTAACCAAAACCTTTTAATTACCGAAACAACAAGAGGTACAATGTTTTCAGTCTTAGATCGCTCAGAAACTAGTTATACTAAGAATAAGTTCTCGAGTTATATGTTAGAACTGCCTTTAGAGTACCGTTGGCGTACATCAACATCCAGAGAGTATAAGTTCTGGCGGGTGTATACCGGAGTGAAATTCGGGTATGTATTTGCCAATCAAACAAAATTTAAAGGGGAACCCACTAATATATCACTAAATAATAAGGATGTATTCAATGAGTTTCAATACGGATTAACGATGAGCGCCGGTTACAATACTTGGAATTTCTATATCTACTACGCTTTAAACCCTATTTTTAATGCTTCAGCAAAACTTAAAGGAGACACTATAGACATGAATGCTATTAAAATTGGTTTGATCTTTTATATCTTGTAATAGATAGGCATCAAATAAACACCAAAAGATAATTATGGAAGCAAAACTTAGTATTTCGGAAGTAGATATTACGGAGTTAATGGTGGCAAAACGGCTCCTTGAAAACCCAGGTTTAGCGGCAAAAATCACCAATTTTATTGGCTCTCCTATAGAAAAAGGAATAGATAGTCTTCCAAAAAAGTGGACTGATAAATTAGGCGACATTACCACAAACTCGTTATTGAAGGCTGCCGATGCTGCTATTTTTACTATGAAAAACAAATCGGCAAAAAAGTCTTCTAATAGAATTCATAAAACAGCTGTTGCCGTAAGTGGTGGTGTAGGTGGTTTTTTCGGATTTGCCGCATTGGCTATTGAGTTGCCAATTTCGACGACTATTATGTTACGTTCTATTGCTGATATTTCTAGAGAATACGGGGAATCGGTTAACAGTATCGAAACAAAAATGGCGTGCTTAGAAGTTTTTGCATTAGGAGGAACTTCTACTTCCGATGATGGTACCGAAACAGGATATTTTACAATTCGGGCATTATTGGGTCAATCGGTATCGGAAACCTCAAAATTTATTTTAGAAAAAGGAGTGGTTGATGAAGGCGCTCCCTTAATATTGCGTTTAGTAACGAAAGTGGCAGAACGCTTTTCAATACAAATATCAGAGAAAATGGCCGGGCAAGCTATTCCGTTTATTGGTGCTGCAGGTGGTGCTATAATTAATACGGTATTTATGGATCATTTTCAAGATATGGCAAAAGGTCATTTTATAGTGAGAAAACAAGAACGCCTCTACGGCCAAGAGTTAGTTAAAGCGTGTTATAAAAGCATCAAGGTATAATATAATAGACCTCTTTTTTACACAATGCTTTATTGCAGAGACCAACTATTAATTTTTTATTAGATTTATACTTTATTAGAAATTTAGTAGTATAATTATGGACCACAGGTATCAAGTAGAAAAAGCAACTTCACATCTTAATTATTTTACTATTTTTATAAAGTACAGCGTGCTGTTTATCGTCCTGTTTTTATCTAGTTGGATTGCTATACTTTTATTTATAGTAGCTCGAAGAGCGACACGAGTAAACACCATTTCAGTATTTCTCTTCGAAAATACCGTCATTTTTTCCGTTTTAATGGCAGGAGGTATAATTACTTGGTTTATTCATCGACTATTAAAAAATATAGTAAAGGCGAAGTTTTCGAAATTACCTTTGTCGATTCTACCCAGTGTTTAGTGATTAAAAAAATAAATCTAGCGAATAATAACGAAAAGACTATTACCTATCATTATAAAAACATTACTTGTTGGTTTTCTAAAAAACAAGATCCCTTTTGGGTAAACAAATAGTGCTACATATTTACAATAATGGTTCAATAGTACACGATATAAATTTAGATCGTACAGCGTGGTGCCGTCACGATAATATCGAACACTTCATAGAGAAAATAGAAACACCTCACAGCATTTTATAGGGACCAATGAGTAGTAATTAGACTTATTTACTATTTAAATCGGTTAATTTTATAAAGTATCTATTTAAGGCTTTATACAAAATCGTATTTTAGGGTAAGCACAGTATTAAACAGTCATTTTTTTTAATCCTCTTATGCGTAATGGTTTTTGTTTGCAATAATAATGACGAATAGCCGCCTATAGAACCTGCATTAGTTGGAGATAGGAAATTAATCGAATTTCTAACCGATATGGCTGACGTTTCCATTGTATTTAGCTATAAGATTATTACTTTAATAGCAACGGCAAGTTGTCTCTAAATGGAATGGTAGGCGGTATGTCTATAACTACAAACAGTGGTTATACAGTAACATAATCATAGAACTAATCGGTTTTATGTCTTTACTTTGAAAAAAATCTGAGTATACTTGTCCTTTTACGTATACCGAAAATATTTTAAGTCTAGAGTATTTCTGTATTGCGCCGAGGGAAGTTAAGTACCAGAAATATGAACAGTGATTTTAAAACTATTAGCAATTGAGATAAAGGGACTAATTACAATAGTTAATGATTACTTCTTCTGCTCATTATGTATTTTAATCCGCCAGAAGCCCACAATGACCAAAGAATAAGTACCGGCTGAAAAAATAGACGCGTTAGTCGTTTAGCGTCGGTATTTAAACCAAAAGAATCGAAACCGTTAGTGTACTGACTAATATTTCCAGGAAAAACTAAAACATAAAAGAGGGCTAAAGCAATACCAGTGAACACTTTTATCTTTCCTCCCCAAACCATCAGAGCTCCAAAAATAATTTCTACTACCCCAGAGGCTAAAACAATAAAATCGACAAACCCTTCTTCGGTAGATAACCATGTTGGCACTTGCGCTTGAAACTCTATGCGTTTAAAGGTGAGATGAGCAATACCTGCAAAAAGCATAGCCAAGCCCATTAAAATCCTAAAGGTGTTTTGAGTTTTAGAGGTGTTTACGATCATTTTATAGCTTTTAAGTTACGTTTATAGTTACAGATAATTTTAAGCGAAATAATGTATTAATTGGCATTAAAGGTTTGAAGCGATAGGAAATTGTTTTTATTAAGCACTTAAATCCAGTAATTCATTAGAATAATTTGTGGAATAAAGCCAATAAAAAAGCCAAATATTAACTCGGTGGGAGTGTGTGCTTTTAAATGTAAGCGCGAGGTGGCAATGGCTCCAGTAATAATAGCCATTAAAGCTAAGGACCCATTTATATTAATACTAAAATGAATGGAGAATGCAATGGCAAACATAAACACACCAGAGATCGCAATCATATGAATACTGGCTTTAAAATTAGCTAATGCTAGCGCTAAACAAGTTATGGTAGAAATTAAGGTGCCAATAAAAAAGAAATATAATTCTACAATTTGATTAATTGGCAATACGCGTTTCAAAATTAAGAGAATTATAACCGCGTTAATTAGTAAAGGTGTTACGCGTTCTTTCGTCGTTTTTAAATAAATCGTTTGTGTTTTTCCTAAAGTTTTAAGTAAAAAATAGGTAAGAATAGGTAAGAGAATAGTTAATATAAAAAGTGACGTAATTTTTGCACTAATGACGTCAAAGGACAAATATCTTGGTGATTTTGAAAAATAGAAAATAACAGCCAATAAGGGCATTATAATTGGGTGAAATACAAAAGAGACGCTTTTAAGAAGGAAATTCATTATATCTTTTTTCTTAAACGTGCTACGGGGATATCTGACTGTTCTCTGTATTTAGCTACGGTACGTCTAGCTATGGGGTACCCCTTTTCCTTTAAGATTTTCGCTAAAGCTTCATCTGTTAACGGCTTTTTCTTATTTTCCTCATCAATAACCGTTTCTAGAATTGTTTTTATTTCACGGGTAGAAACCTCTTCGCCTTGATCGTTAGTCATCGATTCAGAGAAAAATTCTTTAATCAATTTGGTGCCATAAGGGGTGTCTACGTATTTACTATTAGCAACGCGAGACACCGTAGAAACGTCCATTTCAATTTCGTCTGCAATATCTTTTAAAATCATTGGTCTTAATTTGCGCTCATCGCCTGTTAAGAAGAATTCTTTTTGGTAATGCATAATAGCACTCATTGTAACGAATAGCGTCTGTTGGCGCTGTTTAATAGCTTCTATAAACCATTTTGCGGCGTCGAGCTTTTGTTTAATAAACTGTACGGCATCTTTCTGTGCTTTGGTACGCTCTTTCGTTTCTTTGTAACCTTTAAGCATATTGTTGTACTCGCGAGAGACATGAAGCTCGGGAGCATTTCTGCCATTTAAAGTCAATTCTAATTCGCTATTTACAATTTTTATTGCAAAATCAGGGACAACATGTTGCACAACACGGCTGTTTCCCGCGTAAGAGCCACCAGGTTTAGGGTTTAATCTTTCGATTTCGTGAATAGCATCTTTTAGCTGAATTTCAGTAATATCGAATTTCTGCATCAGTTTTTGATAATGCTTTTTTGTAAACTGATCGAATGCATTATTTATAATATCTAAAGCCAGAGCGACATCGGGCTTTTGTTCTTTACGTTCTAATTGAATACTTAAACACTCTTGAAGGTTACGAGCGCCAACCCCTGAAGGATCTAATTGGTGCACAATTTTTAAAACGCGGTTTATTTTATCTTCGGTGGTATAGACGTTTTGTGTAAACGCTAAATCGTCCATTATATCACTAAGTTCACGACGGATATAGCCACTTTCGTCTACACTTCCGACAAGGAATTCGGCAATTTCACGTTCTTCATCATCCAAACGATACGTGTTTAATTGACTCACTAAATGTTGTCTAAATGATGTTCCTGAAGCATACGGAATGCTTTTTTCATCTTCATCGGCGCTATAATTATTTACGCTCGTGCGGTAATCTGGTGTTTCGTCGTCACTTAAATAATCATCAACATTAATATCGTCGGTATTAATTGTTTCAGTATCGTCGTATTCGTCTTGCGAATTATCTAAATCATCGTACTCATTCTCAACCTCTTCTTTACCGCTATCTAAAGCAGGGTTTTCTTCTAACTCTTGCTTTAAACGTTGTTCAAAAGCTTGCGTAGGAAGTTGTATCAATTTCATCAATTGAATTTGTTGCGGAGACAACTTCTGAGATAATTTAAACTGTAAATATTGTTTAAGCATACTATATTTTAGAATATGTACTAAAATAAAAAAAACAATCTAGATTTATGAGTTTACTAGATTGTTTATTTTTACTATTGTAGGTAAATTTTTAACTAGAACTCTGCATTTTGAGGGGTTCTAGGAAACGGAATGACGTCTTTAATATTACCCATTCCTGTGGCAAACATTACCAAACGTTCGAAACCTAAACCAAAACCTGAGTGTACGGCTGTTCCATATTTACGCAAGTCTAGGTACCACCAAAGCTCTTCTTCTGGAATATTTAAGGCTGCCATTTTCTCTTTTAGAACATCTAATCGTTCTTCACGTTGCGATCCTCCAACAATTTCGCCAATGCCAGGGAATAAAATATCCATTGCTCTTACCGTTTTTCCGTCTTCATTTAAGCGCATATAAAAAGCTTTAATATCGGCAGGATAATCAAATAAAATTACAGGACATTTAAAGTGCTTTTCTACAAGGAAACGCTCGTGCTCCGATTGTAAGTCTACTCCCCATTCTTCAATAATATAATTAAATTTCTTTTTCTTATTAGGTTTACTATTTTTTAAGATATCGATCGCTTCAGTATAACTTACGCGTTTAAAATTATTTTCGGTAACAAATTTTAATTTATCAATAAGGCGCATTTCGCTTCTTTCAGCTTGAGGTTTTGTTTTTTCTTCATCAAATAAACGCTGATCTAAAAACTCTAAATCCTCACTATTATGCTCTAAAACGTAAGTAATAACTGATTTCATAAAGTCTTCGGCCAAATCCATATTACCAGCTAAATCCATAAACGCCACTTCTGGTTCAATCATCCAGAATTCTGCCAAATGGCGAGAAGTATTTGAGTTTTCAGCCCTGAATGTTGGTCCGAAAGTATAAACTTTTCCTAACGACATAGCATACGTTTCTGCTTCTAATTGCCCAGAAACGGTAAGGTTGGTTTCTTTACCAAAGAAATCTTTACTATAATCGACAGAGCCATCGTCTTTTAAGGGTGGATTTTTAGGGTCTAAGGCACTTACTCTAAACATTTCTCCAGCACCTTCAGCATCACTTCCTGTTACAATAGGGGTGTGCATATAGTAAAATCCGTTGTCGTTAAAATATTTGTGTACGGCAAACGAAAGGGTAGAACGTAAGCGCATTACAGCACTAAAAGTATTTGTTCTTGTGCGCAAGTGTGCGTTTTCTCTTAAAAATTCGAAGGAGTGTTTTTTAGGCTGAATAGGGTATTTTTCTGGATCTGAATCTCCTAAAATAACAATTGAAGTTACAGCAATTTCTACTGTTTGTCCTTGTCCCTGACTTTCTATTAGTTCTCCTTTAATGTGTACGGCGGCTCCGGTGGTAATGCGTTTTAACACATCTTCTGGTGTGTTTTCAAAATCGACAACACATTGAATATTATTAAGTGTAGAGCCGTCATTTAAGGCAATAAAACGTTTCGCTCTAAATGTTCTTACCCAGCCTTTAATTTCAACGTCTTGGGGCGCCGTTTGTTTTAATAATTGTGCAATTGTGTACTGTGTCATTTTTTTATAATGTATTTAAATGCAACTATAACTGTTTTTAGTTTTTATAGTTAAAATCTTATTTTTTGTCGTCTGTAGCATCGGTATTAAAATCACCTTCGCTTTCTCCAGGGATAATATTAATAGTGGGCTTTTTTAAAATTTGTTTGTTCGCAATACTGCGCTCTAAAGATAGTAATAATGAAGGCAACAGAAGTAAATTAGATAGCATAGCGAATAATAAGGTAATCGATACTAAAGCGCCTAGCGCTACTGTACCTCCAAAACTGGAGATCATAAATATTGAAAAACCAAAGAATAAAACAATAGACGTATAGAACATGCTGACGCCTGTTTCTCTTAAAGCACCGTAAACCGATTTTTTAATCTTCCAGTTATTGGCCTGTAATTCTTGTCTATATTTTGCTAAAAAGTGAATAGTATCATCCACCGATATACCAAAAGCAATACTAAATACTAATATTGTGGACGGTTTTATAGGGACACCTAAATAGCCCATTAAACCTGCTGTAACCACCAATGGTAGTAAGTTTGGGATTAACGATACAATAATCATTCTAAACGAACGAAACATATAGGCCATAAATAACGCAATGAGTAAAATAGCCAGCGATAACGATAAGGCTAAGTTTTTTACTAAATAGGTCGTTCCTTTTTGGAATACTAAAGCTTTACCAGTTACAATAACGTCATATTTGTCTGCTGGGAATAATTTTTTAATTTTGGCTTCGATATCACTTTCAATCTCTTCCATTTTGTCGGTACCAATATCTTTCATAAATGAAGTGATACGCGCATATTGCCCTGTGCTATCAACAAAATCATTTAATATTGTGGTCTCCCCGGAAGTCGAATTTTTTAGATAAGGCAATATAAAAGCTTCTTCCTGTTTTGTTGGTAATTGGTAGTATTTGGGATTTCCGTTATAAAATGCCTGCTTAGAATATTTTACAAGACTTACAATTGAAATGGGACGGGACAACTCCGGTGTGTCAATAATTAAATCTTCAAGCGCGTCCATACGTTTAAGAGTCGACGATTTCATAACGCCTTTTTCACGCTTGGTATTAATCATAATCTCCAAAGGCATAATACCGTTAAACTCCTTTTCGAAAAAACGAATGTCTTTATAGAATTCAGTGTTTTTCGGCATGTCTTCAAGAAGGCTTCCCGATATTTTTATTTTATAAATTCCAATAATACACGTAATCACTAAACAGCATACTGTAATGTAAATGGCAATGCGTTTCTCTTTTACCATACGCTCCGTCCAATCCACAAAACTACCAACCCAGCGTTTATTTAAATGCTCTAAATGGCGCTCTTTAGGATAAGGTAAAAAGGTGTATATGATGGGAATAATAAGCAAACACAAAATAAAAATAGCAATAATGCTTAAGGAGGCAACGATACCAAATTCTTTAAGTAAAGTGCTATCTGTAATTATAAAGGTAGCAAAACCTGAAGCTGTGGTAATATTCGTCATCAACGTCGCATTACCCACTTTGGTAATTACACGCTGTAACGATTTTACTTTATTACCATGCGATTTTACTTCTTGCTGGTATTTATTAATTAAAAAGATACAGTTAGGGATACCAATAACAATAATTAATGGGGGTATTAAAGCGGTAAGTACCGTAATTTCGTATTTAAGGAATCCTAAAATTCCGAGAGTCCACATAACACCAATACACACGACAACTAGAGAAATTAACGTGGCTCTAAACGACCTAAAGAATAAGAAGAAAATTATTGAGGTGACTAATAAAGCGCCTCCAACAAATAAGCCTATTTCATCTACTATATTTTGTGAATTTAGTGTACGGATATAGGGCATTCCCGAAATCCGTACATCTATATTTGTTTCTTTCTCGAAGACTTTAATACGTTCTATTAGCTTGTCTACAACAAAATCTTTTCGGGCGGGTGTATTTACTATATCTTTTTTGAGATAAATAGCGGAACGAATAGTCTTCGTTTCTTTATTGTATAAAAAGTTATCGTAAAACGGGTATTGTGTAAATAATTCATACTGCAACGTGTCGATTTGCGTTTGAGAATGAACAGAATTTTTTATAAACGGTACTAAATTAAATTTCTGGTTTTCGGTATCTTTTACAAGTTTTTGTAAATCTTTAATCGATGCAACGGTAATAACTTCATCATCGTTTCTAAAGGTATCCGAAAGAGCGTTCCAAGCATTTAGTTTATCTACCGTAAATAAAGTAGAATCTTTAACGCCAAGAACAATAAGGTTGCCCTCTTCTCCAAAAATATTTAAAAACTTGTTATATTCTATATTTACCTCGTGGTCATCTGGCAGTAAATTGGCCTCGGTATAGGTAAAGCGCATGTGCTTCCATTGTGTACTAAAAAGAATAGTAATTAATACAACGGTAATAAGGATACCAATTTTGTTTCGAAGAATTAATCTCGCAACAGTATCCCAAAAGCGTGATGTTTTAAGTTTCGACATAGTCATTTAAAAAGAAGCGCAAAGGTATATAAAACCGAGATAATTCATCTATTAAATTCAAAATTATAACGTAATATTAAATGTGAATTTTAAAGCAATATTATCGTTAAATTTAGGCAAATGGTAGCCGCCGTATCTATACGTTAAGCTTAAACCAAAGCCGAGAAGAAGTTTGTTAATCTCTAAGCCAGTCTCGGTATAACCGTGTTTAAGTGTTCCAAATGATACGTTTTGATGACGCCCAATATTATTAATATTTCCAATCGCGAAACGTGAAATAAGCACTAATTGTGGATTGAATTTTTCGGCAATAGCAAACGGTTTAAAGTAATGTTTGGCAACTAAAGTAGTAAAGCGATCAGAGAAAAACTCGTTAAAAAACATCGTTTCAAAACTATTAATTCCTGCTACCGAAAAACGACTTAGTATCGTTGCTTTATTAATATTGTTAGGATAAGCGTGATATAAATGCGTTAATGGAGTGTCTCCGTGGGCCAGACCAGCAGTTAAAACACCAGTGGTATACGACTTGTTTTTGTGTGTAATTTTATGAATGGTTCTAAAGTCTAATTTTGAAAAATTAAAATCGGCATCTAAGACCTCTCGGAAACTTTTGGTGTACTGTAATGAAAACTTTGGGAAACCATTTTTAGTTTCTACTAGCTTGTCATCTTTTGTTTTGTATTGGTTAAACGGACTCCATTGCAGAGAGACGGTAGCTGTTGTGGTTTCGAAGTCATCGTAAGATTTATCGTCTAGTACGTAATTATAGCTGTACGTTGGCCTAATATTACTAATTGCAAGTTGTGTCTCGGTAGTTAAATTCGGTGTAATTTGATGCTCTAAGGATACGGCAGATGTAATGTGTTTATGGAACAAATCGATGTTTAAAAGTCGTGGCTCGAAAAAAGAGAAAAAGCGGCTATCGGTTAGAAATTTAGAGCTCCCACTTTCTAACAAATCATCGGTATACGAAAAGTTAAACCACGTTTTTGTGTCTTCGTTTAAGCGAGCGCCTCCACCAATTTTATATTTAAATCTATGGTCTTTAAACCCATAAACAACATAAGAATCTATACGGTATTTTTCTGAAAAGCCATCGTTAGTAACGCCTCCCAAACCAGTTCTAAATCCTTCATATTGATTGAACTTTACGAGATAGCGTAAATCGAAATTCCAAAAGGATGTTGGAAAAAAACCATTACCAATCTGTTTTAAAAGCACATCAGATTTTGTGGAGTCTTGAGCAACGCGGGTACTGTCTTTAGGTGTTTGCGCACTTAAAGACAATGAGAACAAAAATATACAAAATAAAAAGCAGTGTCTTAGCATAGTGATATATCGTTTGTGGCTATGTAAAGTACAGCTTTTAGGCGATTCGAAAATTGATTCTGATTTAAAAGAATAAAAGTTACGATTATTTTAACATATTGTTTTTAATGGCGGCTATTTTTAATCTTCCTTTGGTTATCTGGATTTAGAATACAAAAAAAAAGGCGCTAAAGGTGAAGCGGTAAGTGCGAGTTAAAGTAAAAAAGCGACTTAAAAAAGTCACTTTTTAATTTAAACAGTCATTATTTCTTTTTCCTTTATAACAAAAATTTCATCGATTTTTTTAACATATGCATCGGTTAGATTTTGTATGTCTTGCTCTGCGTTTTTCTGAATATCTTCAGACACGTCCTCATTTTTTTTAATATCGTTATTAGCCTCTTTACGCGCATTACGGATACCAATTTTGGCCTCTTCGGCTTCAGATTTTGCCTGTTTTGCTAATTGTAAACGACGTTCTTCTGTTAATGGGGGTACGTTAATAATAATAATATCACCATTATTCATTGGGTTAAAACCAAGGTTTGCAATTTGGATTGCTTTGTCAATAGCTTGAAGCATATTTTTTTCCCAAGGTTGCACAGAGATTGTTCTACCGTCTGGCGTATTTACATTCGCTACTTGACTTAAAGGGGTTTGAGAACCGTAATAATCGACCATAACACTACCCAACATTGCGGGGCTTGCTTTTCCTGCTCTGATGTTTACAAATTGTTTTTCTAAATGCTTTACAGCAGATTGCATAGACTCTTTTGTAGAATCAATTATAAATGTAATGTCTTCGTTCATATTAAGATATTTTATTTTTTTAAGTAAAATTTAAGCCTGTTTTAAACGTAATATTAGTAGAGTGAATACCTTAAAATTACTATAAACTGACTTGAGTTCCAATTTTTTCTCCAGAAATAACTTTCATTAAATTCCCTCTTGTATTCATATCGAAAACAATAATAGGAAGTTCGTTTTCTTGACTTAAGGTAAACGCTGTGGTGTCCATCACTTTTAAACCCTTTTTTAAAACATCGTCGAAAGTGATGTGGTCGAATTTTACAGCGGTACTATCTTTTTCTGGATCAGTATTATAAATTCCGTCTACTCGAGTTCCTTTTAAAATAACATCGGCCTCTATTTCTATTGCACGTAAAACAGCTGCCGAGTCTGTTGTAAAATAGGGATTACCAGTACCTCCACCAAAAATAACGACACGTCCTTTTCTTAAATGGCTCATTGCTTTTCTTCTAATAAAGGGCTCGGCCACTTCATTAATTTTTATAGCAGTTTGCAAACGAGTTTTAACACCCGCGTCTTCAAGAGCATTTTGTAGAGCAAGACCGTTAATTACAGTAGCTAACATTCCCATATGGTCGCCTTGAACACGATCCATACCGTTCATCGCTCCGGCAACTCCTCTAAAAATATTTCCGCCGCCAATAACAATGGCAACTTCAATTCCTTTTTCGGTAACAGCTTTTATATCTTCAGCGTATTCGGCTAAACGATCTGGATCTATACCGTATTGGCGATTGCCCATTAAGGCCTCACCAGATAGTTTTAAGAGAATTCTTTTGTATTTCATTTTTGTTTCTGAAAGTTTAGCAAAGCTACATAAATTTTTTCCCTTTTGAAATCTTTTTAAAGCCGAAGCATCATTTTTACAAAAATGTTTTAATATAGTATTAGCAAGCCACCATAAAAAAACCACTACGGTGAGGTAGTGGTTTTTAAAACTATTATAATCGGTTTATACACCGTTATTCTCTATATAATTATCCTAAAGATACTCTTTCGAATGATGTTACTTCTACGTCTCCAAAAGTTTTAACGTATTCTGCAACTGTCATCTTTTCATCTTTAATAAACTTTTGATCTAATAAACATTGTTCTTGATCTAAAGTGGTATTATCAGAGATGAAACGCTCCATTTTACCAGGTAAAATTTTATCCCAGATTTGTTCTGGTTTTCCTTCAGCTTTCAATTCAGCTTTTGCAGTTTCTTCAGCTTGCGCTAAAACTTCAGGAGTTAATTGAGACATTGAGATATATTGTGGTACGTTTTTAAGTGTTTTACCTAAACGACCTAACTCGATGTTATCTTTTTCTATTACAGCTATTCTTGCTTCAGTTTCTGATGTTACGTAAGTAGCATCGAAAAATTTGTAAGATAACTTTGTTGCGCCCATAGAAGCGATTTGCATTGCTACATCTTTAGCTAATGTTTCAACATTATCAACTTTAGCCGATAAACCAACCAAGGCAGCAATTTTATTAATATGCACGTAAGTACCTACGTAAGGGGCATTAAGTTTAGCGAAAGCATTAATTTCTAATTTTTCACCAACAACACCAGTTTGTTCAACTAATTTTTCTGTTACCGTAAAACCTCCAAAATCTGACGCTAAGAAATCGTCTTTAGAATCGAAGTTGATTGCACTATCTGCTAAATCTGTTGCTAATTTTACGAACGTTTCGTTTTTACCAACAAAATCAGTTTCACAACCTAAAACAATAGCAACACCTGTTGTGTTATCATCATTTAATTTAGAAACGGCAGCGCCCTCACTAGAGTCGCGGTCTGCTCTTTTTTCTGCTACTTTCTGTCCTTTTTTTCTAAGAACATCGATTGCTTTATCGAAATCTCCTTCAGCTTCAACTAATGCTTTCTTGCAGTCCATCATACCTGCACCTGTAGCTTTTCTTAATTTGTTAACCTCTGCGGCTGATATTTTTGTCATAACTTTTATGATATAATTTAAAAAAGTCGTTCAATCTAATTCTATGAAGAAAAACATTAAACGACTTATAGATATTGTATAATTATTATTTATTCTTCTTCTTCACTAGCTGCTTTAGCTTTTTCAGGTGCTGCTTTAGCTTGTTCAGCAACTGCTTTTTCATCAGCTTTAGCGGCATCTTTATCAGCTTTTTCAACTTTACGTGCATTTAAACCGTTAGTAACGGCTTCTGTAACGTGTGTTAAAATTTTATCGATAGATTTAGAAGCATCATCATTTGCTGGTATAACGTAATCTACTTGACGTGGATCTGAGTTAGTATCTACCATTGCAAAAATAGGAATGTTTAATTTCTGTGCTTCTTTAATCGCGATATGCTCACGTTTAATATCTACAACAAACAAAGCTGCAGGAAGACGTGTCATATCTGTAATAGAACCTAAGTTTTTCTCTAACTTAGCTCTAAGACGGTTTACTTGTAAACGCTCTTTTTTAGATAACGTTAAAAAGGTACCATCTTTCTTCATTCTATCGATAGTAGCCATCTTTTTGATCGCTTTACGGATAGTAATGAAGTTCGTTAACATTCCGCCAGGCCATCTTTCTGTGATGAAAGGCATATTAATGTTACCCGCTTTTTCAGCTACGATGTCTTTTGCTTGTTTTTTTGTAGCAACAAATAAGATTTTACGACCAGAGGCTGCAATTTTAGCAAGAGCTTCTCCAGCTTCCTCAATCTTAGCTGCTGTTTTGTATAAGTTTATAATGTGGATGCCATTACGCTCCATATATACGTAAGGAGCCATATTAGGATCCCACTTACGGGTAAGGTGACCGAAATGTACACCTGCTTCAAGTAATTCTTTTACTTCTACTGCCATTTTGTAATAGTTTACGTTCTGTTGAATTAGCAATAATTAAGTGGTCTTTTTACAAATCGCCTTAAATATTTAGATGCTAAACTAAATCCTGTCTTTTGGACTAGGACAACAATAACTAGTTATTTTTTGTTTTGAACCCAATTAAGAATAATCGATAAACGATATCCCCAATGGAATTGAGGATATTAACGTTTAGAGAATTGGAATTTCTTACGTGCTTTTTTCTGACCGAATTTCTTACGTTCAACCATTCTAGGATCTCTAGTTAATAAACCTTCAGGTTTTAAAAGACCTCTGTTTTCGTCATTTAACTCACACATTGCGCGAGAAATGGCTAAACGGATAGCTTCTGCTTGTCCTGTAACACCACCACCAAATACATTTACATTAATATCAAAAGTAGTTTCGTTTTCCGTTAATACTAACGGTTGCTTTACTTTGTATTGTAAAATTGCAGTTGGGAAGTAGTTTGCTAATTCTTTTTTGTTAATCGTTATTTTACCTTCTCCTTGAGATAGGTAAACACGAGCAACAGCCGTTTTTCTACGACCAATTTTGTGTAATACTTCCATTACTTAAATTCGTTTAAGTTAATTGTAGCTGGCTTCTGAGCTTCGTGAGCATGCTTTGTTCCAGTAACAACAGTTAAATTTCTAAAAAGACTTGCTCCTAACTTGTTCTTAGGTAACATTCCTTTTACAGATTTCTCTACTAATCTTGATGGATCTTTTCCAAATAATTCAGTAGCAGTTAAACTTCTTTGACCACCTGGGTAACCCGTGTGACGAATGTACGTTTTGTCATTCCACTTGTTTCCTGATAAGTTGATTTTTTCCGCATTGATAACAATTACGTTATCACCACAATCAACGTGTGGTGTGAAGCTAGGCTTGTGCTTTCCTCTTAAAAGTTTTGCAACTTTAGAAGCCATACGCCCTAATGTTTGACCTTCAGCGTCAACTAAAACCCACTGTTTATCTACAGTTGCTTTATTGGCTGAAATCGTTTTGTAGCTTAATGTGTCCACAGTTATTAATATTTTTTATTAAACATTCCTCTCTTTAAAAGAGTTGGCAAATTTACGATTATATATTTGATTACCAAATAGTGTACGTATATATTTTTAATAACTCTGTTGATATCTTTCTATCATCCCTTCCCGCATTTAAGGAAATCGCTATGCTTTTGGTGTAAAAGTAGCGCTCCCAATATGTTTTTTTATCTATTAGAGTGTTGTTTTTTTATTTAATAGTAACCTCCAGCAGTGTTGCGGGGCCTTTATGGGCTTCATTAGAGATATAAAGAAGCCCGTCTTCACTAAATGTAATTCCTTCTGGTTGTGGAAATTCGTCTTTGTTTAATCGAATCACTTTTTTTATGTCACCTTCGGGAGTGAATATAACTAATTTTGGGTGTTTTCCTTCTAAAATATAGATGTCCTTGGTCTCTGGATGTATCGCTGCATCTGATGGATTGAACGTTTTTTCTGCTTTCTTCTTTCTAAAGGTGTTAAATGCTTCGGCGTTCATGTCTATTTTTAGAAAGGGTTGTACTCCACGAATTTTAGTTTCTAAATCTATTTCATAAAGCGATTTAAAGTTTTTATCTTTTAAACCTTCGTCTTTAGGTGCTGTAATTAAACGGTTTGTGTTGTTGTTATAGGTTAAGGTTTCCATATTATGTTTAATAGAAAACCCAGTACTGAAAGTGGTTACTTTTTTGTCTTGAGATTGAAAATCGGTAACTTCAAACAGGATGCCATCGCTACGCATTATGTACGCGTCTTTATTTACGATAGCAATACCTTCATAATCGCCAGGGCCAGCGAAATCTATCCTTTTAATAATACTTTTGCTGGTTATATCGTAAACATATATACTACCGTCTTCATCTTGAATGCACGCAAATGTAGCAGGGCTTAACCAAGCAATACCGCTAACTTCCTTCAGCGCTTTAGGAAGATTCCATGTGGTGTTTACAACGTAGTCTTTTTTGGGTTTAGAGTTTTTAGTTAGTTTATTCGTCTTTACTGTTTTAGTCGGTACTATGGGCATACTCGTATTGAAGGCAACGCCTAAACCAATAATGGCAATTGTTAAAAGTGCTACGAATAGATAACTTGATTTTTTCATTGTTCTTATTTTAAGTCCCGAAGATGTTTGCAAAAACTGAAAACAAAATGGAATTTTAAAGTATAATTTAAAGTTTAACTATTTTTTAGGGAAGGTAAGTTTAAAGATATGTGCGTCATTATAGTCGTAATTTAATTCTATAGCGTACTTAGTAGCAATCGCTTTCGCTATGGATAGCCCTAATCCAGTAGATTTTGTGTTAGTAGTCGTTTTCTTAAAACGCGTAAATAACAGATTTTGATCCAGTTGATGTGGCGTACCGTAATTTATAATACTCCACATATGCGATTGTATAGTAATAGTTATGGTATTATTCCGTTTACCGTGCACCAATGCGTTTTTCACTAAGTTCGTGAGCATTATAACGGCTAAATCTTGATTTATTTTAAAATTTAAATCGTTTGAAGCCTTAATTTGTAACCGCATATTTTTATGATTTGCTAAATCTTCAAAATCGGCTATTACCTTTTCAGTAAGGGTATTAAAAGGGATCGTTTCTACATTTACAAATTGTTGATTTTCGATTTTAGATAATAATAAAAGAGATTTATTAAGTCGTGTTAATCGGCCTAAATTATCTAAGGCGGTGCCTATGTCTTTCAATTGTTTATCGTTTAGCGGGGTGTTTTCTAAAAATAACTCCAATTTATTAATGGTTATTGCCAATGGTGTTTGTAATTCGTGCGCGGCGTTTTCAATAAATTGTTTTTGTGCACTATAACTATGGGTAGATTTTTGTAATAAAGTGTTCACTGCTGTATTTAGCAACTTAAATTCTTCAATATTAGATTTAGGAAGCGTTATAGGTGTATTGTCCTCGATTTTAAAGGTTTGTAATTGGGCAATTAAATGATAAAATGGTTTCCATAAGCGTTTCAATAATAGATTATTTAAAATTAAAATACTCAGAATTAAAATAACATACAATCCCAAGAGGTAAGTGATTAAGCTTTCAATCAAATCATCTTCCTCTACCATCGAAGTTATAATATCTAACTTATAATAGGCATTATTGTGTTTAATAGCGCTGCTGTAAATACGCATGGCTTCGAGTTCGTCTTCACTTTGCACGTATATTAGCGTGTCGCGAAAGTTTTCCTTAAAGTGTTTATGTTTTTTTTTGTTTATGGGAGTAAAAACGTGATTGTTTTTTTTAACATTGCGGTGCTCTATTATATTTGGCTCTGTTTTTAAACGACCTATTAAAATATCTTTCTGGTTTTCTAAGCCGTCATCTAGGCTGTCGTAAATTTCGTTAAGCATCGCATAATAAAATACAAATGCCCAAACCGTAATTAATGGTAGCAATAATATAGAGAGGTATTACGTGGTTTTATTAAGTAGTTTCATTATTCAATATCTAATTTATAACCTACGCCATACACCGCTTCGACGTTAATAGTCGCGTGATTTAGTTTTTTTCGTAGATTTTTAATTTGGGAGTATATAAAATCGAAGCTATCGGCCTGGTCAATATAATCTCCCCAAACGTGCTCTGCTAAGGCCGATTTAGTAACTAAACGTGTTTTATTAGTAATTAAATACATTAAAATATCGTATTCTTTTCGGTTTAAAACAATATCTTTTTGGTTTATTGTAATCGATCGGTTTTCGGGGTTTATAGAAACATTGCCAATATCAATCGTTTTATTGCCATCAAAATTACGTCTGCGTAACACCGCTTTTACTCTGGCATGCAGCTCGGCCATATGGAATGGTTTTGGCAAATAATCGTCTGCACCCAAGTTTAAACCTTCTAATCTATCGTCTAACGAATCTTTAGCAGAAACAATTATTACCCCCTCATTTTTACCTTGTGCTTTAAGCTGTTTTAGTAACTCTAAGCCATTGCCATCTGGTAGACCAATATCGAGTAAAATACAATCGTAACTATAAACCCCAATTTTTAAACTCGCCTCTTTAAAGTGAGTGGTCGCTTCTACAATATACTTTTCGCGCTCTAAAGTTTCACGCATATTATTTAGCATTTCGCGTTCGTCTTCGATAATGAGGATTTTCATTGTATTATTAATTTTGCTACAACAATATACTGTAAATCTATAAAGACTTGGGAATTATAGTATTTTGAAATTTAGATTTTATTAACGTACCAAGGTCTGAAATTACCAATTCGTTACAGTATTAAGTGATTCATTTGCCGAGTAATTAATTTAAAAACAGATAAAGATGAAAAATTCGGTAATAGTAGTATTAGCCTTATTGGCAACAGCGACTCTAAGTGCTCAAGATTTAAAAATGACTGATTTGCCTGCAAATTTAACTAATAATTTCCAAAAAGTGTATCCTGGGGTGACCGGATATTGAGTGGGAAATGGATGGAATGAATTATAAAGTGGAATTTGATGAAGGTAGTAATGAGCATGAAATTTGGTATAACACAAATGGAGATATTATAAGAATGGAGAGTGAAATGAATGCGACCCAATTACCAACAGCAGTTGCTTCTACATTACGCAGTAAATACGCCGACTACTCTATAGATTCTATAGAAAAAATTGAGAGTGCGGGAAACACCACTTATAAAGTAGAGATTGAAGAAGGTTTCTTTACAGAGAAAACAGTTGTTTTTGATGCAAAAGGAAATGTAGTGAGTGAAATGAATGACTAAAGGTCCCTTATAAATTAGACGTAAAGGGTTGGAAGGTATTCCAGCCCTTTCTTATTTTTTGTTGAAATGAGAAAGCACGTTATAAACCTTTTTAGTCTATTGAGCATTCTGAACGGGTTTGCGCAGAGCTACTTTTACGATTTTTTTTTTTGAGCCTGAAGTAGGTGTTACTTAAGGTGTAAGCGAGGAGTATTCGCAAAGCTTTTATATGGAAAACAGAAGCTTTATTTATAAAAATAACACCTTTAATTTTGAAGGAAGGCAATTAGAGATCGCCCATTCTTCGAATTACGAGTATTAACAAGCACATAGTATAGGTATTGGTGTACAATACAGATTTAAAAAAACGTTTAAGAAAACTGAAAAAGATGAGTTTAGGCTAATGCAGCTTTACACGTGGCTAATAAATATAGGAGTTTTAACCTGAAAAACAGAATGCGAAACAAAATACAGTTGGCGAAACGAATTAGGAATAGCTTTTTATTTAAATGAAACCGTGTCTTCTTTTAAAGCTGAAACGGAAAGTTTATTAGGATGGTTAAAATTTGAAAAGCCTGAATCTGAAGAACGCCTATCTGGTGTTTTCGGTTGGCAATTATGCAGCTATATTGAGGCGATTGGTTTACAATATCGCCTTCCAAATGCTACCCAGTATTTAAGTCATGGATTCTTTTTAGTAACAGTAGTAGAGATTACACGCTAGATACAGTCTTTTAAAAATAAAACGGCATCAGTATTTTACTACTGGTGCCGTTTTTTTATAGTGTAGAGACATTAAAAAACGGCTCTACTAAGTTTCAGTCTAAGAAAGTTCTTTTTCCTTTGCCTCTCTAATTAAATAACGCTCCTTACTATCGTCTAATTCGTCCATCCATTCAGTGTGGTGTTCTGCAGCAACAGTACCTGTAACAACACTTTTAAAGGTTTTATCGCGATACGTTAAGATGTTTTCACTCTTATCATTTAGCCACTCTTTAAACATAGCGGCCACTTTATTGAGATCAAAATCAGGATAATCAGATAGGTTAATCAGTTCTTGAATGTAATCTGTTTGAAAATCGACGTGGTCGACAGACGATTTTAACTTATCGTTTTTTTCTAACCAAGAATCAATATCTTTTCTACGCTCTTCTTTATTAGGTATTTCGAAACGGTTCATCATATAATCTCTAGCTAACCAAGCCTGCGTATCGAACATATTAAACGTGTAATATTGATCTTGCATTCCTAAATAAATAAGTTGAGGCACTTCGTTAAAAAAGATCCCTTTATACAAATTGTCTGGATACAGATTATTTGTTGTTTTTAAACGTAATTCGTCTGGTAAAAACGGGAATTTATGTTGGTAACCCGTACATAAAATCACAGCGTCGAAATTCTCTGAATGTCCGTCCTTAAAATGTGCTGTTTCGCCATCAAAATGAGTTAATAAAGGTACTTCTTTAACCCCTTCTGGCCAGTCTACACCAATAGGGCTGCTTCTGTAACTTAAAGTTACCGATTCGGCTCCGTGTTTATGACATTGAATTCCGATATCTTCAGCCGAATAACTACTTCCTATTAGTAAAATGTTCTGATCTTTAAATTGATCGGCACCTCTAAAATCGTGAGCGTGCATTACATTACCAGGGAAATTTTCTATCCCTTTAAAGTGCGGCATATTTGGTGTTGAAAAATGACCTGAAGCTATAATTAAATAATCAAATTCTTCAGAATATGTTTTATCATTTTTTAAATCGTCTAAAATAATGGTAAATTTCTTGGTGTCTTCATCAAAACTTACCCAGCGTGCAGTGGTATTAAAACGAATAAAATCTTTTGCGTTACTTTTATTTATTCTTCCTTGAATATAATCGAAAAGCACTGGTCTTGGTGGATACGAAGAGATTGGTTTTTTAAAATGCTCATCGAAAGAATAATCAGAAAATTCTAAACACTCTTTTGGTCCGTTAGACCAAAGGTATTTGTACATACTACTATGAATAGGTTCTCCGTATTTTCCTACGCCCGTTCTCCAAGAGTAATTCCACATGCCACCCCAATTTTCTTGTTTTTCAAAACAAACAATTTCAGGAACGTCAAACCCTTTTTTCTCTGCCGCTTCAAAAGCTCGTAGCTGTGCTAGACCACTAGGTCCAGCTCCAATAATACCAATACGTGTATTCTTCATAAAGTTGTTATTTAATGTTATTTGAGAGTGTATGTTTCACAACATAAAATCTATAAATTAATGATGGGTCTTTTTTCGATCTAAAAAAAGGAAAGGCCTTACTGCTCTTTTAAAGGAGTAAAAGCCTCTGCTAAAAAGTTGATTTATTCCAGAATTTGTATATAAATTCGAGAGGCGATAAGGTACGGTTTTTTGAGTGTAATTACAAATAGACTATTTTTTACTGTTTAACTTAGACTTTCGTACGCTATAACTGGGGTTGAAAACGTTTTATGTTGTTTATAAAGAATGTCTATAAAAGGGGTTTGCCTAAAAAAATGTTCTCAAAACGAAAAAAGGCATAGTTTTAGCGTAGTACTATAATAACGAAACGATTTGACTGTTTATAGGTGGGGATATAAAAAAAATCTTACATTTTAATGTAAAAACACTATCTTATCCCTAAAAAAGGTGGGTGCTATATTCTGTAATAGCTGCGTTTAGATAGCGTAAATATTGAAAATATAGTTTTAAAACAAATAATACATTATGAAACAATTACTTGCTCTTTTAGGCTTACTCTGTTTTAGCATGCAGGCTCAATCTCCAGAATTAGCATTAACAATTACCAATATACAGTCTGTAAAAGGAACTATTGAGATTGGTGTGTTTAATACGCACGATAATTATTTAAAAGAAGGTGCGGCTTATAAAAACTATTCTATAGTTGTTACAGACAATAGTGAGACTATTATTATAAAAGACTTACCAAAAGGAGAGTATGCTATTTCTATGTATCATGATAAGAACTCAGACGATAAATGCAATAAAAATTTTCTTGGGATACCTAAAGAAGCTTTTGGGTTTTCTAATAATATCGTTCCTAAATTCTCCGCACCATCTTATGAGGATTGTAAATTTGTATTAAACGACAATGAAAAAATGGATATTAAACTAACTGCGTTTTAACTAAATTTATCGAAAAAAAAGGCTACAAACGTAAATTTGTAGCCTTTTTTAAGAGGCCTAATAGGCGTCTTACAATTTTCTCATTTAATCCGTATAGACTATTCCACCGTTAAAATTAAATCATCTTGCATAACCATAGTGCCTTCTTTTAAAGTTATAGATTTTACTTTTCCGGTTTTAAAAGCGGTAACAGTAGTTTCCATTTTCATAGCTTCTATTATAAATAAGGGATCATTCTCTTTTACGTGTTGCCCTTTTTTTACTAATACTTTGGAAAGTGAGCCTTGTAAGGGAGCACCAATCTGACTTGAATTTTCCGAATCTATTGTAACGTGTTCTTCTTTTTTAATGTTTAACGATCGGTCTAAAACTTCAACAAATCTATTCTCACCATTCACACTAAAAAACACAATACGAATACCTTCTTCATTAGGGATTCCAACCGAAAGTAATCTAACAATAATTGTTTTACCCGGTTCTAACTCAATAAGTGTTTCTTCGCGCTGTTTCATTCCATAGAAGAAATTCTTAGTGGGAACAAGTGCTAAATTGCCGTATAACTTATAATTTTCGTGAGCTTGTTCAAATACTTTTGGATATAACGTGTAAGATAAAAAATCTTCGATTTCTAGTGCGCGGGTAAATCCTTTTTGAAATTTCTTTTTAAAGGTTTTATATTCTATATCAAAATCTATGGGTTCTAAATGTGCATTTGGTCTATCTGAATACGCTTTGTGATTTTTTAGAATTATTTTCTGTAACTTTTCAGGAAATCCACCTGCTGGCTGACCTAGATCGCCTTTAAAGAAACTGATCACCGATTCAGGAAATGATAACTCCTCACCGCGCTCCATAACATCTTGAGGTTTTAAATTGTTGGTTACCATAAAAATTGCCATATCACCAACTACTTTACTACTTGGCGTCACTTTTATTAAATTACCAAACATCAAATTCACTTCAGCGTACATTTTTTTCACCTCTTCAAAGCGATCGCCTAATCCCAAAGCAATTGCTTGCGGTCGTAAATTAGAATATTGTCCACCAGGAATTTCATGTTTGTAAACTTCGGCTGTCCCGGCTTTTAAACCGGATTCAAAAGGGTAATACATTTCACGGGTATCTTCCCAGAAATTCGAAAATTGATTTAACGTGTCCATATCAAAGACATGGGCGCGTTTTTCATATTTCATCATTTCAACAATAGCGTTAAAGTTGGGCTGAGAAGTTAAACCTGATAATCCCCCTAGAGCGACATCTACAACATCTACACCAGCTTCAATAGCCTTTAAGTAGGTAGCTGACTGCAATGAAGACGTATCATGTGTATGCAAATGAATAGGCAGATTAACGGTGTTTTTTAAAGCGGCAACCAATTCTGTAGCCGCATACGGTTTTAATAATCCTGCCATATCCTTAATAGCAATCATATGGGCGCCCGCATTTTCAAGATCTTTCGCTAATTGGGTGTAATATTTTAAGTTGTATTTAGTTTGCTTTACATCAAGAATATCACCCGTATAACTAATAGCGGCTTGGGCAATACCACCCGTTCTATCGCGAACATAGTTGATACTTGGTTCCATAGCCTTAACCCAATTTAAAGAATCGAAAATTCGGAATACATCGACGCCATTTTCCCACGATTTTTCTACAAATTTCTCTATTAAATTATCTGGATAAGCTTTATATCCAACCGCATTACTACCACGAAGTAGCATTTGGAATAGAATATTTGGCATCGCTTTTCGCAATTCGCGTAAACGCGTCCAAGGACTTTCATGTAAAAAACGTAAACAGACATCGAAGGTTGCACCTCCCCAAACTTCCATACTAAAAGTGTTAGGATGGTTTTTTGCATAACTCTCTGCTACTTTCATCATGTCAAAGGTTCGCATACGGGTAGCCAATAACGATTGGTGCGCATCGCGCATCGTAGTATCTGTATAGTGGATTTTAGTATCGTTTTTAAGCCATTCACAGAATTTCTCTGGTCCTAATTCCGTTAGTAGATCCTTTGTACCTTTTGGATACGGATTTTTGACATTGAATTGCGGAACTTTTGGGTTTCTAAAAACTTTATTATCATCTTTAAATTTAACATCAGAATTACCGTTAACAATTACTTCGCCTAAAAATTGTGTTACTTTCGATGTACGATCTTGTGGTAATTTAATTTTGAATAGGGAAGGTGTATTCTGAATAAAATTAACGGTTACACCACCCGCTTTAAAGGTGTCATGTTGTATAACATTCTGTAAAAAGTGAATGTTGGTATTTACGCCGCGAACACGGAATTCTTTTAAGGCACGAACCATTTTTCGGATAGCACCATCTAAGGTTCTACCTTGAGCAGATACTTTTACTAGCATAGAATCGAAAAACGGACTCACACTATAGCCTTGGTAAATACTTCCGGCATCCAGCCTAATACCCATTCCTGCAGCACTCCTGTAGGTGGTTATTGTACCGTAATCTGGGGTGAAATTATTTGATGGATCTTCTGTTGTTAATCGACATTGTAAAGCAAAACCATAAGTGGCAAGCTTGTCTTGTTCGTAAATTTTAATTTGTTGATCCGATAGCTTGTAACCACCAGCAACAAATATTTGAGTTTTCACCAAGTCAATTCCCGTTACCATTTCAGTAACCGTATGTTCTACTTGAATCCTTGGATTAACTTCAATAAAATAAACGTTATCCTCTCTATCGACTAAAAATTCGACGGTTCCAATATTGTTATAGTTTACTTCTTCGGCAATTTTAATAGCATATTTGTATAACGATTGCTTTACTTTTTCTGAAACATTAAATGATGGCGCTATTTCAACAACCTTTTGATGACGTCGTTGTACAGAGCAATCACGCTCAAACAAATGGCGAATATTTCCATGATTATCAGCAACTATTTGCACTTCGATGTGTTTTGGATCTTCTACATATTTCTCAAGAAACATAGTGTCATCACCAAAAGCATTTAAAGCCTCGTTTTTTGCAGACTCGAAATGTTGTTCTAAATCTTCGGTTTTATGTATAATTCGCATACCGCGACCACCGCCACCAGAAGCCGCTTTTAGCATTAAGGGAAACCCGATCTCTTTGGCTTCAGAGAGGGCTATTTTTAAGGAGGTTAGTTTCTTTTTATTACTTTCTATAACTGGAACATTACACTTTACAGCTATTTTTTTTGCGGTAATTTTATCACCCAAAGCGTCCATAACTTCAGGGGTAGGTCCAATAAAAATAATGCCGTTTTGAGCACATTTTCTAGCAAACTCTGAATTCTCTGAAAGAAAGCCATAGCCTGGGTGAATAGCATCAACGTTTTTAGATTTTGCAAGTTCAATTATTTCGTCGCTGTCTAAATAGGGCTTTAAAGGGTCGTTGTTTTCACCTATTTGGTAGGATTCGTCCGCTTTATTTCGGTGTTGAGAATACCGGTCCTCATAGGTGTAAATTGCAACCGTATCTAGGTTTAATTCGGTGCAGGCGCGTAAAATACGTATAGCAATTTCTCCTCGGTTGGCAATTAATACCTTTTTAATTTTCATTTTTATTAGTTTTATTTAATGATATATGGGTTTTCATTTTTGTAATTTCTAACAATAAAATCGATTGCATTTTCTAACAATTCACCCATATTTTTAGATTTTTTAAAGTTAACATCACCAACAAGATCAAATAATCCTGCTTTTAGTTGTTTTATTTTAGCAGGTGTCGATATATTATCTTCTTTCATACATCTTAAAAGATGTTCCAAACGTTCATGCTCAACAGTAGCACGTTTGGCGAGTAAAGAGCGTTCTTCTATTTCGTATTGATCTATAGATTCGGGCGCTAAAACCTCCAAGCTTAATTTTACAAGTGCATTGTTTTCTTTTAAAAATTGTGGTTTGTAAACTTTAGGGTTGCCTTCATAGCTTTGCTGATCGAAATCTACAGCACGAAGTCGGTATTGAACGCGATCGAAATCTTGCGTAATAACGATAACATAATTATAAGAACGCATATCGGCCAAAAGACGCACAAAACAACGCTCGTTAAATTTAACAAATTCCTTAGCAAGAGCTCGTTTATCTTGGTCAGGGAGTTTTTCTAAATGCTCACTAATAAAAGTGTCACCAGCAATGCCAGAGATGTGTTCTTCTATTAACGTATCTTTATGAACCAAAAAAGTAATATGATTTGGCGATAGCAAGTGCTCCAATTCTAATCCGTAAATTCTAGAGGCATCTGCTTTTTTTACATACAGATATAAATAATTGTCGTTTAATACATTTCTTACCTTAATTCGAAACGGCTTAGTGTTTCCAAAGGTGCAAAAATCAATACTGTCAATGCTTAAATAAGGTATAATACGATCGCTTCCATCGGAATGTAAAATGGAATACATTTGTTTAAGACTGTATTCTATTTCGTCTCGCTCATGCTCTGCAAAATACGTGCGTATCCAAAGTGTATCTTTATCATTTTTATCCATAATGTCAATAGCGCCTTGAAAGCGCAGTAAATCATCATAAAAGATAGGGATTTTGATGTTTCTACCTTGCGCAGTTAGGTACTCCGACAATAAAGGCGTGATAGGGAAAGCAGGTTTTTTTTTCGAGATTAGTTTTTTATCCACGGTGTTTTAGCTAATCGTCCGAAGATAATTTTTATATTACTTAAAAGCAATAATCTGTCCTCAAAATAAAAGAACTGTTTTATAAGTTACTCTAGAAGTGACTGTTGTTCTAAACCTTAAAAGCATAAGGTTATATTAATTTTAAAAAGTACTAATCAGCCGCTGCCGTTTAACGTTTTTTAATAACAAATTTTGGAGTTTATACTAAAAGTTTGTTCACGCCGGTATTAATGCTTAGGCGCCTCTGGTAAATTTGCATGTGGTGTTATAACTTTTTTTCTGAATAGCTATTATACTAAATCCTTTGTTAAACCTTATTTTATGTTCACCTTTCTTTAAAAAGGAAAATAATTGTTATAAATACAGTAATTAGACGGCGATTTTGTAAATAAAAAAAAGGCCGTAAATACTAATTTGCAGCCTTTTTTGGGTGTTAAAGTTAATTTTTTAATGAGATCACACTCTAGAATTGCGTTTTTTCATCTTTTTGTCTTCCAATTTTTTTAGAATTTTTTCTTGTTTCTTCGCGTTTAATTCTGCTTTTGTTAGCTTTTTTCTTAAGACAGCCATACTATAATTATTTTAAATTTATTATAAAAAGAACATCGCTTAAACTACAATTAAATACACAATTTTAAATGCGAGTGAAGGTCTTCAATATGTTTTAAATTGAATAGCTTCTGAAATAAATAGTGTAAAAGAGTTTTTCAGGCACACTCGTTATGCCTGATTAATGCAGGAAGATAAGTTTGCGTTTTTTAGACCAAGCAAAATAATAAAAAGAACAAAACACTCTAAAGATTAGCGGCTCGTAAAAGCTATGTGAGTGAATTGTTTTTAAGTGATACATCTTAGTGTTATAAAAAGGATTTATTAGTGCTAAAAGGTAAACATAGCCATAAAACTGTGGCTAACCTAATTTAGTAGGTTAGTTTTGAGTTCTTTAGCTAGTTATAACACTTATTAACAAAGAGATAGGCTTTATTTTGCATTTAAAACAACGGGGTCATAGTATTTAAAACAGATTAAGCGGCGTGTTTAAATTCCTTTTAAAGTGTTAAAAAGAACAGTAAAAAAACGTAACACCTCATTTTAATTGTACATTTGCGGAGAATTCATTTTAGATACTTTAAATGATTTCGGTTGAGAGTTTATGAAAAAGCTTATTAAAATACTTCTATTATTATTTTGTGCATTCGGTTTTGGAGCTGAAGAAATTGCATATCTTGGTTCGTCAGAAATTGACAGGAAAATTGCTTACGTAAGTAAGAAAAGCCGAAAAGCAGAAGGCATTAACTATCAACAGACATCGGTATGCGATTTTCACGTATTGATAGCTCAACAAGAACTACCCAACTTTTCAAGACTACCAAAACAAGGATTTTGTTCCTCAAACAAAACAGGTCTTAGAAGTCAAATTAATTTACAATCAGAACACCAACTATATATGTTGTTTCAACATTTCATAGTTTACTTTTAATACAGTAGCAGCACTTTACATTCAATTCGTAACGTGTTCACACACTTTCTAAACTAATAGCAAAGTTTTTAAACCTACTTGCTATTCTAGTAATGGCATGCCTTTGTCTTAAATATCCAGCACGAAAATCTTCACCTTAGTGAACTTTCGTCTCGAGACAACTTGTGTTATAGTTTATAAAGAACAACCTTCAATATACAGTAATTAAATCACTTACATCGTGCTGTCTATAATTTAAGATAATAGAAAAGAGGTGTTTCTTAGAGTACCGTCAAAACCCTTAATTTTAGTTTTTATCGGCTCCCAAGAGACTTCTTTCTCTTTTCTCCATATTCAATATTAACCTTTAATACAATACTTATGCATTTAACAGCTAGAGAGACAGAGAAGCTTCTCATATTTATGGCAGGTGAACTCGCCGAAAAACGAAAGGCTCGAGGCCTAAAATTAAACTATCCAGAATCTATAGCACTAATTGGTAACCGGTTGCAAGAAGCTGCGCGAGATGGTAAAACAGTTGCGTCTTTAATGCAAGAAGGGGCTACCTATTTAACCAGAGACGATGTTATGGAAGGAATTCCAGAAATGATTCACGATGTGCAAATAGAAGCCACTTTTCCAGACGGAACCAAATTGGTTACCGTACACAATCCTATACGCTAACCTTTAATAATAATACAATGATACCAGGAGAATACCTATTAAAAAAAGAAGCCATCGAGTGCAACTCGGGGCGAAAAGTGCTAAAATTAAAAGTTATTAATAAAGGAGACAGACCAGTACAAATAGGGTCTCATTATCACTTTTTTGAGGTGAATAGAGAAATGGAGTTCGACCGTGAAAAGGCATATGGACACCGTTTAAATATCCCTTCAGGAACTGCTGTTCGCTTTGAACCCGGAGAATCTACAAAAATTGAACTCGTAAGATTGGGAGGTAAACGCAACTCATTCGGATTAAACAATCTGTCTGTAGGTGATACGATGAATCCTCAAAATTTAAAAAGAGCCATGTTAAATGTAGAACACGAATCCTTTAAAAATAAAAAATCATGAGTTTAAAAATAGATAGAATTAAGTATGCCAATATGTACGGCCCTACAGTTGGCGATAAAATAAGATTAGGAGACACTGAACTATTTATTGAAATTGAAAAGGATTTCACGTATTATGGTGAAGAAAATAAATTTGGTGGTGGTAAAACCGTTCGTGATGGAATGGCACAATCTAGTACAGCAACCCGCGATAGTGGTGTTTTAGATTTAGTAATCTTAAACGCTACTGTTTTAGATCATTGGGGTATTGTAAAAGGGGATATCGGTATCAAAGACGGTAAAATTGTTGGTGTTGGAAAAGCCGGGAATCCTGATACAATGGAGAACGTTGATCTAAATATGATTATCGGTGCGTCTACCGAGGTACATAGTGGAGAAAACCTTATCGCAACGCCAGGAGGAATAGATTCACATATTCACTTTATATCACCACAACAAATAGAGCACGCTCTTTATAGTGGTATTACGACTATGATTGGTGGTGGAACAGGACCTTTCGACGGTACCAATGCCACAACCGTAACGCCAGGAGCTTGGAATATTGAACGTATGCTGCAAGCAACAGATAATCTTCCTATGAATATAGGCTTCTTCGGAAAAGGAAATTGCTCTCATTTAGCGCCTTTAAAAGAACAAATTGAAGCTGGAGCATTAGGTTTAAAAATACACGAAGATTGGGGAGCAACCGCATCTGTTATAGATGCGGCATTAACAGTTGCCGATGAATATGATATTCAAGTAGCCCTGCACTCTGACACCTTAAATGAGGCTGGTTTTTTAGAAGATACTATCGATGCTATAAACGGAAGAACCATCCACACCTTCCATACCGAAGGTGCAGGAGGCGGACACGCGCCAGATATTATTAAAGCAGCAATGTATCCAAACGTATTGCCAGCCTCTACAAACCCAACGCGTCCATTTACTAAAAACACCATCGATGAGCATTTAGATATGCTAATGGTGTGTCACCATTTAAGTAAAAGCATCCCGGAAGATGTTGCTTTTGCCGATTCTAGAATTAGACCAGAAACCATCGCAGCCGAAGATATTCTTCAAGATATGGGCGTTTTTAGTATTATGAGTTCCGATTCGCAAGCTATGGGACGTGTTGGAGAAACCATCTCAAGAACATGGCAAACAGCGCATAAGAATAAGATTCAACAAGGGTTTTTAGAAGAAGATAAAGAAATGGAAGCTGATAACTTCCGTGCAAAACGTTATGTAGCTAAATACACGATTAATCCTGCGATTGCTCACGGTGTTTCTCATCATGTAGGTTCTATCGAACCAGGTAAAATGGCAGATCTTGTACTTTGGAAACCGGCTTTATTTGGTGCAAAACCAGAGATGATTGTTAAAGGAGGTATGTGTATTGCAAGTAAAATGGGAGATCCAAACGGGTCTATTCCAACACCACAACCCGTTATGATGCGTCCAATGTTTGGAGGTCTAGGTTCAGCGGTACATAAAACATGTGCAACTTTCGTTTCTAAAGCGGCAATGACTAATAATGTAAAAGAAAAATACGGATTGAAAAAGCAATTATTTGCGGTATCAAACTGTAGAAATATTTCTAAGAAAGATTTAATTCATAACGACAAAACACCAGTTATAGATGTTAATCCAGAAACTTATGAAGTAAAAGTAGATGGTGTAAAAGTAACCTGTGAGGCTATTGACACAGTGCCATTAGCACAACGTTACTTTTTATTTTAGTATTAATTTAAAACGATTCGGCACCTATATTACTGTCGAGTCGTTTTTTAAAAATGAAATGATAATATGCTTTGTAAAGAAGTTATAGGAAATATAAAAACCTATTCTGTAGGAAATAAAACAATAGATACACTGTCTTTGGAATGGTTTGAAATGACCAAGCGCATTATGCGTAAAAAGACAGAAGGAGGTCGTGAAGTGGCTATTAAGTTCTTAAAAGAAGGTCAGCGCTTGCATCAAGGAGACATTGTGTTAGAAGATGATAATAATGTGGTTATAGTCGATGTATTGCCCTGTGATAGTATACAAGTTACCCCAAGAAACATCGTAGAAATGGGGACTGTTTGCTACGAAATTGGTAATAAACATTTGCCTATTTTCATTCAAGACGAGAAAGTTCTAGTGCCTTACGAAAAGCCGCTAGAACGTCTATTAGAAGTTACAGGATATATCGTAGAAAAAAAACATTGCCAGTTACTTAATATGCTAAAAGCAAACATCGGCCATGCACACGGAAATGGAAATGATAGTCCGTCGCTATTCTCAAGAATTTTAGACCTCACAACAAAACAGTAAATAGTATGGCAAATAATAAACAAAAAATACTATTAGAGTTACTGCATATTTCAGACCCCACCTTGCCGATAGGAGGGTATTCTCATTCCAACGGATTGGAAACCTACATACAGCAAAACGTGGTTAGAGATGTGGAAAGTACGCGCGAATTTGTGCAAAATATGCTTCTTTATAACTTTAAATATAACGACGGTGTTTTTGTTCGTGACGCTTTTAGATATGGGTTAGAAAACAATTTAGAGGCTCTTTTAGAATTAGATAACGAAGCGCACGCTTTAAAAGCCCCAATGGAAGTACGTGACGGTAGTTTAAAATTAGGAACACGATTACTTAAAATCTATGTTAGATTACACGATTATGAAGTGATGCACGTGTTTTTCAATAAGGTGAAAAATAAAGAAACCCCAGGTCATTTTGCCGTTATATTTGGAATGATTACGGCTCTTTTAGGGGCAGAAATCAAACCTGTGCTAAGCGCTTTTTATTACAACGCTGCTGTTAATATGGTGACTAACAGTGTTAAATTGGTGCCGCTTGGGCAAATGGACGGACAGGATATTTTATATAAAATGCACGATTTAATAGCGCAGGTTGTGGACGAAACATTAATACTAGATGAAGATATGCGCGGACTTTGTAATCCCGCATTCGATATTAGATGTATGCAACACGAAACCTTGTATTCAAGACTATATATGTCTTAAAAAATAATTAATAATCAAAAAATATCACATATAAAATGGAAGAGAGAAATTATATTAAAATAGGAGTTGCGGGGCCAGTAGGTTCAGGAAAAACAGCTTTAATTGAAAAGCTTTCACATAAAATAGCAAAAGAGTACAGTATTGGTGTTATCACCAACGATATCTACACGAAAGAAGATGCCGAGTACTTAACAAAAAACTCATTATTACCAGCCGATCGCATTATTGGCGTAGAAACAGGGGGCTGTCCGCATACTGCCATTCGTGAAGATGCTAGTATGAATTTGGAGGCTATCGACGAAATGGTTGACCGTCATCCAGAAATTGAAATAGTATTTATCGAAAGCGGCGGAGATAATCTTTCGGCAACGTTTAGTCCAGATTTAGCCGATGTAACCATTTTTGTAATTTCGGTGGCTGAAGGCGAAAAAATACCGCGCAAAGGGGGACCCGGAATTACGCGTTCAGACCTTTTAGTTATTAATAAGATCGATCTAGCACCTTACGTTAATGCCGATCTTGAGGTGATGCGTGCAGATTCCAGTAAAATGCGCCAAGGAACGCCTTTTGTGTTTACCGATTTAATGAGAGGAGACGGTTTAGAAGATGTTATTAATTGGATTAAAAAATATGCTTTAATAGAAGAGAAAGCATCTGAACCAGCACTAGAATACTAAAATATGGGACAATATAGTGTTGAAACTAGTCTGTATAGAGAGGTTACTATTTTAAAAGATACTTTTTTTACCCCGCCATTTAATGTGGTTGAGGTGCGAGAAGATAAAAGTAACCCGTTACTTGAAGTTATGATTATGAGTTCTTCACCAGGTTTTTTTAATCATGATCATTATAAAATAGATGTAAACGTTAAAAAAGAAACCTTGCTTAATATACAAACACAATCGTATCAACGGGTATACGACACGCCTGATGGCGCTAGGCAGGAGATGAATGTAAATATTGAGGAAAACGCATACTTTAGTCATTTACCACATCCTTCCGTGCCGCATAAAGGCGCTATTTTTAATAGTAAAAACACCATAAACCTCGCGGCAAATAGTGTTCTTGTTTGGGGTGAAATTTTGGCTTGTGGTCGTAAGTTGAATGGTGAATCGTTTGCCTTTATTAAATACAACAGTCTTACTGAAATTTATCGCGAAGGTAAATTGTTTTATAAAGACAATTTATATCTGAAACCTTCAGCGATAGATTTTAAATCGATTGGGCAATATGAGGAATTTACTTATCAAGCAAACTTTGTATCTATCGATCCTTTTCATTCTGTAAAAGAACATATAGAATTAATGACTACAGTGCTTGCAGAGGAAGAAGATATGATTTTTGGAGTTTCAAAACTTTCGGAAGATGCTTGTGCTATAAGAGTCTTGGGTAATTCTGGAGAGCAGCTTTTTATAGCCTTAAAGAAAATACGAATACAATTAGATAATCAAGCGAATGCACTTCGCAAAAAAGAAATAGAGATTAAGTTAATATAGATATGGAATCAGAGTTAAATGTATTGTTAATAGCGGCAGTTTCAATTAGTGTGCTTCATACTCTAACTGGGCCAGATCATTACATCCCGTTTATAGCAATAGGAAAAGCTAAAAGTTGGACCCTTAAACGCACCGTTTTTTGGACTATTGTTTGTGGTATTGGTCACGTAATGAGTTCTGTAGTATTAGCCTTAGGTGGTGTTGCTATTGGGTTTTCTTTAAATAAATTATCGTGGTTTGAGGGTTTAAGAGGCGGTTTGGCGGCTTGGGCTTTATTTGTTTTTGGAGTGGTGTTTATGTTAGTAGGCTTATATCAAGCCTATCGTAATAAAAAGCATAAACATTTTGATGTGTATGATAGTGGCGATGTTTATGTTTACCAACACCAGCATAAGCAAGGTCCTGTTATGCCTTCAGAAAGAAAGAAGGTAACACCTTGGGTAATGTTTATTATCTTTTTATTAGGGCCTTGCGAACCAATGATTCCGTTGTTAACCTATCCGGCGATCATGAATTCTACTTATGGTATTTACCTTATTACCAGTGTGTTTTTGTTTTTCACTCTATTAATGATGGTGATAATGGTTGTCCTGGGGCACTATGGCTTTAAATTAATAAAAACAGATTTCTTCGAGAAATACATGACAGCTATAGCGGGAGGAACTATTGCAATATGTGGTGTAGGAATGATTTTCTTGGGCTGGTAATAATATTAAAATAAACAGATGGTTAAAAAAATTAAACAATTTAGTGTAATTAATCTTAAAGGTATTGCTCAAATAATGCTACAAGAGAATGCTATTACAGGATTACTTTTTCTTTTGGGTGTATTATACAACTCTTGGTTAATGGCAATCGGTTTAGTGATAGCAACAATAACCGGCAGCGTTTCAGGTTATTTACTTAGTAAAAAAAATTATAAAGCTCTTAATCAAGGGCTTTATGGTTTTAATGCGGCTTTAATAGGAATAATTATTGTCTATAAATACGGTTTATCCTGGGAGTCTGTTTTTAGTATTATTGTGGCTTCAGTGATTGCGACATTAATAATGCATTTCGCTATTATTAAAAACCTTCAGGTCTTTACATTTCCTTTTGTTGTGATGGGGTGGGTGGTTGTCTCGCTTGTGAATACAACAAATTTTATGCCTTTAGTACAACATCCCACTGCCGAAGAGGATTTTTTACAAGAACCTACGGCTGAGATGTTTGAAGACGCGCTAGAGCAAGTCGGAATCGAGTACGACGATGATAGAATAGATGATGATCTTATTTTTTCCACGCACGGTTTCGGACAAGTAATGTTTCAAGGAAGTTTAATCGCGGGATTGTTATTTCTATTCGGAGTTTACGTTAACAAACCTATTGCCGCATTGTATGGCATTTTTGCTTCTATTTTGGCTATTTCAGTATCCCATTTACTTAATAGTCCCGAATCTTCAATAGATACAGGGATGTTTAGTTTTAATGCGGTGCTCTGTGCTCTCGCCTTTGCTGGAACCCGGCATAGAGATGGGTTTTGGGTAGTTTTAAGTACTGTAGTTACGGTGATTATAGATGACTATCTAATAAAAATAGGAGTGCCACCTTATACGTTTCCGTTTGTAGCTACAATGTGGATTTTATTGCTAACACGAAAAGGATTGGTAATTGTTGAAAACGCTTTTCCAGTTACAAAAAGAGAAACAGAAGATTAAAAACAGAATAAAACAGGCGATTTACTATTTGTTTTTAAAAGTTTTCTCGGAGTATTGGCCCAAGAAGTACGCCATTAATATAGGGATTAGTGCAAACGCGATGTAGTTCTCTAACACGTTATACGCGTTAAAAGTAATTAAAAGAGAGGTTGAAATAATAATAAAAAGTAAATCGAATGTTCTTTTTTTTAATTTCATAAATTGTTTTTAGGCTGTAATAACAAATATAATAAATTCCTAATACGACTAACCACTACTACTACAGCTAAATTTGAAAAAATAATTCTTTTGTTCTCTAGTTTTTTAAAGCAAAAAACCCCGGCAGGGCCGGGGTTTTTATTATAAACTTTTAGTAAAAAGTCTTAATTAAAAGAATCCAACTGGTTTCTTGTCGTAAGAGATTAACATGTTTTTTACAACACGGTAATGATCTAAAGCCATTTTATGGTTTTCACGACCGAATCCTGATTCTTTAACACCACCAAACGGAGCGTGAGCAGGGTACGTATTGTATTGGTTTACCCAAACTCTACCCGCTTTAATAGCACGAGGAACTTGGAATAATTCGTGAGCATCACGAGACCAAACACCGGCACCTAAACCGTAAGGCGTATCGTTTGCGATAGTGATAGCTTCTTCAGTAGAACTGAAAGTTGTTAAAGCGACAACTGGACCAAAAATTTCTTCTTGGAAGACACGCATATCGTTCGTACCTTTTAAAACTGTAGGTTGTATGTAGTATCCGTTAGAAATTTCACCGTCGTAATTTCCAGCGTCTCCACCAGCTAATACTTCTGCACCTTCTTCTTTACCGATGTTAATATAACCTAAGATTTTGTCGTATTGTGCTTTAGACACTTGAGAACCAATCATAGTTTCTGGATCAAGCGGATTTCCTTTTTGAACTAATTTTAGTCGTGCTTGCATTCTTTCTATAAAAAGATCAGCAATATCTTCGTGAACTAAAATACGTGAAGGAGTGGTACAAATTTCCCCTTGATTAAGTGCGAACATTAACGCGCCTTCAATAGCTTTACTAAAGAATTCGTCGTCTTGATCTGCTACTGAAGGGAAGAAGATGTTGGGAGATTTCCCACCTAATTCCATAGTTACAGGAATAATGTTTTCGGCTGCATTGTGTAAAACTTTACGGCCTGTTTCAGTAGAACCAGTAAATGAAAGTTTTGCAATACGTTTAGACGTTGCTAAAGCTGCACCAGCTTCGGCACCAAAACCAGTTACGATGTTTAATACACCTGCTGGTAAAATGTCACCAATAAGTTCCATTAAAGCAATAACACTAGTAGGCGTTTGTTCTGCTGGTTTTACAACCGCTGTACACCCTGCTGCTAAAGCTGGAGCAATTTTCCAAGCTAACATTAACATAGGGAAGTTCCAAGGAATGATTTCCCCAACAACACCAACAGGTTCGTTTAAAACGATGCTTAATGTATTTTTATCATGTTCAGAGATGCTTCCTTCGTCTGCACGAATAACACCTGCGAAATAACGAAAGTGATCAATACAGTAAGGGATATCTGCTGCACGAGCTTCACGAATTGGTTTCCCATTATCGATAGTTTCTAAAGTTGCTAAGTATTCAAGGTTATCCTCCATTACTTGAGCAATCTTTAATAGCATATTGCTACGATCTGTTGCTGAAGACGTACTCCAAGATGGAAACGCTTCGTGTGCTGCATCAAGAGCAAGATCAACATCTTCTTGTGTTGAACGCGCCGCTTGAGTAAATACTTTACCATCTACTGGAGATACGTTATCGAAATACTCACCTTTAACAGGGGCTACGAATTTACCGCCAATAAAATTCCCATATCTTTCTTTGAATACAGGTTTAGTTACATTTGCCATAATTATATAATTTAAATTTAGATTCTTAAATACTGCTTGCTATAACAAGCGTTTTAATTATGGTACAAATGTACGATGGATTGTTACCTTCTTATTTATGGATACGGTTCAATAACTTATGAAATTGGTTCAATGTGTTGGTTTGTATAAAAATCAGTTTCTAGTGTTTAAATAAACAGCTTAAAGACAGCGCTTTAAGTAGTTTGTATTTTAATTTTATATATCTTTTGGACTATAGGTGGTTGTTTTTCAATTGATAAACCATAGTGGAGGGTGAGATTTGTTCTGGGGCACCTCTTGGCTAAATTATAAGAAGTCACTAAGAATTGTGTCCAGAAGGTTAAAAGGAATTGCCTTTATAGATAGACTTTACAATTTGGGATATCTACTTTTTTATACGCTTTATTACCTTTAGATGAATTAAAATTCAATTAGAATCAATATTTAGGGGGATTTAAAAATATAAAAGTAGCCCTTAACCGATTTTCAACGCACGAACTTTGTATGGGTACAGGCTACTTTTATTTGTATTTAAGAAATCAATTAATAATTTGATTATTTTATTGGCCATTATACTAGAATTTCAACTCCACTATTCTTAGGAGAAATTTGTTAACTCAAGATAATTTAAGAGTTTTTCAAATAGCCATTAGGGTTTAGTACAAACTTCTTGGGAGATCCATCACTGAATGTTTTGTATGCATCAACACCAGCCGTAAGTGGTACAACCTTAATATCCATTACGGATTGAACATCGATTCGATTCCATAGAATTGCTTGCATCAAATCGTAACTATAATTCATTACTGGAGCCATTCCAGTGGTCATAGTCAGTGATTTAACCCATACTTGTCCAAGAATAAGATCGAGCGTTCCTTTTTTTGGTCGCGGTAATTTACTTCCTGGATCTCCACCTACGTAAATTCCTGGGATTCCAATGCTTCCTCCTGCTCGAGTAATATCCATAACATCATTTAAAGCGGTTTCAGGAAGTTCTGTGTCTGCATTTTCACCATGGCCATGCGCTTCGTAACCTACTGCATCAACACCACAGTCCACTTCAGGAACACCGAGAATCGCGTCAACTTTGTCCTTTAACGAACCAGAAGTTGAGAGATCGACTGTTTGATAGCCTCCTTTTTTAAGTACGGCTAATCGTTCTTTGTTTTGGTCTCCAATAATAACACAAGAAGCCCCTAGTAAACGAGCGGACATAGCTGCAGCTCGACCAACTGGTCCAGCCCCTGCGATATAAACTGTCGATCCGGGTTTTACTTTGGCAGAAACACAACCATGATAACCTGTAGGTAATATGTCTGAAAGAAATGCCAAATCCATCATGCGGTCTAGCGCCTGATCTCGGTCAGGGAATTTTAATAGTGCAAAATCGGCATAGGGCACTAAACAGTATTGAGACTGTCCGCCTTGCCAGCCACCAAGATCAAAACCATAGGCACCCAGTGGTGCTTGATCGTTGACTGTTTCACAGACTTCAGGATGTTGGGTCTTACAATTTCTACAACGTCCACAAGAAACGTTGAAGGGAACAGATACAATGTCTCCCACCGCTAAATGCAGAACATCGCGACCAATCTCAATAATCTCTCCGGTAATTTCATGTCCTAGAACTGTTCCCGCTGGTACATCAAAACGGCCACGGTAGATGTGCTGATCACTCCCGCAAATATTTGTAGCAATTACTTTAACAATAACGGCATGTTCAAGAATTTTTCCTCGAAATTCCCTTTTTGGAATAGGTAAATCGACAGCTTCTAGCTTCCAAGGAGCTGTATACGTAATACTTAGATTTGTACTCATAATTTTAAAATTTAAGTTATAAAAAACTAATTATCTAAAGGGTCCAAGACCCAGAGGCTTGTCTCTTTTCGAAAAAAAATAGTACTCTCTAGAAATAAGGCTAAGAATACATAATCATAAGAGTCATAACGATTCGTTGTAGCTGTTTTGCTTTTCAAAAAAGCATCAACAATTCATTCGTTCTGTGTTCCAAGATTAACAGTAAAAAAGCTTTACATCTTATGTAAATCATCAAAGTGGTAGGTATATGAGCTGTTACAGTGCGCAAATCTATTTAATATTAATGCTTCGAGGTTCGCCTCGATAATTATTTACTTTTGTTTAAATGAAAGGATTTCAGAAACTAAAGCCGACCTCCAGAGAATAAAGGTCTTAATTCATAGAACTATTGAAAAGGTTAACAAGAAAAATAACTATAAAATAATAATATTCTTATTATTAACGTTTATTATGGCGAATATACGAGATTTTAACAGTAAAACTGATTTAACTTTAGCTTTTTACGATTTAAAGCACGAATAGAATATAGGTGTAGTTGTTTCAAGAGTGTTTATCTAGCAGTCTTGAATAGCGTTCCTTGTGTCACTATTATCTCTACTTATTTTGTGCTATCAAAAGGCTTATCAAGGGCTGTTTCTAGGTTAATTTTAAATAAAAACGTATTAGCAGATAGATCTAATAAGATGCGATAGGTGCCATTCATATTTAGACATTATCACGCTATAAATACTAATTAAAATTATGGAGAGAAAGAAAGTAACGGTGTAATTTATTGATTTATAGGTCTTGGTGATCCCAAACACACGATCGTGATGGTGCATAGGCCGAAATTTTATGATTGTGATCTTAATCGTAAAAATATTGATAAACCAAAATAACACTTAAAGCACACTGCTGTTATGTGTATAACTTGTTTTTCTACTTTATTAATAGAGTCGTGATATAAGCACAAATTTTTATTTAATGTTAGTTAATATAATTTTAATTATTATTATCGAATTCTAGAGCTACAATTAGGTAAGGTAAAGCATCAAAAAAAATCATTAAGAAGTAAGTTAATACGTGTTACTCAATATTAAATATAAATAAAAACCACTTTTAGTTGAGTGGTTTTATTTATTAATGAATGAGAACTTATTGTCGATAAAATAGTAACGTCGTAGTTAAAATTGAAAATAGAACAACATTAAGTTTAGATGGTAAATAGTAATTAATGTCTGCTATTACAACTCTGAAAATAATAATTTGATTAATGGTTTCTCTTTTTGAGCGTTTTAGCTCATAGCTACCAGCTGTGGCAGAGACAAAAACAGTCTGAGATTTTATTTTTTTTAATTCTTCAAACCTTAATGGGCTATATTTGCGGTATCATTACATGCCAATATTTGTAACGGCAATAAGTTTTGCAATGGCTTATGTTGGTTCACCAGAAGGCGTATAGTTTGAATGTAAAATAAATGAATCTTGTTCCATAATCTACGATCTTTATTCGTGATTTCTCTTAAGATACAATAATTAGGAAAGTATTTGCTTGTTGTTTGAGCACTTACTGTTCTCTAATTATTTTTGTTATTCTTTTTTCTGATAGACAAAACAATAAAAGTTTTATCCTTATCCTCTTCTTTAACACATCCGCTACTTATAATTTACTTCATTTTAATAACAACTTTACCTTTAGTTCTTCCGTTTTTAACATGTAGAAAGGCCTTTAAGGTGTCTTTAAAAGGAAATACTTTATCAATAACAGGTTGAATTTTCTGTGCCTCTACAAGTTGCGTTATTTCATCAAGTTGCTTAGCGTTTGCTTTGAGAATTACAAGACTGTAAGAAGCCGATTTTAATTCCATTTGCTCTGTTATTTTCTGTCTTTTCTGCTTTAAATCATCTTGGTTTGCCCCCATTTTTTTGGCAGTTTCCTCGTCAGGAGGTCCTACCAGGCTGATTACTTTCCCTCCCTCTTTAATTACTTTAAAAGCATCTTCAGTATATGGATCTCCAAGAGGATCTAAAACTATGTCCAAATCTTTGACAATAGTTTTGTAGTCTTCGGTTTTATAATCAATAACCCGATCTGCACCAAGTGCTTTTACCCATTCTACATTATCTGTACTTGTAGTAGTATAGACATAAGCGCCTTTTGCTTTTGCTATCTGAATGGCTATAGAACCAACCCCGCCTGATCCTGCATGAATTAGTATTTTATCACCAAATTTTAACTGACCTCTTTGCAAGGCTTGTAGAGCGGTAAGGCTTACCAACGGTAAACTTGAAGCCTCTTCAAAATTTAGATTTTTCGGCTTTAGACTTATATTATCTTGGCTAATCGCGACGAATTCAGCAAAGGTTCCTTGCTTATTATGATAGGTATACACGTCATCTCCAATATTGAAACCTGTTACATGTTCTCCTACCGCAACAATTTTACCACTTACGTCATAACCCAAAGTTGCAGGTAAGGTGTAATTCTTTTTAGTTTTCCATTTTCCATTTAAAACTTTTATACCTAGAGGATTTACACTAGCGGCAAATATTTCAATTAAAACTTCATCTTTATTAATTGTTGGTTTTTCAATTTCAGAAAATTTTATGCTTTCCGAAATTTCTCCGTAACCGATATGTTGTATTGCTTTCATAATTTACTTATTTTAAATTGTTAGTACTATCTTCTTTCTTAAGTTTTAATACTTTTAAACCTATAGCCATTAAAACAATGGAAATAGGAAGGATTAATAATTCCCATTTTAAATTATCGATGTTTACAAAAACCACTTCTAAGAATTTTACAAATAGAATGATGATGATTACTTCGGCTAAAACATTTTTTAAATGCCCAATATTGGGTGTTTGAATCCAATTTAATACGCCACTATTTTTGGTGCTAGAGGTATTTGAAATAAACAAGGTGTATATGCCATGAGCAAAAATAAACAAGACTAAAGCGATTAAAAAGGTGTCTAAAGATTTTATAAGATAGGTGATGCCAATATCGGCGCTATGTAAATGCGCTTTGCCTTCTGGAATATAACCTAAAAAAAACACACGAAAAGCATTAAGCGTTTTTAATGCGCCCACGATAAATAAAAGTAATGAGCCTAAAAGCGAAAATATAATGGCAATCCAGCTGATATATCGAAAGGCGTAAAATGGTTTTTTCATAATTAAAAAGTAATTAAAGTCTTCAGTTAAGACAGGTGATTAAAGCAAAAAACCCCGGCAGGGCCGGGGTTTTTATTATAAACTTTTAGTAAAAAGTCTTAATTAAAAGAATCCAACTGGTTTCTTGTCGTAAGAGATTAACATGTTTTTTACAACACGGTAATGATCTAAAGCCATTTTATGGTTTTCACGACCGAATCCTGATTCTTTTACACCACCAAACGGAGCGTGAGCAGGGTACGTATTGTATTGGTTTACCCAAACTCTACCCGCTTTAATAGCACGAGGAACTTGGAATAATTCGTGAGCATCACGAGACCAGACACCGGCACCTAAACCGTAAGGCGTATCGTTTGCGATAGCGATAGCTTCTTCAGTAGAACTGAAAGTTGTTAAAGCGACAACTGGACCAAAAATTTCTTCTTGGAAGACACGCATATCGTTCGTACCTTTTAAAACTGTAGGTTGTATGTAATATCCGTTAGAAATTTCACCGTCGTAATTTCCAGCGTCTCCACCAGCTAATACTTCTGCACCTTCTTCTTTACCGATGTTAATATAACCTAAGATTTTGTCGTATTGTGCTTTAGACACTTGAGAACCAATCATAGTTTCTGGATCAAGCGGATTTCCTTTTTGAACTAATTTTAGTCGTGCTTGCATTCTTTCTATAAAAAGATCAGCAATATCTTCGTGAACTAAAATACGTGAAGGAGTGGTACAAATTTCCCCTTGATTAAGTGCGAACATTAACGCGCCTTCAATAGCTTTACTAAAGAATTCGTCGTCTTGATCTGCTACTGAAGGGAAGAAGATGTTGGGAGATTTCCCACCTAATTCCATAGTTACAGGAATAATGTTTTCGGCTGCATTGTGTAAAACTTTACGGCCTGTTTCAGTAGAACCAGTAAATGAAAGTTTTGCAATACGTTTAGACGTTGCTAAAGCTGCACCAGCTTCGGCACCAAAACCAGTTACGATGTTTAATACACCTGCTGGTAAAATGTCACCAATAAGTTCCATTAAAGCAATAACACTAGTAGGCGTTTGTTCTGCTGGTTTTACAACCGCTGTACACCCTGCTGCTAAAGCTGGAGCAATTTTCCAAGCTAACATTAACATAGGGAAGTTCCAAGGAATGATTTCCCCAACAACACCAACAGGTTCGTTTAAAACGATGCTTAATGTATTTTTATCATGTTCAGAGATGCTTCCTTCGTCTGCACGAATAACACCTGCGAAATAACGAAAGTGATCAATACAGTAAGGGATATCTGCTGCACGAGCTTCACGAATTGGTTTCCCATTATCGATAGTTTCTAAAGTTGCTAAGTATTCAAGGTTATCCTCCATTACTTGAGCAATCTTTAATAGCATATTGCTACGATCTGTTGCTGAAGACGTACTCCAAGATGGAAACGCTTCGTGTGCTGCATCAAGAGCAAGATCAACATCTTCTTGTGTTGAACGCGCCGCTTGAGTAAATACTTTACCATCTACTGGAGATACGTTATCGAAATACTCACCTTTAACAGGGGCTACGAATTTACCGCCAATAAAATTCCCATATCTTTCTTTGAATACAGGTTTAGTTACATTTGCCATAATTATATAATTTAAATTTAGATTCTTAAATACTGCTTGCTATAACAAGCGTTTTAATTATGGTACAAATGTACGATGGATTGTTACCTTCTTATTTATGGATACGGTTCAATAACTTATGAAATTGGTTCAATGTGTTGGTTTGTATAAAAATCAGTTTCTAGTGTTTTAATAAACAGCTTAAATACAGCGACTTAAGTAGTTTGTATTTTAATTTTATATATCTGTTGGACTAATTCCGAACTTGTTTTTAAAGGCGACACTAAAGTTAGACAGGTTGTTATAGCCAATATCTAAGTAAATATCAGACGCTTTTAAGTCACCTCCTAGTAATAAGTCTTTCGCTTTTTGTAAGCGCTTATCTTGAAGCCATTTTCCCGGTGGTTCGTTATATTCGTTAGTAAAATGACGTTTAAATGTTGATAAACTCATATTACATAAAAAGGCAATTTCCTCCAGTTTTAAATTAGAGTGCACATTGCTTTCTACAATACTCTTAAAAGGAGAGACCTCTTTAGATATTAAAGAATGTAAGTAATATTCGAAACTAGAACCGTATTTATTGAGTAAATACAACATAATTTCTTCAAACTTTAAAACTAATAAAGCGTCGCTAAAACTATGATTTGTAAAGGTGTTAGAGGATAGAGAGGTAATGAACGCAGCGAGATAGTCGTCGTTTTCTATCACAAAATAAGGAACATCCTCTCTATAAGGTTTTACATCATTGGTGTATTTACTTAAAAAATCGATAAGTTTCTTTTCCGAAAAAAAGAAAAGCTTACAATAATAAGTCGCATCTATATCTAATAACTCTGTCCATAACCAATTTCCTTTCTTCAGTAATAGCGATTGTTTGTTGTTCACCGCCATTGAAGTGTTCGCAAAATGGACTTGCTTTTTTCCCACTTGAAGAAAACTGAACATATTCATACTTAAATTAACCTTACTTTTTACCACATCGCTAGACATCTTAAAATCATAAACAAATATGTCTTGTGGCTGGTGTTTGTTATCAAAATATATCTCAGGGATATTTTCTATAGGCATAGAGTTGTGTTTTAGGATATGTTTTAAAGTTTATGGAACATCAAAATTACTAAAAAAAGAGGCGACCATTTCTAAAATGCGATCTTAAATATAAACATTCGTTTGGTAAACGGCCAATAAGGAGTCCTCTAAAGTGTGTAAATAAGGAAAAAATACCAGACACATAACAGAGTCCTTCATAACAATGGCTGTATATTAGCGGACTTAAAAATAATCTTATACAAGACGCTTAATGTCTTTTACTAATTAGCATATATTATGAAACGTTTATTTTCAAACTTACTCTTCAAGGTTTTTCTTGCCATAGTTTTAGGAATCGTTTTCGGACTGTATTTACCGGAGTCTGTCAATAGAATTTTTACAACCTTTAATTCCTTTTTCGGGCAGTTTTTAAATTTTGCAATTCCTTTAATTATAATGGGATTAATAATGCCAGCAATTTCCGATTTGGGAAAAGGAGCGGGTAAATTATTATTGCTTACAGCAGCTATTGCTTATGGTTCTACTTTGTTTTCGGGGTTTATGACGTATTTTGCGACCTCTAACATATTTCCTCAACTTTTAGAATCTCACGTTAACGATGCATCGCTTATTGCAGATTCAGGCCGGGAATTAACACCCTATTTTAGTATTACCATCCCGCCGGCATTAGATGTTATGACGTCTTTAGTATTAGCGTTTGTTATTGGTTTAGGGTTGTCGTATCAAGAAAAATCAAGTTTGAAATCCGTGGTTAAAGACTTTCAGAAAATAATAATGCAACTTATAGAAAACGTGATTGTTCCTTTATTACCCTTATTTATTTTAGGAATATTTGCAAGTATGTCTTTTAGTGGAAAAGTGTTCTCTATATTATCTGTGTTTGTTAGTATTATAGGAGTGATTTTTGCCTTACACATTCTATTATTATTGCTTCAATATACTATTGCGGGCGTGTTGACAAAAAAGAATCCTTTAAAATTATTAGCAACAATGATGCCTGCGTATTTTACGGCTCTGGGCACACAATCTTCGGCAGCAACAATACCAGTTACTTTAGAGCAGTCTATGAAAAATGGTGTTTCAGAGAAAATTGCCGGGTTTGTTATTCCATTATGTGCTACCATTCACTTGTCTGGTAGTATTATGAAAATTACAGCATGCGCTATGGCGTTAATGATATTAGAAGGAATGCCGTTTAGCTTTGCGCTCTTCGCAGGTTTTATTTTTATGTTAGGAATTGCTATGATTGCAGCACCGGGGGTTCCGGGAGGCGCTATTATGGCCGCGGTCGGGATCTTACAATCAATGTTAGGTTTTACTGAAGAAATGCTAGGCTTAATGATTGCCTTATATATTGCTATGGATAGTTTTGGTACCGCTTGTAACGTTACAGGAGATGGCGCTATTTCCATAGTAGTGAATAAAATTACAAAAGAAAAAATGGTCGCTTAAACTGTAATAATATAGATAGGGCGGTTTACTAAACGATAGGGTTATAAGATGCAAAATAGTTGCTGTTTTTTTTGAAGTTATAAACAACAAATTTAGTAAAAGAGATATTATTTTATATCAAACCAGCTGGGATTAGAAAAAAGAGACTGTGGCTCAAAATTATTTAGGACTGTACCACTATGCAATACAAGGGTTAGGGGGATGGATAAATAAAGCCGATAAAATGGAGTGCAGTGAGATTATCGATTTTAAAAATTTCAATAATATACTCAATATACTCTAGGAACATATTAAAGGATTACTATAACCGAATCAGAAATACGCTTATTTACCACTTATATTATATTTTGGGCGTTACCGCATTGCAAAACACTGTTTTGTTTTGCGATGCGGTCAGGCTTTCGGCAGTCGCTTCCCGATAAAAAATCGGGAGAGCTCCAACAAAGCCTCAATCCTTAACGCAGAGATCGCGACGACCTATATTTAGAATGAGACAAGGAGTGAGTAATCCAGACCGCTGAGATCGCGACGAACGCTCTTCAAAAAACAGAAAGGAAGGAGTACCTCTTCACGCAGAGATCGCAGGTTCCATAGCAAAATTCAGTAGCCAACATAAAGTGAGCGACGATTTAAACCACACTGCTCACCAAATCCAAAGTCTTAAAAAGGCGCCTTTTTAAATTAAAGCACTATAAAAAGTACTAGGTAGCGTAAGGGCTATTCATTATTTAGACACGTATTTAAACACTTCCCCAAACGCTACCCACAAATAGAGCCTATATAGTAAGGACAACCAATAAATACGTGTCCCAATAAAAAACACATTAAAACTCATCTGTAAAACACTGATAATAAACAGTGTTAAGATTAGATTAATAAATCGTTAAAGAAAGACCTACTAAGTTAGTTGTAAATACAAAAAAGGGTTCTATCTTTGCACCCCGAAACA
>NZ_VSKM01000058.1 GCF_008086175.1 Bizionia saleffrena
GCCCCTAAATTTTAGGAACTCGCTGGAGAGATCTGTTATCAATTCATACGTTTTGTTAGCTCAAACAGCCTAAAATTTTACGGTGCCTTCATTTCAAATTTTACGATAGATGCTCGATAGGCCGGGGTCAGTATTTGAATATAATTAGATGGTTTTCTTTACTTTTTAGAATGGTTTTGATTGTGGTTCAAATAGAGCCTATCTCAATTTCTTTACCCCAACGCTAAAGGGGGGAATTGAACATAATTAGAACGTTTTAAAATCTAATTAGAACCTAAATCTTAAATGGCCTACTTTTCGTAGGCGTAGCAAAACAAGTAAAAGCTGCAGCGGCTGGCAGTGGAGGATGGCCTAGTGCAGCGGTTGCCATCCGCACGATAAGGGTTTTACGCAGTTTTCAAGCGTACTAAAATCAGCCTAGATTTTTTTGGTTCGTTTTTTCATCAATGGAAAAAATGAACATTAGAAAGACTAATAGGTTTATTTGAAATGGAATGTTGTTATAAACTAGGAGTGTGTAGTTTTTTGATTGTGGTTTAAAGGGTGTGCTGGTGCTTTAAGATTGATCTGGCTTATTCCACTTTTTCTTTTTTGCATTGCCCAAAAAAGAAACAAAAAAGTCTAGGCTTACGATCCTCTATCTAAATTTATCATTCTGCCCCTAAATTTTAGGAACTCGCTGGAGAGATCTGTTATCAATTC
>NZ_VSKM01000059.1 GCF_008086175.1 Bizionia saleffrena
GTATCCCCATATAATTGGTTGTTGGTTCTTGTCCAGATTAATTCGTCTGCACTCCCAAAAATCGGAGTATATTCTAGTAATAATTTACCACTAGCATATCTTTCACATAAACCATTAAGCGGTGGTTCTGTGTAGAACAAAATCTCTAATTTATTTTCAGAAACTATTAATCCACCAGAAATATAATTCGCCATAGAATCATTACTGCTGTTATTGGCTCCATAAGTATCATATTTAGTGATTCCGTTTATTTTTAGCAAATATTCACCCGCTATCATATCTCTATAATCTACTTTTACACCTCCAGTTAATGGAGTATGCTCTTTTTTAATAAAAGTGATTTTAAAATAAGTTGTACCATCTACGTAAAGCCAAGTTTCTAAGTATTTATCTAAAGTATTTTCAATATCTTTATAATAAACAGGTCCTTCTCCAATTTCTCCTGGCAATCCTGTTTTTAAAGATTTTATAGTTTCTTGCGCTTTAATTGTCGTTGTTAATCCTAAACAGATTAAAAAAGTATATAAAAATTTTAATTTCATAATTATTTAAATTGTTATGCTAATATGATATTATCCCGCCAAAACCGCAATCCTTTTTTGTACCATTCATCGAAAACTACAACTTATTTGTACTTTTCATTACTGTAAAAACAGTAATTGGAGTGAAA
>NZ_VSKM01000060.1 GCF_008086175.1 Bizionia saleffrena
CTCTACAATAGGTTCGACTTTAGTGCCTGAAAATATAGCTACTATTGCTCCTTTCTTCCCTTTTGCTTTTTTGTTGGTAATAATGGTATAGAGTTCCCCCTTTGGATAATGCTGTTTCGTCAATAGATAAGTGGGGTCCTATGTTTTCAGGAAAAATAAGCCACTGTTTAGCGTGTTTTCTTTGTTTCCAAACTTTAAAATTACTTAAGTGCTCTCTGTATTGTCTACTGAGTTTTTTACCATTAACGTTATAAAAACCGCCTATGGTATGGCAGTCCGAGGCCTTAGTATTGACTAATTTCTTTTAAAAAAGCAGCAAACTCGTTGGTCATACGTGTTCCCTGTGCTACTAAATTCCAATCGCGTTGAACAAGTTCCTTACTGTTCTTATCTAGCCACCTACACCGTTTTACATGGAGATATACAGTATTACCTCGTAGAGGGAAGTCTTGAATAGTAACTTCTTTGTGAAAACCGTGGGCAATAAGGATTTTGGATTTCTCTTCTTTAGGAACCACATTGCGCTCTTCAAAATAAAGATGCATTACATCACCATTTTTAGTATTTTTTATTAGATCGAAATGATTAATTAAAAATTCAGGAAGAATAAGTTTGAGTAATTCAAGATAATTGTC
>NZ_VSKM01000061.1 GCF_008086175.1 Bizionia saleffrena
AACTAGTAATGTTGTTCTTCGGGGTTACATTTGTGTTATCTAGTTGCCAAAAAGAGGATGATTTTACACGGAGTTCACAAGCAGAAAATAGTCTAAGCCCAAAGTTTAAAATATCTAAGATTAATAAAGAAAGAATTGAGGACAACGAACTAATAATAAAAAAACTTAATAGACTTAATGAAAGTATTAATAAAGGAAAAATAATTTCGAGAAATCGAACAATATATTCAGACGAATTTGATTTTTATGTAGATACAAATTATGCAACTTATACGGAGAGTCTGGACGGAAATTATCATTCTTATACCTTTCCAATAATTCCTTTAATAGAAAGTGATACTTTACAAAATTTAGTATTAACGCTACAACCAGATAACAGCTATGAGACGCTATTAGTTACATATGCGTTAACGGCTCAAGAAAAAGAGAGTATTGAAAAAGGTAACATTGTTAATTTAAATAACAAAATAACTTTTAACAAAATCGATAACGACAGTTTTGTAACTGGATTTTTGAGTAAAGAAGGCTGTACTTATACAATTGAAGAATATTGTAGTTCTGGTGATCATAATGATTCTATAGGTTATGGTGATTGTGGTATTGATTTTTA
>NZ_VSKM01000006.1 GCF_008086175.1 Bizionia saleffrena
ACACCGCAAGTTTAAGGTGATTATAGCGTTGGGGCTCACCTCTTTCCATTCCGAACAGAGAAGTTAAGCCCAATTGCGCCGATGGTACTACATTCGTGGGAGAGTAGGTCGTCGCCTTTTTTAAAGAACCCTTCATAGAAATATGAAGGGTTTTTTTATACCATAAACTCTCGTAAACCGTCCTTCGAATACCCAATGAAATATCCCACAATGCTTACTATGTAATAGGTATACTAATATACGTGCTATTTTAAACTATAATCAGTTAATTTAATTCTTCAACTTTGAAAAATATCAAGTTTTGTGTTTTAAATTTTATTATATTTCACTCTTAATGTTTTTAAATTTATGGCAGACAATAAAGAATTAGATTTAGCTTGGGATTTTGTAACGCATACCAACAGAACACTTTTTTTAACTGGAAAGGCAGGAACCGGTAAAACTACATTTCTTCATAAAATAAAACAGGAGTCTAATAAACGGATGGTAATTGTTGCGCCCACTGGAGTAGCGGCTATCAACGCGAAAGGAGTTACAATTCATTCTTTTTTTCAATTGCCCTTTGGCCCAATTTTACCAGATGCTGATTTAGCGGGCTCAGCACAATTCAATAGAAAATTTAGTAAAACTAAAATTAATATCATTAAGTCTTTAGATGTATTGGTTATTGACGAGATAAGTATGGTTCGTGCCGATTTACTAGATGGTATTGATAAAACACTTAGACGCTTTAAAAATAAAAATGAGGTCTTTGGTGGCGTGCAATTATTAATGATTGGCGATTTGCAGCAACTCTCTCCTGTGGTAAAAGATAACGATTGGCGATTATTACAACCCTTTTATAAAAACGCATTTTTTTTTAGTAGTCGTTCTTTTCGCGAGTGTAACCCTATTACTGTAGAATTAAAACATATATACCGACAAGAAAATCCGCTGTTTATCACTATTCTTAACGAGATTAGAAATAATAAGTTGAGCGAATCGTCAGCTAAAGAATTAAATAAGCGCTTCAATCCTGAGTTTAGACCTGAAACCGAAGAAGGTTATATTTCCTTAACGACCCATAATAATAAAGCTAATGAGACGAATCAAAGTAAATTAAAGGAATTAAAAGGGAAATCTATTAAGTATGATGCAATAGTCACCGGTAATTTCCCCGAACATTCTTACCCTAACGAATTGGTGTTAAAACTTAAAGTTGGGGCACAAGTGATGTTTATTAAAAATGATAGTACCATTGAAAAACGGTATTTTAATGGTAAAATAGGGCAAGTCGTAGCTCTAAACAAGAGTAAAGTGACCGTACGCTGTCCAGACGATACCGACGATATTGAAACTAGTTTAGAGACTTGGGAGAATATTAAATATAACTTAGATGCTGAAACCAAAGCAATTTCTGAGGACAAAATAGGGAGCTTTTCTCAAATTCCGTTACGTTTAGCGTGGTCTATAACCATACATAAAAGTCAGGGATTAACATTTGAGAAAGCAATTATTGATGCGGAAGATGCTTTTGCTCATGGCCAAACCTATGTCGCTCTTAGTAGATGTAAAACTTTGGAAGGCTTGGTTTTAAAAAGCAAAATTGAATCGAAACAGATTATTAGTGATCATAATGTGATCTCTTTTAATAAGAGCGCCGAAGAAAATTCTCCCGATTCCACAATTCTTCAACAATCGAAATCTCAATATCAATTAGATTTAATTTCAGAGGTATTTTACTTTTATAACTTTCTTTTTCCTATTAATCGCTTACTAGATATTTATTATAAAAATAAAACACGAATTGAAGGGGATATCGAAACAGGTTTAATAGGTCTTAAAAATAACAGTACACAATTAGTGAAAATTAGCACCGCCTTTAAAGCACAATTACAAAGACTTAAGAAGGAAGATGCCACGCCCGAAAATAATAAAGATATTCAAGAACGTTTTACTAAAGCCATTCAGTATTTTAAAGAACAAACAGAAATACTTCTTCAAGCACCCTTAAGAACCGTTTCTTTTACAACAGATAATAAAACTGTGGAACAGGATATTAATAAAAATTTAGATGTTTTGGAGGAATTACTAGCGGTTAAGACTTTATATTTTAAGGAACTTAGTACGAAATTTACTACAGTTGATTTTTTAAAGTTGCGATTGAAAGCCGTGTTTTTACAAAAAAGTGCACCAAAAAAAGAGCGTAAAACAATTATAGATGGTACGGTTAACGTCGAACTATTTGAAGAATTACGACTGTTACGTAATCAAATAGCCCAACGAAACGATTTGATCCATTTTCAAGTATTTTCACAAAAATCATTATATGCAATGTGTGAAACGTTACCAACTACTTTAGTTGCATTGAAGGACATTGAAGGTATGGGGAAAACACGAGTTGATAAATATGGCTCCGCGATTATTGCTGTCATTAAAACCTTTTGTGAAGAAAATGATATTGAAATGACCAGCGATGCTTCCTTAATTGAAGACGACACAATTAAATTAAAGAAAGGAGAAACTAAGACGGTTTCTTTAGAGTTATTTCAATCGGGGAAATCTATCAATCAAATAGCTTTAGAGCGCGAACTAAATGTAAACACGGTATTTGGACATTTAGCAAGTTTTATTTCTTCTGGAGAAATCAGTGTTTCCGATGTTATGACGACATCACATTATAAAAAATTACAAACTCTTATTCCCACAAAAACATTCGAGAATCTTTCAGATTTAAAACAGCAGTTAAATCATAAATTCTCTTATGGTGAATTGCGGTTGGTTGTTGATGAATTAAAAAAAGAATAAAAGGCATAAAAAAAGCTTCAAAATTTCTTTTGAAGCTTTCTAATTATATCCATAACGTTTTTACCCGTTGATAACGCCTCTCGAAATAACAATTTTCTGAATTTCAGAAGTTCCTTCATAAATCTGAGTTATTTTAGCATCACGCATTAAACGTTCTACGTGGTAGTCTTTTACGAAACCATTTCCACCGTGTATTTGCACAGCTTCTACGGTTTGTTCCATTGCCACTTTACTGGCGTATAACTTAGCCATTGCGCTAGACATGTCGTAATTATTACCTTGATCCTTGTCCCAAGCTGCTTTCATTACTAACAGTCTTGCAGCTTCAATTTCTGTATACATATCTGCTAATTTAAAAGCGATAGCTTGATGATTACAGATTTCTGTTCCAAATGATTTACGTTCTTTAGAATATTTTAAAGCTAATTCGTAAGCTCCCGAAGCAATACCTAAAGCTTGCGCCGCAATACCGATTCTTCCGCCAGATAATGTTTTCATAGCAAATTTAAACCCAAAACCATCAACTCCAATTCTATTTTCTTTGGGAACTTTTACATCGTTAAACTGTAGTGTGTGTGTGTCACTTCCTCTAATTCCTAATTTATCTTCTTTTGGTCCTACGTGGAAACCTTCTAAACCTTTATCAACAATGAAAGCGTTAATTCCGTGGTGTCCTTTGTCTCTATCTGTTTGCGCGATTACTAAATACACGTCGGCTCTACCACCACTTGTAATCCAGTTTTTAGTCCCGTTTAAAACGTAGTGATCTCCCTTATCTATTGCTGTAGTTTGTTGCGAAGTCGCATCGCTTCCCGCTTCAGGTTCACTTAAACAAAATGCTCCTAGAAATTCTCCAGTGGCTAGTTTTGTTAAATATTTATCTTTTTGTTCTTGGTTAGCATAATATTCTAAACCGTAACATACTAATGAGTTATTTACGGATACAATTACAGAAGCAGAAGCATCAATTTTAGAAAGCTCTTCCATGATTAATACATAAGAAATCGCATCCATACCACTTCCTCCATATTTTGGGTCTACCATAATTCCTAAAAAACCAAGCGCCCCCATTTTCTTTACTAATTCATCAGGAAACTCTTGTTTATTATCTCTTTCTATAACTCCTGGAAGTAATTCGTTTTGAGCAAAATCTCGTGCTGCGTCACGAATCATTATATGTTCTTCTGTAAGACTAAAATTCATATTGTAAATTATTATTAATGTGATAAATAAAGACTGCAAATATAGCGTATAATTATTTTTTATTCAATAGATATTGCTAATTTTACGGAATATGATAAAAGAGAAGTATAGCGTTATTGGTGTGATGTCTGGTACCTCATTAGACGGCGTAGATTTAGCACATATAACCTTTATTAAAGGGATCGTTTGGCGATTTACTATTAATACATCGCAGACAATTGCGTATTCTAAAGTGTGGTTTGATAAATTAAAAACAGTAACACACAAAACATTAGCAGAATTAGATCAGTTGGATATTGAATATTCTGCTTTTTTAGCACAAACAATTAAACAATTTATAACTAGGCATAATATTACACAAATAGATGCTGTTTGTTCTCACGGTCATACCGCTTTACATCAACCTTTAAACGGGGTAACTTACCAAATTGGAAATTTAGAATGCATATCAGATATTTTAGACAGCATTGTGGTATGCGATTTTAGAATTCAAGATGTTCAGTTGGGAGGTCAAGGTGCGCCATTAGTTCCGATAGGTGATAAACTTCTATTTTCAGAATACGATTATTGTATTAATTTGGGCGGCTTTGCAAACGTGTCTACGACGATAGAAAAGGAAAGAATTGCTTTTGATATTTGTCCAGCAAACAACGTTTTAAACGAATATGTTAGAACGTTAGGTCGCGATTTTGATAATGCCGGCAAAATAGCACAATCAGGAACTCTAAACGAAACGCTCTTGAAACAATTAAATGCTTTGGAGTTTTATGCGCAAACGTACCCTAAGTCGTTGGGTGTAGAGTGGACGGAAGCTAATATTTATCCATTAATTGATTCGTTTAATCTACCGATAAAGGATATTTTAAAAACGATGGTCGAGCATATCGCCATACAAATTTCAAGAGTAATTAATACTACAAAGACGCCTTCGGTTTTAATAACGGGTGGCGGTGTCTATAATACCTACCTCCTTTCTAGAATTGAGCACCTAAGTGCTACAAAAATAACAGTGCCAGAACCAAAAATCATCGAGTTTAAAGAGGCGCTTATTTTTGGGTTTTTAGGCGTTTTACGATTAAGAAACGAGATTAATTGTCTAAAATCAGTAACAGGAGCAGGGAGAGACCATTCCTCCGGGAAAATATATACACCACAAAACCAACAGATATGCTAAGGAATTTCTTAGAAATATTTACAATTAAAAGGACTTTCCAATTAAAGCCATTCATTGTTTTTTTATATTTGTTGCAATTATTTTTAGAAACAAAAAAAGCAAACAATAATATCTGGATTAAAGAGAATTACAGATTAATAATTTTAAAATAGAAAACGACCATACAACTTAAAAAATAAATGAAAGATTTACTTAAGAAATACGAGAATAAAGAGCCTGAAATAATTTTTAATTGGAAAGATTCAGAAACGGAAGCTGAAGGTTGGACGGTAATAAACTCGTTAAGAGGTGGAGCCGCTGGTGGCGGAACAAGAATGCGCAAAGGGTTAGATATTAACGAAGTGTTATCTCTAGCTAAAACGATGGAAGTAAAGTTTACAGTTTCTGGCCCAGCTATTGGAGGTGCTAAATCTGGAATTAATTTCGACCCTAAAGATCCTAGAAAGAAAGGTGTTTTAGAGCGTTGGTTTAAAGCGGTGACGCCATTATTAAAAAGCTATTATGGCACAGGTGGAGATTTAAATGTAGACGAAATTCACGAGGTTATCCCAATGACGGAGGCTTGTGGAATATGGCATCCACAAGAGGGCGTTTTTAGCGGGCATTTTAAACCTTCTGAATCTGAAAAAATAAATATAATTGGTCAGCTAAGACACGGTGTAATTAAAGTTATTGAAGACGCGAAATATTCGCCAGATATTACTAAAAAATATTTAATAGCCGATATGGTTACCGGTTATGGCGTAGCAGAAACGGTAAAACATTATTACGATGCCTTTGGAGGAAGTGTTAAAGGAAAACGAGCGATTGTTCAAGGTTTTGGTAATGTAGGGTCGGCAGCAGCATATTACTTAGCACAAATGGGAGCTAAAATTGTTGGTATTATAGACATTTCTGGAGGCGTTATTAATGAAGAAGGATTTACTTTTGAAGAGATAAAAGAGCTCTTCCTAACTAAAGATGGTAACACACTAAAAACAGATAATATGATCTCATTTGAAGAAATGAACAGTCGTATTTGGTCTTTAGAAACCGAGATTTTTGCACCCTGTGCAGCCTCTCGTTTAATTACGCAGGATCAAATTTCAAAAATGATTGCTTCAGGATTAGAAGTTATCTCTTGCGGGGCAAATGTACCTTTCGCTGATAAAGAAATCTTTTTTGGATCTATTATGGAGTATTCGGACGAGCGCGTAAGTTTAATACCAGATTTTATCTCTAACTGTGGTATGGCACGTGTATTTGCTTATTTTATGCAGACAAATGTAGAAGTAACTGACGAAGCGATTTTTAATGATATTTCGAATACAATAAAAAAAGCAATTCAAGATGTCCACGAGAGAAATCCAAATCCTAAAGAAATTAGCAAAACAGCTTTCGAAATAGCTTTAAAGCAATTAGTGTAAAAACAATCCCTTAACAAACAATCACTGTAAAAAGAAATGGAAACTATAATAATTTTAGTCTTCGTACTTGGGTATTTAGGAATTACTCTAGAACACACTTTGAAAATTGATAAATTAATTCCGGCCTTAGTTATGATGGCTATAAGTTGGGCATTGATTTCGTTAGGAATCGATACTTTTCCTATCTGGTTTGATTCCGCAAAGCATGCCTTAGTCGACAATTTTCCAGCATTGGGCCACGACGAAAGAATGCATTTAATGGAAGAAACATTATTGCATCATTTAGGTAAAACGGCCGAAATTTTAGTGTTTCTTTTAGGTGCAATGACGATTGTAGAAATAATTGATTATTTCGATGGTTTTTCAACGATTAAGAACTTTATAAGAACAAAAAAGAAAAGCAAAATTTTATGGATATTCACCATTTTAGCGTTTTGTTTATCTGCTATAATTGATAACCTTACGGCAACTATTGTTTTAATTTCAATTTTACAGAAAATTGTTAGTAATAGAGATGTGCGTATTTGGTATGCAGGTTTAATTATAATCGCAGCCAATGCTGGTGGGGCGTTCTCTCCTATTGGAGACGTTACAACTACTATGTTATGGATAGGTAAAAAGGTAAGTACTGATCATTTATTTGGTTATTTATTGTTACCTTCTTTAGTTTGTATGGTATTACCAACATTTATCGCTTCTTTTATGCCCGCTTTTAAAGGGAACCTCGAAGAAGATGGTGGTGTAGTAACAAAGCCCAAAAGCAGATTTAGTGGTACAATGCTTTATTTAGGATTAGGTGCCATTATTTTTGTGCCAATTTTTAAAATGGTAACGCATTTACCACCGTATGTAGGGATGATGTTGTCTTTGGGGATTGTAGCCGTTTTTGCCGAGTACTTTAGTTTTTCTAAATTTAGTTTAACGAGTACAGACTCAGAGATAAGTGATGCACATGCCGAACACAGTCCTGTGCATTATTCATTATCAAAAATCGAATTACCAAGTATCTTATTTTTCTTAGGAATTTTAATGGCGGTTGCTGCTTTAGAATCTATAGGAACACTATTTGGTTTTGCGTCGTCCTTAAAAGAATCAGTACCAATGTTAGGTACAGAATTACACCATTCAGGCGTATCAGATTTAGTAGTTATCTTATTAGGATTAGGATCTGCAGTAATTGACAACGTACCGTTAGTAGCGGCCAGTTTAGGAATGTTCTCTGAACCTATGGATAATGAACTTTGGCACTTTATAGCATTTTCTGCTGGAACTGGTGGAAGTATGTTAATTATAGGCTCTGCAGCGGGTGTAGTAGCAATGGGAATGGAGAAAATTGACTTTTTCTGGTACTTTAAAAAAATATCTTGGTTAGCATTAATAGGCTTTTTAGCCGGAACAGCAGTTTTCTTTTATACAAGAACATTGTTTTAACATACACTAAACTTAAAAATAACGTTATACTATATTAGTAATAAAAAATAAAATATGCTAAGCACATTAATACAAGAAACGGCGCAAGATGCAACAGCGCTAGCCGATGGTGAACCAGTAGAAAAAACACTATCTATAATAGAACTAATAACAACAGGAGGGACGGCTGGAATTATAATTATAGCTTTACTATTTGTTTTATTAATTGTGGCATTATACATTTATTTCGAACGTATTCTGGCCATTAAAGAAGCGTCTAAAAAGGATGCAAACTTTATGAATCAGATAAAAGATTATGTCACGAATGGCAAAATCGATTCAGCTCAAAACTTATGTGCGCAAAAAAACACGCCAGTATCACGCTTAATTAGTAAAGGTATTTCTAGAATAGGGAAGCCCTTAGAAGATATTAATACTGCGATAGAAAATGCTGGACGTTTAGAAATTTACAGTCTAGAAAAAAACGTAAGCGTATTGGCAACAATTTCTGGAGCTGCACCTATGATTGGGTTTCTTGGTACAGTTATCGGTATGATTTTATCTATATTCGAAATAGCAAATGCAGGTGGTTCTATCGATATTAAAACGTTAGCCGACGGATTATATACAGCAATGACAACGACCGTTGGTGGTTTAATTGTTGGTATTGTTGCTTATATCGCGTACAACCATTTAGTGGTAAAAACCGATAAAGTAGTGTACCAAATGGAAGCACATTCATTAGAGTTTTTAGACCTTCTAAACGAACCAATGTAAACGTAAAATGATATTTACAATTACAGAAGTTTAATCTAAAAAATAGTTACTATGAATTTACGCGGAAGAAATAAAATAACACCAGAATTTAATATGTCGTCAATGACCGATATTGTATTCTTGTTACTTATCTTTTTTATGATAGCATCAACTTTAGTGTCAGCTGAAGCCATCGATTTATTGCTACCACAGTCTACGAGCAAAACAACTCAGACTAAAAATGTTTCTGTTTCGGTAAATAAAAACAAAGAGTATTTTGTAGATATGAAGCAGGTACCAAAAAGTAGTTTAGAGGCTGAAGTGTTAGCGAAATTAGGGCAGTCAGACACTCCAACAATTACTATTAGATCAGACCAAGATGTCGAAATGAAACACGTGGTTTATATTATGGACATTGCGAATAGAAATAAAATAAAGTCAACATTAGCGGTGAAATCAGTGCAATAAATGAAATATCTTAACACTAAACACGAACGTAATTCTGCAAAAATAACGGCACTTATCGTGCTTATTTTGCTATTGCTACTATTTGTGGTGGGCCCCCCTTATATGGACCCTCCAGAAGAATATGGTGTGGCGGTAAATTTCGGAAATTCTAATGTTGGGAGTGGTACTATACAGCCAGACAAACCGGTAAAGTCGAAAGACCTTAATATCAATAAACCACCAGAAGAAGTACAAGCACAACCTACAACTTCAGAAAAAGTAGAGGAGCCTACTCAAGCCGCCTCAGAAGCCTTAAAAGAAGATGTTTTAACGCAAGAGACAGAAGCTGCAGCAGCTATTAAAAAAGAAGAAACTGCAAAAAAGGCAAAGGCCACAGCGGAAGCAAAGGCAAAAGCCGAAGCGGATAAAGTAGCCAAAGCCAAAGCAGCAGCCGAAGCGAAAAAGAAAAAAGAAGAAGCTGATAAAAAAGCGAAATTGGATGCTATGATGGGCGGATTAAATAATTCCGATGGTGAAAGCTCTGGTAGCGAAGGCACCGATAATCAAGCAGGAGATAAAGGACAATTAAACGGAAGTCCGTATGCAACGAGTTATTTTGGAGATCCGGGCACTGGAAGCGGAGGTGTAGGTTATGGTTTAAAAGGTAGAGGTAGCCCCACTAATAAAGTGTTTAAACAAGATTGTAACGAGTCTGGTTTGGTAGTGGTAAGAATAGAGGTAAACCAAAACGGACAAGTTGTTAAGGCAGAAGCTGGAGTAAAAGGAACAGAAAATACAGCGCCTTGCTTGTTAGAACCGGCTAGAAAAATTGCAGTATCGCATAAATGGAAACCCGATGCTAAAGCACCAACACGTCAAGTTGGTTTTGTAAGTATCAATTTTAAACTCGGTCAATAATAATGACATATCAAGATACTATTAATTGGTTATTCTCTCGATTACCAATGTATCAAAATCAAGGTAAATCGGCTTATAAAATAGATTTATCTAACACGTTACTTTTAGCAAATCATTTAGATAATCCAGAAGATCATTTTAAGACTGTTCATATAGCAGGTACAAATGGCAAGGGGTCTACAAGCCATATGCTCGCCTCTGTTTTGCAAGAAGCTGGTTATAAAGTAGGTTTGTATACCTCGCCCCACCTTAAAGATTTTCGAGAGCGCATAAAGATTAACGGTAAAGAAATCGATGAAGATTATGTGGTTCAATTTGTAGATAGAAACACGTCGTTTTTTGAGAGTAACGCATTGTCGTTTTTTGAAATGACTGTCGGTTTAGCCTTTCAATATTTTGCCGAAAAAGACGTCGATATCGCTATTATTGAAGTGGGCTTGGGAGGCCGATTAGATTCTACTAACATTATTTCGCCAGAGCTCAGCGTTATTACAAATATCGGTTTAGATCATACGCAGTTTTTGGGGAACTCTTTACACGCTATTGCAAAAGAAAAAGGTGGTATTATAAAACAAAAGACTCCTGTAGTTATAGGTGAGACTCAAGACGAAATAAAGGCTGTTTTTAAAGCTATCGCTGAAGAGCAACAAGCAAGCATCACCTTTGCTGATTCATTTAAAACTAAAACGTATCGAAGTGATTTAACGGGTAGCTATCAAGTAAAAAACATAAAAACGGTTTTAGAATGTGTAAAACAGTTACAAAATAAGGGATTTCATATTTCAGAAGGAGCTTTAAACCAAGGCTTACTAAGTGTGGTGAAAAATACAGGCTTATTAGGGCGCTGGCAAATTTTGCAATTACAGCCTAAAGTTATTTGCGATACTGCACATAACACAGCAGGTTTAACATACACAATAACACAGCTTTTAGAAGAGCCTCACAACGCTATGCATATTGTTTTTGGTGTTGTAAATGATAAAGATTTAAGTACTATTGTAGATTTATTACCTAAACAAGCGACCTATTATTTTTGTAAACCTAATATTCCTAGAGGCTATAATGCTAAAGATTTGAAAATCGATTTAAATGCGCACGGATGCAAAGGAGAATCTTATAATTCTGTAAATGAGGCCTATATAACGGCTTTACAAAATGCCGATACAACCGATGTTATATACGTTGGTGGTAGTACGTTTGTGGTCGCCGAAATAATTTAATTATTTTCTTTGAAACCTTTGCGAAATTCAAAAACTAATGTATATTTGCACACCTAATAAATAGGGCGATTAGCTCAGTTGGTTCAGAGCACTTGGTTTACACCCAAGGGGTCAGGGGTTCGAATCCCTTATCGCCCACAGAATCTCAAACACGTTTTGAGTTTTTTAGCTAGCATATTGGTGTTTAGAGTTATTAGAAATAATGAATAACACTTCTATTAAAGCTTTGACAAATTCAAAAACTAGTGTATATTTGCACTCCCTATTAGTAGGGCGATTAGCTCAGTTGGTTCAGAGCACTTGGTTTACACCCAAGGGGTCAGGGGTTCGAATCCCTTATCGCCCACTATAATCCCAAAAGATTTCTTTCTTTTGGGATTTTTTTTGTTTTAAATCTTAACACTTAATTAGTAGATATTCTTTTTATATATCATTTTTTCTGTCGAACTTTAGGTGTACGGAATATATAAAACGAGTGGCGCAATTTTTAAGGAGTATTTAATCTCATCATTGATGCTTTAAGTCATTAATTGTGGCGTTTTTTCTTATTTATTAATAAGTAGGAGCCGTATCTATTCCGTTTATCACAAATAAAACAACTAAAAAAATAAGACTATGACTGTTATAACAGAAAACGTAATACCAGGGAATCACGGAAGAATTTTTACTACAAATGCAAGTAGCGATGCCGAAATGGAAGAATTAAAATCTATTGTCGAAAAAATTGACGGGGTAAAAGACGTGGTTTTAATTAAAGAAGTGTATCCAAAGGAATTTATAGTACACACTACTAAATTAATTAAGAATAATGTGATTGAAAAAGCAGTAAATGAGCTTAAAATAAAAGCCATTCCTAAAGGTATATTTCCACTTTTAAATATATAATTAGTACTAGCATAACCATCAATTTAGATTAGATCTCACCTATGAAAAAAGCAGTTTTAATCGCCTCCTATTCTGTTTCGGCTGTAATTTTATTGTTTCTAGGGGTAGTTGTAATAACTAATATACTCGTTAAGAATAAATTTGAGAAGTTTTTAACTTCTAGGCTGCCCAATCATATCACCCAAGATTATGAAAGTATTTCTTTAAATACTTGGGGGGGCACAATAACGGTGAATGAGTTAACTATTATGCTCGGCAATAAAACGGATAGTGTGGTACACACAAAAGTCTCGGTAGCTAAGTTGATTGTAGAAAATGTGTCTTATTGGGATTATTTAATGCATTCTGAAATTCATATTGAGGATATAAAAATAAATTCTCCTACTATTTCGTATTACACGCACAGGGTCCATAAAAAGCAAGACGCTGCTGTAACGTCAGGGTCTATAAAGCTATATAAACCCATTCTTGTGGATGCATTGAGTATTAATAATGCGCTGCTTTATATTTACGATAACGAAAAAGATTCGCTAGTAGTGTATGTCGAAAACAGCGCGGTAACTATCAATGATATAACGATTGATAAAGACATTATTAACCGTCGATTGCCAGTAGAATTTAAAAAGTATAAAGCAAGTGCCGATTCTATATTTGTAAAAACAAATGCTTTTGAAAATCTTACGGTAACCGACTTTAATTTGGAAGATAAAAAAGCAGTTTTCAACACTATTAAACTGAAAACAAAATATTCAAAAAATGAGCTATCACAGAAAATTACAACTGAGCGGGATCACTTCGATTTAGAAGCCAAAAAACTGACGGTTGATGCCATTGCGTTCGGTTTTGAGGATAGAATGCTTTTTCTATCTAGCGCGTATGTTACGATTGACACTCCTGACTTAAAGATGTTTAGAGATAAATTGGTCGCTGATGATGTAACTATTAAAAAGTTGTACAGCCAATCGTTACGAGAATTACCGTTTCAATTAACTGTCGATTCCGTGGCAATCAATAATGCTTCGATCGAATATACAGAGAAAGTGAAACCAGAAAATAATGGTGGTTCCATTTATTTGAATCAACTTAATGTAAAAATAGCTAACGTTAGCAATACTTATAAGGCGCCTGAGCATACTAAATTGGAAATTGAAGGTTCTTTTATGGAGAATGCACCTTTCAAAAGTCAGTGGGATTTTGATGTCAATAACCCTAATGACGATTTTGTTTTCTCAATGCAAATTGGGGAGCTGCAAGCCGATCGCTTGAATACATTTACGGAACCTAATTTAAAGATGCGTTTAAGTGGACAAACCGATAAAATCTATTATACTATTGATGGTAATAGAACGACTTCCAGTGTTGACTTAAAAGTGAAATATGAAAATTTTGAGATTAGCGTACTTAATAAACAAGGAAATAAGAAGAACTGGGTACTGTCTACCGTGGCTAATCTATTTGTGTCTAAAGACAGTCAAGATAAGAGCGATAATTTTAGAGAAGCCAGCGCGGAGGTAGAGCGAAATAAAACCAAATCTGTATTTAATTTTATATGGCTAAATCTTAGTAAAGGTTTATTGAAAAGCATTGCTGGAAATGGTGAAAAATAAACGTGTTAGGTTCTTTTTTACAGCAGGTTTAATACGCGTTCCAAAGCCATCCCGCGAGATCCCTTAATTAGAAGAGTAGTATTCTTAATACTACTAAAGTCAAAATTATTTTTAAAATCCTCAAACGTACGGTAGCGTTTAATTTTATTAGAGTGGACGTTCGTGATATAGAAGTTTTCGCCTACAAGTAATACTTCATCTATGTTTAGATTAGAGGCTAAAGCTGCAATAGCGTTATGCTCTGTTTTGGCTTCATTACCAAGCTCAAACATATCTCCCAAAACAGCTATTTTTGATGCGCCATTTAGAGTGCTCAAACTTTCTAAAGCAGCCGTCATACTCGTAGGGTTTGCGTTGTAAGCATCTAAAATAATTTTAGCGCCGCTTTTGTTTATAATTTGCGAGCGGTTGTTGGCAGGGACATACCGTTCTAATCCTTTTTTAATGGCAGCATTGCTTACTTTAAAAAACGTTGCAATGCAAATTGCCGCGGAAATATTATTGAAATTATAAGCCCCTATTAGTTGTGTTATTAACTTTTCATTTTTAAAATTTACGGCTATAAAAGGAGCTGCAGCCTCTAAGAGTACTCTAACATCAGCGTTATTTTCGGTTCCAAAACTAAAGATTTTTATGTTACTACTATGTTTTATTTGAAGCGTATCGTTTGTATTAACAAAAATGAGTTTATTGTTCTTCTCAAGATATCGGTATAATTCTGTTTTACCCTTAATAACACCCTCAATACTTCCGAATCCTTCTAGGTGCGCCTTTCCAAAATTAGTAATGTAGCCGTAATCTGGCTTTGCGATGCGACATAAAAAGGAAATTTCTTCCAAGTGATTTGCACCCATTTCTACAATACCAATTTCGGTATGTTTTGTCATAGACAATAGGGTAAGTGGTACGCCAATATGGTTGTTTAAATTACCAACGGTTGCCGTCGTGCAATATTTTTGAGAAAGTGCAGCATTAATAAGCTCCTTGGTCGTTGTTTTACCATTACTACCAGTTAATGCTATAATGGGAATATTTAAGGCCGAACGATGAAATGTGGCTAATTCTTGTAGCGTTTCAAGCACATTATTAACCAGTATTATGTTTTCTGAAGTTTGGTATTCTGCGTCATCAACAATAACATAACTCGCTCCATTTTCTAGTGCCTTATGTGCAAATGTATTGCCATTAAAATGGTCGCCTTTTAAAGCAAAAAACATATCATTCTTGGCAACTTTTCTAGTGTCTGTAGAGACGTTATCGCACTCTAAAAACAGGGCGTGAAGTAAATTTATTTTCATAAAATAAAAGTATAAAAAAAGTCCCAACAAATGTCAGGACTTTTTAAAATATATATTTTATATAAATTAGTTTTTTGTTTTTCTAGAACTTTTCGATTTTGAACCTACTCTAGACATTGCACATCTAAACCCAATATAGTCTGTTGCCATATTTTGTGGGAAATAGCGTCTTTGTGCTGGATCTAACCAGTATGCTCTGTCTTTCCAAGACCCACCTTTATAAACACGAGCTTCGTCGTTTACAAGAGATGTTCTTCTACTTGACTTATCGTATTCTCTAATTAATGTTCCAGCAGAATCTACTTCAACATTATGTTTTGGAGCGTTATACATTTTTCCTGTTACAGAAGCATCTTCACCTTCTACATCGTCATAAAAACCTTGATCGTAATCACGAGAAGAAGCGACGTCACCATCTCTAAAATTCCTGTTATCACTAGTGTCAAAGTTAGTACGTAAGTACGTTTCGTTTTCATCTACTGGCACTTGCGCAATTGCTCCTGGTAAATCTCTAGCGATTACTTTTCCATCTGGAAGCGTATCATATACAATCTCGTCTGTCGTTACAATTTTCACTGTACCGTCTTCTCCAATAGCGTTTTTAGTATAGACATTTCCACGGTAGTAATTAAAGTCATTAAACTCATCATCTACAATTGGTCTATAAACATCGGCAACCCATTCTGCAACGTTTCCAGCCATATCATATAGTCCATTATCGTTTGGTTTGAATGATTTTACTTGAGCAGTAATATCAGCACCATCGTCAGACCATCCTGCGATACCACCGTAATCCCCTTTACCTTGCTTAAAGTTAGCTAATTGATCTCCTCTTACTTTACGAGATCCTGAACGAGTATATTGTCCGTCCCAAGGATATTTTTTTCTACCTCTATATGTGTTGTAACTTCTTAATTCAGATAAACCTAAAGCAGCATATTCCCATTCAACTTCAGTTGGAAGTCTGTATTTTGGAGAAATAACACCCGTTTCTCTAGAAGCATAAACACCAGATTCGTTTCCTTCCGCATCTACTTGTGGTTTTATTTTTCCACCTTTTAAAATCTCTTCGTTTCCACCAAAAGATTGTGTAGGAGCGTTAATATAAGTTTCTGTGTTAAAGTTAGCATCTGCGGTAGCTTCGTATTGGCTTCCTTGTTTTAAGTAACCCTCTTTTTGCAATTTTAATTCGTTAACACGGTCTGTTCTCCATTTAGCGAATTCTACAGCTTGCATCCAGCTAACACCAACAACAGGGTACTCACCATAGCCTGGGTGACGTAAGTAATTGTTTGTCATAACTTCGTTGTAACCCAATCTATTTCTCCATACTAAGGTATCTGGAACAACACCTTCGTAGATTTTTCTAAAATTTTCTTCTTCCGGTGGGAATACTGTTTTAACCCAATCAAGGTACTCCATGTACATTTTATTGGTTACCTCAGTTTCGTCCATATAAAAAGACATTACGTGTTGTTGATTTGGTGTATTGTTCCAATCGTGCATAACATCATCTTGAACTCTACCCATTGTAAATGTTCCTCCTTCTACAAAAACTAAACCTGGGGCATTCTCTTGTCCCTTGTATTGTGTATTGTATTGAAATCCACCTTCTTTAGCGTTAATTTGCCAACCAGTAGCTCTAGATGTGTTAGAACCTCCCGATCTTTTACAGCCAACCAAAGTTAAAGATATCGCTAAGATCACTAATAACCTTGATATAAGTACTTTTTTCATATTCATACGTTTAAGTAAGATAATTAAGTTTTTTTTAAGAGACGCAATATAACAATTCTACATAACTCTACAACTAATTTTATAAAATTTGAATAAAATTTATATTCACTTTGACCTCTTTATTTACAGTATGTCGATTTTAAAACCTCTTTTTAAAGCGCCATATTGGAATACTATAACGGGAGACTTTATAATTTATTATTGTAGTTTTGCTATGTTTTTAAGAAATTTTTAAGAAACCAATACTAACAAGGTTATAATAACGTTATTTAGTCAATGAAAAAGATTTTATTTGTTTTTACTCTATTGGCTTGCACCGCTTTGTTTTCTCAGCAAAAAAAGTTTAATTTAGATTGGAATGGCACGACATTGATGACTACGGATGGTTATCGTGTACAAGTACCCGTTTTCACTCCTAAAGAACAGTATAGTTATGACGTTGATGCGGGATTTAAAATAGTGTCTCAATGGGAAGTAAGTTCTTCAATTAATGAAAACTCGGTTTCTGTAAGTGCTATCAAATACAGTCCTATTTCTATTTCAGAATTAAAGGGAGTCAATTTAAAAAGTATTCCAGACGCCTTTAAATTTTCAGTTAAAAACTCGACAGGTAGAAATAAAAAGTATGTAATGCTTAATGCTTCGGCGATAGTAAAATCGCAAACTGGAGGTTATAATAAAGTGACTGCTTTTACTTTGCAATTTAATACGGCTAGTAGAATGGGAGGGGCAAATTTTTCAGCAAATCAAAGTGTCTCAAATTCCGTTTTAAGGTCGGGGGCTTGGTATAAATTCGCGGTCGATAAAACGGGTGTATTTAAAATATCTAAGAATTTTTTAAATCAAATGGGAATCAATACCAATACTATCGATCCTAGACAGATTAAAATATTTGGTAATGGTGGACAAATGATACCTTATAAAAATGATATTAATTATCCTATAGACCCTATTGAAAATGCCATAACAATTGTTGGTGAAAGTGACGGTGTATTTCACGATAGCGATTATATTTTGTTTTATGGTGTTGGCCCCACCGGGATAGTAAAGGATACGAGAGTGAATACAAATTTAAATCCGTATAGTAATTTAGCGTATTATTATATAAGTATAAGTTCTGGTTTAGGAAAACGTATGCAATCGCTTATCGAGCCTGTAGGCGCTTCAGATGTAGTGATTACGAGTTTCGATGATTATAAATTTCACGAAGTAGATGAATTTAATCTCGCTTTTGTAGGTCGTCGTTGGTTTGGAGATAAATTTGATATAGAAACTACTAAAACCTTCAATTTTAACTTTCCTAATTTAGTAACGTCCCAACCTGTTAAAGTAAAGGTGATTGGCGTTTCTACGTCTGCAAACACGTCTACTATGACGGTTAAATTGAACGGTACCGATGTTTCGACGATGATATTACCGGGCGTTACCACTCCAAATTATGTTAGTGAAGCTTCACTTGAAGAGGATGTGAATTCTACTTCCGATGCTGTCGCTATTCAAATAACATATAACAAGGAAGGTAATCCAGGAGCGGTGGGCTATTTAGATTACATTGCATTAGAGGCCACTCGCGCTTTAAACTTTACAGGAAGTCAAATGCGTTTTAAAAAGAATGCAACAGCACAAACTACTGGAATTGGGGAATATGTTGTGTCGAATAGTGCTAATGTAAAAGAAATTTGGGAGGTTACCGATGCTAATAATGTAAGAACAAAACAAAATTTCGGGAACTCTAATATCAATTTTAAATCGGCTTTAGGAACAGTTAGAGAGTATGTTGCTATTTCAAATTCGGGATTCTACACACCTGTACTAGCTGCTAACTCTTCAGTTCAAAACCAAGATATAAAAGGACAAATATTTAAAAATAGTCAAGGAGATTTTCAAGATATAGATTATATAATTGTCACGCCAAATGCAAATTATAATCAGGCAGAACGCTTAGCGCAAATAAATAGAACTAGAAATAATTTAAATGTAAAAGTAGTTAGTTTAGAAACGATATATTCTGAATTCAGTACAGGAAATAAAGACATTTCAGCCATTAGAAACTTGGTGAAATATGTTTACGATAATGCCAGTACACCAGATAAACGACTGAAATATTTGTGTTTGTTTGGAGATAGTTCTTTTGACTATAAAGGAAGGATTGCCGAAAACACCTATTACGTTCCTTCGTGGCACGCTTATAGTAGTTTTAATTTAATCAATTCTTTTGTAACAGACGATTTTTATGGGATGATGGATCCCGATGAAGGAGAGTTATATATAAGTGATAAATTAGATATAGCTATAGGTCGTATGTTAGCCGACTCCCCGCAACGTGCTAAAGAATTAGTAGATAAAGTAGAAAGCTATTACACAAAAGAGGCGTACGGAAGTTGGAGAAATAATGTCGTCGTAATTTCCGATGATGTTGACGAATCTTACGAATCTAGCTTGCAAGAAACAACCGATAATATTGGTGATTTAATTTCAGAAAACAAACCTTTTATAAATGTCGTTAAAATCCATACCGATTCGTATAAACAAGAATCGTCGGTAGGAGGAGACCGTTATCCAGAGGTAACCACCGCTATTGCAAATGCTATAGAAAACGGCGCGTTGGTCGTTAATTATTTTGGTCACGGTGGGGAAGATGGATTAGCAAAAGAAAGAATTTTTGAAAAAACCGATGCTCAAGCATTGCGTAACGAATGCAAATTAAATTGTTTTGTTACCGTAACCTGCGAGTATACACGATTCGATAACCCGTTGCGCGAAACCGCTGGAGAATTAATTTACTGGAATACCTCTGGAGGTGCCGTGAGTTTAATAACAACGACACGTCAGATTTTTCTAGGTGTTGGAGTTACTTTTAATGTAAAGTTAGAAGAGTATTTGTTTTCATTTAGTGATTTAGATACCTATGGCGATTATGAATACCCATCGATGGCTGAAGCTCTAAGACTTACTAAAAGTGATCCCTCCATTTCTGGCATTGGTCAAAAACACTTAGTTTTTTATATTGGTGATCCGGCCTTAAAATTAGCCTTTCCAGAGCCAAATGTTAGACTTACAAAAATTAACGATGCTCCTGTGGCTCAAAACACCGAGGTTTTAGAGGCTCTAAGTTATGCGAAATTAGCAGGAGAAGTAACCGATTTAGCAGGAAACGTACTTACTAATTATAATGGTAAAGTAATCACAACAATTTACGATAAACCTATAGACCGCGAAACACTAGGAAACGATAATACGACGCAAGGTGGACAACTTATAATCTTAAATTATAAAACCTTAGGCGAGGTTATTTTTAGAGGTTTAGCTACAGTTACTAATGGTCAGTTTGAGTTCGATTTTATTGTACCAAAAGATATAGGTATTCCTGTTGGGTACGGTAAAGTGAGCTTTTATGCGTATCGAGAAACACCATTGTCCGATCAATCGGGTGCAACAACAACCAATTTACAAATAGGGGGCATTAACGAGAACGCGCCAGAAGATAATATAGGGCCCGTTATAAATTTATATCTCAATGATGAAAACTTTGCTTCCGGCGGAATTACCAACGAGTCACCAACATTATTAGTAAAACTTCAAGATGAAAACGGTATAAATACCGCCAGCGGAATTGGGCACGATATCGTGGCTACTATTGATGGCGACGAAGTCAATCCATTTGTTTTAAATAACTATTATGTTACAGAATTAGACGACTATACGCGCGGAGGATTAAGTTTTCCATTTAGAGATTTAAAACCTGGATTACATACGTTAACTTTAAAAGCTTGGGATGTGTATAATAATTCCTCGATTGCCGAAATACAGTTTGTCGTTTACGATCAAGATAATGGTTTAGTAATAGATAGAGTCTTAAATTATCCTAACCCCTTTGTAAATTATACCGAGTTTTGGTTTAATCATAACAGTTCAGAAATATTAAATATTTCTGTTCAAATTTTTACTATCTCTGGAAAAATAGTACGAACAATTAATGGTCAAACCTCGGGGGCGGGTTCTAAAATAACGACCTCAACGTCTCGCGATATCGTGTGGGATGGAAGGGACGATTTTGGCGATAAAATAGGAAAAGGAACCTATGTTTATAAATTGAAAGTACAATCGACATTAACTAACGATACCGTCGAAAAAATAGAGAAACTTGTAATCCTCTAATAATAAATTATATTTGTCTAATAAAAATTATATATGAAGAATAAAATAATAGCATTAGTTGCGTTGCTTACTGCCTCTTTTCAATTAAGTGCGCAGAACTCATTCGAAGTAACACCAAACCCCGATTCACGGGTGATAACTACAGGTATGCCCTTTTTATTAATCGCGCCAGATGCAAGAGCAGCGGCTATGGGAGATATGGGAGTAGCGACATCTGTAGATGCGTATTCTCAGAAGTGGAATCCCGCTAAATATGTATTCTCGACAGCAAAATCTGGAATTTCTTTAAGTTATACACCGTATTTAAGTAAGTTAGTTAATGATATAGGTGTCGGTTATGTATCTTATTTTAATAGGTTAAACGAACAAAGCGCTTTTGGAGCGAGTTTAACATACTTTAGTTTAGGTGAGATAGAGTTTCGAGAAACTGCAGATCAAGAGGCGTTAGTTCAAAAACCGAACGAACTAGCTTTAGATGTCTCATATACTTTACGTTTAAGCGATCAATTTGCTATGGCGGTTGCTATGCGTTATTTAAGATCGGATTTAAAATTAAACACTGGAGGAAATGATATTAAACCAGCAAGTACTGTTGGCGTAGATATTACAGGGTTTTACCAGAGTGAAGAAGAAGCGTATAACGATTTTAACGGGCGCTGGAGAGGTGGTTTTGCCATCCAAAACTTAGGACCAAAATTTAAATACGACGAAGGTGGTCAAGAAAACTTTCAACCAACAAACTTGCGTTTAGGAGGTGGTTTCGATTTTATATTCGATCAATACAATACATTAGGTGTTACTGTAGAGGTTTCTAAACTTTTAGTGCCAACACCTCCAGTGTATGGTACACAAACAGAATATGTAGATAATAACAATAATGGTGTTTACGATCCCGAAAACGGCGATGAGTTTGTAGACAGAGATACCAGTTATATTATAGACGGTAAAGATCCAGATGTTAGTTTTATTTCTGGTGTTTTTCAATCGTTTGGTGATGCTCCGGGAGGGGTCAGCGAAGAGTTAAAAGAATTTACTTATGCCTTAGGAGCAGAGTATATGTACCAAGATGCGTTTGCGTTTAGATTGGGTTATTTTAATGAAAACGAAAGTAAAGGAGCGCGTAAGTTTTTTGCATTGGGAGCAGGGTTTAAGTACAATGTTATTAATGTAGATTTATCATACTTATTTTCGGCGTCTAAAGTGCCAAGTCCGTTAGAAAGCACATTGCGATTCTCTCTAACATTTAATTTAGGAGAAGGTTCATATACCGAGTATTAAGAAAAAATCGTTAAAACAGAAAAAAACTATTGTGTAAAAGCAATAGTTTTTTTGTCTAACACCACTTTTTATAATAGCAATAAGATAAGTTATGAAAGAATTAAAAATAGAAACCACATTATACGTCTACGATGCGTTAAGCGAACTAGATAAAGAGGTGCAGGATTTAATGGAGCAGGCCGTTGAAGCAAGAGACAAAGCGTATGCGCCGTACTCTAAGTTTTATGTTGGTGCCGCTTTATTGTTAGATAATGGCGAAGTAATAACGGGTAGCAATCAAGAAAATGCGTCGTACCCTTCGGGCTTATGTGCAGAGCGAACCGCTATTTATTATGCGGGCGCAAAATATCCTAAGGCTCAGATTGTAAGAATGGCAGTTACCGCAGCGTCACAAATTAATAAAACAACAGCCCCAATCCCACCATGTGGTGCTTGTAGACAGGCTATTGCGGAGTACGAAGTAAAACAAGAAGTGCCAATAAAAATTTATTTTATGGGTGAAACAGGTGCTGTTGCAGTCTCTAATTCTCTAGCAAATTTATTGCCTTTGCTTTTCGATAAAGCCGCTCTATAACGATTTCGTAACATTTTCCGTTTTACAGTTTTTTCATTAGTGACTAATGTATTACTTTTGCTATTCGTTTATTAAAAATAACGTTTCCAAATGCAAAAAATAACAAAAGAAGTTTACCTTAAATGGTATGAAGATATGTATTTCTGGAGAAAGTTTGAAGACAAACTAGCTGCGGTCTACATACAACAAAAAGTAAGAGGATTTCTTCACTTATATAATGGTCAAGAAGCAGTGCTAGCAGGAGCGCTACATGCTATGGATTTATCGAAAGATAGAATGATTACTGCCTACCGTAACCACGTTCAACCTATTGGTATGGGTGTAGACCCTAAACGTGTTATGGCAGAATTGTACGGAAAAGCAACAGGAACATCTCAAGGCTTGGGAGGTTCTATGCATATTTTTTCTAAAGAACACCGTTTTTATGGTGGACACGGTATTGTTGGTGGTCAAATTCCTTTAGGAGCAGGTATTGCTTTTGGAGATAAATACCACGATAGAGATGCCGTTACACTTTGTTGTTTTGGAGATGGCGCAGCACGTCAGGGATCACTACATGAAACATTCAACTTGGCAATGTTATGGAAGTTACCTGTTGTTTTCGTTTGCGAAAATAATGGTTATGCGATGGGAACATCTGTAGAACGTACCGCTAACCATACCGATATTTGGAAATTAGGATTAGGTTACGAGATGCCTTGTGGACCAGTAGATGGAATGAATCCTGTAAAAGTAGCCGAAGCATTCGACGAAGCTATTGCAAGAGCACGTCGTGGTGACGGACCAACATTTTTAGAGCTTAAAACCTATAGATTTAGAGGACACTCTATGAGTGATGCACAACATTATAGAACTAAAGACGAAGTAGCAGAGTACAAGAAAATAGACCCTATTACGCAAGTAAAAGATAGTATTCTAGAAAACGAATATGCTACAAAAGAGGATCTTAAAGCCATAGACAAACGTGTTAAAGAGTTGGTTAATGAATGTGAGAAATTCGCTGACGAATCAGTATACCCTGAGAAAAACGTAATGTACGACGCTGTTTACGAACAAAAAGATTATCCGTTTATAGAGCATAAAATAAAATAAGCTATGGCAGAAGTAATAAATATGCCGCGTTTAAGCGACACGATGGAAGAAGGAACAGTTGCTAGCTGGTTAAAAAAAGTGGGTGACAAAATTGAGGAAGGAGATATTTTAGCCGAAATTGAAACCGATAAAGCAACGATGGAATTCGAGTCTTTTCACGAAGGGACGTTACTTCATATTGGTGTTCAAGAAGGAGAAACAACCAAAGTAGATAAGCTTTTGGCAATTATTGGTGAAGAAGGTGAAGATATTTCTGCGTTATTAGATGCAGGCGAAAGTACTTTGGAAGATAAAAAAGAAAAATCTGAAAGCTCTCAAGATGAAACTGAAGATACATCATCTGAAGATAATATAAAAGACGCATCAAAAACTGCTGAAACTAACGAAATTCCTGAAGGTGTTACCGTGGTAACAATGCCTCGCTTAAGCGATACGATGGAAGAAGGTACTGTGGCGACGTGGTTAAAGCACGTGGGAGATACCGTTGAAGAAGGAGATATTCTTGCCGAAATCGAAACAGATAAAGCAACAATGGAATTTGAATCTTTCCAATCGGGTATATTATTATACGTCGGTCTAGAAGAAGGAGATTCTGCTAAAGTAGATGCCTTATTAGCTATTATTGGCCCAGAAGGAACAGATGTTTCCGGAATTGCTAAAAACTATAATAGTGGAGGTGAGTCTGCTAAAGCTGAAAAGCCAGTAGAAAAAGAAGCGCCTAAAAATGAGGGAAAAACAGCAACGGTTGCAACGCCAAAAGCACAAGACAAAAAAACCGAAGCGCAACCGGTACCAAAAACAAATAATTCTGGACGTATATTTATTTCCCCTTTAGCCAAAAAAATGGCCGAAGAAAAAGGAATCGATATTAATGAAGTTCAAGGTTCTGGAGAAAACGGTCGTGTTGTAAAACGCGATATAGAAAGCTTTACTAGTTCGGTAGCATCGTCTGCTTCTGCAGCGAAGTTTGTACCAACTGGCCAGGAAGATTTCGACGAGAAACCAAACTCGCAAATGCGAAAAGTAATAGCGAAACGTTTAGCAGAGTCTAAATTTACAGCACCACATTATTATTTAAATGTGGAGTTCGATATGGAGAACGCTATGGCTTTTAGAGCACAATACAATTCGTTACCAGATACAAAAATATCTTACAACGATATGATTGTTAAGGCGTGTGCTTTAGCATTACGTCAGCATCCACAAGTAAATTCTCAGTGGTTTGCAGATAAAATGAAGTTAAACAATCACGTACATATTGGCGTCGCGGTAGCTGTCGAAGATGGTTTAGTCGTGCCGGTTGTAAAATTTGCAAACGAGCAATCGTTACCTCAAATTAATGCAGCGGTAAAAGATTTTGCTGGTCGTTCACGAAGTAAGAAGTTAACACCTCAAGAAATGGAAGGAAGTACCTTTACTGTTTCTAACTTAGGAATGTTTGGCATTGAAAGTTTTACATCCATTATCAATCAGCCTAACTCTGCCATTTTATCTGTGGGAGCCATTCTTGAAAAGCCAGTAGTTAAAAACGGACAAGTAGTAGCTGGAAATACAATGAAATTATGCTTGGCTTGCGATCACCGAACAGTTGATGGTGCAACGGGAGCTCAGTTTTTACAAACATTAAAAGGATATATTGAAAATCCAGTAACGATGTTAGTATAATTTACAAATCATACTATAATTAATCCTGTATCAATTTTTTTGATACAGGATTTTTTTATCTTTAAACTTTAATAAATTCAATTACCAAACAAACCAATAATTATGAGAAAACTACTAGTATTATTTTTAATTCCCTTTTTATTTATTAGTGTATCTGCTTGTAAATCATCAGGGGTTACCACTGAAAAAAAATACACAGTTACAGCAGATGAGGTTAAAGCAATGGTTTCTTTTTTAGCTTCAGATGAATTAAAAGGAAGAGATACCGGTAGTGAAGGTATAAATACAGCGGCGACTTATATAGCTAATGAATTTAAAGCTTTAGGTATAAAACCTTATTTTGAGGAGTATCGCGATACTTTTAAAATGGAAGGTGTCGATGCTTTTAATGTGGTAGGGTATATTGAAGGAAACGATGCCACTTTAAAAGATGAATTTATTATTATCGGTGCACACTACGACCATATTGGAGAAATTGCAGCTGTAGAAGGAGATGTCATTGCAAACGGTGCTAACGATAATGCCGCAGGTACGAGTGCTGTTATGACTTTAGCTAAATATTTTTCCACTAAGAAAACAAAACGTAGCTTATTATTTGTGGCGTTTACCGCAGAAGAAAAAGGCTTGTTAGGGTCTAAACACCTAGCCAATACATTAAAAGAAAATAATTTTAATTTGTATGCGATGTTTAACTTAGAAATGATAGGTGTACCATTAATTAATACAGAGCATCAAGCGTTTCTTACAGGATACGACCGTTCAAATTTAGCCGAAGTAATGAATACGTATGCGGGTCAGGAATTGATTGGCTCTTCGGAGGTTGCTAAAAAATACGGTTTATTTAAGCGCTCAGATAACTATCCGTTTTTTAAAGTGTTTAATGTTCCTGCACACACGGTGTCGTCATGCGATTTAACCAACTTTGATTTTTACCACCACGTACACGACGAAATCGATAAACTCGATTATACATTTATGGCTAATTTAATAAATGCCTTAGGGCCAGTTATAGAAAAAACGGCGAATGCCTCAACAAACGAAATACAGTTATATGGAAACTAAAAATATAATTATTACGGGAACTAGTCGGGGTATTGGTTTCGAATTGGTGCAATTATTAGCGCGTCAAGGCCACAATGTATTGGCATTGTCTAGAAATAATGAGCCTATAAGTAATCTTAATTTTAAGACTCTTAATGCTTTTGCGTTCGATTTATCCAAGCCTGAAGATTATGAGAAAGTGACACACTTTATAGAAACAGAATGGAAGCACGTTGATATTTTAATTAATAACGCGGGTGCTTTAATTAATAAGCCTTTTATGGAAACAACTAGGGAGGAATTTGAAGCCGTTTATAAAACAAATGTTTTTGGAGTTGCCGAAATGACACGTACCGTTTTACCGTTTATGAAAAAGGATTCTCACGTTGTTACTATCAGTTCAATGGGCGGTATTCAAGGGAGTGTAAAATTCCCGGGGTTATCTGCTTATAGTTCTAGTAAAGGCGCTGTTATAACGCTTACCGAGCTTTTAGCGGAAGAATTTAAAGCAACAGGGCCAAGCTTTAACGTGTTGGCTTTGGGCGCAGTAAAAACCGAAATGTTAGCAGAGGCTTTTCCGGGGTTAGAGGTGCCCACTTCAGCGTTGCATATGGCCGAATATATCGCACAGTTTTCATTAACCGCGCAAAAATTTTACAACGGTAAAGTGTTGCAAGTTTCTAACTCTACACCTTAGGTTTAAGGCAGCTTGCAATGCAGCATTCAACATAAATAAAATATGGCAGATACACAATCTAACCCGTTTCCTGTGGGCGCTTTAGCACCTTCATTTAAACTGTTAAATCCGTTGACTGGCGCGAAGCAATCGCTGGAAGAATGTAAAGGAGAACACGCCACGGTTATTGTGTTTATGTGCAACCATTGTCCGTTTGTCATCCATATTAATAAAATGATGGTAGCAGTGGCTAATAAGTATATTAAAAAGGGCGTTACGTTTATCGCTATTAGCAGTAATGATGTTAAGAATTATCCTCAGGATTCCCCCAAATTAATGGCAGAATTAGCGCAAAATGAACAGTTTCCATTTCCATATTTATACGATGAAAGTCAGGAAGTGGCGAAAGCGTATAATGCGGCGTGTACACCCGATTTTTACGTGTTTAATAATCGTTTGAAAGCGACGTACCACGGCCAGTTCGACGATTCTAGACCTAGAAATGGAAGGCCCGTTACAGGGCACGATGTACAATATGCTTTAGACCGTATTTTAAGTCACGGTGCACCACCCGAAAATCAGAAGCCAAGTATTGGGTGTAATATTAAATGGAAGCAAGAGTTAACGTAAAAATAAGAGTATTTAAACACCGATGGTGTTAAATTAAAGTACTTTTGTGAAAAATTATAAAATGCAACAAACAACAAATACAATTTTAATGATTCGTCCTGTAAGTTTTAGGATGAATGAACAAACTGCTGTTAATAATTATTTTCAAGAAGAATTACAGTTGAAAAACGCCGAAGTTAATGCTCAAGCTCAAGACGAATTTGATAATCTTGTAGGAAAACTAAGAGCGGTTGGTGTAACTGTAATTGTTGAAAATGATGTTCTTGAATTAGATACTCCAGATTCTATTTACCCAAACAATTGGGTGAGTTTTCATGAGAATGGAACTGTTGGTTTATATCCAATGTTTGCAGAAAATAGAAGAAGAGAACGAAGAGAAGAGGTTTTAGAACGTCTTGAAAAAGAAGGTTTCGAAATAAAAAATATTATCGATTACACGTCTGCGGAAGCAGAAGGTGTTTTCTTAGAAGGTACTGGAAACTTATTGTTAGACCGCGCAAACGAAAAAGCCTATTGCGCATTATCTCCTAGAGCAGACGAAACGTTATTTATAGAATTTTGCGAAGATTTTGAATTTACTCCAATAGTATTTACAGCATACCAAACGGTAGAGGGAAAGCGATTGCCTATTTACCACACTAATGTTATGATGTGTATAGCAGAAACATTTGCCGTTATCTGTTTAGATACTATAGACGATAAAAAAGAACGCAATCTCGTTATTAAAAATCTACAAGAAGATAATAAAGAAATTATTAACATTTCTGTGGAGCAAATGGAGCACTTCGCAGGAAATATGTTACAAGTGCTTGGTGCTGAAGATAAGCGCTATTTGGTAATGAGTGAAGCGGCCTTCAAGTCGTTATTACCAGCACAGATTACTTTAATAGAAAAACATTGTGAGATTATTAATAGTCCGTTACCAACTATCGAGGTTTGCGGTGGCGGAAGTGCACGTTGTATGATGGCTGAAGTGTTTTTGCCAAAAGTTTAATTTAAACTAATTCGGGTGTTTTAACCTTATCTTTAGGGAGTTCTATGTAAAACGAACTCCCTTTATTTATGGTGCTGTCCACCCAGATTCTTCCATTATTTAATTCTACCAAGTCTTTACAGATACTTAATCCTAAACCGGTACCTTTTTCGTTGTTTGTGCCAATAGTTGAAATTGAATTTTTGCTAAATAATTGGCGTTGATTTTCTTCTGTAATACCAATTCCCGAATCGGCAACTGTAATCAAAGCGTAGCCGTTACTTATGTGGTTTGAAAGCGTAATAATATCTCCAGATTTACAAAACTTAACAGCATTCGCTAAAAGGTTTTGTATAATTATTTCAACCATACTTCTATCGGCATACACGACGTCTTTTACCGTTTTATCAACGAGTTGAATGTTTTTACTCTGCAGTTTTAAATCGATTAGTTTAATTTTCTCGTAAAACACCTCTTGAATATCAAATAGGGAAGGATTAGATACTAAGGTTTGCATTTGCGATTTGGACCAGTTTAATAAATTAAAAAGGAGTAGCGATGCATTATTAGCATTATCACTCAATTCCGGTAATAAACTGCGAAACTCATCTTGTGAGATAGACCCATCCTTTAATAAATCTATAAACTCTTTTGTTGAAATTAAGGAATCTTTTAAATCGTGAGAGACAATAGAAAACAGCTTGTCTTTAATATCATTAATACTTTCCAAATGTTCTTTTTGTTCTAATATTGATTTATTCTCAAGTTCTATGTCTCTATTTTTTGTTTCGAGGCGTCTTATGTCTTTTAATAGACCATTACGTTTTATTGAAATTGAAATTAAAAATAAAAGGGCTATAGCAAATACAATAATTAAGACGTAAAAAGCTAGTTTAAAGGGGGTATTAGCTTGCGTGTTAGCAACAGTGCTAACCTTTATTTTTGATAAGGTCGATACTTTAAGGTCATCATTTTCGATAGTAATAGCATCTAAAGTTCTCGCGAGTTGCTCTTTTTTCTCTTTTTCTCGGTCTAAACGATTCTTAATAGTGAAGTATTTTGATTGCCATAAATACGCTTGCTTAAAATTACCTTGTAACGAATCTAAATCTTTTAAAAGTCTGTAACTATATAATAGTTTTTGTTTATCATTAATAGATTCTCCCAGTGTTTTGGCTTCTAAGGCTAATTTTTTCGCCGTTTTAAAACGTCTTTTTATCCTATTTAATTCGGCTAAACCATTTAAAGAGTGTATCGTTCCTTCTGTGTTTTTTAATCGTCTGTTAATTTCTAATCCTTCAATAAGATGTCTATTTGCTAAATCTAAATTTTTAAAATTAATATATGCTGTACCCAGTTGCGGCTGTATTCTACCTTTATATTCCTCGTTCTTAGTGTCGAGGAGGGTTAGTGCGTTTTCAAAATTAAATACAGCTTCTTTATAGTGCTTGTGTTCAATATATAATTCTGCTAAATCAATGTGTGTCTGTAGTATGGCCTCTCGGTTTCCCAGGTTTTTATTTATTTCAATATTTTTAAGATAAAACTTTTGAGAATTTTCAAATTGATTAATGTTTTTATAAGCAGAAGCCAGTGTATTGTAAGCCTCAGAAAGCGTAGGCGAATCGTTTTTACTTTCTAATTGAATAATTCCTTTTTTAATATTAATAATTCCTTGCTTATAATCGCCGTGTTCAATTTGTATAGCTCCCAATTTGCTGTTAATTTCCGCAGTGAAAAGGGAATCGTTTAATTTAATGGAAAGTGCTTTTGATTTATTTAGTAGGTTTACCGAAGTAATATAGTCGTCTTTTAAAGAAAGAATTAATGCTTTATAGTACAGCAGTTGCGCTAGTTTTTTATCCGAATTTAATTTTTTAGATAATTTCTCACTTTGCTTAATATGCTTTAGGGCTTTATCAAAATCCTTTAGAGCTATTAAGTTTTTAATAATTTCAATAGAAATAGCAACTTTTGAGGACTCAGAGCTTTCGTAAGCTAATTGTATAGCAAGATTATCTAATTCTTCAGTTTGAGAAAAACAGTTTAAGGAAACTAGAGCTAAAAATAAAACGAATAGATGCTTCATACATTTATCGCTAATTAACAAATGTTAAATCGAATTCGGGGTTAAAAAAAGTAAAAGTATTTAAAGTCAGTTAATTAGCAGTAACAAAAATTAGAAAAATGTTATAAAAAAACTAATTTAAAGGTTAAAAAACAAGTAAATCAGATTAAACAGACATACGGTAGGATTACCTCGTTGAATTAAGATGTGAAATATAATCATTCGGTGGTAACGTTAAAATGCCGTACTTCTTTTAACGTTTTATAACGACGCTTAAAACAAGGTTCCTTGAAGACGGTTTCTTTAATTTCTTAAGACTGAATGCAAGCGGAATCCGGTATTTTTGTAATAATAATAGTATCTTTGCAAGTCTAAAAAACGTTATAAATGAGCCTTCAAGCAACAGTATCAAAACAAGTACAAAAAGCGGTACACGAACTGTATCAAGCGAACCTAGAAACGGTAGAATTTCAAGCGACTCGTAAGGAGTTTGCCGGAGATATTACTATAGTTGTATTTCCGATGCTGCGGGTAATAAAAGGCAATCCGGTACAAATTGGTGAAGCAATTGGTAGCTATTTGGTCGATAATGTTAAAGACGTAAAAGCCTTTAATGTTGTTAAAGGCTTTTTAAATATAGAGATTGAAGATAGTTATTATATCGCGTTTTTTAATGCGGTAAAAGATAATAGTACCTTCGGCTTTGTGTTGCCTTCAGTAGAAGGTAAATCGGTTATGGTCGAGTACTCTTCACCTAATACCAACAAACCACTACACTTAGGCCATGTTAGAAACAACTTATTAGGATATAGTGTTTCTGAAATTATAAAAGCGTCGGGAAAAAAAGTCTATAAAACTCAAATTATAAACGACCGTGGTATTCATATTTGTAAGAGTATGTTAGCCTGGAAACGTTATGGTAATAATGAAACACCAGAGTCTACAGGATTGAAAGGCGACAAGCTAGTTGGTAATTACTACGTAAAGTTCGACCAAGAATATAAAAAAGAGATTGAAGCTTTAAAAGCGGAAGGAAAAACTGAAGATAAAGCAAAAAAAGAGGCGCCTATTTTAATTGAAGCGCAACAAATGCTTTTAGCGTGGGAAGCGGGAGATGAAGAAACGGTTACACTCTGGAAAACGATGAACCAATGGGTGTATAAAGGTTTTGATGTAACCTATAAAAACCTCGGGGTGGATTTCGATTGCTTGTACTATGAAAGTGAAACGTACCTTTTAGGAAAAGAATTCGTAGATCAAGGTTTAAAAACGGGGGTGTTCTTTAAAAAAGAAGACGGTTCGGTGTGGTGCGATTTAACCGAAGATGGCTTAGACGAAAAAATCGTGTTACGAAGCGATGGTACAGCCGTTTATATGACGCAAGATATTGGTACGGCAATACAGCGTATTAAAGATTATCCAGATGTTGGTGGAATGGTCTATACTGTGGGTAACGAACAAGATTATCACTTTTCAGTATTGTTTTTAATATTGAAGAAATTGGGCTTTGATTGGGCTAAAAACTTATTTCATTTAAGTTACGGAATGGTAGATTTACCTTCGGGAAAAATGAAAAGTAGAGAAGGAACAGTGGTCGATGCCGACGATTTGGTTGCTGAAATGGCTACCACAGCAGGAGAAATCTCAGAAGAATTAGGAAAGTTAGACGGTTATTCTCAAGACGAAAAAAACGAATTATTTAGCACTATTGGTTTAGGCGCCTTAAAATATTACATCTTAAAGGTAGATCCTAAAAAACGAATTTTATTCGATCCAAAAGAATCTATCGATTTTCAAGGAAATACAGGGCCTTTTATTCAGTATACGTATGCTAGAATTCAGTCTATTTTAAGAAAAGCGAATTTAGAAGCTGAAGGTCTTGTTACAGATTTTGCTTACGAATTACACGATAAAGAAAAAGCATTACTAAAGCAATTACAAGTGTTTCCAGAAGTCATTCAGAATGCGGCAACACAACATAGTCCTGCTTTACTAGCCAATTATACTTACGATTTAGTAAAAGATTTTAATTCTTTTTACCAAAACGTACCTATTGTTTTAGGTAACGACGACCCGCAATCTCAAGTATTTAGAGTGCAATTATCGAATATGGTAGCGCAAACTATAAAAAATGCTTTCGGTTTATTGGGCATTAATGTGCCAGAACGTATGTAATAACGTCTGTAATTTTACAGAAGCCTAAACAGTTAAGCGATTCGTGTATAGTGTTAACGGAACGCTATATGCGATTTTAAAATTTTAAAATCTTCGTTCTTTTATTACATAAATGCTTAAAATTAACGCATGCAAAATACTATTTCAAACCATATTCCTAAACAAGCAAAAGCTCAAGTTGTACAACTTTTAGAAGAAGATGGTTTAAGTGTTTTAGTAAAAAAAGAACGTAAAACACGTCATGGTGATTATAGAAAGTTACCAAACGGAAAGCATCAAATAACGATAAATAGCAATTTAAATAGCTATCGGTTTTTAATTACATTAATACACGAAATAGCACATTACGAAGCGTATAAAACCTATGGTAAATTTATAAAACCGCACGGTAAAGAATGGAAGTACACCTTTCAGCATTTAATGTTGCCCTTTTTAAATCCAGCTATTTTTCCTGTCACTTTATTGCCCTTATTAGCACACCATTTTAAGAATCCTAAAGCTAGTAGCGATACTGATACGGCATTGGTTTATGCGCTTAAACAATACGACTCCCCAAATGACAAAACCCTTGTGTTTGAGGTGCCTTTAGGAAGCACTTTTAAATTATATAATGGCAGAGTGTTTAAAAAAGGAGGGATACGCACAAAACGTTATGAATGTGTTGAAGTTAAGTCGGGAAAAGTGTATCTTTTCAATCCCAATGCAGAAGTTGAAATCATAGCTTCAGCTTAATTAAATTAAAATTAAAAGTATTTCTCTTACAAAGAAATTATAAATATGAATAAAAATTATTACGCTATTTTAATGGCTGGTGGTGTTGGATCTCGATTCTGGCCAGTAAGTACTCAAGAGTTTCCAAAACAGTTTCACGATATGTTGGGAACAGGCGAAACATTAATTCAAAAAACATTTAGTCGCTTATCTAAAATTATTCCCAAAGAAAATATCTTCATTTTAACCAATGAATGTTATAACGATTTGGTTTTAGAACAGTTGCCAGAAGTATCGTCCAAGCAAGTGGTGTTAGAGCCTGCAATGCGAAATACAGCGCCTTGTATTTTATACGCGTCCCTTAAAATTGAAAAAATAAATCCCAATGCGGTCGTTATTGTAGCACCTAGCGATCATTGGATTGAAGATGAGATGGCGTTTACAAACAATGTTGAAGAAGCGTTCGAGTTTTGCCAAGAAAACGATGCATTAATGACCTTAGGTATTAAGCCTACATTTCCTAATACAGGGTATGGCTATATCGAATTCGATAAAGAAAATACAGATACCATTAAACCGGTTAAGCAATTTCGAGAAAAACCAGATTATAACACGGCAAAAGAATTTATAGCCAAAGGTAATTTTGTGTGGAATGCTGGAATTTTTATGTGGGGTGTTCAAAATGTCCTAAAAGCATTTAAAGAGAATCAATCGGATTTGTTTACTCTTTTTAAATCGGGGCAAGCCCTTTATAACACTAAAGAAGAAGCCGCTTTTATTGAAGAAAACTATCCTAAAGCCGAAAACATATCAGTCGATTACGCCATAATGGAAAAATCGAAAAATGTGTTTGTACTTCCAGCCGCATTCGACTGGAACGATTTAGGAACTTGGGGAAGTTTATACGATAAATTACCAAAAGACGATAATAATAATGCCATTGTAAATGCGAAAACGTTAGTCGAAAATAGCACTGGTAATATGATTAGAACCGAAAACGATAAGGTGGTTATTGTCGACGGATTAAAAGATTACATCATTGTAGATAAAAAAGATGTTTTGCTTATCTTTCCTAAAGACAAAGAGCAAGATATTAAAATTGTATTAAATAAAGTAAAAGAGAATTTTGGTGATCATTTAGGTTAGAATATGAGCGAAGAACATAAATTTAATTTTTCTGAAGAGGAAGAAAATGGATCCAAGGGTAACGCGGAATCAAAGACTGAAGGAAAAGCAACAGGATCTTCTAAAGAAGCAGTAAAAGAAGATGCCAAAGGACTTTTTGAAAGTATAAAAGCCTTTCTAGTCGAACTTTTAGACTTTAGAAGTGATACCGATCGCGATGCAACTATAGCAGCGATTAAAGCGGATATTCCTTTTAAAGGCGCAACAGCTTGGATTTTGATTTGTTCTATTTTTGTGGCTTCCATTGGTTTAAATGCTAACTCTACAGCAGTGGTAATTGGCGCGATGTTAATTTCTCCGTTAATGGGGCCTATTTTAGGAATAGGCTTATCTATTGCCATTAACGACATTGATACTTTAAAACGGTCTCTAATAAACTTAGCTATAATGCTTATTTTAAGTTTATTAACAGCGTATTTGTTCTTTGAATTTTTCCCGTTAAGTGAAGATACTTCCGAGCTTCTAGGACGTACACGACCAGATATTCGCGATGTTTTAATTGCCTTTTTTGGTGGTTTGGCTTTAATTATTGCACGTACCAAAAAAGGAACGATTGCCTCGGTAATATTTGGGGTGGCTATTGCAACAGCCTTAATGCCGCCTTTATGTACGGCCGGCTATGGTTTGGCAAAAGGAAACTGGAGCTATTTTAGTGGTGCGATGTATTTGTTTAGTATCAATACTATATTTATTGCATTAGCGACGTTCTTGGTACTAAAAATATTGCGATTTCCAATGCTTAAATATGCTAACTCGGCAAAAAGGAAACGTATTTCTCAAATAGCTTCAGTAGTAGCAATTATTGTAATGATTCCTGCGGCGATTTCATTTTACACGGTATTACAAGAAAGTAAGTACGAAATGTCTTATAAAAACTTCATAGAAAACGAGATTGAAACTAACGACGATTTATGGTTGCAACGCAAAAAGTTAGACATTAAAGAGCATAAAATTAGTCTTTATTTTAATGGTGAAATGAGCGATGCTATTATTACCGCTTTACGAAATGAACTAAGAAACGGCTCAGACTATAATAATATTAAAGATTTCGAATTGGTTATTAATAGTAATGAAACCAGAAGCGTAGACCGTATTTCTGAGTCTCTGGATCGCGCTTATGCTGATTTAGATAGAAAGGATAACGTAATCCACGGACTTCAAACAGAAATTGAAAGTTTACAGGAAACTGTTAAGAACTTAAATATCCAGATGGAGAAGAAGGGGAATCCTTTTGGAACTATTTCATTTACTACTTTAGCTAAGGATGCTAAAATTAGATTTAGAGATTTAGAATATTTCGGTTATTCTAAAATGTTAGAAACAAAAGATTTTATTAAAATAGACACGGTTTCTGTAATTGATGTAGAATGGGATAAACGATTACAGGACTCAGTAAAATTAAGAAAAGAGAAAGAATTAAAAATATGGTTGAAGAATACCGTTAAAACAGATTCTATATTAGTAAAGAAACATTTAAGGTGAAATTATTCTAGTAGGCCCGCATCTGTACAAGGGTAAGAGAGTAGATTCTAAAAATCACTAAAGTTTCAACATATCAGATAAACTATTAATATCAGATTTTTTTAGTTAAGAATTTTCATTCTCTTCAATATACATGCGTCTCACTTTTTTAAATAAGTTAGAGGAGTAAACAAAATCAGTAACCACTTCGTTATCGGTTTGAAAAATGGTGTCTTTCGATCCTTCCCAAGCTTTTAAGCCATCTTTTAAAAACACTATTTTCTCGCCTATTTCCATCACCGAGTTCATATCGTGTGTGTTAATAACCGTGGTAATATTGTATTCTTCGGTAATTTCTTTAATTAAATTATCTATAACAATAGCTGTTTTAGGATCTAGACCAGAGTTCGGTTCATCGCAAAATAAATACTTAGGGTTATTTACAATAGCACGAGCAATAGCCACCCGTTTTTGCATTCCTCCAGAGGCCTCACTTGGCTTTTTTTTATTAGCGTCCTTCAATTCTACTCTGTTTAAAACAAAGTTAGCGCGGTCTTGCATTTCACTCTTACTTTGTTTAGTAAACATTTGCAGAGGGAACATTACATTCTCTTCAATAGTCATAGAATCAAACAAGGCACCGCCCTGAAACACCATACCTATTTTAGCACGCAAATCTCTTTTCTCAGCTTCAGATAATTCGGCAAAAACTTGCCCTTCGTAGGCGATTTTTCCTTTTTCATAATCGAAAAGTCCTAAGAGACATTTTAAAAACACGGTTTTACCGGAGCCACTTTGGCCAATAATTAGGTTTGTTTTACCTTTTTCGAATGTGGTGCTGATGCCTTTTAATATATGAGCATCACCAAACGATTTTTCTAAATTAGTAACTTCTATCATTAGCTTAATAACATTTGGGTTAGTATATAGTTTAAAAGAATAATTACAACACTTGTCCAAACAAAAGAGGTCGTACTCGCTTTTCCTACTTCTAAGGCACCACCTTTCATATAGAAACCGTGATAGGAAGGAACGGTTGCTAAGACAAAGGCAAATAATAAGGTCTTTAAAAAGGCATACACCATATGAAAAGGTTCGAAATCTTGTTGTAATCCCGTAATATAATCATCTATACTAGCGTAACCTCCAAAAACACAAGCGGCTAATCCCCCGACAATACCTAAAAACATGGCGATGGAAATAACGAAAGGGTAGAGTGTAAGTGCTATAAATTTAGGGAATACTAAATAGTTTAATGAGTTTATTCCCATAACTTCTAAAGCATCAATTTGTTCGGTAACTCTCATCGTACCAATACTAGAGGTTATAAAAGAGCCCACTTTTCCAGCCATTATTATGGAGATAAAAGTAGGTGCAAATTCTAAAATAACCGACTGTCTCGTAGCAAAACCGACTAAAGATCTGGGGATAAGTGGGTTATCCATATTTAAGGCGGTCTGTATGGTAACAACACCTCCCACAAAAAAAGAGATAAAAGCTACGATGCCAATAGATCCAATTACCAAGTCGTCTATATCCTTTAAAATCAGTTGTTTCATTACAGACCATCTGGTCGGTTTACGAAACATCTCAACAATCATTAAAAAATAAGTTCCAATATTATGTAGGTACTGCATAGAAAAAAATATACTGCTAAAGTATAAAATTATTGGTCGTATTTAACGATAATTTTAAATTAAGATGTGTTTAAAGCTGTATTTTTGGTAGTTCTTAACAAATACGAATACTATGAGAATTTTTGTCAGTATATTTTTAATAACCATACTTTTAGGGTGTCGTGCCCAAAGTCAATTGAATCAAGCTCCTTTAGTTAGCGTGGCAGAAAAGACGTCTACGCAGCCAAAACTTGTTGTTGGAATCGTAGTCGACCAAATGCGTTACGATTATTTAACACGTTTCAATGATAAATTTTCGGAGGGCGGATTTAAGCGAATGATTAGTGAGGGTTTTAATTGTAAAAATAATCATTACAATTATGCCCCTACGTATACAGGGCCAGGTCATGCCTCTATTTATACGGGTACAACACCAAAATACCACGGTATTATAGCCAACTACTGGTATGACAAGCACGAAGGATCTCGCGTATATTGTGTTGGTGATTCTATTGTTAATTCTGTGGGGACAACGACAGCTGCGGGTAAAATGTCACCGCATAGAATGAAAACAACGACTATTGGTGATGAAAATAGATTATTTACGCAATCCAAAGGAAAAACAATAGGGATTTCTATTAAAGATCGTGGTGCTATTTTACCTGCAGGGCATTCTGCTAATGCCGCTTATTGGTTTGTTGGCGATGAGGAAGGGGCTTTTGTAACGAGCAGTTTTTATGTGGATGCTTTACCAAAATGGGTATCTAATTTTAATGCTTCGGGAAAAAGTGACAGTTATTTAAAAACGTGGAATACATTATATGATATTAATTCTTATACTGAAAGTGGAACTGATTTAAATACGTTTGAAGGTGGTTTTAAAGGAAAAGAAGACGCTACATTTCCTTACGATTTAAAAGCATTAAGTACCGAGAATGGAGGCTATGATATTTTAAAAAGCACGCCTTACGGAAATAGTATTTTGGCCGATTTTGCTATTGCCGCACTTGAAGGCGAAGCATTAGGTGAAGATGAGGTTACCGATGTGTTTACAATAAGTTTTTCTAGCCCCGATTATATTGGTCATAATTTTGGAGTGAATTCTAAAGAAGTGCAAGATACTTACATTCGTTTAGATCAAGATATTGAACGTTTATTAAATGCCTTCGATGAAAAAGTAGGTAAAGGAAATTATACGGTGTTTTTAACCGCAGATCATGCTGCAGTAAATGTGCCTGCTTACTTGCAGAGTTTAAAAATACCTTCAGGTTATTTTAATAATAAATTATTTAGAAAGCACGTGAAAGGGTTTATAGCGGACCGTTTTTCTGATTTAGAATTGGTTGAAAGTATTAGTAATAATCAAATATTTTTGAATCATAAACGGATTATTGAATTGGATTTAGATTTAGCAACTGTTGAAGAGGCACTTGTGAACGAAATTATTCACTACGAAAAAATTGACAAAGCCTACACGGCAAAAACAATGCAAAATGCGTCTTTTACCACAGGTATAGAAGAGTTAATTCAAAACGGATACAACCAAAAACGCTCTGGGGATGTTATTTATGTATTGGATCCTGCGGTTATTAGTTATAGTAGAACGGGGTCTACACACGGGTCGACTTTAAACTATGACACACACGTACCTTTATTGTTTTATGGAAACGGAATTAAAAAAGGAAATACTTTAAAGAAAACAATTATTACTGATATTGCGCCAACACTTTCAGCGTTATTAGGAATTAATTTCCCAAATGCCGCTACAGGTCAGCCTCTAGATTTTGTTTTAGAATGATATAATATTAAAAAAAATAATAAAAAATTAGCCGTCAAATTTAGTTTTGATGGCTTTTTCTGTTTTTACTAAGACCGGTATTATCGAACCTATAATTAAAAGAGTACTCAGGATGGCCGCGATATCATGGGATACCTCTAAAACAAATCCTAATAGAGAAATGAAAGTGAGTGTAACTCCACAAAAGATTAAAAGTTTAGAAGCGTATGTTTGTGCGAAATCCCACTGCTCTTGGTTTTTCATAGAGCGTCTGGTTCTATAGCCATAAAGAGGATTAATTTTCTTAGGAGGAAAGAGATGCATTATACAACCCACAAGTACAAAAATTACTCCCACTAGGGCTGGCATAGGTAAGATAGAAGCAACAAAATTCATAAACGAATTAAAAATTAGTTGTTATTTTCGGTATAAAAAATAATTATTCACTAATTCAATATACGTTTTTTTTGCATCATCCGTAGAGATGTTTTCTATCTGGAAAAGGGCATTTGTTTTAAAGGCATTAATAATTGGCGTTCGACTGTTTGGTCTTTCGTAATTATTTGTTGCCTTCTTGTAGTACGCATAAAGCCTTAATAAGAAATCCGCAGGAAAAGGTTCTGTATGATCGTTAATACGATCCACAGTCTCTTTAAATAGTATTTCAAGATCTTCTGAAGTCATTTGTTTACATTTCCGCAATAATACTTTCTCCACCACTTACTTTTTGGTTTAACTGAACTTTAATTTTGGTGTCCAAAGGTAAATATAAATCTACTCTCGAACCAAATTTAATAAAACCAGAATCAGACCCTTTTTCAACCTCTTGATCTTTCACAGCATAATTAACAATACGTCGCGCTAAAGCGCCAGCAATTTGGCGGTATAGTATTTCACCATATAATTTATTATCTACAACAACTGTTGTACGCTCGTTTTCTTCACTAGCTTTAGGATGCCAAGCCACTAAAAACTTTCCAGGATGGTATTTACTGTACGTAATTTTACCAGCAACAGGATATCGTGTAACATGAACATTTATCGGAGACATAAAGACACTAACTTGTAAACGTTTATCTTTAAAATATTCGGGTTCAAAAACTTCTTCAATAACTACAACCTTACCGTCTACAGGAGATATTATCGTACTATCGTTAAGCACTAATTTCTTTTTAGGGTTTCTAAAAAACTGAAGAATTAAAATTAAAAAAACAAAAAGAAACGACATTAGTAGATAGTTTAACCAAGTTGTACTAACAAAGTTGTCTACAATTAAAAATAAGCCAATAACAATAATAAATGTTAGTGCTATAATTTTATGGCCTTCTTTATGAAACATATTTTAAAATTCTTAAGAATAAATATATAAAAGGAGCGGCAAAAATAATACTGTCAAAACGATCTAATAAACCGCCATGACCTGGCATTATAACACCACTATCTTTAACATTTGCTTGTCTTTTAAACTTAGACTCTATTAAGTCGCCAATTGTGCCAAAAACACTAATTATTACACTTAAAAGGAGCCATTGGTTTGTTGTTAATGTGCCAGTAAAGGTAGCAATAAAATAACTAGAAACACAAGCAAAAAACAAACCGCCTAGAAAACCTTCGACTGTTTTTTTAGGTGAAATGCTAGGAAACAACTTTTGCTTACCAAAGTTTTTACCTACAAAATAGGCAAAGGTATCATTAACCCAAACCACAATGAAAGCACCTAATAGAAGTTTCGGGTTAAAGTTGTTATCGTAGTTGGCAATGAGAATAAGAAAGACAAAAGCACTAGATAAATAGAAGGTAGTGAGTAGGAAGCGTTTAGAAGAAAATAGAGGGATTTCCTTTTCTGAAAACAAGTCCTTTATTAAGAATAATTGTACAAAAATAGTAATTACTTGTAGTACTTGAGTTGCGGCGTCTATAGCGACATCTGTTTTTATAAGAAGCTGCCAATACCCGAAAATGAAGTATAAGACGGTGAAAATAATGTAGGGAACACCGTTTCTTACCCCTATTAATTTATTAAATTCTTGTAAGGAGATTAACCCGAAGACAAAAAACAAAATAATTAGAGTATGAATATTATATAACGATATAATGAGTAAGGCTACATAAAGTAAACCTGAAAGGGATCGAGTAAGTGTTTCCTTCATGTATTATAAGTCTTCTAAAAGCAGCAAATATAAGTTTTTTGAAGGACTACCGTAGGTTAAAAAATCTTTTTCGGCAACAGGTTTAAAAAGTTTTATTGTCGTAATGTTGGTAGGGATTTTATTGGCGTTTTTAATCTTGATTTCTTTTAAGCCCTCACCTATATTACCTACAATCTGGCTAGTCGTGGCGAAAACTATAATGTTGCCTGGAAATTCCGCCAACTTCTTTTCAGCTAGCTGATTAGAAGAAATTAATATAGCACCATCGTCTGAAATTAAATTCTCGCAAGTCGTTACAAAGTAAGTAGCATCATTTAAAGTGCCTGGATTTAAGTACAGATCGTTAAAGCGTTGTTTTAAATTTTGGTCGTAGAAATAGGCCGTTTTATCTTGCCATTTATTTTCTTCAATAATTAAAGACAAGTTATCGTAAACCTCATTCATATTATCACAGTACAAGAACTTACCTCCATTATCTTTAAAGTTTATTGTAAAACTCTCGTCGATTGGTAATTTTACAGGAGGCATATACTTACCCCTGTTTGCAGCTGTTACTTCTTCCTTTTCTTTATCAGATTTAGAAGGAAATAGTTTTCTAAATAGACTCATTAAGATCTTGCTATTATCAAATTTTTCACCGATTTATTCAAATATAAAAAATCTTAAACTAACTAAAGAGTTAATTTAAGATTTTTAAAGTAATGCAACTATATTTTATAGTGTTTATTCTTCTTTTGCCTCAGCTACCTTAGCATCTTCAATTTCTTCAAGGTCCCTTTGAATGTCTTTTTCAAAAGCTCTTTTTCCGAATATCTTTTCTAGATTATCTTTGAAAATAACTTCTTTCTCCAATAATACATTAGCTAATTCAGTCAATTTATCTTTATTGTCTTCCAACAACTTGATTGCTCTTAAATATTGTTCTTCAATAATACTTGAGATTTCTTGATCTATTAATTCAGCAGTTTTTTCACTATAAGGTTTTGAGAAACCATATTCTTGTTCTCCTGAAGAATCGTAATACGTTAAATTTCCAACTTTCTCACTTAGACCATAGATAGTAACCATAGCACGTGCTTGTTTCGTTACTTTTTCTAAATCGCTTAGTGCTCCAGTAGAGATGCGGTTAAAAATAACCTTCTCGGCTGCTCGACCACCCAGTGCCGAACACATTTCGTCTAGCATTTGTTCTGGTCTAACAATTAAACGCTCTTCTGGTAAATACCAAGCTGCTCCTAAAGATTGACCACGAGGTACAATAGTAACTTTTACTAAGGGTGCTGCATGTTCTAGCATCCAACTTACCGTAGCGTGTCCTGCTTCGTGATAAGCAATGGCTTTTTTGTCGTCTGGGGTAATAATTTTATTTTTCTTTTCTAGGCCACCAACAATTCTATCTACAGCATCTAAAAACGATTGTTTATCTACCGCTTTCTTACCATTTCTGGCAGCTATTAGGGCTGCTTCGTTACATACATTAGCAATATCTGCACCAGAGAATCCTGGCGTCTGTTTTGCTAAAAAGGTAACGTCTAGTCCTTCAGCTTTCTTTAACGGTCTTAAGTGTACTTCAAAAATTTCTTTACGCTCACGAATATCTGGTAAGTCTACAAAAATCTGACGGTCAAAACGTCCAGCACGCATTAAAGCCTTATCTAATATGTCGGCTCTATTGGTTGCTGCTAAAACAATAACGTTTGTGTTTGTGCCAAAACCGTCCATTTCTGTTAACAGTTGGTTTAACGTGTTTTCACGCTCGTCGTTACTTCCTGACATTGCGTTTTTACCTCTCGCACGTCCAATAGCATCAATCTCATCTATAAATATTATAGAGGGTGATTTTTCTTTGGCTTGTTTAAATAGATCTCTAACTCGAGAAGCACCTACACCCACAAACATTTCAACGAAATCTGAACCTGATAGGGAGAAGAAAGGTACTTTAGCTTCACCGGCAACGGCTTTAGCTAACAGTGTTTTACCTGTTCCTGGAGATCCTACCAAAAGGGCTCCTTTTGGTATCTTACCACCTAAAGAAGTATATTTTTCAGGGTTCTTTAAGAAGTCTACAATTTCTTGTACCTCTTCTTTAGCCCCCTCTAATCCTGCAACATCTTTAAAAGATGTTTTTACTTTTGTGTTTTCATCGAATAGTTTGGCTTTCGATTTTCCAATATTGAAAATCTGACCACCGGCACCTCCTCCAGCGCCACCAGACATACGACGCATTATAAAGATCCAAACTCCTATTAGTAAAACAAAAGGAAGTAAACTAAACAGTAAATCTCCCCAAGGGTTAGATTCTGTTTTATATTTTATAACGGTACTTATTGTAGAGTTATTTTTAGTTTCTTGAATTCTGTTTTCGAAATTTTGGAGATCTCCAAATTCGAAACTATAATTAGCTTCTTTTGCTGAAGAAAAAGGAAACGGTTGAGAAATTGATTTTTCGTGAACCGATTTTCCTTCCGCATCTTTAGTTAAATAAACTTTTGCTTCTCTCTTATTTACAATGTCAACTTTGTCAACATCGCCGTTTCTTAAGTATTCGAAGAATTGAGAAGGTGATATTTTCGCACTTTCATTAAAGTTACTACTTCCAAAAAATTGTACTGCGATTAAAGCAAGTATGATACCTCCATAAATCCAATATGGATTAAATTTAGGTTTCTTTGGTGTTGTGTTTTTTTTATTTTCTGCCATGAATTTTTTTTATAAGTTTGATTCTATTTTAGTTGTTTTGGCATCACCCCAAAGGCTTTCAATATCATAATACTCTCTAATATGCTTTTGAAAGACATGTACCACAACATTTACATAATCCATTAAAACCCATTCTGCATTATCCTCTCCTTCAATATGCCAAGGCTTATCTTTTAATTCTTTACTTACCTTTTTCTGAACAGAGCTTACAATAGCGTTTACTTGAGTGTTGGAGTTTCCTTCGCAAACAATAAAATAATCGCATACCGTGTTTTCAATTTTTCTTAAATCTAGAATATTTATTTCGCTACCCTTTACATCTTCAATTCCACCTATAATAGACGTTATGAGTGCATCTGTATTTATTTCTTTTATTGCCATTAATCTAATTTAATTTGTGCAAAGTTATTATTTTTTAGTTCTTTATACTTTAAAAAAATCATAATATCTTTATGATTTATATTTAACGCGAAGATAACCAATTTATATGCGTATAATCAAACTTGATGCCACCGAATCTACAAACTCTTTTTTAAGAGATTTAAGCAATAAAAATAGCTTAGAAGATTATACGGTTGTGGTTGCTAAACAGCAAACACAAGGGCGAGGACAGAGGGGAACTGTTTGGAATGTAAACCCAGGCGAAAACTTAACTTTTAGCGTGTTTAAGGACTTTTTAGACTTAAAAATAGAACACCAGTTTTATATAAGCATCGCTATATCTTTGGCTTTAGTGGACACATTAAATGCTTTTAAGATTAAGAAAGTAAGTGTGAAATGGCCCAACGACATTTTGTCAGAAAACAAAAAACTGTGTGGTATTCTTATCGAAAATGTCATAAAAAACAACGCCTTAGACTCTTCTATAATAGGAGTCGGGTTAAATGTTAACCAAAAAATATTCATTAATTTGCCAAGAGCGACGTCAATGGCTTTACAAGAACAGCATCTTTTTGAGTTAGATGAAGTGTTATTAGTGTTTTTGAAACATTTAAAAGACTATTTTAAGGACTTGGAAGCGGGGTTGTTGTCTAAGCTGCATACAACTTACGAAACCCACCTGTTTAGAAATAATAAACCTTCAACATTTAAAAATGCTGAAGGTTTAGTGTTTTCTGGTTTTATAAAAGGAGTGTCGCCTTCAGGGCACCTTCAAGTACTCTTAGAAGATGCTATTTTAGAAACTTTTAGTCTAAAGGAAATTTCGTTACTGTATTAAATTGCCGTTTTCATATTAGTGGCTAACGTTTCAATAAATTTACTTATTGGCCCTTTTATCATCATAGCCATCATAGCGTTAAACTCACCTTCAAAATGCAGTTTTACATCGCTAGAATTTTCATCGATAGCATATATGTCTGCTATTAAAGAAAAATCTAATTTACCACCAGCGGCCCCTAAAACTATTTTATTTGGTGGCACGGTTTCTTTTTTCTTCAATATAATTTCGGGCATTCCTTTTAAAGCGAATAAAAACTTGTCGTTATCTAAAACTTCAAATTTGCTAATGTTTTCGGGCATCAGGGTTTCAAAATTTTTCACATCGCTTAAAAAAGCAAAAGTGTCTTCTACTGATTTTGGTACCGTTACTTTAGGAGATTCTAATTTCATAGTAGTGTTTTTATGTTCTTTTTACAAGCGTATCAATTAGCGTTCCATTCGCTCGGATTGGAATTCCAATCGGACAAAGTTGTTAATTCTGCTTGTTTTATGTAATTAGCCTCAACAGCTTCTTGCAATAGGCTGTCGTAATTACTTAGCGTATGTAAGGTGATATTGGCGTCTTCGAAATTTTTTGTAGCCACTTCAAAGCCATAAGAAAAAATAGCAACCATTCCTTTAACATTAACATTGGCTTCCCTTAAAGCCTTAACGGCATTTAAGCTACTGTTTCCTGTGCTAATTAAATCTTCGATAACGACAACGTTTTGTCCGCTCTCAATAAAGCCTTCAATTTGGTTTTGGCGACCGTGCTTTTTAGCTTCAGGGCGTACATAAACAAATGGTACACCTAGATATTCGGCAACTAGTACGCCTATGGCAATAGCGCCTGTAGCAACACCGGCGATAACGTCTGGCTTACCGTATTCTTGCTCAATAAACTTGGCCATTTCTTCACGAATATAATTTCTTATTAACGGAAAAGAAAGTACCACTCTATTGTCGCAATAAATTGGAGATTTCCAACCCGATGCCCAAGTAAATGGGGCGTTTGGTTGTAATTTAATGGCATTAACTTGTAGTAATACCTTAGCGGTTTGTCTGGCAGTATATTTGTCGATAATCATAAGCACAAAAGTAGGAATAATTTAATTTACTAGTTATATGTTCGATAAAAAAAAATATTTTTAATAATCTGTTCAGTTCTTTAAAAAATGATATTTTTACAAGCAGTAAATAAACACTTATACCTATATATGTATCGCATTTTTGTTAATGACAAACCTATTTTTTTAAATACAATAGTAGAAAAAGAAACCGACTTTAAAAATTTTCTTTTAAAGGATGCTAATATGGAGACTGTAGTGCAGACTTTATCTAAGAAAAAAATGAGTTCTGTACGCTTAATACACCATAATGAAGAAACACTGCTTAAAAAGTTTTTAAAGAAATTACCAAATGTTATTGCTGGCGGTGGAAAAGTACACAATGAGAATGGCGACATTTTATTTATTTATAGAAATGATAAATGGGATTTGCCAAAAGGAAAAGCCGAAAAAAAGGAAACCATTGAAGAAACGGCTTTGCGAGAAGTTGAAGAAGAGACCGGTGTTTCTGGACTTGAAATTATAAAACCATTAGACATTACCTATCATATTTTTAAGCGTAACGGTAAACTTAAAATAAAAATCACCCATTGGTTCGAAATGAAAACGAAGTATTCTGGTGAATTATTACCGCAAGAAAATGAAGGGATTACTAAAGTAGAATGGTTAAATAACGAAAACTCTCAAAAAGCCTTAGAAAACTCTTACGCTAACATTAAATTGTTGTTTTAAATCCGCATTCTCTTACACGAAGAATGTATAACGCTAAACAATGCAACACCACTTCTATTCAAAATCTAAAAGAGAACAAAATCAAATCCAATTAAAAATAGGTAGCTTCGCGCTACTCATTAATTCACTAGCGCTATCCGTGTCTTTTTTTAGCGGATTCTATCTTGTTTTTTTCTTGTCATTAGCGATTACACTCTCTATAGTTGCTCCTTTTTTTGATGTGCCATCACTTAAGCAAAAAGGAAGTTTAGTATACTATTCCTCTCTTTTGGTTGCTGAAAGAGAAAAAAAAGGAGTAGTGAAAATTCACGGCGGATCATTATTTGATTATGTTTTTGTAATTGATAGAGCTTTAAACGGAACTCAAAGAACTAATTTTATTCTTCAGCAATACCTGGAAGGGCTTTTAAATTTGATAAATGATTTTGAAGCGAAGAAAAATACAGCGGTCAAAATACAAGGAACGTCTTATATTCTTAACGAAAGAACTGCTAATAGAATAGGGTTAAAAATTATTAAAACAGACTTCCTTCAAAAATTTATTCTCGTATTTAACTATTTCCCTCTATTGATTTCAAGTTCTTTTGCAAAGGGAAAGCTCTCGTTTCCAAACCTTAGAAAAAGCAAATCATTCGAGGGTGAATTAATCGAATTAATGCAACGAAAACAAAACATTCAAAACTTAAATAACAAACTGAAAAGGAGCAGCGCTGGTCTTTAATAGAAGGTATCTTTTTAGCACACTCTTATTCTGTAATACGATAGATAGGGTAGTGTAAGTGCGCTTTTTCGTAATTCACACTGCGTTTATGTAACCAATCAAGTTGTGAGTACCAGTTTTCTCTAAACGCTTTGTTCTCTGTTTTACGTTTTTCAAATGCTGTTTTTAATTCTGGATTAGTCTCTAAAAGCGCTAAAGCTTTATCTTCCCAAACATAAGGCGAAAAACCTTCTTTTTGTTGTAGAATAGTATCGAAGAAATTCCAATTAAAAAAGGAATCGATTGCTGAAGGTTCTAATGTTTCCAATACATAACGAAGGCCGTCTTGGTTTGTGTTAACCAAAATATCGCCAGCACGGAAAGCTATTTCTAAAGTATCGGTAACCACAGTTGTGTCATAATGCGAATAATGGCCTTCGTACGGCTGTCTTCTAGTTTTGAAATCTTCAATTTTATAACGCTCCACTTCAATAATGGAATCTTTAGCTAAAGGTTCTGTTTTAATGTTATTGAGCTGTAATAATGACAACACGTTATGCCAACCTTGCGGAATGACATAATACTCGGGTATTGTTACTTTTTGTGTGGCTTTAAAATAATTATTGTAAATAATGGCTTTGGTAAATGGTTTGTCGCGGTCGTATTTTAAACGTTTTAGATTGGTAACTTCGCTTGTTATTATTTCTCCTTCGTAGCCTTTAAAATTTAATACAGAATGTTTAGTGGTATCCACCACCCAATTAAACTTATAGGTTGTATCGCGCTTAAATTGCTTTATGTTGTTATTGCGGACCTCTTTAATTAAAGCATAATCGGTTTCTGTAATACCGATGAGTGTTTTCATTAGCTCATAAGTACCTTTCACACGCTGTTTGTAAGGTTTTAGCATATGGGTTTCTACCATTATTCCTAACGTATTAAACAAAGTGGTATATCCAGTAGAATATCTAGGCGCATCCAAGAATTGAGAAAAGCCGTTGTCTGGAACAGTATTAAAAACATTAACGTATGGTGTAATATCCCAATTCTTATTAGCAAGATTTAGCTCTAAATCGGGCATCATTTTCTCGTGAAGATACGCCCCCAATTCCCCGCCTAATTTATTGTGCTGCGTAAATAAATGGGTAAGCGTGTATTGGTAGTCTGCGCCATTGCTGACGTGGTTGTCTACAAAAATATCTGGTTGTACTTTATGAAACAATGCGGCAAAGGCTCTAGCATTTTTAGTATCGCTTTTTATAAAATCGCGATTTAAATCGTAGTTACGAGCGTTTCCGCGAAACCCGTATTCTTTTGGACCGTTTTGGTTGGTTCTCGTCGCCGTGTTTCGGTTTAAGCTTCCCCCCACATTATAAATGGGTATGGTTACCAAAACGGTGTTTTTTAAAGTCTCTAATTTGCCTTGTGCCAAATCGCGAAACAGTAACATCGTAGCATCGATTCCATCGCTTTCTCCCGGATGAATGCCGTTATTAATAAGGACAATAGCTTTGTGTTTTGCTAATTGTTCAAAATTAAATTCCGCATCAGGATTGTACGTAATAAAGTGAAGTGGTTTACCGGCGTCTGTGTTGCCAATAGAGTCCATTGCAATACTCGGGTAAGTGGCTGCTAAATTACTGTAAAACTTAATTACGTCGTAATAGGTTCCTGTTTCGGTGCCGTTAGATACTTCGAAATGGGTGGACACATTTAAAGGCTGTAATATTTTTTCTTCGGAAGAATGACAAGCACAAAGTACGCTTAGTAAACAGTAAATAATAAACTTCATAAGGTCTTAATTTTCTTATTCTTAGCGTGAGGGATGGAGCAATTGTTGAAGCTTTCCTGTTTTTTTTATCGGGAAGCGACTTGCGAGAGCGCGACCTTTAGGGCACGCCCAAATTAATTTTATAAAAACAAATATAGTAAATAGCATTTGGGTATCTGTTATTTAAGCGTACTTTTGCACCCTGAAAAAAGTTAAAAAATGACAGATTTTATAAGAAAAATAGTGCCCAATGCAAAAGACGATGTGCTTGCAGGTATTACTGTATCGCTAGCGATGATTCCTGAGGTTGTTGCCTTTGCATTCGTTGCGCAAATAGATCCGCTAGTCGCACTTTCTGGGGCTTTTATTGTAGGGTTAATTTCTGCTATTTTTGGTGGTAGACCTGGTTTAATTTCGGGTGCTGCTGGTGCTGTAGCCGTTATTTTTGTAACAATGATTTCTGAAGGACATACGCGAGGGATGTTGTTTGATCAACCTGTGGAAAATATGGGCTTTTTCTACCTATTCGCCTGTGTGATTTTAATGGGTATTATCCAAATTTTTGCAGGTGTTTTTAAATTAGGACGTTTTGTACGTTTAATTCCGCACTCGGTAATGATGGGGTTTGTAAACGGTTTGGCTATCGTTATTTTTTGGGCTCAGGTAAAAATGTTTTCCCATAAATCGTTGGAAGTCTCTAGCGATGGTGTAAAAAATTATATTACTACGTTTATGACGGGTACCGAATTATACATTATGATTGGGCTAGTCGCTTTAACCATGGCTATAATTTGGTTATTACCAAAATTAACAACCAAGATACCAGCGTCTTTAACGGCGATTTTAGTAACGACGCTGTTAGTTGTTTTTTCTGGACTTGATGTTACTACTGTAGGTTCTTATATTATAGAAGGTGGTGGTACGGGATTAAAAGGAGAGTTTCCAACCCCTAATTTAGAGCTTTGGGAAAACTTACCAATTAATCTTGATACCTTATCTTTTATTTTGCCGTATGCGTTTTTAGCAGCGTCGGTGGGATTAATTGAGTCGTTAATGACAATGAACTTAGTCGATGAACTAACAGAAACACGAGGAAACGGAAATCGCGAATGTATTGCTCAAGGAGCAGGAAATATGGTAAGCGGATTGTTTGGAGGTACTGGTGGTTGCGGTATGATTGGGCAAACGGTAATTAATATTAATGCTGGTGGTCGTGGTCGCCTATCGGGGATTATGATGGCGGTGACTTTATTAACGTTTATTTTATTTACCGATAAATTCATTGAACAAGTACCAATTGCTGCTTTAATAGGTGTAATGTTTATGATGGTTATAGAAACGTTTGCGTGGTCAAGTTTTAGAATCTTAAAGAAAATACCAAGATCGGATGCTTTTGTACTGATTACGGTATCGGTAGTAACCGTTATTTTTGATTTAGCCATTGCGGTATTTGTTGGTGTTATTATTTCGGCATTAGCCTTTGCTTGGGAAAACGCCAAGAAAATTAGAGCTAGAAGACGCGTAAAAACCGATGGTACGAAAGTGTACGAAATTTGGGGACCATTATTTTTTGGAAGTATCCAGGCGTTTAATGATAAATTTGATGTTAAAAACGATCCAGATCACGTAGAAATAGATTTTATTGAAAGTAGAATAAGCGACCACTCGGCGCTAGAAGCTATTTTTATTTTGGTTGAAAAATATGAAGCTGCTGGAAAAACGATTAGGCTTAAGCATTTAAGTGAAGATTGTAAAGTGCTAATGTATAAGGCGAGTCCGAAATTTAAAGATGTAATCATCGTAGATGTCGAAGACCCGCGGTACCATTTGGCAGCAAACCCAGAGGAGTTTCCAAAACCGCTCTCGGAGTATAAATTCTAATACCGAAGTTCGGTATTTCTCATAAAAAAAAAGTCTACATTTCCTATTACGGAAACTGTAGACTTTTTTTGTTTTTATAACTTTTATTTTATAGAGAAAGATTTAAACACGAACGCTAGCTGGAACCAGTTTTGTGTAGTCTCCATGATGTCTAATGACATCGCGAACAATAGAGGACGAGATGTAAGAAGTGCTTGCCGCTGTAAGTAAAAACACGGTTTCTATGGGTGCTAAATCTCTATTGGTATGTGCTATGGCTTTTTCAAATTCAAAATCTGCAGGGTTTCTTAATCCGCGTAAAATAAACTTCACATCGATTTCCTGACAAAAATGGACTGTTAAGCCTTTGTAAGTTTCTATTTTTACTTTTGGCTCGTCTTTAAATGCTTCTTTTATAAACTCTAAACGTTGCTCTAAAGAAAACATATATTTTTTATCTGAATTAATGCCGATGGCCACAATTACTTCGTCGAATAGGGAGATGGCTCTTTTTATAATGTCGTAATGTCCTAATGTAATAGGGTCGAAAGATCCCGGAAATAGTGCTCGTTTCATAATTTGTCGTGTTATCCTTTTGTTTATTAGCTTTTAGATAAATTGCAGTTTTATTTCTTCAGTGCTTCTTCAATGGCACTACTAAATAATTCCAACATAGAAATGCCGGCTTTCGCCGCTTGTTGAGGTAAAATGCTTTCGTTGGTTAATCCCGGAACGGTATTGACTTCTAATAGATGTGGCTCTCCGTTTTTAAAAATAAATTCGCTACGTGAATAGCCTTTCATTTTTAAGATTTCGTATACCTTTTTAGCTACGGTAACCACTTTTTCTTCCTGTACCGTTGTTAATCTTGCCGGTGTTATTTCTTGCGATTGCCCGAGGTATTTAGCTTTGTAGTCGAAAAAATCGTTATCGCTTACTATTTCAGTAAGTGGTAATACTTTTGTTTCTCCTTTATAAGTGATCACACCCACAGACACTTCTGTACCGTCTAAAAACGATTCTATAATAATTTCGTCATCTTCATTAAAAGCCACGGTAATTGCTTCTTGTAAAGCTTCTTGTTTATACACTTTGCTAATACCAAAACTACTTCCGGCTTTATTTGCTTTTACAAAACACGGTAGGCCCACTTTTTTAATGATGTCTTCTTCGTTTATGGCATCGCCTAAATTAAGATAATAGCTTTCAGCAGTTAAAATACCATACGGTTTTAAAACACTTAAGCAATCTCGTTTGTTAAAAGTCAGCGCTGCTTGATACATACCGCAACTGGTTTGTGGTCTGTTAAGGAGTTTAAAATAGGCTTGCATAAACCCGTCTTCTCCCGGCGAGCCGTGAATAGCATTAAAGACACAATCGAATGTTATTTTTGTACTATTTACCACTACCGAAAAATCGTTTTTATCCACTGGAAATTCTTCGTCCTGGTGGTCTACAAGTACCCATTTGTCTTTAAAGATATGTATGCGATATGGAGTGTAGTTAGACGCTTTTAGCGTGTCGTAAACAACGTTTCCACTTTTTAAGGAAATTTGATATTCGCTAGAATATCCTCCCATAATTATCGCTATATTTTTTTTCATTGAAGCTGTATTTAATGTCTGTTGAGTTGCGCTACTTTAAAATAAAGCATTTTATTTACAGACCGTAAAAATATCATTTATTTTATTTGAAACAGAAACCTTTTAGTTTTTATATATTTGCCATACTATTTAGAGTAAAAAAATGATTATATAATACTTAAGTAGTTGAACTAAATAATTTTTAATGAGTCTAGTCAAATTTTTAACGAGTAAAGTGTTTGTAAAACAACTCGTATTAGCTGTTGTAGTAGTTATCGTTTTATGTTTTCTTGTTTTAAAGTGGTTAAACATCTCTACTAATCACGGCGAATTTAAGTCTGTGCCCGATTTAACAGGGAAATCATTAGGGGTAGCACAAATAGAGCTCGAACAAGAAACACTAACCTTAGAAATACAAGATTCGGCAAATTATAATCCAGACTATCCTAAGTTTTCTGTAATCGAACAAGAGCCAAAAGCAGGAAGTCAGGTAAAAGAAGACCGTAAAATATATATTACTTTAAATCCTTCAGGATATCGTAAAATAGCCGTTCCAGATTTACGTCAGCGTACTTTTAGACAAGCAAAACCAACCTTAGAAGCGCTAGGCTTTAAAATAGGAAAGACAACATATATCGATAATATTGGTAAAGATATGGTGTTAGGTTTACGTTTTGAAGGAAACCCAATAGCGGCAGGAGAACAACTATCAAAAACATCAACTATTGACTTCGTTTTAGGAAACGGAAACGGTAATTAAGCTTATAATGACAGAAGACTATACACCAGAATTACCAGAAAACGAAAACGAGACACTTTACGAGCACTTCGCATTTACCGTAGATAAAGGGCAAACACCTCTTCGTATCGATAAATATTTAATGAATTTTATAGAAAACGCCACGCGTAATAAAATTCAAGCCGCTGCGAAAGAGGGCAATATACATGTTAATGACGCCCCTGTAAAGGCCAATTATAAAGTAAAACCAGACGATAGTATCCGGGTGCTTTTTTCGCATCCGCCATTCGAGAATTTGTTGGTTGGCGAAGACATGCCCCTCGATATTGTGTACGAAGACGATACCTTATTAGTAGTAAATAAAGCCGCAGGAATTGTCGTGCACCCCGGTCACGGAAATTATTCAGGAACCTTAATAAACGGCTTAATTTATCACTTCGAGAATTTACCGAAAAACTCTAGCGACCGACCAGGGTTGGTACACCGTATCGATAAAGACACTAGCGGATTGCTAGTTGTCGCAAAAACCGAACACGCAATGGCACATTTGTCTAAACAATTTAAAGACAAAACTAGCGAGCGCGAATATGTAGCTATTGTTTGGGGTAATATGGAAGAGGATGAAGGGACTATACAAGGTAATATTGGCCGCCATCCTAAAAATAGATTGCAAAACACCGTGTTTTTCGGCGAGGACGAAGACAAAGGAAGACCTGCTGTAACGCACTTTAAAGTCATAGAGCGTTTAACGTATGTAACCTTGGTAACTTGCAAGTTAGAAACCGGACGTACGCACCAAATTCGTGTGCATATGAAACATATTGGTCACACCCTTTTTAACGACGAACGCTACGGCGGAGAGCGCATTTTAAAAGGGACAACCTTTACCAAATATAAACAGTTTGTAGATAATTGTTTTAAAATATTGCCGCGTCAAGCACTGCACGCTAAAACCTTAGGTTTCGAGCATCCCAAAACGGGAGAGTTTATGCAGTTTAGCGCTCCAATTCCAGAAGATATACAGCAGTGTATCGAGAAATGGCGAGGCTATTCGAAACATTTAGAAGACTAAAAAATTAAAGCACGTTAAATCGTGCTTTGTTTATGCGCTGATTTACTTTTTAAAAGTGATTTTTAATTTGGGCGTTCCACTATTTTCTACCTACAATAGTGGACAGGTTTTCGGCAGTCGCTTCCCGATTTAAAAAATCGAGAGAGCTCCAACAAAGCCTCAACCCTTAACGCAAAAGATACCAGAAGATTACTATGTTAATCAACGTATATAATAGAATGCCAAGGCTTTTGTGAGTCTTCACATTAAGTAATAGCGCATTTAAATTTTCTATAAAAAAGAGAGGAATTGGCTGTGTTTTTAAAAGTATTTGCCATAGTTAATAAAGAGTACTGTGGTAAAAAGACAAGAAAAAGCACATTGATTTTTCACTAGAGAACTACTATAAGCATCACCCAATAGCAATCTGGATGTGACAATTGTAAACGCGTGTTTCTATACCTTGGCCAACATTAATTAATCATCACAGCAATTTTTATTCTCGTTAACACCGCAAACGTAAAGGTCAGAAGGGAAAAATGACGTGAATTAGACAATATCTCCAGATTTGAAAGTAAAACCCAATCTAAATTAAGCCTTCAAAATTCTGAATCTTTCGCTGTAACAGACGTATAGCTTACCAAAATACGAGGTTTAGTAATTAATAACTAAAATTAGACGGCTGCTTCAGGATGAATACCCCAGCGTGTTTTATCGGCAAAAGCAAAGTCCATATTGTATTTCTCTGGAATCTCTCCATTAACCATCGATCCTGGTTTTATTGATGGGAAAAGTTCTTCATAAGTTATCATGTCATTAAATGAAATACGACGATAAATATGAGAACGTGTTAAATTTCTCACTTCATCTAAACCTGTAGCCCCTAAAAGTTCAACGAAATTTTTAAGTGTTTTTTCGTGATAACTAGCGACACGGGTTTTTTTATCTCTAGGAACCAAGCCTACAGTAAGTTTAGGATCTTGTGTTGTTATACCTGTAGGACATTTATTTGTATTACACAGTAAGGCTTGAATACACCCCAATGCTAACATCATAGCGCGGGCTTGATAACAAGCGTCGGCTCCCAAAGCAATTGCACGCGCAATATGAAAAGCAGAAGTGATTTTTCCCGAAGCAATAATTTTAATATGTTGTCGTATCCCCATTCCTGTTAGAATATTATGGACAAAATCAAGACCATCAATCAAAGGTGCACCTACATAATTACTAAATTCTGGTGGTGCAGCGCCTGTTCCGCCTTCACCGCCGTCTACAGCAATATAATCAGGATAAATATCCAAACCTACCATAGCTTTACAAATGGAGATAAATTCACTTTTATAGCCAATACACAATTTAAACCCCACCGGTTTCCCTCCCGATAAATCTCTTAGTTCTTTAATAAACTTTACCATTTCAATTGGTGTATCAAAAGCGGAGTGATAGGGTGGAGAACTAACCTTAGTATGTGGCTCAATATGTCTGATTCTTGCAATTTCTTCGGAGTTCTTTTCGGCTGGTAAAATACCACCGTGTCCGGGCTTTGCCCCTTGCGAAATTTTGAGTTCAATCATTTTTATATGAGGATGTTGCGATTTTTCGGAAAAGAGTTCTGGATTGAATTTTCCTTCTTCCGTTCGGCATCCAAAATAAGCTGTACCAATTTGCCAAATCAAATCACCACCGTGCTTTAAATGATAGTCACTTAACCCGCCTTCTCCGGTATTCTGTGCGAAATTTCCAATTTTAGCGCCGCCATTAAGCGCCTCAACGGCAGCAGAGCTAAGCGCACCAAAACTCATAGCTGAAATATTTAATATACTAGCAGAATACGGTTGCGTACAATCTTTATTACCAATTATTACTCGGGGATCGTGATCTAAAGTTTCAAAAGCTTTTGGCGCTATTGAATGACATATCCATTCATAGCCTTCGGCATAGACGTCAAGTTGAGTGCCAAAAGGAATCGTATCACGCACGCCTTTCGCTCTTTGGTATACTGTGGAACGGTCCACGCGATTAAAAGGTCTACCATCAATATCGGATTCTATAAAATACTGATACATTTTAGGACGTAAATCTTCTAATACGAAGCGCAGCCTACCTAGTATTGGATAATTTCGCATAATAGTATGTCGCGTTTGGAGAATATCATAATATCCTAGAATGGTAAAGGATAATACAATCCCAAAAAGCACATACCAATAAGGACTTAAAAATAGGCCTGATGCCAGTGACATCAACAATGAAATAGTTGATATAATATAAAATTGAGTACGCATAATAGTCGTTTAATTGAATTCTTAGCTTTCTTTATAAGAAATAAATAGCTTATTATAGTTTAATTGATTGAGAACCAGTGATCTGTAAATACAGAATCGTTTAGGGCAAATTACAATATAATTCTGAAATAAAAATTAAAATGAAATTAAAGAAAGCTTAATTGTTTTTCTAAGATTAATCTCGCATTATTTAGTGTGTAGAAGAGAATAAAAATGTCGAATTTTTAAAAATAGTTCTAAAAACAGAAGTGGTTTAAGAACGTCTAATGGGGATATTTATAAAAAGAATAGTTCTGAACATCTAGAAAAGATACGTGTAAAGGATTTTGAAAAAGGCAGATCAATTCAGTATCTAATTAATTACAACAAGTGTGATACAAAACTAACGTCTGTTAAATACCCCTTAAAAGTCTATAAATACTTCTTATACATTGATAAGAAATAGCAGTGCAAAGGGGTGTGTACTTTGTGCTTTAAGTATTAAATTTATATATGGCGAATGCTAGTCTGTTTTTAGCTGCAAAATGCGTTAATACAATCATAAGATTTAAGGTCTATCTGTAAAAACAGGAGAATTAGTAGTAATTTAGTAAACAGAAGCAATAAAAGATGAAAATAGTACTATCACCAGCAAAATCTTTGGATTTTGAAACGCAGTTACCAACAGAAAAAGTATCGCAACCAATATTTTTAAAACAATCGGAGCGACTTAATAACATACTAAAAGAGAAATCGGCAAAAAGCCTATCTAAATTAATGCATATAAGCGATAATTTGGGGCAACTAAATTACGCGCGTAACCAAGAATGGACGGTACCATTTACAACAGACAATGCACGTGCGGCAATTTATGCTTTTAATGGGGATGTATATCGCGGTCTGGATGCTTATACCATAGCGTCAAAAAAAATCGATGTATTACAAGATAAAGTCCGCATTTTATCGGGGCTGTACGGCGTATTAAAACCGTTGGATTTAATGCAAGCCTACCGTTTAGAAATGGGAACAAAAATGCCGGTGGGAAAGAACAAAAACTTATACGAATTCTGGAAAGAAGAGATCACTAAAGCGCTAAATGAGGAATTAGAAGACGATGAGGTATTTGTAAATTTAGCGAGTAACGAGTATTTTAAATCTATAGATACCGCAGCCTTAAAAGTTCCTGTAACTACAATCGAGTTTAAGGAATTTAAAAATGGCACGTATAAAATAATTGCTATTTACGCTAAAGTGGCTCGCGGATTAATGGCGCGTTACATCGTAGATACCGATGCTAAAACCATTGATGATTTAAAAGGGTTTACTGCAGAGGGATACGGATTAAGCGACGCGCTTTCTTCAGAACATAACTTAGTATTTACCCGATAAATTAAGGTTTAACTTTTTTATCGATTTCTATTTTAGTTTCCGGTGTTACTCGTTTTTTTATGCGTGGGCGTCTTACACCATAACTACCACGGCTAATTTTTCCGCGTTTCGTTTTTTTGTCTCCTCTTCCCATAATTTTAATATTTGTTTAACCCTTAAGGTACTTATATTATTGGGGATAGTTCACTATATTTAACACTTTAAAATAAAATTTAACATATGTACTATATTATCGTTGCTTTGCAAGTGTATTGCATCTATCATCTTATTAAAAACAGGAACCAGTATTACTGGATTTTTTTAATTTTATTTATTCCTGCCATTGGTTCGGCAATTTATTTAATTACACAGGTTTATAATAAACGCGATGGCGAAAGAATTCAAGAAGGGATAACGGCTGTTTTAACACCCTCGAAAAAAGTTAAGGATCTAGAGAAGAAACTTGAGTTTTCAGAAACGTATCTCAATAGAATTAATTTAGCAGAAGCGTATTTTGAAATGAAAGATTTTGAGAATGCCATAACCCATTACAAAATTGCTTTAGAAGATAAAGGTCAAAATAATTTATTTGTCATTAAAAAATTAATAGCCGGCTATTATCAAACAAATAATTTTGAGCGTTCTGTTTTTTATGGTGATCAAATAAAAGACGTATTAGATTTTAGAGCTAAAAACGCACAGTTTCTTTATGGTTTAGCGTTAAATGAATTAGGTCGCGTTGAAGAAGCCGAAGAGCAATTACGACAAATAGATCAGCGTTATTCAAATTATAACGAGCGATTAGCATTGGCTAAATTTCTTCAGAATAAAGGAAAAATGGAAGATGCTCAAGAGATTTTGAAAGAATTAAAGACGGAATCTGAGCATTTTACCAACCCCAACAAAATAAAATATAAGCCAACAATGCACGAAGTAGAGATGCTTTTAGCCAAGGCTTAATGTTGTACTCCGGCAGCCGTAACCGCCATTTATACAGAAAGACTTAGAACCTTTAATTTTAGGCAAGCTGCCGCCACTACGTTTTACTACTGGCGATCTATTAGAAAAGGATATCGATTGTTGTTACGGCAGTCACTATAATTCGGTGTAGTTATGCATCGCTGCGATTTACAATTTAAATTTGCGTTACGGTATTTCTCAAGAAGCCATTATAGAATGGAAACAGTTTCTAAAAGCATATAAAATTGAGGTTTGCGATAGTGAAGAATCGGATGAAAGTGAAAAAATAGATGCATCCGCTATGGGTGCGACGGCTATAAAATGCCATAATATTATCGGTTGTCCACAAGAATTCCCTTCGGTAGCAATGCTGTTGTTTATAATTGGAAACAGTAAAATAGCCCTGAGATTTCTTTAGAAAGCAGTTTAAAAAGTACGGATTAAAACTAGAGCAGTGAAAAATTAAATGTCTAGAGTACACCAGTTTGTGTTGCCAAGTGTATCAGCTTTTTGCCGAGAGCGCCTAAATAAAACAGTTTCGCTAACGTCGTCTTCGGGCGCGGTAAATATTTCAATAGGTAGTAAGTCGCTATTCAAAGAGCTAAAAGCTATAAGTACTGAGTTTAATGCCTTCGATTTTCGTGTACTTCAGGATAGCGAGTTTTTATAAGATCGCTTTTCAATACGGTTTATGGGGGTTTAGGACTAAAGAAAACACAATTATAGTAAATAGAAATAAATTAAGTGTACATTTGTCGCTTAATTAATAGAGGTGATATTTATAATAAATTGTCATCTCCCACCCCACAAATGTGGGTTTCTAAACAATTTGTATGTCATTTAAATCTTTAGGCTTATCCGAAGCCTTGCTAAAAGCAATTAGCAAAAAAGGATACACAACTCCATCTCCAATTCAGTTAAAAGCAATTCCTCCAGTTTTATTAGGAGTCGATGTATTGGCTTCTGCCCAAACAGGAACAGGAAAAACAGCAGGTTTTACACTGCCGTTATTACATTTATTATCACAACGACCAGCCGAAAGACATCGTCCAGTTCGTGCGTTAATATTAACACCAACACGAGAATTAGCAGCACAAGTGTATGCTAATGTTAGAGAGTATAGTGAGTTTTTAGATATTCGCAGTACTGTTATATTTGGAGGTGTAAACCAGAAATCGCAGGTCTCTACCTTAAGACAAGGTGTAGATGTATTGGTAGCAACTCCAGGGCGTTTACTAGATTTAAATAATCAAGGTCTATTGTCTTTAAAACACGTAGAAATATTTGTTTTGGATGAAGCAGACCGTATGCTAGATATGGGGTTTTTACGCGATATTGAACGGGTAATGAAAATAATGCCAGCAAAACGTCAGAATTTAATGTTCTCTGCGACGTTTTCTAAAGACATAAAGAAACTCGCGAAGGGTATTTTAAATCATCCAGCGCAAGTTGAAGCAACGCCAGAAAACACAACCGTAGAGGCTATATCTCAAAAAGTATATCGTGTAGCGAAAGGTAAAAAAACAGACCTCATCATCAAGTTAATTCTAGATGGAAATTGGAAGCAAGTTTTAGTGTTTGCACGTACCAAACACGGAGCAAATAAACTAACAAAGAAAATGATTAGCGAAGGCATTACTGCAGCAGCTATTCATGGAAATAAAAGTCAAGGGGCACGAACAAAAGCCTTAGCAGGTTTCAAAGAAGGAACCGTAAGTGTTTTAGTGGCTACTGATATTGCTGCTCGAGGACTAGATATTCCCTTATTACCACACGTGGTGAATTTTGAAATTCCTAATATCTCTGAAGATTACGTTCACCGAATTGGTAGAACGGGTAGAGCAGGAGCGAAAGGAGAAGCAATCTCTTTAGTAAGTGCCGATGAAACTACATTTTTACGAGACATTGAAAAATTAATAGGCGAGAAATTACCAATTGAAATAATGGAAGGTTACGAACCTGATCCTAATGCATCAACAGCACCGATAAAGCAAGGTGGTGGTGGTGGTGGTAGATCATCGCGTAACTCTAATACATCCAAATCAAGAGGGTCTAAATCTGGTGAGAGTAAATCGGCTCACAATTCAAGACGTCCAAAACGTACTAACGACCGACGTTCAAAAAGTTAAGGATGCGTAGTCGTTTAAAGGAAAAAATTATAGCAGTTTGCAATAAGAAAATAGAGCAAAAGGGAGAGTCCGTCGGACTCTCTTTTTACGCTTTTTTTGCTAATAAAAATGACGATCCGGAGTTATTAATGGAAGCTGCAACGTGGTGGATAGGAACGCACCAATTAGATCATTTTGAAAAAGCTGTTAAAATTAAAGCACTCGTTTTAAATTCTTAAAAAATGGAACCACAACCTAACAATCCTTTACACGGTATTACTTTAGAAAAAATAATCACCGATTTACAAACGCATTACGGGTGGGAATATTTAGGACTTACCATAAAAATTCGCTGTTTTAATGAAAATCCAACAGTAAAATCGAGCTTAAAATTTTTACGTCGCACACCGTGGGCACGAACTAAAGTCGAAAATTTATATTTAAAAATGATTAAAAGTCAAGCGTATAAAAAGAGTCTTAATTAATTTAAGGCTTTTTTTATGGCGTGAAATAAGATGCTTTTTAATGTTGAATGCATTATATTTTGCCTTGAAAACTTCTGATTAATCTCTAATTCAATACCTAGATAATTAAGTGCGAATTGTTGTCTTAGGTACGTTGTAAAACCATCGGCTTTGCCCAAATAGGGATAGTTATATCGCACGTTTAAGTTGCTATCTTCAGTCTTTAAATGGTCTTTTAATAGTGAGGCCCATCGTTTTTCTCCTTGCCTTGAAGAATCGTAAAGAATTCCAATATCGCACGAACGTTCTATAATGTTAAAAACGGGAGTAAATGAATGAATGGATAAATGCAACACGGTTTCATTACTGCCAATTAAATTTCTTATTTCTGTTTCTACCGCATTGCGATACGGGAAATAATAATCCTTTATAATACCCTCTTTTTCGGTGTTGGCTAACCCTTTCGTAAACTCAGAAAAGAGATGTTTATGGTGCAACGAGCGATTCAATTCAATTAACAATCTACTTGTAGCACTATAATTAGAATATACTGCTAGCGTTTTTAACGCATTAAAAACATCTAAAGCACCGAAGTCGAAACCACGATGCGATTGTAATATTTCAAGACTATTTTTAAAATATTCTGTGTACTCACTCGGGATAGTCTTGCCTCCATGTTCGCAGGTTACAATCAGTTTCATACTGAGAATACGGTATTTGTTTGTAAGCAATCGGCAAGTTTAGAATACACTTTTTTAATGTGAGCTTCAGAGAAATCACTGTCGACTGCCTTTAAAATTCTAGTCGCCAAAGTGCCGTCATTTAAAATCGTTTCAATCGCGTGATAATGTGACGCGTGAATAGTTGGTTTTGCTAATTTATATAAGTGTTTCCAAATAGCATTCACTGTTGCGTTTTCTTCTAGATGGAACAATTGTAAATAGTTTGTATTTGTTACTTCGTAGTTTTCACCTTCTTTAATTATAGGGTTAAAAACAGCAAATAACGCTTCTTTTGTCCATCCTTTTTGGTCGCTCAAAGAGGCTAAGTGTTTATTAACTAATAATTTTAATGTTTCAATAATTAACACGCAAATGGCAATATCTGCTTGCGGACATTCTTGAATATCTACCAATCTAATTTCTATGGCATTCCTATCAAAACGGGCGATTGCTCCTCGTGAATTTAAAAAATGATGATCTAAAATACCGTTAGTATCTTTCGGTGCGATGGCTTTTTTAATCGGTTCGAAAATGGTAGAATAATAATCGATTTTTGTAAACACACGTTCCGGAATTACCAAGCCTGTCATTTCTGGAATTTCTTTCTGATTCGTTTTATAGTATTCTAATCGCGTGTCTTTAAACCCCGTATTTTTGCCTTCTAAGATAGGAGAACTGGCACATAATCCTGGAATTAATGGTAATATAACGCGAATAGCCGCGTGTAATTTTTCAAATTCTTTATCATCGAAAAACGGCAAATTAATATGTGTGCTTTGCACGTTACTCCAACCGTGACCTTTACAATCGAAAATGCGATTATAGAGCTCGTAAACTTCGCTAAACGAATGTTTCCAAAGCTGTGTGTCGGTTAAGGGATTCATTAACGGATGCGACGCTGTTGGTAATAGCTTTAAATTTTCAGTCTTTAAAAGGCTATTTATTTCGATAATGTTTTTATGAAATGCTTCCGATAAATTATCTAAATCTTTTGTAGGTCCATTTGTCTTCAATTCTATTACGTGCGCCACTAATTCATTACTCCACGCAATTAAACCGTTGTCGATATCTGAAGTTAAGGCACCATTTTTTTTAGTTAATAATGCATCCACTTTGGGAGCGACTTTAAATGTAGCGGTATCAATGAGCATATATTCTAACTCTATACCGTATACTTCAAATAAATGATATTTTTTGCTCATTAGGAATCTAAACGTTTTTTTAAGGCTGAAAGAATCTCGATGTAAACCGCATCGCCATAATACGCGTCTTCCACTCCGAAATCGATATTTGGGTTGTCGTTAATCTCGATAACCATGGGTTTGTTATTTACTACTTTAATGTCTATACCGTATAAACCTTTTCCCATAAGTTTAGCCGATTTTATAGCCATATTCAACACCTTTTTAGGCACTTCTTCTATGGGTAAGCAATCGGCATTACCATCTTGGTCATTTTTGTTTTTTGCTTTCCAATTGTAAATTTGCCAATGCCCTTTAGCCATATAATATTTACACGCGTAAAACGGTTTGTCGTCGATAATACCTATGCGCCAATCGTAATCTGATGGGCAAAACTCTTGCGCAATTATCAGGTCAGATTCTTTAAGCATTTCGGTAACAAGCGTGTTATATTCGTCTACAGTTTTGGCTTTCTTGACCCCAAAGGAGAACGTAGAATCTGGCGCTTTTAGCACACACGGTAATCCTGTAATCTCCAAGATAGTGTCTCTGTTTTCTTTATATACTATGCACGTTTTTGGAGTGTCTATATTCGCGTTTTCTAAAGCTTCAGCCATATATACCTTGTTACAGCATTTTAAAATGGCATCTGGGTAATCTATAATCGCTAAACCTTCTTTCTGTGCTTTTCGAGCAAAGGCATAGGCTTCGTTATTCACTTCGGTGCTTTGACGAATAAAAAGAGCATCAAAAGACGATAAGCGCGATAAATCTTTAGGTTCAAGAATTTCGACATAAATATTCATCTTTTCGGCAATTTCGGTAAACCGTTTTAGGGCTTTAGCATTACTTGGCGGTGCAGGATCTTTGGGGTTGACTAATATGGCTAAATCAAAATCCGTTTTTACCAGTTTCGGTGTGTCGTAACGCTTCTTTGAAAAATATTGATTAGCAAATATGCGGACACTTTCTTTGTGTTCTTCAGGGATTTCATTTTCTGAAATAGCACGAATACTTTGAATATTCCATTTTGTCGTATGATTAAATTTTACGCGTAAAAAGGGCATCTGAAAATGTCTGTAAAAAAGTGCACTCAACTCTTTGTATTTTTGCGCTACGTTTTGGCCGAAATAAATACTCAATGTAAACTCTTGAGATTTGATGTTTTTTAAATGATGCTGAATCACATCATCAAACTCACCAGATACAATACGAACGAGCTTTAAGGTTTTTAAATCGACAATATTTTTAACGGTAGGTATCGCTAAATGCCCTCGTGCTTCGGCTAAAAGCGAGACGTAATATCCTTTAGATTGGTATGAATAATCCTTACAAAGGTTAAAAATTCTTGCTTTTTTTAGACGTGAGAATTTAGGATTCGTTAAATAGTCTTGAGACGAAATAACGGAAATATGATCTATCGCAACAGTCCATTTTTCTGGCTGATTGACAACAATGTATTTTTGCATTAAAGACGCTTTAAATAAATATAAATTTACAATAAGTGTGTTGTGCTTAATTTAATATGATAATAGCACAATGTATAGTAAATGTATATTTTTTTTGAATAGCTTTAACAATTTCGAAATAAATTTACACTCTTTTTTAATTTGATTTTAGGGGAGTTTAAAAAATGTAGATACCTGGTTTTTAGCGCTTTATTTTAATTGTCTTAAGCCTTCGTAAACAACGATACTTACAGCATTTGCAATGTTTAAACTACGAATGTGCTCGCTATGAAGTGGTATTTTGTAGAGGGCCTTTTTGTTCTTATCGGTGATTGATTTTTGTAATCCTGAAGATTCTTTTCCGAAGACTAAAAATAAATTGTCTTTAAAAGGAATGTCCCAATGCGATTGTGAGCCGTGACTAGATAAGAAAGCCATAGAAGCATTTTTATTCTTGCTAAAAAAGTCTTCTATGTTCTCATAAATGGTAATATCTATATGTTTCCAATAATCTAAGCCTGCACGTTTTAGTCGGGCGTCGCTAATTTCGAAACCAAAAGGTTTTACTAAATGCAAACGCGAGCCAGAACCTAATGTTAAGCGGCCAATGTTACCAGTGTTATTTGGGATTTCGGGTTCTATTAAAACTATATTTAAAGGCATTCGTTGGGAGCGTTTGTTTTATATTTTGGTTAAATCGTTGTAAATAAATTCATAATTTAAAGTGTTTACTAATTTAGCATTAGAGACTAATTTATAGCTGGAAGAACCGCTTTCGAAATCGGGCGATGGCTTGTCGTAGCTTTTAGCAAGTGCGATATAAAATGAATTGCGTTTTGGGTGCGAACTGCAACAGGCATTAAAAATGGTGTTCCAGCAGTCTTTTTTTATAATCTCTTCAATTATAGCGATGCAATCGTCCCGATGAATAAGATTGACGTAACCCTCAGGGTTCGGCATTTTTTTCGATGCGGATATGAAATTAGCCGGATTACGGTTATAGCCAAAGAGTCCTGAGAACCTAATAATAGTGGTATCGAAATTGGAAGCGTTTAAAAATAATTTTTCAATTTGAGACAACGCGCTATTGTTGGTAGGCGCATTTTCCGTTACCGTCCCATTGGTGTTATCGTAAACCGAGGTCGAGCTGATAAAGATAACGTGTTGTATTGAAGATTTTTCTATTTCATTCACTAAGCGTTCAAAATTAGCGATATTTTTATAAGCGATAGGTAATATTAGAACATTGGCTTTTAGAAAGTTGGACGTGGCTATAGTTTTGTCTTCCAAATTAATTGCATAATGCTTGATATTATTCTTCTCAAATTCAACGGCATTTTCGATTGATCTATTGGACGCTTTCACCGAATAGGATGCGCTCAATTTAAAAGCTAGCGGTTTACCTAACCAGCCACAGCCTAAAATACTTATGGTTTTAGTCATATATAATTAATTGGAAAAGAAAGACATTACAAAACGATGTAAGAATTATAAAAATAGCCATAGATGAGCCTAGACTCTGTGCGACTTACAACTCTTTATTTAAATTTTGAGACGGAGGTTTATTGCCCGTAAATCTTAAAATAACATACCCTAAAAACCCAGCTATTAAGGAACCAATAATAATACCTACTTTAACTGAGTTTATATTAGAAAGATCGTCGCTAAAGGCTAAGTTTCCAATAAAAATAGACATAGTAAACCCAACACCTGCAATACAAGCAATTCCTAGAATTTGCGCAAATTTAACACCTTCCGGTAGCCGCGTTATTTTTAGTTTTATTCCTAAGTAAGAGAATAATGCCACACCAATAAATTTTCCAAGGAATAAAGAAATTGCGATATTTGAGAGGAGCGAGAAATTAAAGTTATAACTGGTATTAATGACGACTCCGGCATTAGCAAAAGCAAATATAGGAAGAATAAAATAAGCGGTTAGATTATGTAATCTCTGTTCTAAATCTTGCAAAGGAGAACGCACTGCTTCGGTTAAATTGTCTAAGTCATCAATGTGATTAATTTCATCATTTGAGAGTAAGTGTTTTTCTTTCCCATCAGATTGCCTTACGATTTTCTCGGAGATCGAAGACAGGTTTTCAGCGTAAAGACTTAAATTAATTCGCCTTTTAATAGGAATTGTAAATGCTAATAGAACACCTGCTATGGTTGGATGAATCCCAGATTTAAGGAATAAAAACCAAATAACGACGGCAAGGACTAAACCAATACCAAGGGAATATTTTTTTTTGTTATAAAAGGCGGCTAAAATACCAATAAGAATTAGACCGTAAATAATGTATTCCCAATTAATATTAGAACTATAAAAAACGGCAATAACCAATACTGCGGCGATATCATCTATAATGGCAAAAGCGGTTAAGAATATTTTTAAACTTAAAGGTACACGCTTCCCTAAAGTGCTCAAAATAGCCAAAGCAAAAGCGATATCGGTAGCCATCGGTATACCCCAAGCTTTTGTCGTTGTTACGTCTTGATTTAAGGTTAAGTATAAAATAACCGGAATTATCATACCCCCTAATGCCGCAACAAAAGGGAACGCTGCTTTTTTTATCGTGTTAATTTCTCCAATAAGTAACTCTCGTTTAAGCTCTAAACCAATTAAGAAAAAGAAAATGGCCATTAAACCATCATTGATCCAGAGATGTAATGGTTTTTTAAGCTCAAAATCTTCAAAAGATATTCCTAATTTATATTCCCAAAGATGCGTGTAACTGTCTACGAAAGGTGAATTGGCCCAAATAAGGGCAATAATAGTTGCGCTAAATAGCAGTATACCTGCTAAACTCTCGGTCTTAACAAATTTCTGAATTGGCGATAGGATAATTCTTTTAATCATTAATTAATACAGTTATGAAGTTACATCACGTTTTTTTGAATGAAAACAGTATTAACTTGAGTTCACTACGAAAATAACTGTATTTTTTAAGATTACTATTCTGCCTAATGTTAATTATACATTAAAAAAGCCTTCTTTTTTAAGCTCTTCAATTTCTTTAGCATTAAAATGATGCGCAATAGCTTCCATTCTATCCAAATTAGTTTTACGTGTGTACACCCAATTATATAACTTACCGATGATGCGTTTATAGTGAAACCATTTACCATCAGGGTTTAGGGCTTCATCATATCTAAAAGCTTTCCATCTCATTATTTTATCTTCGGTCGTTTCTGGTTTGGTCCATTTTCTACGGTCTCCAAACTTCTCTTTCCAAACCTCATTCAACTCTTTCTTAGTATCTTTCTTAAGAATTGTTTTCTTAGGAAGTATGTAAGAATTGAAACGGGTGATGTATTGTTGTTTAACAGGGTTTTCGTTTTCTCTAAGTTCTTTAATATATCGCATTAAAAAATCTTCGGGATCTTTACTGTGCATTTTAAAATCGAGACCTAAATCTTCAATTTTTTTAATTAACTCGGGTTTACTTTTGCGTTTAGCACCAGTAAGAAAAGTTCCTAGATTTCTGTCTTTATACTTAAATCTATGGTTTACTTGAATTTTAACGCCGTTAGCTATGGCTTCCTCTAGTAGGTTTAGCCAATCTTGTTCTGAAGATACTTTTGCTCTTTTCATAAATAGACAATGGTTAATTAATTTAACTGACTCGTATTTTAAGACGAATATTGCCCTTGATTAAATTGTTTTATAATAAAAAATAAAAAAAAGTATATAAAGGGATAATACTTTTAAACATCCTACAAAAGTAAACTTTTATTTTATAGTATGTTAACTTGATGGTTTTTAATTTTTTGTTAAAAAATAACAAATGATATTGTTTTATTCTATAAAACGTATAAAACACACTTTTTTTGGCAATGAAATCGTATTATTCGTAAAATGTTTTAAAACATTGTTTAATATAACTAAAATTAAACAAAAAAACTATGTAAAATTAATTACACAGTTCTTTTTTATATAAAATTAATAAGCCAATTATTTCTTTTTTTGTTGCCCCTTTATAGACGACTCTTCAATATCGAATTTATTTGTTTCAATATCTGTATTTCCTGTTGGGTTCGTCGGATTTGATTGCTTCTTTGTCGTTTTAAATTTTCTTTTATCTTCAATAGCCCCCATAATTTCTAAGTTTTTTAATTGTTATACATCAAAGCTACATATTAGAGAAATAAAAATGTATTAAAATAGTCATAAAACGGAGACAGAAACTGTTAAGACCTGTTAATTATTCTTTTTTGGTTAATGAGAATAAGTCTTTTCTACGATCTTTAAGGTTTTTAACGCTGCCATGTTTGTTTAAGTTTCGTAATAAATCGATATCAACGTCGGCAATTAAAATCATTTCCGTGTTTGTGGTAGCCTCAGCTTTTATTCCATTTAAAGGAAAAGCAAAATCACATGGCGTTAAAACAGCCGACTGTGCAAACTGGATGTCCATATTTTCTACTTTAGGTAAATTACCAACACTTCCTGCAATGGCTACATAACATTCGTTTTCTATCGCTCTAGCTTGCGCACAATGTCTTACTCTAGAATAGCCATTTTGCGTATCGGTTAAGAACGGAACAAACAGAATGTCCATTCCTTCATCGGCCAACAAGCGGCTAAGTTCAGGAAACTCAGAATCGTAGCATATTAATACCCCTATTTTTCCGCAATCGGTATCGAATGTTTGAAGTTTGTTTCCGCCGACCATTCCCCATACTTTAACTTCGTCTGGGGTAACGTGTAGTTTTTCGTAACGTTCTAAACTTCCGTCACGGCGACATAAATAACCAACATTATATAACTTTTCGTTTACCATTTCTGGCATACTACCGGTAATAATATTTATATTATAAGAAATCGCTAATTGGGAGAAGCGCGAGACAATTTCTTGGGTGTGTTTTGCTAATTCTCTAACGGCATCTGGTGTAGACAAATTATTGTGATCGGCCATTAGCGGCGCGTTAAAAAACTCTGGAAACACGGCAAAGTCACTGCGGTAACCAGAAACAGCATCCACAAAAAATTCTGCTTGTTGCATTAATTCGTCCAAATCTTTATACAAACGCATCTGCCATTGTATTAAACCTAAACGAACTACCGTTTTTATTGTACTGGCTTTTTTGTTCTCTTTTTCGTAATAGATATTATCCCATTCTAATAAAATAGCATAATCTCCAGATGATTTATCGCCTTTTAAATAATTTTTTAAAACGCGTGTAGGATGAAAATCGTTCGAAATCTGAAAGTTTAGAACGGGATCGTTAATTTCTTTACTTTTAACCTTATCTAAATATTGTTTTGGTGTTAACGTATCTGAATACTTGTGAAAGTTTGGGATACGTCCGCCAAAGGCCAAACCACGAAGGTTGGAGCGCTCGCAAAGTTCTTTTCTATAATCGTATAAACGGCGCCCTAAACGTAAACCTCTAAATCGTGGTCTTATAAAAACATCTATACCATAAATAACATCGCCATCTGGTTTATGCGTAGTAAAGGTGTCGTTTCCTGTAATATCTTTATAAGTATGGTGATTGTCTAATTTGTTATAATCGACAATAATGGACAAGGCACAACCCGCAATTTGATTATTGATTTTTATAACGACTTGCCCTTCCGGATATATATCTATTAATTTTTGAATGTGATGTTCTTTCCAAAAGGCGTCTGGCATTGTAGAATAAGATTCAATCATCGCTTCCTTAAGCTCTTGGTAATCTTCTATTTTTAAATATTCTAATTCTATATTTTCTATGTCTTCCATTTTAGTACGATTAATGTAAAATTGTATTTACAAAAGTATCTATATTTTTAATACCATTAGCAGAGAGGTGTTTAATAAATGCTGAACCAATTATTGCGCCTTTTGTATGTTGGGTTGCTTGCTTAAAAGTCTCTTGATTTGAGATACCGAAACCTACAATTTGTGGTGCTTGAAGTTCCATATTCGCCACCCGTTTAAAGTAATCGGTTTGTTCTGTTTGAAAGCCAGAGCTACTACCGGTAACACTAGCACTACTTACCATATAAATAAACCCTTCGGAAATAGAATCGATATAACGAATACGCTCTTGTGAGGTTTGAGGCGTAATTAAAAACACATTGATTATACCATATTTTTTGAAGAGGTGTTTATAGTTTTCATCGTACACATCAACAGGTAAATCGGGAATAATTAAACCGTCGATACCCACTTCTTGACACGCTTTACAAAAGGCTTCGACACCATATTGAAGAATAGGGTTGAAGTAGCCCATAATAATTAAAGGAATTGAAACGGACGCTCGAATAGATTGTAATTGTTGAAACAAAAGCTCTGAAGTCATGCCGTTTTTTAACGCCTGCGTAGAACTTTCTTGAATTGTGGGGCCATCGGCTAAAGGATCGCTGAAGGGTAATCCAATCTCGATCATATCTACACCATTGCTCTCTAGTTCTTGAATGATTTCTACGGTATCGTTAACCGAAGGATATCCTGCCGAAAAGTAAATGGATAATAATTTTTTGTCTTCCTTTAATTTTGTCTGTATTCTATTCATTTGTAAAGCCAAAAAAGCTGGGTTTTAATTATTCAATGAAATATATCGTGTGTTATTATTTGCGTTAAGGATTGATGCGACATCCTTTTTTTTGATTGTATTTTGATTTGTTTTTAGCTGAGAAATAGAATTAATAGTCAAAAAAACCATTTTAAAGAAACCAAAAAAAAGATATAGCGGAAAGCCTGACCCTTTGGGTAACGCCATTATAGTAACACTTAAAGATATTATAACTTAAAATGTTTACTATACGTGTCTAAATCTTTATCACCGCGACCCGATAAACTCAGCACAATAACGTCGTCTGTTTTAAAGGTTTTTTGCTTAAATACGGCAAGTGCGTGCGAACTTTCAATGGCCGGAATTATACCTTCGAGCATACTTAATTCTAGTCCGGCTTCCATTGCTTGGTCGTCTGTAATTGCTATAAATTCTGCGCGTTTGGTTTTATACAAATTAGCGTGCATTGGGCCAACACCAGGATAATCTAATCCTGCAGAAATAGAGTAAGGCTCGGTTATTTGTCCGTCGGGTGTTTGCATTAACAGTGTTTTACTACCGTGAATAATACCTTCTTTACCTAAAATAGAGGTGGCGGCACTTTCGCCCGAATGGACACCTAAACCAGCGGCTTCGGCGGCAATTAATTTAACCTTTGGTGTATCGAGGTAATGATAGAAAGCACCCGCTGCATTACTCCCGCCTCCAACACAAGCGATAACATAATCGGGGTCTTTTCGGCCTTCTTTCTCTTGTAATTGCCATTGCATTTCCTCGGAAACGACGGCTTGAAAACGCGCCACCATATCTGGGTACGGATGCGGCCCTACAACGCTACCAATAATATAATAGGTATTTACGGGGTTATTAATCCAATCTCTAATGGCTTCGTTTGTCGCGTCCTTTAACGTTTTGCTACCCGAATTTGCAGGAATAACGGTGGCGCCTAACATTTTCATTCTGGCGACGTTTGGTGCTTGGCGTTCAATATCGACCGCCCCCATATACACAATGCATTCTAACCCCATTAATGCACAAACGGTAGCGGTGGCAACACCGTGTTGTCCAGCCCCAGTTTCGGCAATAATACGTTTTTTGCCCAAGCGTTGCGCCATTAAAATTTGGCCAATAGTATTATTGATTTTATGCGCACCGGTATGGTTTAAATCTTCGCGTTTTAAGTAGATTTTGGTGTTGTATTTTTCTGAAAGTCGCTTGGCAAAATATAAGGGCGACGGACGCCCAACATAATCTTTTAATAAAGCGTTAAAAGCGTTAATAAATGAAGGTTCGGTCATTACTTTTAAATAGTTTTGACGTAATTCTTCGACGTTTGGATAGAGCATTTCTGGAATGTATGCGCCACCGAAATCGCCGTAATAACCTTTGCTGTTTACATTATAGGACATAACCGTTTTTTATAAGTTGGTATTTAAAATCGTTTAGTTTTTTAATGTCTTTAAAGCCTGAAGTCGATTCGAATTTACTGTTTAAATCTACTGTACAGCACAAGTCTGATTCTGGTCGTTTTAGGAATAATAGAAAGTCTTCTAATTCTTCCATACCGATACCGCCACTTAAAAAGTACGATTTACTCGATGTGTATTTTTTTAAAACATTCCAGTTAAACGTGTAACCGTTTCCACCGGGTTCCTTACCTTTTGTATCGAACATGTAGTAATCGCAAACGTCTTCGTAAGGTTCTAAAACCTTAAAATCGAAATGATTTTTTATAGAAAATACTTTTATAACAATAACGCCAAACGCACGCACTTCTGCACAGAATTCGGGCGATTCGTTACCGTGTAATTGTACACCTTGTAAGTGGTGTTTTTCTATGTTACCGACTATAAAATCTAATTTTGCATTAACAAAAACACCTATTTTTTTGATGTCTTCAGAAATTTCTGGACATTCAGAATTAAAATATCTCGGCGATTTTTCGTAAAAAATAAACCCCATATAATCTGGTTTCACATCGCTAGCCACATCCAAAATGTTACTTTCAGATTTCATTCCGCAAACTTTTAATTTCATCTGTATATTTTTATTGTTGTTATTTTTTTAGTTGATTGATAAATGCTTTGGCACTTTGGCCAGCGTTATCGGTTTTCATAAAATGCTCTCCTATTAAAAAACCTTTATAACCAAATGGCTGAAGGGTTTTTACGGCGTCGATAGAACTAATGCCACTTTCAGAAATTTTAACAAATTCTTCAGGAATCAAAGAACTTAACGTTTTACTAGTTTCTAAACTCACAGTAAAGGTGTTTAAATCTCTATTATTAACACCGATAATGTCGATGCTCGGAAGTAAAGATTTATCAAGTTCTTGGGCGTTGTGTATTTCCAGTAAAACATCTAGACCTAATTGCTTTGCAAAAGTAGAGAAATGTTGAATCTCTTTGGGTGTTAAAATAGCGGCAATTAACAATATGGCATCTGCACCGTGCGCTTTAGCTTCAGTAATTTGATAAGTATCGATAATAAACTCTTTACGTAAAATGGGTAAGTTACAGCACGCACGTGCCACGATTAAATCGTCTAACGAGCCACCAAAATATTTAGCATCTGTAAGAACAGAGAGTCCGCTTGCACCTGCATTTTCATAACCTTTGGCCACTTCGCACACTGTGAAGTTTTGATTAATAATATTTTTTGAAGGCGATCGGCGCTTATGCTCTGCGATGATACCAATAGCACTACTTCTAAGACTAAGCGCTAACGACAATGTTTTGCGATTAAACAGTACAGAACGTTCCAATTGTGAGACTGGAATTAGCGACTTGCGGAGATCGACCTCTTGCCTTTTATCGGCTACAATACGTAATAATATATTCATTTTATTAAGAAATAAAGAGGTTTGGTTAATGACTTAATGCGATTAATTTATTTAAACTCGCTTTGGCTTTTAGCGTAAGTAAAGACTCTTTTGCGAGTTCGAAACCTTCGGCGTGGCTTACCTTTTTTACCATTGCAATGGCTAAGCCGGCATTAGCGCACACCACATTATTTTGTGCTTCTTTTCCGTCTCCGTTTATAATTTTTAAAAATGTTTTAGCGGACGATTTTACGCTTTTTCCACCATATAACGCTGCAGGTTCTATAGGTGAAAGGTTTAAGTCTTTCGGCGTTAAAATAGTTTCAGAATGATTCGTAATTATTTTAGTGTTACCTGTCAACGAAATTTCATCATAACCATCTAAAGCGTGAACAATACTATAATTAATATCGGTATCTTGATAAAGATAGCCATAAATGCGCTGTAATTCTAAGTTGAAAACACCTACCAACTGGTTTTTTGGAAACGACGGGTTTACCATTGGACCTAACATATTAAAAAATGTTTTTAAACCTAAGTCTTGCCTTACCGGTGCCATTTTTTTCATTGCCGGATGAAATAAGGGCGCGTGTAAAAAACAAATATTAGCATCTTCTAAAGATTTTTTTAATGCCGCCGTTTTGTTTGTAAAAGTAATGCCAATGGCCTCCATTACATTTGAAGATCCTGAAGCAGACGAGACGCCGTAATTGCCGTGTTTTGCTACTTGAACACCAGCGCCAGCCGTTATAAAAGTCGCTAGAGTAGAGACATTAAAAGTGTCTTTTGCATCCCCACCAGTACCGCATAAATCTATGGTGTTATAGTCTGATAAATCCACGGGAATACAGAGTTCTAAAAGAGCATCGCGAAACCCTTTAAGTTCATCTATGGTAATACTACGCATCATATATACCGTAACAAATGCGGCAATTTGGGTGTGGTTGTATTTTCCTTTAGAAATATTTACTAATACATTTTGAGCCTCTTCACTAGAAAGAGGTTCTTGGTTAATTAATTTATTTAGTATCGCTTTCATTTTAATTTCGTATCCAATTTTCTAAAATTTGTTTTCCATTTGGTGTTAATACCGATTCTGGGTGGTACTGCACCGCTTTTACGTCGTAAACGTTATGTCTTAATGACATAATTTGTCCGTTCTCGTCTACCGAAGTAACCTCTAAACATTCTGGTAGAGCTTCGTTAACAACCCACGAATGGTAGCGTCCTACACTAAACGTTTTTTCTAATCCAGTAAATAAACTCTCATCGTCGACAATAATCTTTACTGTAGTCGATACACCATGATAAACAGTGTCTAAGTTTATTAAAGTACCGCCAAACACTTCTCCAATGGCTTGCAAGCCTAAACAAACACCTAAAATACTTTTTGTAGGAGCGTAGTGTTTTATAATGGCTTTTAATAATCCGGCTTCTTCCGGAATTCCTGGACCTGGAGATAATACGATTTTATCGAATGCCTCTACAAAATCTAGTGTTAATTTATCGTTTCTTCTTACGGTAACTTTACAATCTAAATCTTCTAAATAATGTACTAAATTGTAAGTAAAGCTGTCGTAATTATCAATTACTAATATGTTTTTCATATATGAGGAGCATCTTTTTTAGATGTCTTTTGCTAATTCTATGGCTTTTGTTAAGGCGCCTAATTTGTTATACACTTCTTGTAATTCATTTTCAGGTTTGGATTTCGAAACTAATCCGGCTCCAGCCTGCCAATGCAGTGTGTGGTTTTTACTTAAGAAGGTTCTTATCATAATTGCGTGATTATAATTGCCGCTAAAATCCATAAACCCTATAGCACCCCCGTAAAAGGCACGACTTGTTTTTTCGTATTTTTCAATAAGCTGCATCGCACTGTGCTTTGGCGCTCCGCTTAATGTTCCGGCAGGAAAAGTATCGGCGACTACCTGCATTGTTTGTGTGTTCTTATTAATTTTACCTGTTACTTTACTTACCAAATGAATAACGTGAGAGAAAAATTGGGCCTCCTTATACGTTTCTACTTTTACCTCGCTGCCGTTTCTACTTAAATCATTTCGTGCCAGGTCTACAAGCATAACGTGTTCTGCATTCTCTTTTTCGTCTTCGGCGAGCTGTTTTGCCAATTCGGTATCTTGCGTATCGTTACCAGTGCGTTTAAATGTACCGGCAATAGGATGTATTTCGGCCCAACCATCAGAAACGACTAATTGTGCTTCTGGTGAACTACCAAAGATTTTAAAATCACCATAATCGAAATAAAATAAATAAGGCGACGGATTGACGCTTCTTAGTGCGCGGTACACATTAAATTCATCGCCTTTAAAATCTTGAGAGAATTTTTTAGATAATACCAATTGAAACACATCGCCTCGAGCACAGTGTTTTTTAGCTAATTCTACTTGATCTTTATATTCTTTATCTGTTAAATTGGATGAAATGTCAGAGTTTGTTGAAAAATCGTAAGAGGCAAAGTTTTTCGATTTTATAAGTTGAAGAATTTCGTCGATATTATTTTCTGTATCGTGGCAATGCGCAAAAATATAAGCCTCGTTTTTAAAGTGGTCTATCGCTATAATATTTTGGTATACCGCATAATAAATATCAGGAATATCTATAGAATTAGGTTTTTTTGAAATCTCAATGTCTTCAAAATATTTTACCGCATCGTAAGCAGTATAGCCAAAAATACCGTTGTTTATAAACTTAAATTCGTTGTTAGAAGAAACCTTGAAACGTTTCGTGAATTTATGAATTTTCTCTGCGACATTTTTGGTTTTATTAACCATTTCACTGCCATCGGGAAAGGTTTGTACAATTCTTTTGCTATCAATTTTTATAGAGGCAATCGGGTTAAAACAGATGTACGAAAAACTATTATCACTAGCGTGATAATCGCTACTTTCTAACAAAATACTGTTCGGATATTTATCTCTTATTTTAAGATAAATACTTACAGGAGTAATGGTGTCTGCAAGTATTTTTTTATAGTGGGTATACAGGCTAAAGGTTTTCATTGTTTAAGTTTTTTAAATAAAAAAAAGGCTTGTCGTGAACGACAAGCCTTTTTCAATATATTTTAATTTAAATATTACGAATAGGGTTATTTCACGATTGTTAATTTTCGAGAATTCCACCACCAAGTATTATTTAAAATTGTATTCATTGTATTTTGTAATAGTTGACAAATATATAAATGAAAAATTAAATTTTCCTATAATTATATGTTAAAACACAATTTATTTTCAATCTTTATCTGTTTTCTAATTTTTGATGATAAGAATTTAGATTTTTATTTATGTTGACTAAAAAATTAAGAGTGAAAATAAGATAAATATATTAGAGTAGTTAAGAAGATGGATGTAAGTTTTTTTAGGGGTAGATTTTTTGCTGTTCTTTTTTAATAAAAAATATTTTTTTCTGAAGAAGGAAAAAGCAAAACCTTAACTTTGCCGTCTAAAACAATTATAATGGCAGATTTAACGCAAGAACTTTGGGCAAACAAGTTAAAAAATGATGATAATTCAGTCCTTTTAGATGTGCGAACAGAAGAGGAGTTTGGCGAAGGGAATATCCCGAATGCTTTAAATATAAATATTTTTAAGGGGCAGGCATTTGTTTACGAATTAGAAGAACTCGATAAAAGCAAAAATTATTATGTGTATTGTCGATCTGGAGGAAGAAGCGGGCAGGCTTGCGAGATAATGAACGATATGGGGTTTGAGAACGCCTATAACCTTATGGGTGGTTTTTCTGAATGGACTGGAGATAAACAATTTTAAGTGTAATTATAAATCTATATAGTAATGAAAAAAATAATTTTAATTTTTGCCGTAGCATTGGCGTCACTAAGTTGTGAAAATAATTCTGAAGGTGTAATCACAGAGGTGAGCCCTGAGGAAATTGATTTAATTCTAGACCTAGAAAAAGTGCAATTAATAGATGTAAGAACCGCTGAAGAATTTGATCTTGGACATATTATTAATGCTCAAAATATCAATATTAATTCGGATTCTTTTGATGCGGATATCGAGTTGTTAGACAAAGAGCAACCGGTAGTGCTGTATTGTAAATCGGGGAACAGAAGTGCAATGTGTGCTAAAAAAATGAAAGACGCGGGGTTTAAAAAAATATATGATTTAAAAGAAGGTTTTTCTAAATGGAAACACATCGATTTAAATACAACTACTAATAAAAATATATAGACGTAATAGTTTTTTGCCTTATAACGAGGCTTTTTATTGATTATCTCTATTGAAATAATCGCTTAGTTTCGTGTTAAACAAAATTAAGCGATTATTTTTTTTGTACATTTGTTACTAACTATGAAAAAAATAGGTCATAAAATATTCGCAACGATGCTGGCTTTTGTAGTGTTATTCTCTACATTGTCCTTTACTATCGATATGCATTTTTGTGGCGGCTCGTTAGTAGATACTGCTATTTTTCAAAAAGCAAAGACGTGCCAAATGTCAATGCAAACAACGAGTAAAAATACTGAATGCTCTGCAGTAAAAAAGAATTGCTGTAACGATGAGCAATTGGTAGTGGATGGACAAGACGAATTGCATCAAAATAGCCATCACATTTCATTCGGCCAACAACTGTTTGTAACCGCATTCGTTTATACGTATAGCTCTCTTTTTGAAACCATAAACAAAGAAGAAACTAATTATCAAGATTACCGATCACCACTCGTCGTTCAAGAACTCTACAAGCTAGACGAGACTTACCTCATTTAATTTTTAAACAATAATCTATAGTATCCTGCGAAGTTATTTTGCGAGGAGAATATGCTGTATTCGGTGTTTTCTACACCTATGTTTCATTGTTTAAATAAATAAATCAGATGCTAAATAAAAGCATAAAATTTTTAATAGAAAATAAGCTGGTTGCCGTTTTATTACTCGTCCTTTTTATAGGTTGGGGAACTATAAACGCACCCTTTAATTGGGATACGGGCTTTCTGCCTAGTAATCCTGTCGCTGTAGATGCTATTCCCGATATTGGCGAAAACCAGCAGATTGTTTATACCGTATGGAACGGACAATCGCCTCAAGATATCGAGGATCAAATTACCTATCCGTTAACAAGTGCGTTGTTAGGTATCCCGGGGGTAAAAACAGTGCGAAGTTCTTCGATGTTTGGGGCGTCTAGTATATATCTCATTTTTGAAGAAGATATAGAGTTTTACTGGAGCCGTAGTCGTATTCTAGAAAAGCTGAATTCCTTACCGAAGAACTTGTTACCTGAAGGCGTTAATCCAGCATTGGGGCCAGATGCAACAGGTTTAGGGCAGATCTTTTGGTATACGCTTGAAGGTCGCGATACCAAAGGAAATGTAACTGGTGGTTGGGATTTACACGAATTGCGTAGTATACAAGATTACTATGTAAAATTTGGGTTATCGTCGGCAAGTGGGGTGTCTGAGGTCGCGTCTATTGGCGGGTATACCCAAGAATATCAAATTGATGTGAACCCCGAATTAATGCGCCAGTATAACATTGGTTTAAATGCCGTGGTAAAAGCGGTCAAAGAAAGTAATAAAGAGATTGGCGCTCAAACATTAGAAATTAATAACGCCGAGTATTTAGTGCGGGGCTTAGGTTACGTAAAATCGATAGCCGATATAGAAAACACAGTAGTGACTTCCAAAGACTTTACTGCCATTACAGTAAAAGATATCGCTAAAGTATCTTTAGGGCCCGCAGAGAGACGTGGGTTATTAGACAAAGAAGGAGCTGAGGTTGTTGGTGGGGTGGTTGTCGCTCGATACGGTGCGAATCCGTTGGAAGTGATTACCAATGTTAAAACCAAAATTAATGAGTTAAGTACAGGGTTGCCGTCTAAAGTTTTAAGCGACGGAAGAACATCGCAACTCACAATTGTTCCTTTTTACGATCGTTCGGAATTGATTCAAGAAACGCTCGGTACACTAAATGAGGCGCTCGCTTTAGAAATTTTAATTACAGTACTTGTTATTGTTATAATGGTGTTTAATTTAAGAGCTTCAGTTTTAATTTCAGGCTTATTGCCAGTCGCGATATTAATGGTTTTTATCGCTATGAAACTCTTTAATGTCGACGCGAATATTGTCGCATTGTCAGGAATTGCTATCGCCATTGGTACAATGGTGGACGTCGGTGTTATTTTATCTGAAAATATTATTAGGCATCTTGACGAGCATAAAGCCAAATCTGAGATAGCAGAAAATGCAGGGCAATCTGCACCTAAAAATCGTTCCATAAATCAGGTGGTATACAAAGCAACAACCGAAGTTTCTGGTGCAATTGTTACCGCGGTTATGACTACGATTATTAGTTTTATCCCTGTATTTACTATGATTGGGGCTGAAGGTAAGTTGTTTAGACCCTTAGCATTCACAAAAACATTTGCACTAACAACCTCGTTAATTGTGGCGCTGTTTTTAATTCCGCCGTTCGCAGCATTCTTATTCCGTAAGAAAACGATGAAACGAACAACGCGTTTTATTACTAATTATATACTGATTCTAATTGGTCTCATCGGCCTCTTTTATGGGTTTTGGCTCGGTCTTTTAGTGATTGCGTTTGCTGCTATTTCTATGTGCCGATTAATAGACTATTTGCCTTTTGGACCGCTGCCCAAAGCAGAAGGCCTCTTATCGGCCCTAGCGGTTGTGATTCTATTAACCGACTATTGGAGACCACTAGGGATTCATAATAATATTTTCTTTAATTTTATTTTTGTTAGTGTTATTTGCTTCGGATTATTGGGCGTTTTTATAGGATTTAGAACCTATTATTCGCGCATTTTAAGATGGTGTTTAGATCATAAATTATTGTTTTTATCATTACCCTTAGGACTTGTTATTTTTGGTTTTTTAGTCTTCAAAAATACCGAAAAAGAGTTTATGCCCTCTTTAAATGAGGGGTCGTTTTTATTAATGCCAACGTCCTTACCGCATTCAGGAATTGAAGAAAATAAACGTGTCTTGCAGCAATTGGATATGGCGGTCGCGAGTATACCTGAAATTGAAACAGTGGTTGGAAAAGCAGGGCGTACCGAATCGGCTTTAGATCCTGCGCCGTTATCGATGTATGAAAATATTATTCAATATAAATCGGAATATTTGTTGAATAGTGACGGCGACCCGCAACGCTTTCGAGTAAATAAAAAGGGTGAGTTTGTGTTAAAAAACGATTCTGTTTTAGCTAAAACTGAAGCACATTCGTGGCAAATTTCCACATTAAATAAACAATTAATACCCGACGAAGATGGTGAGTATCTTAGAAACTGGCGACCAGAAATAAATTCTCCTGACGATATTTGGAACGAAATTTCGAGAGTTACTAAATTACCGGGTGTTACGTCTGCACCTAAATTGCAACCTATAGAAACGCGTTTAATTATGTTGCAAACAGGAATGCGAGCGCCAATGGGAATTAAAGTAAAAGGACAAGATTTAAAAGAAATTGAAGCTTTTGGTGTGCAGTTAGAAAATCTTTTAAAACAAGTAGAAGGGGTGAAAACCGAAGCTGTATTTGCCGATAGAATTGTAGGCAAGCCGTACTTGCTTATCGATATTAATCGCCAAAATATTGCACGCTACGGTATTAGCATTCAAGCCGTGCAGGAGGTGTTGCAGGTTGCTGTTGGCGGTAAGGTTTTAACGCAAACAGTAGAAGGTCGTGAACGTTACGGTATTCGTGTGCGGTATCCCCGAGAATTGCGTGCCAATCCTTCCGATTTGGAACAACTTTACATTCCTGTGGGAAACGGAAGTTCTGTGCCGTTAAGTGAATTAGTAACTATTCGGTACGAGCAAGGGCCACAAATGATAAAAAGTGAAGATACCTTTTTAGTGGGGTATGTGCTATTCGATAAATTATCAAGTTTTGCCGAAATGACAGTGGTCGATAATGCGATAAATTTTATACAAGAAAAAATTGATGCTGGCGAATTAATCGTACCCAAAGGCATCAGTTATCAGTTTACTGGAACCTACGAAAATCAAGTACGTGCCGAAAAAACGTTAGCGGTCGTTGTGCCATTAGCGTTAGCAATAATCTTTTTAATTCTTTATTTTCAATTTCGCTCTGTAGCCACATCATTAATGGTGTTTACTGGAATTGCGGTTGCATTTGCGGGTGGTTTTATTATGATTGGGTTATATAGTCAAGAGTGGTTTTTAAATATTACCATTTTTGGGGAAAATTTACGCGACGTTTTTCAAATTCAAACCATTAATTTAAGTGTCGCTGTTTGGGTTGGATTTATAGCCTTGTTTGGTATTGCAACCGATGATGGCGTGGTAATGGCGACTTATTTAACACAAACTTTCGAGCGTAATACACCAGAAACAAAAGCTGCTATTCGTGCATCTGTGTTAGAAGCAGGAGAGAAACGTATTCGTCCGTGTTTAATGACAACGGCAACCACCATATTAGCGTTGTTACCGGTATTAACGTCGACAGGGCGCGGTAGTGATATTATGATTCCGATGGCAATTCCAAGTTTTGGCGGTATGTTAGTCGCTTTAATTACCTTATTTGTAGTGCCTGTTTTATTTAGTTGGAGAGCAGAGCGTAAGATAAAGGATATAGCGCCAACAAAAATTCAAACTAATTCTCGCTTATCATAATCGTTTAAAACCTATACAAATGAATTCAAATAAATACAAACAAACGGCGAAGCGCATTGGTTTTAAGACTTTTAAAATGATGGTATTTTGTGCTTTGTTTTTCGGATTTCAAAATGCAGTATTCTCACAAGAATTGGGTAGTTTAATAAAAGAAGGGTTGCATAATAATCCGGAGGTTCAAAAATTCGAATTGCAGTACCGTATTGCTTCAGAAAAGGTAAATGAAGTCAATACAATCCCTAATACGGAATTTGGCGCAGGGTATTTTGTAAGTGAACCCGAAACCAGAACGGGCCCACAGAAATTTAAATTGTCGGTAAAACAAATGATACCGTGGTTTGGAACGCTTACGGCACGAGAGAATTATGTTAGCGCTTTAGCCGAAGCTAAATATCAAGACATCGCCATCTTAAAACGACAATTGGCAGCTTCCATTTCGAATGCCTATTACGTGTTATATCAAAATAAAGAAACACAATTGGTGTTTGAAGAGACGATTCAGCTTTTAAAAACTTACGAAAAGTTGGCGTTAACCGGTATTGAATCGGGAAAAGCATCGGTGGTAGATGTGCTGCGCCTACAAGTGCGACAAAATGAATTAGAGCAAGAGTTGCATGTCCTTCAAATTAATTATTTATCAGAGCAAAGTGTGTTGAATCTTCAGTTAAATAGAGGTAAAAATACGCCGATAACTATTGAAACGACTTTCGAAATCCCTGAGAATGAGTTGGTGTTTAATAGTGAGAACTTACAAGTGCACCCAGAGCTAATCAAATATGATAAATTGTATGAATCGGTGAGTCAGTTAGAGCTCCTAAATCAGAAGGAAAAAGCGCCCGCAATAGGTTTTGGGTTAGATTATATAAACGTGTCCAAAAATCCAGATATGACGTTTGCCGATAACGGTAAAGACATTATTATGCCAATGGTAACCGTGTCTATTCCCATTTTTAATAAAAAGTTTGGATCTGTAACGAAGCAAAACCAATGGGAACAAGAGCGCATAGAATTTGAGAAAACCAATAAATTTAATACATTACAGACGGTTTTGGATAAAGCTATAAAACAAAAAAATGTAGCGCGTGTTCGTTATACTATGCTTTTAAAAAACAGCAATCAAACTAAAAAAGCAGAAACGATTTTATTAAAAACTTACGAGACGGGAACGTTAGATTTTACTGCGGTTTTAGAGGTTCAGGAATTGCTGTTAAAATTTCAAACCAATACCATTGAAAGCATCAAAAATTACTGTGTACAAGCGTCAATTATTAACTATCTAACACAATAGAAAATGCACGAAATTTATACGATTAAAAATATGGTTTGTGATCGGTGTATTGCTTCGGTGTTAACTATTTTCGAGGGTGAAGGATTTACCGTAGAGTCTATCGAATTAGGTCAGGTTAATGTGGTTAAAACTGAAAAGAGTAATCAAGAATGTAATTTAGAATCACTAAGCATTCAACTTAAAAAGAATGGTTTCGAAATCATAAAAAATGACAAAGACACCCTTGTTGAAAAACTTAAAATTGAACTTATAAATGCTATTGAAGCAGGACGAACCGAACAATTGTCTCAAGATCTTGCTTTGCGTTTTGGTAAAAGTTACTCGGTATTAAGTAAATTATTTAGTAAAACTGAAGGGGTAACTTTAGAAAAATACAGTATTCAGCTTAAAATTGAAAAAGTAAAGGAACTCATTCAATTGGGGCAACTTAATTTTTCTGAAATCGCGTATTCACTAAATTACAAAACAAGCAGTCATTTGGCGCGACAATTTAAAATGGTTACTGGAGTATCGATGACAGAATATAAAAATGCTAAAGAATGGAACCGAAAAACCATAGACAAAATTATATAAATAAGTAACCGAATTGTGAAAACTAAAATGCGTATTTAGCTTTATATTTACGGGCATAGTATTAAAAAAGAGACTAATGGAACAAATATATAAAATAAAAGGAATGACGTGCAATGGTTGTCGCGGTCATGTCGAAAAAACGCTTTCGCAAGTGAGCGGTGTTCTTTCTGCACGTGTAGATTTGGACGCTGCCGAAGCAACAATAGAATCAGAAGACGGCATCGCTATGTCAGTTTTAAAAGATGCTTTGGAAAATGATGGCGGTCGCTACCAGATTTATAATCAGGAAGAATCTATTCCCGAATCCAAACCTAAAGAAGAACCAAAAGGTCAGGGGACAGGTGTTTTTTATTGCCCGATGCATTGCGAAGGCGATAAAGAATACGACGCGCCGGGAGATTGCCCAGTCTGTGGAATGGATTTAGTAGAAGAGCAAAACCTAAAGGCCATTCAATCTGAAAAATGGACGTGCCCAATGCATCCCGAAGTTGTAAAAGATGAATCTGGTGATTGCCCAATCTGCGGAATGGATCTCGTCCCTTTGAAACCCTCATTATCGGCCGAAGAAAAGACGTATAAAAAGCTGATGCACAAATTTTGGTTATCATTAGGGTTTACATTGCCCATTTTTATAATTGCAATGAGCGAGATGATTCCTAACAATCCATTGTATTCTATTTTAGATCAGAAGTATTGGAACTGGGTGCAATTAGGACTGTCTATTCCTGTGGTTTTTTATGCGACGTGGATGTTTTTTGAACGCGCTTATAGAAGTATAAAAACGTGGAATCTTAATATGTTTACCCTTATCGGTATTGGCGCTGGGGTGGCTTGGTTATTTAGTGTCTTCGGATTGTTTTTTCCAGATTTCTTTCCAGCTCAGTTTAAAACCGAAATGGGAGCTGTTCACGTGTATTTTGAAGCGGCCACGGTTATTTTAACCTTAGTGTTAATGGGGCAAGTTTTAGAAGCGCGAGCACACAGTAAAACTAACGACGCAGTAAAAGAATTATTAAAATTAGCACCCAATAAAGCACTTCGTGTTGTAAATGGCGACACCGAAGAAGTAGCGATCGATAGCATTAAAAAGGGTGATATATTAAAAGTAAAACCAGGCGATAAAATCCCTGTCGATGGTATTATTACTGAAGGACAAAGTACTATCGATGAATCTATGATAACTGGAGAACCAATGCCAGTAAGTAAAGCGGTTAGTGATACGGTGAGTAGTGGCACCATTAACGGGAATCAGTCCTTTTTAATGCGCGCAGAAAAAGTAGGTTCTGAAACCTTACTATCGCAAATAGTGAAAATGGTAAACGATGCCAGCCGAAGTCGTGCGCCTATCCAAAAGTTAGCCGACACGGTTTCTGGCTATTTTGTACCGACCGTAGTTGCAATTTCTCTACTAACTTTTGCCGCTTGGGCAATTTGGGGACCAGAACCCGCTTATGTTTTTGCGTTAGTTAATGCCATTGCGGTATTAATTATTGCATGCCCGTGTGCTTTAGGTCTGGCAACGCCTATGTCGATAATGGTTGGGGTTGGTAAAGGTGCTCAAAATGGTGTACTAATAAAAAATGCCGAATCCTTAGAGTTAATGGACAAGGTAAATGTGTTGATTATAGACAAAACAGGAACCATTACCGAAGGGAAGCCAACGGTTGAGGAAATTGGTGTTTTTAATGCTGAAAATACTGAGTATTCTGAAGTTGAGGTACTTCAGTTTATAGCGTCTTTAAATAGTTCTAGCGAGCACCCGCTTGGTGAAGCGACAGTAACTTATGGTAAGGAGAAAGGCGTAGAAATATTAGATGTCAAACAGTTTATTGCGGTGACAGGAAAAGGTGTGGAAGGAACTGTCAATGATTTAAAAGTGGCTTTAGGGAACGCTAAAATGATGGATTATGCTAAGGCAACTATCAATAAGGAAATGACCAAAACGGTTACAGCGCTTCAAGAGCAAGGAAAAACGGTGTCCTATTTATCGGTAAATGAAAAAGTAGTAGGTTATGTTGTAATTAGCGATAAAATTAAAGCGACAAGTGCCAAAGCTATTCAAGAATTACAAGCGAAAGGTATCGCGGTGATTATGTTAACGGGTGATAACGAAAATACAGCGAAGGCAGTTGCAGAAACGTTGCAATTATCGAGTTATAAGGCCGGAATGTTACCGGAAAATAAATTAGAAGAAGTTCGGAAACTTCAAGAGCAAGGTGAAATTGTAGCGATGGCAGGCGATGGTATTAACGATGCGCCAGCATTAGCAAAAAGTAATGTGGGCATCGCAATGGGTACAGGGACCGATGTGGCTATAGAAAGCGCAATGATTACTTTAGTAAAAGGCGATTTGCAGGGCATAGTGAAAGCGAGACACTTAAGCGATGCGGTAATGAAAAATATTAAACAAAACCTGTTTTTTGCTTTAATTTATAACACGTTGGGAGTCCCTATAGCAGCAGGACTTTTATATCCGTTTTTCGGCATATTATTGTCACCAATGATAGCAGCATTAGCAATGAGCTTTAGTTCGGTGTCTGTTATTACAAATGCGTTGCGATTAAAATCAATAAAAATCTAAAACCAATCAATTATGGAAAATTCAAAAAAAAGTAATAAGTATACCAAATTCTTTTTAATGTTAGGCGCTTCTTTTGTGGCGATGTATGTTACTATGTATCTTAATACATACGCGATAGACCACGTTTATTTTAGCTTAACGCGTTTTTACATGACCTGTTTGGGTATCTCGGCAATGGCGGTGATTATGTTGCTATTTATGCTGGGTATGTACCAAAATAAAAAGAAGAACATCGCTATTATATTAGGGAGTGTGCTCTTGTTTATGGGCGCCTTAGGATTAGTGCGTGCTCAAAAACCTATTATAGGCGATGTGTTATGGCTTCGCGCAATGATACCACACCATTCCATTGCGATATTAACTAGTGAAAGAGCAGATATAAAAGATCCGGAAGTAAAAGAATTAGCTAATGCTATAATTGCAGCACAACGCAAAGAAATTGGTGAGATGAAGGCGATGATAAAACGATTAGAAAATGAAAAATAATAAAATAATTATGTATGCGGTTTTTCTAACTATTGGCGTATCCATTGGTTGGTTTGTTTTTGGTGGCGACTCTAATAAAGAAATAGAACATAATCACGAAGAGGTTGCCGAGAGCAAGAAAATGTGGACCTGTTCTATGCATCCACAAATAATGCAATCGGAGCCTGGCGATTGTCCGATTTGCGGTATGGATTTAATTCCGGCCGCAAGTAGTAGTGAAGGTCTTGCGGCCAACGCTTTTAAGTTAACTCCAAATGCTATGGCATTAGCGAATATACAAACGCGTCGGGTAGGTAAAGCCGAGGGTGATGCTGAAAATAGACTTGTGCTTTCGGGTAAAATTGCTCAAAATGAAGAAGAAAATAAAGTGCAAGCCAGTTATTTTTCGGGACGGATAGAGCGATTAAATGTGAGTTATACGGGAGAAGAAATACGAAAGGGACAGATTTTAGCGACTTTGTATTCTCCTGAGTTATATGCGGCTCAGCAAGAGTTGATTACGACAGCGTCGTTAAAGAAAACGCAGCCTGATTTGTATCAGGCGGTTCGTAATAAATTGAAGCTATGGAAACTTTCTGAAACTCAAATTCAACAAATTGAAAGTTCTGGAATAGTAAAAGAATATGTGCCTATTTATGCTACGGTTTCAGGAACAGTAACCGAAAAATTGGTTAACCAAGGGGATTACGTGAAACAAGGACAGCCACTATTAAAAGTTACCAATTTAAATACGGTTTGGGCACAATTTGATGTGTACGAAAATCAAATCAATTTAATAAAAAATAAGCAAACGGTTATGGTATCGGCAAATGCGTATCCTAATAAAGAAGTAGAAGCGGTTGTAGATTTTATTTCACCAACCTTAAATACGACAACGCGTACGACTACTTTGCGTGTGGTTTTAAAAAATAAAGAAGGGGTTTTTAAACCTGGTATGTTTGTATCGGCAACCGTGAATGTGAATTCTGATCGTATTAATCAAGAGTTAAAAATACCGGCGTCGGCGGTAATGTGGACGGGGAAACGTTCTGTGATTTATGTAAAAAAAGATGAAAATACTCCTGTTTTCGAAATGCGTGAAGTTACTTTAGGGCATCGTGTGGGAGAATCTTATGTTATTTTAGAGGGCTTAACTAAAGGTGAAGAGATTGTGGTTAACGGCACATTTACCGTTGATGCGGCAGCACAATTACGAGGTAAGAAATCGATGATGAATGCTTCAAATACATCAAATACTTCAGTAGTTGCTAATACTGAGCCAAAACTTGAGGTTGTGAAACGCTTAAAAGCATCAAAAGTATTTCAGCAACAGCTAAAAACGGTGTATGATTCGTATATACAAGTAAAAGATGCTTTAGCAGAGGATAATGTTGCGGTGGCAAGAGACTTTTCCGAAGTGTTATTAAAAAAAGTAAATAATCTGGCTTTAAAAGAATTAGAAACTACTGAAGCCAAAGCAGCTGGAGAACCTATAATAAGGACGTTGTTTGAAAGTACAAAAAACTTAGCCGAAACACAAACGATTGCAGGTCAGCGAGAGGTATTTCAGAGGGTGTCTTTACAATTGGCCACTGCAATAAAACTTTTTGGAATTAATGAAGAGGTCTTTAATTTACATTGCCCGATGGCGAATAACGATAATGGTGCGTATTGGTTAAGTACAAGTAAACACGTGTTAAACCCTTATTTTGGTGCGGCGATGTTAAAATGTGGAGAAGTAAAAGATAGTATTGAGTAAAACGGAATAAATAGTAATAACTTTAAATTTTAAAACGATGAAAAAAACAATGTTAAGTGCAGCAGTACTAATGATGATAGCTTTTACAAGCTGTAAAAATGAAGCGAAAATAGACACCGAGGTAACGACCACGCCAGAAACAGAAATAGCGACTACGGGAGCAGAAGATTTAGCGATGGTGGAAACTACTTTTGGAGTGCGCGGTAACTGCGGAATGTGTAAAGAAACGATTGAAAAAGCGGCAAAAAGTGTAGCGGGCGTTTCTAGTGCCGATTGGAATGTGGACTCTAAAACAATGGCCGTGGCTTTTGATGAAAAAGCGACCGATGAAATGGCTATTCATACTGCTATTGCAAATTCGGGTTACGATACGGAACAAGTGGCTGGTAATGAGGAGGCTTACAATGAATTACCAGGATGTTGTAAATATGATCACGCAATGGAAATGAACCAATCTGGTACAAAAATGTAATTTTAGAGTTACAAATTATGCTAAATACCAATAGAATTTGTTTTATAATGGTTAACTTTATCCTGGAGTAATTAAAAGGTGACTGTGATAATTGTCACCTTTTTTTACAATTAGAGTCCTTATATTTACAAAAGTAAAATTTAGATTAACCACCAAAAAAAAATAGACCAATGAAAAAAATTATAGTACCTGTAGATTTTTCAATACACTCAGAAAACGCTTTAAGGGTAGCGGCACAAATTGCTAGACATCAGAACTCAGAAATTGTTGTTGTACATATGATGGGCATAAGCGATGCAAAGCTTATTAAAGAAGGGAATGATTCTATTGAAGGCTTATTTTTAATAAAACTAACCAGAAAACGTTTTACAGAATTTTTAGATAAAGATTATTTAGAGGGACTAACAATTCATGATACGGTAAAAAATTACAAAGTATTTTCAGAATTAGATGATGTTGCTAAAGAATATGGTGGCGATTTAATAGTTATGGGGTCGCATGGTACTAGCGGTGTCTCTGAAGTTTTTGTAGGCTCTAACACTGAGAAAGTAGTACGTACCGCGTCGGTGCCTGTTTTAGTAATTAAAGAAGAAACAAACTTTAACCCGTCAGATGCTGTTTTTGCATGCGACTTTAAAGTAGAAAGTTTAGACGTGTACAATAAGGTCTCTGGAATGTTTAAATTATTAGATATTAAGCTTCATTTATTATACGTAAACTTACCGGGACAAAACTATAAGAGTACAGATCAAATTGAAAAGCAAATTATTGAATTTATAGTGAGTTTGCCAGAAGATGATAAAATATTACCAGAAGATGTAACAATCTATGCCGACTTTTCTGTGGAGCAAGGAGTGTTTAATTTTGCTAATAAAATAAAGGCAGATGTGATTAGTATACCCACGCATGGTAGAAGCGGATTAGCACACTTTTTCTCTGGAAGTATTGGAGAAGATATTGTAAATCATTCTAAAATCCCTGTATTAACAGTAAAAATATAAGGTTGCAAAACCATGTAAAAATTTACAAGCCTTCTATTAAATTATAGAGGGCTTTTTCATTTTCTATTTTAATGCGTTTACCTGTAGCAGAAATTAACTGGTCCTTTTTAAAGGACGACAGCGTACGGATGCACGCTTCTTTTGCTGTGCCAACGACATTAGCAATATCTTCGCGCGAGAGCGTCATAGAAATATAACCCTCTTCGTCTACGCCAAAATTATCTCGTAAATACATTAACGCTTCAGCGATACGTTGTCTAACGCTTTTTTGCGCCATACTAACAATGACATCGTCTGCCACTTTTAAATCTTGCGCCATTTGTTTTAAGATCGCTTGAGTAAACTGTGTGTTTTCGTCAAGAGACTTTGAGAGTTCAATTTTAGGAATAAAACACACCGTCATGTCATTGAGAGCAACCGCACTTAAATTCGTAGATTGATCTGAAATCACAGAACGTTGTCCTAAAATCTCACCTTTTGCTACGATTTTAACAATTTGATCTTTACCATTATCGCTCATTTTTGAGAGCTTAGAAACGCCATTTTGAATACAAAAAACCCCGTTAAGCTTTTCTCCTTCTCTAAAGATAGACTCGCCTTTTTTTATAATTTTCGATATTTTACTATCAGAAATGCGCTTAAGCTCTTCCTTTTTTAAGGCTTTTAATGAATTTAATTGTCTAACAATACAATTTTCACAACGCCTTTCAAGATGACTCATAAGTTGAAAAATATTATTCTTTATTCTTGCAAAGAAACGAATAATTTAGGCGAAATCTATGAAAGTAAAGTTCTTTATAATGAAAACTCTAGAGAATGTTGTAAATTATACGGCTGTAGGTTTTACTTTAAAACAGCTAAATAATGCTAATATATATGATAAATGTCATCTTTTTGGGCTGTAAAATGAAAGACCTTTGTCTTAGGTATGAATGATCTTTTTAAGGTCGAAGTAAATTAAGTAGTTATGGAGAATTGTTTCCATTGTGGTGATGCCTGCGATAGAACTGTAATTAAATATGAGGATAAACAATTTTGTTGTCACGGTTGTAAAACAGTGTTCGATATTTTAAATGAAAACGACCTCTCTTATTACTACGATTTACAGCAAACACCAGGAATTACACCCTCTCGTATAGAAGGTAAATACGACTTTCTTGAGAATAAAGTGATTTCTGATAAGTTGTTAGAATTTAACGAACAAGGCATTCAAGTGGTGACGTTGTTAATTCCTTCCATACATTGTAGTTCTTGTATTTGGGTCTTAGAGAATTTAAACAAACTTAATCCTGCAGTTAAAACGGCGCAAGTCAATTTTCCTAGAAAAACAGTGCGGGTTACGTATTCAAGCGACGGTTTTAATTTGCATGATTTAGTGGTTTTATTGGCTAAATTAGGGTACGATCCTTATCTATCTCTAGAAGATGCTTCTGTAAAAAAAACGACAACCGATCGTACTTTAATTTACCAACTGGGTATTGCAGGTTTTGCATTTGGAAACATTATGTTTTTGTCTTTCCCCGAGTACTTTAAAGTCGATGAGTTTTGGCTAGAGCGGTATAAATATTTTTTTAGATGGCTTATGTTTGCCTTTTCGCTACCTGTCGTTTTTTATGCAGGCTGGGGTTATTTCGTATCTGCTTATAAAGGCTTACGTTCTAGAATATTAAATATTGATGTGCCCATTGCTATAGGTATATTCGTCTTATTTGTTCGGTCTTCGGTAGAAATTATTATGGACTGGGGATCTGGTTTTTTCGATAGTTTAGCTGGTTTAGTGTTTTTCTTGTTATTAGGAAAATTCTTTCAGCAAAAAACCTATGCTTTCTTGTCTTTTGAAAGAGACTATAAATCCTATTTTCCTATTGCGGTAACACGATTATTTAAGGAATACGCTTCGGTTGATGGTGAAAACACATCCGAAACTTCAAAAAAAGAAGACCAAGCCCAAGTTTACGAATTAGAAAAAGGAGACCGAATAATTATCCGAAATTCAGAATTAATTCCTGTCGATGCTATTTTAATAAAAGGGAAAGCATTAATCGATTATAGTTTTGTAACCGGCGAGGCAGAACCCGTGGTAAAACAGTCTGGCGATTATTTATATGCTGGGGGCCGGCAACAAGCAGGTGTTATCGAGTTGGAGGTTTTAAAACCAGTAGAACAAAGTTATTTAACCCAATTATGGTCTAACGAAATATTTAGTAAAAATAAGCAGAGCGGATTTGAAAGTTTAACAGACAAGATAAGTAAGCGCTTTACCATTACCTTATTATTGATAGCTTTAGTGTCCACAATATTTTGGTTATTTTACGATACATCGATCGCACTAAATGTGTTTACATCGGTACTAATTGTTGCGTGCCCGTGTGCAATAGCTCTGGCCGCTCCCTTTACTTTAGGGAATTTACTGCGCATTTTCGGTCGTAATAAATGCTACATTAAAAACAGTAAAGTGATTGAGCAACTATCTCACATCGATACCGTGGTTTTCGATAAAACTGGAACACTTACTACCAATCAGAAAAACGGAATTGTTTACGAAGGAATAACGCTCTCCGAAGACGAGAAATTAGTATTAACTTCAACTTTACGTGCCTCAAATCACCCTCTGAGTCGTGCCTTATATACGCTGTTGAATACGAATGGTATTTGCACTTTAGATTCCTTTACAGAAGAAGTAGGTAAAGGTATTGAAGGGGTTTCACGTGCGTTTTCTATAAAAGTGGGCTCCTATGATTTTGTAACTGAGAAAGCTCAAGAAAAATCACAAGTTTTAGAGCAATCGAATACAAACAAAACTACAGTTCATATTGGTACCAGCGAAGAGTATAAGGGATGCTTCGTATTTTTTAATGAATACAGAGCGGGTATGACTGATGTATTTGAAGCGTTGTCTAAAAATTGTAATCTCGTTGTTTTATCTGGCGATAATAATGGAGAGCAAGCGTATTTAGAACAAATACTTCCTAAAGGGATCACGTTGCTATTTAATCAGAAGCCTGAAAACAAACTCAATTATGTTAAAACGTTACAAGATCAAGGGAGGAATGTGTTGATGGTTGGAGATGGACTTAACGATTCTGGGGCATTGGCACAAAGTAATGTGGGTATTGTTATTTCGGAAAACGTCAATGTGTTTTCTCCAGCGTGCGATGGTATTTTAGATGCTTCTCGTTTTAAACAAATAACAACGTTTTTAACGTTATCTCGTCAAGGTATAAAAGTTATTAACTATGCTTTTATTTTCTCGTTATTCTACAATGTAATAGGGTTAGGCTTTGCGGTGACAGGCCATTTAGCGCCAGTTGTAGCAGCAATATTAATGCCTTTAAGCTCTATAAGTATCGTGATTTTTACGACTGTTTATACATATATTTTAGGGCGAAAGCTTAATTTGGTCGACTAATACCCAAAGGGAGTAAGGTGGAAAATATCAATAAGAATCATTGAATAGAAATAAAAAGGGGTATTTTGAAATAAAAAGAAGTAAACTGACAAAAGTCATTTTATTAATAAACCAATACCGGTAATTTTACACCGTAATTCAAGATGATATGAATATTATATATATGCTTTTAGCAATCAGTGTTTTTGTGGCACTAGTGTTTTTTGCAGCTTTTATTTATTCTGTGAAGAAAGGTCAATACGATGATATGTATACGCCCTCTGTAAGAATGCTTTTTGAAGATGAACTTGTTGATGAAAAAAAAGAAACTAGTAAATCAACCAATGAAACAACACCAAGAAAAAAAAGACTAACTAAATAAACTATGGAATTACAAAAATTTTATTATGATAATAAGGTTGTACGGAACTTTATTATCGCAACACTATTCTGGGGGATTGTAGGAATGAGTGTAGGGCTACTATTAGCTTTTATGTTTTTATTCCCTAATCTTACCGATGGTATTTCTTGGTTAAGTTTTGGTCGTTTACGTCCGTTACATACAAATGCCGTTATTTTTGCTTTTGTTGGTAATGCTATTTTTGCTGGAGTCTATTACTCTTCACAGCGATTATTAAAAGCGCGTATGTGGAAAGATTGGTTAAGTAATTTTAACTTTTGGGGATGGCAAGCTATAATTGTAGGTGCTGCCATAACACTACCGTTAGGGTACACAACATCTAAAGAATACGCGGAGTTAGAATGGCCTTTTGATATCGCTATTGCTGTAGTATGGGTTGTATTTGGAGCCAATTTAATTGGAACTATGCTAAAAAGAAGACAACGTCACTTATATGTTGCACTTTGGTTTTATTTAGCAACATTTGTTACTGTAGCTGTTTTACATATTGTAAACAGTATGGAAATTCCGGTAAGCGCATTGAAGAGTTACTCTATGTATGCTGGTGTTCAAGATGCATTAGTACAATGGTGGTATGGGCATAATGCCGTAGCATTTTTCTTGACTACACCATTTTTAGGTTTAATGTATTATTTCGTTCCAAAAGCGGCAAACAGACCGGTATATTCTTATAGATTATCTATTGTGCACTTTTGGTCGTTAATATTTATTTATATCTGGGCAGGACCCCATCACTTATTATATTCTTCGTTACCAGATTGGGCACAGAACTTAGGTGTTGCATTCTCAATAATGCTTTTAGCGCCATCTTGGGGAGGTATGATTAATGGATTATTAACATTACGTGGTGCTTGGGATAAAGTAAGAACAGATCCTGTTCTTAAGTTTATGGTTGTAGCGATTACAGGTTATGGGATGGCTACTTTTGAAGGGCCAATGTTATCACTTAAAAACGTAAATGCTATCGCTCACTTTAGTGACTGGATTATTGCCCACGTGCACGTTGGTGCTTTAGCTTGGAATGGGTTCTTGGCATTTGGTATGATTTACTGGATGGTACCCCGATTATTTAAAACTAAATTATGGTCTCTTACATTAGCCAATACACACTTTTGGGTTGGTACTCTAGGTATCATTTTATATACATTACCTTTATACGTAGCAGGATTTGTGCAAGCCTCTATGTGGAAACAATTTAATCCAGATGGTACTTTAACTTACGGGAATTTCTTAGAAACCGTAACCGAAATTATGCCAATGTATTGGATGCGTGCTATTGGGGGAACGCTTTACATTTCAGGAGCAATAATTGGTGTTGTTAACTTAATAATGACGGCTAGAGCAGGAAGCGCTGTAACCGATGAGTTAGCAGAAGCTGCACCATTAGAAAAAATAACGAAAAACAGAACTAAAAAAGAAGGGTACCACTCTTGGTTAGAGAGACGTCCTGTTAAATTAACAATTTTCGCTACAATCGCTATTCTTATTGGAGGTATGGTACAAATTATACCCTCGTTAATGGTAGACGATTATATTCCAAGAATTTCTAGTGTAAAACCATATTCTCCATTAGAATTAGAGGGTCGAGATCTTTACATTAGAGAAGGCTGTGTAGGTTGTCACTCACAACAAGTTAGACCCTTTAGAAGTGAGGTAGAACGTTACGGAGAATACTCTAAAGCAGGGGAATATGTTTACGATCATCCTTTCTTATGGGGAAGTAAACGTACGGGACCAGACTTAATGCGAATAGGTGGTAAGTATAGTGATAACTGGCATTTTAATCATATGTACGATCCGCAAAGCACCTCTTCAGGTTCTATTATGCCTTCTTATAAGTGGTTAATTTTAAATGAGCTCGATAAAAGTAATACTGAAACTAAACTGAGAGCAATGGTAACACTTGGTGTTCCTTATACAGAAAATGATATCGTTACAGCGCAACAGTGGATGTCCGAGCAAGGTGAGAAAATTGAAAAAAGCTTGTATAACGATCCTGATTTTGCAAAAACATACGAAGCAGATAAGCAGTATGCAAAAGATAATAATGAGGAGTTTGTACAAATGCGAGATAGAGAAATTGTGGCCTTAATAGCTTACCTACAACGTATGGGTACCGATATTAAAGTGACAAATGGAGACGGATCAACAGAAAACTTAAACGAATAGATATGTTCAAATTTGTAAAAGGAAACCTAGAAAATATAGATGGTGTTGCAATCTATCCTTTAGTATCGTTATTAATATTCTTCATTTTTTTTGTAGGACTTTTTTTGTGGGTTATTACGGCAAAAAAATCACATATAGAGGAAGTTAGTAACATTCCTTTAGAAGATGACACCATTAATACAAACCAAAACTAATATGAGAACAACTGCATCCTTATTAAGACTCTTCTTGTTATTAATTATTTCTATAATTTTAATGGAATGGGTTTATGAAACAGATCAGCAATGGGCAATGCTTACTGAGCCCATTTACTGGATAATTATAGGTACTGTAATGCTTTTCGGTATGGCTTTCGAAATATGTATCGAAGCCTTACGTGTTATTTTATTTAAAACACTAAAGCCCGAGCAGCAAGCCAGTTATTTAGCAAAAGAAGTGTACCGAAAAGAAAACCAATTTAAGTGGTTTAGAGTAACGTACCTAAAAATGCTTGGAAACGATGAGGATATTGAAGAAAAGGAAATTATTCTCGATCATGATTACGATGGTATCCGTGAGCTAGATAATAATTTACCGCCATGGTGGGTATACGGTTTTTATGCGTCAATTATTTTTGCCATTGTTTATATGGTGCGCTTTGAAGTGCTGAATGATTACAACCAGAAAGAAGAGTATGAAATGGCCGTAGCGGAAGCCAAAATTCAAGTTGAAGAATGGAAAAAAACGGCAAAAGACTTAGTCGATGTAAATACGGTGACTTTATTAACCGATGCTTCAGATTTGAATTCAGGGAAAAAAATATACGAAACAAATTGTATCGCGTGTCATAAGTCTGACGGTGGTGGTGGTATTGGGCCAAACCTTACCGATGAGTATTGGATTTTAGGAGGTGGTGTTCAAAATGTTTTTAGAACACTTTTAGAAGGTGGTCGAGCAGGTAAAGGTATGATTTCTTGGAAGTCAGAGTTAAAACCTTTAGAGATGGCTCAAGCTGCGAGTTATGTTATTAGTCTGGGAGGAACAACTCCAGCAGAACCAAAGGCTCCAGAAGGAGAAATTTGGCAGGATGAAAACACTCCAAAATAGAGCCTTAAACTGACGCACTGCCAGTAAACAATGAAAATGCACTATCAGAAACTGAAGTAAACGAGTAAAAGACTCTATTTACAATGAATATGTTACATAATATAGCACAAGGTTTAGAACACTCGGAGCAAATAGTTTTAAAAAATCTATTCAACTCAGAGAGTTCTAATCTTACTGCTGTAAGTTTAAAAAGAGAAGTGATCTTACCAAAACGAATAGCCTCTACTAAAACAAAAATTTTAGTAGTAAAAGGTGAAATCGATTTTAATATGGAAGGTCAAAGTTTTCGTTTAGCAATGTTCGATACGTATAACGTTCCACTAGAACAGGCGTATTGCATACAGGCCTACAACGATGCTGTGTTTTTAGTATTAGCAGAACATTAGAATAACACCAGAATAACTTAAGGAAAGATGGCAGAGCAAGGGGAAGAGAATTTTCGCGATTCAATAGGAACACTTAATGAAGAAGGAAAAAGAGCTTGGGTTTTTCCTAAAAAACCTTCAGGTAAATGGTATGACTATCGCAAATATGTGAGTTATGTACTTTTGGCATTTTTAGTCTCTGCACCGTTTATTAAAATAAACGGAAATCAGTTTTTAATGTTTAACGTTTTAGAACGCCGTTTTAATATTTTTGGTAATCCGTTTTGGCCACAAGATTTTCATTTATTTGTTGTAATGATGGTTATTGGAGTGGTTTTTATCATTCTTTTTACGGTGGCCTTTGGTCGTATATTTTGTGGCTGGATTTGTCCGCAGACTATTTTTATGGAAATGGTATTCCGTCGTATAGAGTACTGGATTGATGGCGATAGAGGAAAACAAATCCGATTGAAAAAGATGCCTTGGAATGCAGAGAAAATTAGAAAACGCGTATTAAAGTGGATCATTTTCTTTATCATTTCATTTTTAATAGCCAATGTCTTTTTAGCCTACTTAATAGGAAGCGATGAACTTATTCGTTATATCACCGACGGTCCTTTTGTACACACAAGTACGCTAGTATCACTCCTTATTTTTACAGGTGTATTCTATTTTATATTTGCTTGGTTTAGAGAGCAAGTCTGTATTATCGCTTGTCCTTACGGTCGTTTACAAGGTGTGTTATTAGATAATAAATCTATAATTGTAGCCTACGATCATAAACGTGGTGAGAAAGAAGAAGGCCGTGCAAAGTTTAAAAAGAATGAAGACAGAGCTACAACTGGTAAAGGGGATTGTATAGACTGTTTTCAGTGTGTTCACGTGTGCCCTACAGGAATCGATATTCGTAATGGTACACAATTAGAATGTATAAATTGTACCGCTTGTATCGATGCATGCGACCATATGATGGAGTCTGTAAATTTACCAAAAGGACTTATTCGTTATACTAGTGAGGATAATATAGAAAAGAAAGAACCTTTTAAATTTACACCTAGATTAAAAGGTTATACCGCTGTTTTAGGGATTTTAATTGCTGTACTTATAGGGATGTTGTTTTTAAGAAACGATGTTGAAGCCACTATTTTAAGATTACCAGGCCAGCTATACGAACACAAAGAAGGCAATATTATTAGTAATGTGTATACTTTTAAGTTGGTAAATAAAACCATTAAAGATATTGAAAACGTTAGATTTGAATTAATGTCTCACAAAGGCACAGTGAAATTGGTATCGCACTCAAATTTTACAGTGCCAGAGCAAGATTTGGCAAAAGGTACTTTATTTGTAGAAATAAACGCTAGCGGATTAAGCGGCGATAAAGACCGTGTCGAAATAGGCGTGTATAGTGGTGACCAATTAATAGAAACCACAACAACGACCTTTATGGGACCACGAAGTTATAAATAAATCTGTAAGTGATTTGTTTTCAATGTAATAGTAAACGATTAAGAGTGTAAATTTATTTAAGAAGAAACTCGTTAGGGGAGTCTATATAAGCGCCTTTATTAGCGAGCATTAAAAATTATGAAATGGAATTGGGGAACAGGTATTGTCGTTGCGATGGCATTATTTATGGGGTTTATACTATATTTAGTTATTACAATGAGTACTCATAAAAAGTTTAGCTTCGATTTAGTCACCGAAGAGTATTATGCGAAAGAAGTAGTGTACCAAAAAGAAATAGATGCTGAAACAAACACGAATGATTTAGAAGAAAAAATTATTTTTGAAATTACAGATAACGGACTGAAATTAGTGTTTCCAGACACCTTCGAGGAGTCAAAGATAAAAGGAAACGTGTTTCTTTACCGACCGTCTAATGAGCAACTAGATTTTAATTTACCATTACTTCTAGAGAATTCTAATGTGTTCATACCTGGAAAAAATTTGATTGACGGTCGCTGGAATATTATTATAGATTGGGAGTACGACGGCACGCCGTTTATGTATAAAAAATCGTTTACTTATTAATAACTTATGTTACTATCGGCACTTATATTTGGTTTATTAGGGAGTTTCCACTGCGTAGGAATGTGCGGGCCTATTGCCTTTTTATTGCCCATAGATCGTAAAAACAGAACCAAGAGAGTCCTCCAGTTATTAAGTTATCATTCGGGCCGTTTATTAACGTATGCCTTATTAGGATTCATTTTTGGGCTGGTCGGTAAAAGTTTAAATCTATTTGGTTTTCAACAGCAGCTCTCTATTTTAATTGGGGTTTTAATGATTGTAGTTATAGTAATGCCCACCAACATTTTTAATAAGTATAATTTTTCTAAACCTATATACAGAGCGGTTTCTAAAGTGAGAAACGCAATGGGTAAAGCACTTAAAAAGAAAACCCTTGGCACGTTTTTTACCATCGGGTATTTAAACGGATTGTTGCCTTGCGGTCTAGTATATATGGCTATTTTTGGGGCGTTAGCTAGCGGAAACGCTTGGAATGGTAGTTTGTATATGCTCGTGTTTGGGTTGGGGACAGTGCCGTTAATGACCACCGCTATTTATGTTGGTAATTTTATAACGGGCACCCTTAAAAAGCGCATCTTAAAAGCGATTCCTGTCTTTGTATTTATAATAGCCCTATTATTTATTTTACGCGGATTAGGTTTAGGTATCAAGTATATTTCTCCATCGGAAATGATTACTGTTGAAGAAGTATCGGCCGACAATAGTTGCCATTAGTTTAATTTTTAAAAATAAGAAGTATGAAAAGTTTAATGTTACCTTTAGTAAATTGGGGAATGGGCGTAGCCATAATAGGTGTTTTTGCATTAGTTTGTATCGTTTTAACAGCGGTAGTTATCAATATGGTGAAATCTGATAAAAAAGCTAAAACCAAAACGGATTCTGATAAAGACGAACCGGTACTGTAATTAGTTGGTATAAGACGTGAAATGATTGAAAGAGAAGACCGACTACCCATCATTTTTAAGGACTATAAAACGCACTATTTTAAACAATAAAAAAAGGAAAGCTATTTTACGGCTTTCCTTTTCTCCTTTAAACTCTAACTACAAAATTAAGACGTTTATGGGTACTCTATACTGTCATAGAGAATAATTGTGTTTTTGGTTTGTTTCGTTGTAAGCGTAAATCGAAAGGCAGGCAAATGTTTCTCACAAAGGCACGGCCTTTTTCGGTAACTAAAAGCTTGTTTTCTAAAATAGTTACTAAACCATCTTTTTCAAGTTCTTCTAGTTTAGACAATACTTCAGGTATTTCATTAAAATACAAAGAGGCGTCTTCCCAAGAGGTTTCAAACGTACACATCAAATTAAGAATATGTTTGCGTATAATTAAATCTTCAGCACTTAAAATATGACCTTTAAATATAGGAAGTATGTCATCATTAATCATATTTTTATAATCCTCAATGCTTTTTACATTTTGTGCAAAACCGTACCAGCTGTCACTAATGGCCGATACTCCTAGACCAATCATAACCTGCGTTTTGCTGTCGCTATAGCCCATAAAATTACGGTGGATAGTGTGCTCCTTTACTGCTGTGTATAAACTATCGCTTTTCAATGCAAAATGATCCATACCAATTTCTACATAACCAGCATCTAGCAATAGTTGCTTTCCTGTTTCGTATTGCAGACGTTTTAACTCTGCATTAGGTAAGTGTTCTTCTTTGTAACCACGTTGGCCATTACCTTTTATCCACGGCACGTGTGCGTAGCTGTAAAAGGCGATACGGTCGGGGTTGAGTGCGATTGTTTTTTCTATGGTATTAATAATGTGGGCTTCGGTTTGAAACGGTAATCCGTAAATAATATCGTGCCCCACAGACGTATAACCGGCATCGCGCGCATTCTGGGTGGCTTTTTGCACATTTTCGAAAGGTTGAATACGGTTTATGGCTTTTTGCACGGTTTCGTTATAATCCTGAACACCATAACAGACACGTGTAAAACCATTTTTCGCCAAGGTGTCTAAATGAATTTTTGTGGTATTGTTGGGGTGTCCTTCAAAACTAAAATCGCAATGTTCTGCTTTTTTAGCAATTTTGAAAATACCAGTAATTAAAAAGTTTAAATTCTCAGGGGTAAAAAATGTTGGTGTTCCGCCGCCTAAATGAATTTGTTTTATAATTGGTTTTTCACCTAAAAGTGCTTTATATAAAGACAATTCTTTTAAAACCGCTTTAAGATAGGGCACTTCCACCAAGTGATTTTTTGTAATTCGCTTATTACAGCCACAAAACGTGCATAAACTCTCGCAAAATGGCAGATGAATGTAAAGGCTAATCCCTTCTACAGTATTACTTTCTTTGAAGCTTCTTATTAAAGTTTCTTTGTATTGCTTTAATGAAAAACTATCGTTATCCCAATACGGAACCGTTGGATAACTAGTGTATCGTGGTCCTGGAATATTGTATTTTGAAATTAGTACACTCATAGCTTATGTATTTTACTCAAAATTATAACATATGAGTGCCCTAAAAGATGACTTTTGTTAGCTTTGGTTGTTTTTTCTCTGAATAAGAGGGATAAGAGTCTGCATATCGCCTTTACAATCTGTACTTAATTTAAAATTCTAAAAGCACGTTCTGAGCCTAAACAGTTTTGGTCGCCGTACTTTTCAGACCAAAAACCGTCTAATAAATCTTTAGAAATACAAGTATACACCGCTACGCCTTTATAAATAGTGTCATCATCTCCGGTATATTTAAAATTAATGACTAGAATGTCATTTTTAAAAAAGGCTGTTCCTGATTGCTCTTGGGTTTTGTTTATAAGCCATTGGGCATCTAAACGGTTGTTTTCTTTACAGATTAAGTGCAAGACGCCTTTATACGATTGCCCTTCGGTATCCTGGTTTTTGCCGATAATAGTGTAAGTGCCTTCTAAGTCTTTAATGGTCATACGTAAAAAAGTAAAATAGCTGTTGGTTAGTAAATCTATTAAGAGTTCTAAAAATACTGCTAATTTATGATAGTTAAAGTCTGCTTTTTAGTTGTTTTTTACATTGAGAAGGTTTTTTTTATCCATACACTATCCATACACTATCCATACACTATCCATACACTATCCATACACTATCCATACACTATCCATACACTATCCATACACTATCCATACACTATCCATACACTATCCATAGAGTATCTAATTTATGGCATAACGCGGCTATAACTCTGAAAACCTAAAATCCCGTGTTTTTGTTTTGTAATTTCTAATTATTTAATTTTTTTTTAATAAAATAACAACCATATAAAATGCCTAATAACAACATCGGGATTAGATAGGTGTCAATATTTAAGGAAGGAGGTTCAACTAAACTTTTACTGCGCGAGGGAAGAGCAGGCAAGGTGTTAGAAATAACTTTAGAAAAACTCAAGAGGTATGTAATGAGAAATAGAAGTATTTTTTGAATTCTTAGTCTATTTGATTTTTTCATACTTTAAATTAAATTCGATAATTTTTAGAATTAATTTTTAAAAAAACATCTATATAGAATCTAAAGATTTGAGTTTAGATTGATTAGCCATAGGTCGTTAAAGAACAAAGGAAGAAGATTATTGTCTAAATGTAAAACGAAAAGTAACAACTGCATTATACAGGAAATAAGTGATTCTTAATATCTGGTTTAAGAAAAGCGGAATACTTCTTAAATTCTTTTCAAACAGGTCACCTAATGCAAATAGCAAATCATTACTATTTTGTAATAGAAAGTCTGGTTTTTAGTTAGATATAGCGTTACGTTGAGATACGTACAGTTTTATTAATTATATTGCTTATTAATGGGTGCCAATGCGGTTAAGGAATTCTTTAGTAATAGGCTTTACTTGAAAGAAAGCGACATTTTGATCTGTTCGTGCACGTACGATGTCTAAATCATCGATAGTTGATGAAATTATGAACACCTGGCATTGTTTTTTTAAAGCGGAGGAAAGTTTGTTGAATTCTTCCAAAAACTGAAATCCTGACATTAACGGCATATATATATCTATAAAAATCACTTCTGGCAGTAAAGCAGCGTTTTTCTGGTTGTGCTGGAGATATATTAACGCTGCTTGTCCAGAAGAATATTCTAAGACTTCTTTTCCGAAGTTATTTTTTGAAATTATACGTGATGAAATATAGAGATCTGTTGGGTTGTCATCAATTAACATAACTCTTTCAAACTTGGGTTGTAATTGGGCCATCATATTTTTTAAATTATTAGTGTTAATTAAATCGGTTGTAACGGTATTGTTACACCGCTAATTTGTGTTAATTTTTTTAATCGCGTAGCTTTATAAATTTATTAAAATCTTCTTGGCGCCTTTTTGCAATTGGCAGTGCGATTCCATTAGGGAATTCGCAATAATATCCGTTTTTTTTAGAAATTATGGAAATATGATGAACATTAATAATATACGAATGATGTATTCTGAAAAAACAACTGTTACTCAAAATGGTGCTATACTCTCCTAAGTTTTTGCTCGACATTATTTTTTTTCCATTCAATAGGTGAAAATAGGTGTATTTCCCCTCTGCTGCGCAATACATAATATTTGTCATATGAATGATTTCAACTTTGTCTATCGAAGCAACAGCAACATATTTACCACCTTGATTTTGAGCATTCAAAATATTGATATTGCTTATTTTATTATCCTGATAAATGCGTTCCATTTTAATTGCTTCAATTACTTTGTAGAGGGCTAAAATAACGTTGTTAAACTCTATCGGTTTTAATATAAAATCAATAGCGTTATTTTTAAAAGCCTTTACGGCAATGTTATGATGCTCAGATATGAACACCAGTTTTGGGGTGTTGAATTCTATTTGAGCCAGCATATCAAAAAAAGCATCATCTTTAAAAGTAATGTCTATAAACACGACTTCTGGTCTGTTTTTTTTTATCAAAGTTATGGCTTCCTTTATAGAAGCTGTACTTCCAACGATATTCATGATCATAGAGTTTTCCTCAACAAATTTTTCTAAAAGTGTTAGCGTCTCTTTATTATCATTAATAATTATGGAATTTAGTTTGATCATATTTTGATGTTTTGTTTTTAAAATAATGCTATGGCTTTTAGCTATACTGAATAGACTAAAGCGGATTACAACAAAAAGGATATCGATATTTTATGGCTAAAGAAAGACATTCAATTTGTTAAATATTAATTAAATACTATCGAGGAATTCTTTGGTAATAGTTTTAACTTGGAAAGCCACCACATTGACGTTGTCGTTTGCTCGTTTAATGTCATTTCCATCAATGGAGGACGATATAATATATACTTTACAATGGTTTCTTAATTCTAACGATAATTTATCATATTCTTCCATAAATTCGAATCCTGACATTATGGGCATATAGATATCCACGAAAATTATTTCTGGCAATTCTGAAAAGTTGTTCTGGTTTTCCTTTAAAAAATCCAAAGCTTTTAAAGCAGATTTGTACTGGTTATTTTCTTGTGCAAAATTATATTTTGTTATTAGTCGAGCAGTTATATAGAGGTCAATAGTATTGTCATCAATTATCATGACTCTTTTGAACTTTGATTTTAGTTCTAACATATTTTAAAATTTTTTAGCTTTATTTCAAAAGTAGTACCACTCTTTATCTGTGAAGAGACGTTAATAGAGCCTTCTAATTTTTCGATTGTATCTTTTACAATGTATAAACCAATTCCGGAACCTTGTGATTTACTTGATATTCTAAAAAACATATCAAATATTTTTTCTTGATACTCTAAAGGAATACCTATTCCATTATCCGACACTTTAAGTTGTAGCATTTTGTCATTGGCAATTGCTTTCACTTTAATAAATCTTTCGGTACTGCTAGATTTATGATATTTAATGGCATTAGAAATAAGATTTTCTATAATGGTTTTAAAACGCAACCTATCTGAATAAAACGTTGAGTGCTCTTCTACATCAATGTCAAAGTGAATTCCTTGTGCGTTGGTTATGTTTTTCAGGGCCAGAGTAATATCTGTAATTGTTTCTTTTACAGGGATTGTTTCTACTTCCAAACCTGTCCGGTTGTTTTGTGAATAACTTAAAATGTTTCTTATAAAGTCATCGAGACGATTTATGTTATTCTTAATCATCTGAACATGTTCCATAGTTTCAGGCTCTTTGGTTTCGTCCTCAATAATTGAAGCAAGTCCTTGAATTGAGGTTAATGGGCTACGTAAATCGTGAGAAACGCTATACACAAAACGGTCTAATTCTTTGTTTGTTTTGACAAGTTTTATATTTTGTCTTTCAAGGTTTAGTTCTGCATTTTTACGTTCTGTGATATCGAATTTCGTGGTAACAAACTGATACGGCTTTCCTTGCTCATTAAGAAAGGGGATTATGGTAGTGTCTACCCAGTAGTAACTTCCATCCTTTGCTTTGTTTCTCAACTCGCCTTTCCATATCTTACCTTGAGTTATCGTTTGCCATAGATTACTTATGTATTCTTTAGAATGATAGCCTGAGTTAATAATTTTGAAATCTTGTCCTATTAATTCTTCGAAACTGTATTTGGAAATTTTACAGAAGTTAGTATTTGCGTATATTATTATTCCATTTGCATCAGTAATTCCTACAATATTTGATTCATCTAAAGCATATTTATAATCGGCCAGTTCTTTGTTACGTAGCTCCAATACTTTTTGAGCCGCTTTGCTTTCCGTGATATCCGTTACCACATTAACAGCGCCTGTAACTTTTCCTGATGAGTCAATATAGGGAACGACATGAGGAATTACATTGCGCCTCTCCCCATTTGGCCGTTCGACAGTACCTTCCCAACCAGATACCGTTCTGCCTTCTTTCAAGGCCACAGCCATAGGAGACAAGTGCGCTGGTATCAAGTGTCCAGCATTGTCTATAAGTTTCGAGAAGCCGCAAAATAAATCCTTTCCTATTTTTGGTTTTACGCCCCACAACGTAGCCGCTGCCTTATTAAAAATTTTTATTTTTCCGGCCGCATCGCAAGAGTATGCCGCCACAGGCAATTCTCTTATTAGTTGACGATACATTTTTTCGCTTTCTTCTATTTTTATTCTTGACTTTACTTGTTCAGTGGCATCAATTGCAAAAAACAAAATTCCGTCAATAATACCGTCAAGGTTTCTATGCGCTTGATATAAAATATTCAAGTACTTATCTTCAAGGTTTCCATTGCCTTGTAAATCAAAATTAAAACGCCTTTCGTTAGCGATGAATGGTACCCCTGTATTATACACGCCGTCTAATAATTCTATAATGCCCTGGTCTTTTAGTTCGGGTAATACTTCCATTACCGTTTTACCAATGATATTGGTTTTGCCAATTAATTTTAAACACAGTGGATTTGCCATTTCATAGATATGAGTAGGCCCTTTTAAAATTCCCATACACGATGGGGAGTGGTTGTAAAAGTCCAAAAACCGTTGTCTTCCTATTTCGTAGGCTTTTTCTAATTTTTTTTCACCTGTAATATCCTTGGCTGTACAATAAAATAACTTTTCATCCTTATCCCATTTGGTAGTCCATACCACGTACACCGTGGTTCCATTTTTATGGGTCATTCTTTTTTCGAATGTCCTCTCCGGCTGGCTCTTTTTGATTTCATTATCAATATTTATGGTAGCGTCTTGATTTTCACTAGCTATGAGGCTGAGGTAATTTTTGCCAATTAATTCATGGGGGGAGTATCCCCAAGTGCTTTTGCAAGCAGCGCTTACTTGAACAAACCTGCTTTCTTCATCAATAGTACATAGTATATCTAAAGAAGAGTCCATTAATTTCTTGAGTTCATCTAAGGCTTCCTGCAGTTTTATGGTTGTTTTGGGAAGTTTTTTTTCACCTTCTTTACATGTTGATAAATCATTAATAGTCACTAAAATTCTTTGTTGTTCATAAACATCCGTATAGTTTACGGAGCTTACTATAGCAGGTAGTTTAGTGCCATCTTTCTGTACTAATCTTAACTCTTCTTTACATCTTCCTTTTTCCTGTTGTTCTTTTATAAAGCCTTTTAATTTGGGATCCGTTAAATCAATAAGGTCAGACCAGTGTTTTTTGCAGAGCTCTAGAAGTGTCATTTGGAACATATTACTAGCAGCAGGATTCGCAGAAATAACAAACCCTTCTTTATTGGCGAGGAGAATGACTTCCATAGAATTATCAAATATAGCCTGTAATGTGGCTTCATCTTTGGAAGATTTAATTTCACAGGAGTTCTTGTCTGTCCTTTGTTTGACTAGTACATTATTATTATTATTAAAACCATAACTTTCTTTTAGGTTTTTTTCCATTTCATAATTTAAAGACGAGAGGTTATTTTTTAGGACAATATTTGTCAGGCCTTGCTTGAGTTGTGTAATACAATTTTCTATTTCTATGTGATTTGCAATAAATATATATGGGATTGTTTGCTGCATGTTATTTCTGTTTGTTAAGGCTTCTCCTTCAGTACGACCTAAGTAAGACTGTTGAGCGTGTAAAATGTAAGGTTGTGAATGGAGTAGCTTATACATTAACTCATAGATACAATTTTAAAGGTTTAATTATATCATTGATACTATCATTATTTAATGCTATACCAATCGAAACATTATAAAATAAGAGATTATCATTATTTTAATTGTCATTTGTAGGGGTCTTTTATTTCTGTGATAAATTTAAAAAGAGAATTTTATTTATACAAAACAACTATTGCGTTGTTTATAAATATTTAGGTTATGCGAAGTTTTTTTAGGTCTGTCGAGATAATAAATTTGGTTGAAATAAAAAATGGGATGTTGTCATGTCGGTTAAACTTCTGGGCTGTGCTAAATTACACTATTACTATTGATTAAAGTAACTAATAGTAATGGCTCGGGGTGTTTTGTTGTAAGTGTATTTAAAAAGGAATATATGTACCTTAAAAGGGAATAAACGGGTTTTATTATTTATTATATCTCAAAATAGACTTTGTTTTGTCTTTAAAATTTTTCTATTTTTTTGTTAAACGTGAGTTAATATTCCATTAATGTGGTTTTTAACTCCCGTTTTCTGAAAAATTGGAGCTCTTTATTCTATTTCAAACCATTGCGTTGTTATTAAATAGGAAAACTCAAAATCAAGCTTTAAATACATTTGTTTATTAAGTATGCTTGAGCATTTCCAAAAACCGAACGTTTTCTGAGTCAACAAAAATGTATTCCAATAGGGTGGTTTTTTTTATTCTTTCAATTATTGTAGGCATAAATCTGTCAACTATTTCTGGCCATTTTGCTGCTTCTATTCATTATTAATTATAACGCTATTTCTTCATTGCCAATGTGTTGGTCTCTTTTGATATTCGTTTTTTGTAACTAAATTAAAATACGGGCCATTTTTTTATGGCTATTAATGATTTGTATAGTCTATTTCCATTCAAAAAATTCATGACATACAAAAAGGGAATTAGATCGATTAATTTTCCTGCTTTGAGTGTTTGTTTGTTAGATGAAATGCCATTTAAAACTATTTTGTAATGGTATTCTCCGTTATTCTATAGGGTTTGTTGCTTTGTTAAAGCGACTCATTTAGCGGGTAAAAGCAATAGTTGCCCCTTTTTATACCTGTTGGTATACCGGATTTAGCGAAAGTAGGCGAGCACTAGCAATAAATGAGATACTTTATTACACCTTTTTTTACTGTCTGTTGTTCTTTTTTCTACTTACGGTGTCAGAAGTAGTGGTGAAGTGTGAAGCCCTTTAACGAATAGATTATAAAATTCTTAACTTATTTTAAAGGGTTGAAGCTTTATCTTTGAAACTATTAACGATGCTAAGCATTATTTCAAACGCTAAACGTTGAATTGAAAGTACTTTTACTTGCTTTTATTATTCAGCCTTAGCTGCTATACTGCTTCTCTTCTAAAATTAAACTAATGAATCAATCCGTATTGCTACAGGCTATACATCAACAAAAAGAGGAAATTCATTTTTCCAGTATACTAAAGGAGGAATCTCAACGGTTTACACAATTGCTTTTTAAGGCGTTATTCGACCGGTCTACAGATGCAGAAAAAGCACTGGTAGAATTGGAAGATTTATTTCGCGTGATTAGAGATTTAGCATGTCCGCAAATTGCAGGTCAGCCCTGTAAAACATGGGAAGACTTTTGTTTAATTATCCCCTCTTTATTCTCTAGTCTAAAAAAAGACGCCATCACTATTTATAAAAATGATCCTGCAGCCGTCTCAATGGAAGAGATTTATTTGGCTTACCCCGGGTTTTTTGCCATTGCAATATATAGAATGGCAAGAGAGTTTTATGCTTTAAAACTACCTCTAATACCGCGACTTATGACGGAGTACGCCCACCAGCTCACCGGAATTGATATTCATCCTGGAGCACAAATAGGAGCGTCTTTTTTTATTGATCACGGCACGGGAATTGTGATTGGAGAAACCGCGGAAATCCACGATAATGTTAAAGTATATCAAGGGGTAACCTTAGGGGCGCTTAAAGTTAAAAAGCAGCTAAAGAATGTAAAAAGGCATCCTACAATAGAGAGAAATGTTGTTATTTATGCCAACGCCTCCATTTTAGGTGGAGATACGGTTGTGGGTGAAAATAGTGTTATAGGTGGTAATACATGGTTAACGACCTCGGTCTTAAAAAACTCAATAGTTCTGCACACACCAACGGTACAAGTCATCACTAAACCAGAAAAATAAGATGAATAAAACGATATTAGATCAAATAGGAAATACACCACTTGTAAAATCAATGGTGTTAAACACCAACCCCAATGTAAGTCTGTATTTTAAACTTGAAGGAGATAATCCGGGTGGTAGCGTAAAAGATAGGGCGGCTTACTATATGATTAAAAATGCGCTGGATGCTGGAGAAATCGACGAATCTTCAAAACTTATTGAAGCCACTAGTGGTAATACTGGTATTGCACTAGCAATGATTGCGGGATTATTTAAATTAGATATAGAACTCGTTATGCCAGAAACGGCGACTAAAGAGCGCGTTCAGACTATGGAAGCTTATGGCGCGAAGGTTACGCTACACCCAGACGGGATAGAAGGTGCGCGAGATTATGCTATGGCTAAAGTAGACCACGAGAACTATTACTCGTTTAACCAATTTGCAAATGATAACAACTGGAAAGCGCATTATAATACTACTGGGCCAGAAATATGGAGGGATACCAAGGGATCGATTACTCATTTTGTGTCGTCTATGGGTACGACGGGAACCATTATGGGCACTTCTACCTTTTTAAAGGAACAGAATACAGAGGTGCAAATAGTTGGTGTGCAACCCACTGATGGTTCTAAAATACCTGGAATACGTAAATGGCCAGAAGCGTATTTACCTAAAATATATAACCCGAAAAAAGTAGATAGGATCTTGGAGGTTAGCCGCGACGAAGCTATGGCTATGACCAGAAGATTGGCAAAAGAAGAGGGGATATTTGGAGGGATGAGTAGTGGAGGTGCTACGGCAGCAGCTCTAAAATTGGCGAATGAATTGGATAGTGGAATTATTGTAAGTATCATTTGCGACCGTGGAGATCGCTACTTGTCTTCAGATCTTTTTAAATAAAGACTTTGTAGTAGAAGGTATTTGGAATGGTTTTGCGAAAGCAAGCAAGCTCTAGCAATAAATGAGATACGTTGTTACACTCGTATTTTAATTTCTGTTCGTCTTTTTTTCTATTGCCAGCTACGGAAGTAGTGTTTAAGGGTTTTTATTTTGGTAAACGATAACTTTTGTAGGTGCGCGTTTGGTTAAAAACTATAGAAACAGCAATACCTTCAACTAGAAACCAAATTAAACGGCGATAAACGCGTTTTTAATCCGTGTTATTTAAGTGTTTCGCTAAATAGACTCCGGTACTTGCACAAGCCTGCAAAAGATATCCGCCTGTTGGCGCGTCCCAATCTAACATTTCTCCAATACAATATTGATGAGGTAGAGCGGCCAGTTCAAAATGGTTAGAAATGGCTTTTAAATCAATGCCTCCAACGGTGGAAATGGCTTCATCAAGTGCGGCCGTGTTTATTATTTCTAACGGAAATTGTTTAATGTTTTTTGTTAATGATTCTGTATTTAAATAAGACGCTTTAGTGAGGTGTGTTTTTAATAAATCGATTTGAGCGGCACTTAATTTGAGTTCCTTTTTTAAGGTCTCCGTCGTATTTCTATAGGTAGATAGTTTTATTTTAGAATGGATATTTTCTAACGTTAGCGACGGTTTAAAATCGATTAAAAGGTGTGCTTTGGAGTCTTTCTGCAACTGTTCTCTAATTTGTGGACTCAGTCCGTAAATGGCATTTCCTTCTAATCCAAATGTAGTAATAACGGCTTCCCCTTTCTGCATACCATTATTACAAGACACCGCAATGTTTTTTAAAGGTGTTCCTTCGTGCTTTTTAATAAAATCAGGTTTCCAATCAATCTGATATGCGCAGTTTGAGGGTTGAAATGGTTTTGTTTGAACTCCTTTTTTAGAAAAAGTATCACGCCAGTTTCCGTCCGATCCCGTAACTTTCCAGCTACCTCCGCCTAAACAAAAAACGGTATAATCTGTTGGTATTGTTTTGTTATTAATAATAGGGTTATTAGCACCGTCCCAATCAGAAAAAGTATGATCATACTTTATAATAATTCCTTTTTCTTCGAGATGGTTTAGGATTGCCTTCTGTACAGCAATAGGTTTAATTCCCTCTTTCGGATAGACTCTTTTACTGCTTCCTATGTAAGTTGAAATCCCTATATGATTAAGCCAATTTCTGAAATCGGTATTGGTAAAATTGCGTAAGGCTGCGTCTAGAAAATGATCTGGTGTGTACCGTTTAATAAGCTGATTAATCGGTTCTGAATGCGTTAAATTAAATCCCCCTTTACCGGCAACTAAAAATTTGCGTCCAGAGGTTTTGTTTTTTTCATAGAGGCTGATAGTAAACTTTTCAGTATCTAAAAAAGCAGCCAATAAATAAGCTGATGGCCCGCCGCCTATAATTGCAATTTGTTTTTTCATAGAACAAAAATAGTTGTTATTAGACTTTATGAAAGCGTTTTATTTATAGCCTACAACGGTTAGCTAAATGCATTATTATATAGGTTTTAGCTTTAGGTTTACTAAGAAATCGCGCACAAATACAACTAAGTTGGGAGGCGTGCCACCTCCCAATTCTTAACTATTCTTTACAAAATCTAAAAAGACTTTTTTATGACGCTCAAGATCCATATTTGGAGATAGTGATACACGTACAATATAGTCTTTATCACCTTCTTTAGTCGTTCCTTGAGTCGATGTTGCAGGTATGGTCCAATAAGAGCCCTTTAACTGCCCGTAGCTTACACAGAACTTGCTTTCATTTGGGATTTCTGTAATCATTAAATTGATTAACTTCAAATTTAAAGCTCTTTTATAAGTCTCTCTTTCCGCCTCGGTATTCCCTTTAGTAGGAAGGTCTAAAGAAAAAACAGAGGGTGTAAACCCTTCATTTGCTAAATCTTCTGAAACAAAATTGATTTTCGCTGCTGGTAAAGACTCGTGAATAAAGTTTACAAATTCGCGTGTGTTTTTATGTGCCTCAACAATTCTTTGATTCATTGATGGTAACTGTTGTGCTAATATTTCATATTGAAGCGCTGTCGCTTCGTTATCGCAAAGCAATAGATGTGTTTCAATTTTATCCATTAATGCTTCCGTTTTCATATTACCTACAACGTAACCCGCAGTACATTTTCCACCACTTGGAAATTTCGATCCACTAGCATAAGAAAGGGTTCTCATTGTTGAGAGTATTTCACCTTCACCTAAAAAGTGCACGTTAGGACAAAATGTTTGGTCTAATATAAATACGGGATCGATAGCTGTTTCACCAGATGCTGTTTTACGCTCTTTACTTAAAACGGCTTTTAAATTTATAAGATCTGGAACTTCAACTCTAGGGTTTGTTGGAATTTCAGCGATAATATAAGGGACCGCATCGTCGTTGGCTATTTTAGCTAAAATGGTATCAATACTTTTAACCATTTCGTTATCACCATCCACTGGTAAATCTACTACCTCAACATTATCGAGGCACGCTGCAACGCGTCTTGCTTGGTCATTTGTTCCGCCATAACAATTAGGAGGTACAATAAATTTAATCTCTTTTCCTTTGTGGTTTTCTAGTGCATCATGCACTAGTCCCATCATAATTGCATATTGAATAGATAGACCACAAGAAGCAACTAAGGGTTTTAAAGGTGTGCCAGTAATGGTTGCAATTGCATTTAAGACAGCCGCTTTATTGGCCACGATATTACTTATTTCAGGTTTAAAAGAAGATTGTTCTATTAGCAACTGTAAGGCAGAAAGGGCATTTGCTGGCGTCATTGCAATGGTTTCTCTTCGTCGCACGTGCTGAATATCTGCCACATAACTTTCGTTCTGTTCACCATTAACGACTAAAACACTTCCAAGGTGATCATGAAGATTGATTATAAAGTCAATCATAGGGTTTAGAGCAATAGTGCCTATTTTATCTTGTTGTGAAATAAAGATAGTGCTACCGTTAAAGGCAGAGATGGCTTCTGGATTTTCTACATTCTTCAACTCAAAATTATAACCATAAATAGTCTTTATTATTTCGGCATCAAAAAAAGTGGGTAATTCACCAGTATAAACGATTTGGGTGTTTTTATTTTCTAGTAAATTTTTTCTTAGAATAGCCAAAACAGGTATCGTCTTTGACGAAAAACTGATAACATTATTTGGGTCTAAACGGTGCAGTTTAGCAATTCCCCATTCTAATACACAGGATAGCGGATGACCTAATCGAATATAATCGTAAGCAGTAGGTAATTCATTGAGTGCCGATGCTTCAAAATTATTGTCGTTATACAAGGTTTCAAACTGCTCTAAGAATTCCGTTTTAGCCCGTTTTTCATCAAAAATATCTAGTCGATGGGTTGTTGTACTCAACCAGCCCGTTGGTCTGTTTATTACTACTTCTTTAATATAATTTAGCATTTTATTGTCTTCCATAATTTTCAACTTTACGTAGTGCGACAATATACAGTAATTACATTTGTTTTAAAAGTGTTACAAGACGTTTTGTTGCCGTGTGCACAAGCTTTAACAAAAGATTAGTAAAGGGTTTTAAATAGGCTTTTTGTAGGGTTTATAAGTTAGCCGAAATGATTTTTTGTTTTTAGTTGAATTACCATAAAATGTTATAACGACGGTAAGTGAAACGGATAAGATTAAGGAGGTGTTTTTTTTGTTAATGCAATTTTAATTGTGAGAAGTAAATAGTTTCTATTTAGCTAAACACGACACTTTATTGTTACGGTAGGGCTCGGTAACCTTTGGCTAATCACTAACGGAGCGATCTACTTCATTACTCAGCTACTTTATAAAGTGCTTTATTCGAAGTCCGTTTCTCGAACGCGTTTTTTATCTCTTCTTTCCTCCACTGCAATTCTAAGTTTTTCTCTCAGGTTTTTCCCTTCGGAAATAGCAGGAATTCTCACAACTGAATGGCTTCGGTCTGATGTTACAAGCGTTATGTTAGAGAGACCGACAAGTCGCAAAAAGAAAGGTTGATCGAGACGAATATCCTTTACACGATAGAGTTCTAGTTCTTCAGTAGACTTAGATAATACTCCTTTTTCTACTATTAATCTTTGCTCTGTAATTTCAATTTCCCAAGTTTTAACGACAAGAAATCTCCATATTGCTATAAAAATAGGAATAATTAACCAACTGAATAGAAGACATATTACATAGGTCCCAAAGTTAGTCCATTGTGACGGGCTGCCTTTCCAAATTTCTTTTTCTTCCATAATATTCTGTGTTTATGTTTAAAACATTGAGGGTTTACAGTTAGTAATTTTAATTGTTATTAGCAATTTGCTAAACTTGGTGGAATGATAGTTGGCCGCATATTACGTGTGTTTTAATACCTCTCATTTCAGGTTTCATTATTTTTGGATTAGTTACAATAACACAAATAAAATTAATATCACGCATAATAACTTACGGTTTTCCTCATTCTAAAAAGTTTTTGGCATAAGGTCTTGTGTTTAAAAGCGCTAGAACTTATTCTTACCCCTATAATACTTCAGTATGACCAGTTGTAAGGTTTAACTGTTTTAATTTTAGCTACTAAAAACGGAGCCTTTATTTGGTTCGCTTTAATAAATGCTTTTAAACCGTGCATAACTTCGTCTCTATAAAATCTCAATTCGGCGCGCAATATAAGATAACTTAAATGTAATTTATTGTAAAAAATCGTAAATGTGCTTTAGTGTTATAATTATTAATATTACGTATGAATTGAGAGGAGGATCGGTATGCTGTGTGGGGCGCTATTTATTGTTGTACCGCAGTTTATGTTAATGGGAGCATGGTGTAAACGCGTCGGTTTTTCAAATGAAGTTATCAGGGTCAAATCAGTCTAAAATTAAACCCGGAGGTGATTAAAACTAAGGTATAGTACTTTTTTACTGTTGTTTTACGAGGGGCCTTTTTAGTCTTGCTTTGTTAATTACAAATATATTTTTTAATCATATATGGTGTAATGGGTTTTAGTGTTTTGCCTGTTTTAGGGTGTAAGCCTAAGGCCGTAAAAAAGTCTATCTCTTTATTGGTATTCTTTCCATACCAGAATCTTACACTCTTATTCGCATTAAAGAAAATTGAATCGCAATGCAATGTTACTTTTCTAAAAGAAAGTATTCTATCCTCTTTATATAATTTAAGTTGGTTTAAACGGTATTTTTCTGTGTTAAATTCAACTTCGGTAAACCGGTCGTTTTCCCAGACCATCCATTTTTGAGTGTTAATAGTTAGCGCGCTGAATACAATTAGAAGTAAAGCTAGAATGGCAATTGAAAGTGCTTTTATTTTATGCTTAGCCAAAAAGCTACGATTTGGTACACGCGTTTTTACCTCACTTTTTTTCTTGTAACCATTAAAATCATCGTGCCCTAAATAGGTACATAAACAAATAACAGCAAACTGCTTTAATACTACCTTTTCGTTAGTAATCGCAATGGCATTGTTGTAGTGAATGCGTATTATTTTCTCACCATACGGCTCTCCAGAATTTTCAGTAATATAATCTGATAAGAATTCTGCAATATGAGTTTTCTTGATTAAACCTTCTTCTTTTTTTGCTTTTTCGAACGCCTCTTTTAGTAACTTTTTGTGCATCTTTTATACTTAATTTTTATCTGTTTTCCTTATTTAAATTTTTACAGAAATTTTTTTCCTTGTCTTTTCCGAGGCTTTTCCATAGGGTTTCCACATCACTTTTTAAAATCTACATTTATTTGCCACAGGGTTGATTCTTAGCGCTATTGTATAATGATTTGCGAAATATATCAATTCTAAAATGAAGTGGCACAATAAAATGGTATTACGATTTGGGAAGTAATAATACGGTTTTATTTCTGCGCTTCATTCTTCCCAAAAACGAGAGACGTCTCTACACAATTATTGCGAGTTGCTAAGCAGCTCTGTATCCGATTTCAAACCTCGGACAGCCACATTATTGTTCAAATTTAAATTTTATAAAAGATGAAAAAAAGATATAGTATCTTATTGACAGTTCTACTTACGGGCTCATTATTTTCGTGTACACCGCAACATTTAAAGGACGACGGCACTACTATTCAGCAAACGGATGGCTGTTGTGGAGAGGATGGCGGTTTAGATCTTCCGCCACCGCCACCACCAATTGAAGGAAAAGCATTATAAAGGCATTAAACTAAAAATAGTTGTTATTTTTGAGGAATGAAATCATTTAAAAAATCATTCCTCTTTTTTTTATTTATTAGTGTTCTACTAGTTTTTAAATCGGGATTTGGGCAACAGTCGGTAGACAGTTTAACGTATTACACTAAAAGTATAGAGGTTGGACAATCGGAACAGAGTTTGCCTAAAGCGTACCGGTTCTTTAGTAAACATTTTGCGATTGCTAAAGCAAATGATGATGTACGTGCTATGGTTTACGATTTGTGTATTCTTGCAGAACTGGATTTTAAAATAGGTTTTTATGATGCTAGTGAAGCCACCTGTGTTAAAGGCTTAGCTTTATTGGATACGCAAGAAATAAGCGCGTATAATAGCTGGTTTAGAAAATTTTTTTATAATCAGTTAGGACAGGTCTATAAAGAAAAACAGCTTTACAATCAAGCTTTTAAAAAATATTATAAAGCATTGGCTTTGGCTAATAGTTCTTTAGATAGTTTAGTGGCTTACAATAATATTGCTATTGTTTTAAAACACCAAAATCAATTTAAGGAAGCCGAGAATACTCTAGAAAAAGCGGTTGGTTTGTTTGTGCGTGTAGACGATTCCTTAGAAATAGCGCGCGTGTTAGATAATTTAGGAGTTATAAAACACCAACTCAAAAAAACGGAATCTTTTACTTATTTTAAGAAAGCTTTAGACATAAGGAAGCGCAGTGAAAACGTCTTTAGTTTATACCCTAGTTATAAAAGCTTAGCCACCTACTATCTTAGTATAAACGATTCGGCACAAGCTACAAAATTAGCTTTAAAAGCCTATAATGTGGCGGCATTAACTAATAGTTTAACCTATAAATTAGACGCCACAAAATTGAGGTTGCGCGTTGGAGATTACGGCATTGCTAATGAGTATATGCACTTAAACGACAGCTTAGAAGATATAAAACGATCCAGTCAGAATAAATTTGCCTTATTAAAATACAATGTCAGCAAAAGTGAATTGCAATCGGAAAAAGAGAAAAACGAGAAGCAAGTGTTCCAATTTATTGCCGTTCTTGTTTTTGTGTTAGGGCTTTCTTTATTTTTTATAATGAAAACGAAAAACACCAAAGATAAGTTGCAACAAGTTTACATCACCGAAACGCGTATTTCTAAAAAAGTGCATGATGAAGTGGCAAACGATGTGTATCAAATTATGACTAAACTTCAAGATAAATCGCGTATTAATGAAACTGTTTTAGACGATTTGGAGCATATTTATAATAAAACGAGAGATATTTCTAAAGAAAATAGCACGATAGACTTCGGTCTCTATTTTGACGAATTATTATCTGATTTGCTATTAACCTATAAAAGTGCTACAGTAAATGTTATTACTAGAGGTGTTTCAGCGGTGCGTTGGCAATCGGTTTCAGAAGAAAAGAAGATGACTGCCTATAGGGTGCTCCAAGAGTTAATGACCAATATGAAAAAACATAGTCAAGCCTCTTTAGTGTTGCTTATTTTCAATCAAAAAGATAAGAAAATAGAAATAAATTACAGTGATAATGGAGTGGGTTGCAAAATAAAAAAGCAAAATGGACTGCAAAATGCGGAAAACCGTATTCAAACTATAAATGGAACAATTACTTTTGAATCTGAAGAGAATAATGGGTTTAAAGCAAAGATTATAATTTAAAGTATGTTTAATAAAGTTTTAATTTCGGACGATTTAGGAAGTATTAATCAAGGCGTTTTAAGTGTCTTAGATAATTTAGGTATAAAAAACGTGCATCAGGTGCAGTATTGTGACGATGCCTTTTTAAAAATAAAAAAAGCGGTATTAGACGATGCCCCTTTCGATTTATTAATAACAGATTTATCTTTTATAGTAGACCACAGGTCGCAAAGATTTAATTCGGGATCGGAATTAATACAGGCTTTAAGGAAGGAGTACCCTTATTTAAAAATTATTGTGTATTCGGTAGAAGACCGCTTACAACGCGTACGGCTTTTAATGAATGACTACAAGGCGAACGCCTATGTATGTAAAGGCAGGCGCGGTTTAATAGAAATTGAGAACGCCATACATACTGTATTTAATGGCGACTGTTATTTGTCTCCACAAATTGAACAGGCTTTAAGCCCTAAGGCCAATTTAGAACTAGACGATTTCGATATTCATTTAATACAGTTATTATCTGAGGGATTGTCTCAAGACGATATAAGTGCGGCTTTAAAAAAAGAAAATTTTTCGCCGTGTAGTTTAAGCTCTATCGAAAAACGATTGAATAAACTTCGCGTGCAGTTTAAAGCTAATAATGCGATACATTTAATAGCTATAGTTAAAGATTTAGGCTTAATATAAAGCCGCTTTACGGAATACCGTAAAACACACAGTAAACGTTTACTTACTATTGTGTGTTATTAATTTATACATTTTGAGGGAAATGTTAAGAGGCAAGCAGAAATGTGAGCCTCTTTTTTTTGTGATTACGGTTTTCCGTAAGGATGGTAGTGCAAATGGTTTTAAATTTGCCTTATCGATTAGTGGTTTACCCAAAACAGACTTACAACCAAAGTCTGTTTGCTAATTAATATTTAATACAATTTTGAATTTTTGGATTAAAATCACGCAATTATCAATAATTTTAAAATTCAATTCAAGGCCTTGCGGATTCCCGTAAGGCTTTGTTTTTATATAGTCGTAATTTTGGGCTATTCAACTTTATAAAAAAAAATAATGGCTTTAATGCATATCCCATCAGGGGAAGTCCATAAAGGACGAAAAGGAGAAACTACAGCATGTGGTATAAATACTAAAGAACAGTTAGACCATTGGGGCACTGTTAAAAACACGGTTACTTGTAACAAAAAAGGATGTAAAAACTAAGCAGTGGAAAATAAAAGGCTTTTATAAACATTACTCATTATAGTTAATCGCTTCTTTAAGAGGTTTAAAAGAAGGATGATAAGTGTTATGAAGTACTTGAGCCATTTGAGAAGCGGGTATAATACCAATTAAAAGTAGTGTGTCTACATATTATGCCCGCTTTAAGATTAATAGATATTAAAAGCTTAGGAAGGCGTGATTATAAAGGCTTATTGCTTTATAACTAAAGACTCCATAAAAAATTTAATAAAAAATTAAATCGCGTGTCGTATTACTAGAATTAATTATTTAAGGGCTGAATTATTTCAGCCGATAAAATTATATCATAATTGTGACAATCCTTATACAGTGCAATAAGCTGTCTGCACTAAGGTGAATTAGTATTAGTGACTTTAAGCGGTCTTAAAACGTGCAAACTCTGTAAATAAGTCGGTTTTTTACCGCGATCTAATCAGTAACTTATTTAATTTTTAATTATACCAAATTTTAAAAGTATTCAATATAAAAGAGTCTTAAAAACATAACTTCTTTCTTGTTAGTTTGGCGGCATAATTTATTTAATTTTTTAGTTCTTCATAGAAAACGAGACCATCTTTTGGTCTAAACCTCATTCCGGATTACTGTGCTGTTTTCGTACGTCTTATTTATTATGCCTTTTATCGGAATACAGTTAGAAGTCTATCACAAATAATGCGTGCAATGGATGCCATTATCTAAAAATAGACTACTTATGCAGAATATAAGGTTTTAGTTTTTATTAGAAGTTCTGAACTACACTGTTAAAACATATCATCCAACTGATTGGTACTTGTTAAACGACAGCTTTATTACCTATTAAAATAGGACTCTCAATTTTTTATTGGCTTAATAGGCTATTTAGTAAAGAATACTGCATCTTATATAGATGCTTTTTTTTAGTGAAGAATAGAGATGAACGACCTTAATTAAATAAAAACACAAATACATGCAAATTATTTTTAAAAGCCTATTGATACTTCTATTATTATTAGTTTCAAGTAGTCTTAGCGCTCAAGTTGGTATCAACACGATAACACCAGATACCTCTTCTATTTTAGATGTTTCTTCAAACAGTAAAGGCTTTTTAATGCCGCGGTTAACCACGAATCAAAGAAATTCAATTGAACAACCTGCCGCAGGTTTAATGATTTATAATACGACGTTGAATGATGGTCAATTAAATACAGGGACACCCGAAGCACCACATTGGGTAGGTATAAAAAATAAGGTAAGCCCTGCCTCAATGATTGAATCAGTTACTGAAGTTGGGGTTATTAGCACCACGTCCACAGAAGATTTTTTAGTACCAGGTATGACGATATCTCCTAATTCTGGTACTTATATGGTTTTCTTTAATGGCCAAATGTCTCATAAGGTATTTAGTTTGTCTCAAGGTGTTGATGATTTGAGTACTGTCTACGATGATCTACTAGCATACCCAAATGCAGATAATCACGGTGTTACTTTTGGAAACGAGACTTTGAACCCTGGTGTTTATGACGTTGCAGGGGCACATTCGATTTCAGGAAGTCTAACGTTAGATGGAGGTGGTGATCCAAATGCCATATTTATTATTAGGGGTAGTGGAGCTCTTACAATAGGAGATTCTGCAACTGTAAATTTAATTAATGGAGCAAACTCCAATAATATATTTTGGGTAGCTGAAGGAGCTATAACCATTGGTGAAAATTCTATAATGAAAGGAAACTTGATAGCTCATCCTGGAGCGATTACTATGGAGTCTAATGCTGAGCTCGAAGGAAGGATGTTCTCGACCACAGGAGCAATAGTTATGGATTCTGCCACACTTAACGCACCAGTAGGTGTTTCTTTTATAGATTTACGAGAACTTTCGACATTTGTGATATTTAGTTCTAATGGCGCTGTTTCTAATGCGGGTATATCAGTAGTGAATGGAGATGTAGGAGCTGCAGACGGTGATGTCTCAGGTTTTGCAGGTATTAACGGGCATGTCTATACTGAAAATACAACAACAACAAATGAATCAAATGCTGCTACTGCTATTTATAGTATTTATCAGAATGGTATAGAAGTAGCAAATTCTAGTAGAGCAATTACTAGCAATAGTTCAATAGTATCTCTCCAAGTTATGCTGACTGCAATCGCAGGAGAATCCATAGAAATAAGATGGAAAGTTGATAATGGTGAAATGACAATGAATCATAGAATATTGTCATTGATTCGAAATTAAAAATAGCGTTACATTATAAGTCATTAAAATCTTCGATCTATAGCATTTAAGCGAATTAGATGTGCTATTCATTTTTATATTGCGCATTTGGTAGGCCGTTTTAAATTTTAAGGGCAATGCGCGTTAGGGTATCAATAGTTAAGATTTAAGTAATTTTATAATGATGTTGCGTTCAGTTAGCTTCAAGAATAATTAAGATACTTCTTAATCTAATACCGGTTTTCTATATATTTTAATGAATACACACCTATATAATGACTATTTAAAATAAGTATAGTGTTCTGATTATCAGATTTTAACCTATTTTTTAAGGCCGAATTAGTGGGCTTTTAATTTATTTAAAAGTCTTATAATTCTAATAGTTACGTTGCTATTTAGCACTCCAGAATTCACTCTTTCTCAATACGTTTTTAACTTTTATAAGAGATGCTGACGGACGTTAATTTTTTTAGAGTTGTTAAAGTATTCATAACCAATACCTGAAATTTGTTAATTATTTGATGTTTAATTACATTTGAGCATATTTAAACAAAATATAATGATGGATATTTTAGAAGAAGCAACAATCTTTGAAAATGCCAAAATGAGTCATATGTCTACGAGTGATAGAGTGGTAGCTTCAAGAGAGGCGAAACGGCTTATTTTAGCAATCAACGAGATTTACAAGAAGACTAAAGAGACATCCTTAATGGATGCCATGAAGCGCTTAACCGTTAAGAAAAAAAGAATTGAAATTCGGTTAAAAGGAAGACCCGATCCGGGAATTTAAATAAGCTAAGAGACTAATGAATTAAGTAGTCTTAAAAACAGCTTTACTACCGTATTGAACTAATTCTGTTGCAGAATATTTTTGTGAAATTTTTCAATAATATTCTCATACACACTACCTATGTTTTGTTGTGACTCAAAATATCTAGAGTTAGTATTTTTTTTATAAGACATTTTCTAGACAATCATACCAATTAGTTGCGCGTTGAGGTCCCCAATCGCGTTTAAAAATGTGTTCTCACTCTAGGCGTGAAAGAATTAAATTTTCTAATACCTCAGCATTTCTAATTTTTAAATATGTCTCAATAGATTGTTGTTTAGTAGGACTATACCATAATTCTTGACATTTCACCATAACTTTAAAGACAGTGTCCGTCGTTTACCATTATGACGTCACAATATTTTCCTTCTCAATCGCATTAGAAACCTCTTTTATAACTGCAAGTGCAGCTCTTTCACCAGAAATTATGGCAGCATTTAAGGACCCGTTTAATTGTGTGTCTCCGGCAAGATATAAACTACGGGTTAATCGCGTTTCAGAGGGTGACATCTCGTACTTTAAATCGGTTAATTTTGGTAATGCCTTTGGGATATTGTAAAGTTTTAAAAACGTTAAAGAATCCATACCGCAAAGTGTCATTAATTCCCTTTTTACGCTTTCTATGAGTACGTTGTTAGACAGGTTTTGATTATTTGTTACCGTTACCGAGAGCAACTCTTTACCCGGAGTTATCGTGCTTTGTAGACTTGTAGGGTAAAATATATTATTTATTAGTGCTCCCTTTTTAGGGATAAGTCCAATTAATGGCCTTTTTATGACTCTGCTTTGCGTTTCAAAATATAAGGTATCGCAAGAGGTCCATTCGGTTAAATTACTTTTTAAATCGGAAATGAAAGGGCGCGCCTCCGTGGCAATTATAGTAAAATGGCTGTCTAGTTTTGTATTATCAGTAAGCAATATTTCCTTTTCTGTAAGGGATGCGACTGTTGTATTGAATTTGAACGTCGTGTTTTTTAGGTTTTGCGCTAATTGTATCGGAATTGCTTCCATTCCCGCTTTCGGTAAAGCGGCATACCCCTCACCAAACATTTTATAAATAAATTCGAACATTCTACTTGACGTTTCAAGTGCCGTTTCAAGAAAAATACCGCCGAAAAAAGGTTTAAAGAAATCTGTAATCATTTCATTTGAGAAACCTAAATCCGTTAAATAGGATACAGTAGATTGTTCTTCGCTAGCAAATATATCGACTAATGTTTTTTTCTTGAGTTTAGTATTAAGCGCCAGTATTTTAAGTTTATCGGAAAAGTTTCCTATTCCAGAAAAAAGGGTAGGTAATAGAAAAGACCAATCTCTTAAAGGATCACCTATTATTTTTTGTTTATTATTTTTAAAAATGGAAGCGCCAGGTAGTATATTCTGTAGATCTAACGTTTCAAAATCAAGATGTTTTTGAGCAGCCGGGTAGGCCGTTAACAATACTTGGAAACCATGATCTAATCGGTAGCCCTTTACATTATCCGTTTTAACTCTTCCGCCAACACGGTCTGTCGCCTCAATAATAACACAACTATAACCATGATCATTCAAAACTTTGGCAGCTATGAGTCCGCTAACTCCAGCCCCAATAATGTGTATTTTATAATCTTTTTTATACATGCTATTTATTATTTAGTGACAAAGGACACGCTTTTTAAAAGTGTGTTTAATAGACGTAAAGAGGCTTTAATGCGTCCACTGTAAAAGTAACAAAAATTATAGTTGGTTATACCTCAACGCTCTCTTATAGACGTCAACTACCTACTATTATTTCTGTTATCGTAATTCACGGGGCGTAAAACACATAATTAAGAGCTATAGGTTTACCTTACTTTATTTTTTTGTACACAAGCGGCTACGTCCCAGCGGCCTAATTTTTTGATAAATGTAGTGTAGATAAAGTATTGCTTAGGCTTCACAATATACTTATATTAAGAACTTTAAACGTTGATTTGGTAGTGTGGATAGTAGTGCGATCGTAATTTTGTTTAACATTTATTGTTATTCGTTAAACAATTTTGTAGCTTTGTTACGCAGGAATCTAAAATAAAAAAGGCTATAGATGCTTTTATTATCTTTAAGTATAATAAAATAGTCGCTTGCAGAATAAAATAGTGTAAATTTAAAATAACAAATTTATTACCGACTAGCTTTGAATAATGTACGATGTTCCATTATAAATAATGAAACATGTTTTATTGTTCGTAGTTTAAATTAACCAATCAATTAGAAATATGAATTATTTAGTTATTGCTTTCCAAGTTATTGTAGGAATTAGCCTTTTAAATGTATGGCTTTTACAAAGTAAAAAAGCAACACGATGGCGCGGCGGAAATGCGACAACAATAATGGAGGAGTTTAAAGTATACGGCTTATCGGCCACGGTATGTTATATTGTTGGTTTTATAAAAGTAACGCTAGCAATTTTACTAATTGTTGCGATATGGTATCCTGTTCTAAAACAACCAGCAGCTTTAGGTTTGGCAGCTCTTTTATTAGGCTCTGTGGCTATGCACCTAAAAATAAAAGACCCCTTATTTAAGTCCTTTCCTGCCGCATTATTTTTAATTATGTGCTTATTTATAGCTTTCTTTTAAAATTTATATGAAGGAAAGTTTATCGTAATATTTAATACAGATGTACAGATTAATAAGTGCAAAAAGCAGGGAGGGTAATGATTCTAAAAGACTATCTTTTATTTTTAGTCTTACAGCAAATCCCGAAAGCATTAAAAGCGTTAAACCTACTGAGGCTATAAACACCAAATTAGGCGAAAAGAAATACCCGAAAACGAGACCTAAAGCCCCTAATAATTGAAAGTATCCTGTGGCTACTCTTTGTTTTTCAAGACCGAACCTAATAAATTCGGCCTTCATTTTCTTAGACACTAAGCAATTAGTGCCATAAAATAAAAAGGCGCTACTGGATATAAATACAGTGATATGTAATATATTCATTGTGTGTGTGTTGTTTTAATTAATTTTATCATTCTAAAGTTTGTAAATAAAGGGCTCCCTTCTCAAGGTGCTTTTGCTGTGTCTCGACGGGCATTTTATCAAACAGTCTCACTAGCATTCCTAATCGTGGATTCGACAAAAAGAAATCGCGATGGGTATGCATAAATCGCCAAAAAAGGCCATCCCAAGTCGCTTGCCACTCGCCCTTTTTGTAGTTACTCATTTTCATCACGTAATTACTACCACTTATATAAGGTTTAGAAGCCATCAATCCGCCATCTGCAAATTGACTCATTCCGTAAATATTACCAACCATTACCCAATCGTACGCATCAATAAAAAGTTCCATGAACCATTTATACACCTCGTCTGGATCAAACTCGCATAGCATCATAAAATTACCTAGTACCATTAAACGCTCAATGTGATGACAATAACCGGTGCGCAACACTTTTTTTATGGTGACATCAATAGGCACAATACCTGTCGTTCCGTTATAAAACGAAGGTGGTATTTTCTTTTTAAATTTCCAAAAATTAGTAGTACGCGCGTCACTTCCTCTAGCATCATAAATACCTCTTATAAACTCCCGCCATCCTATTATTTGACGTACAAAACCTTCAGTAGAATTAATGGGGATGGTATTCTCTTCAGCATATAATAAGCACGCTTCTATAATTTCTTTAGGGGTTATTAAACCCACATTAAGCATCGGTGTTAATACGCTATGATGTAGTATAGAGTGTTCTGCAACAATCGCGTCTTCGTACACGCCAAACTCCATAAAACGCTGCTCAAAAAAATGATTAAGCCAAGCCTTGGTGGTTTCAAAATTAGTGGGATATAATGGATATTCTGTAAGACTTCCTAAATGATTTGAAAAGTTTTTAGCAACGTACTGTTTTGCTTCTTCATAATACTCATCAACCTCTGGAAATTGAATAGCTGGAGGTGTTTTTTTAGCGGGATATTTTTTTCTATTCTCGGCATCAAAAGACCATTTTCCACCAGTTGGATCGCCGTTAGCTTCCATTAAAATATTCAGTCTTTTCCGCTGTTGTTTGTAAAAGGCGCTTTGGTGGTATTTCAATTTATCTGATTTAAAAAAATCAGCGAGGTCCTCTTTGGTGTTTAAGAATAAAGGTGAATTATAAACGGTGGCTGATATATTATTATCTAAACACCCTTTATCTATTCTTTTTTGAAGCCAGTTATCGGTGGGTTCAATATAATGGATATGTTCAACACCAAGACGTTTCAATTCAGGAATAAGCTGTCTAACCTCTGAAATTTCTGCGATAGCTTCAATATAGAACACTTTAAGATTTTTATCTTTCCGAAGAAAATCGGCATACCGTTTCATTGTCGCTCTATGAAAGGCTATTTTTTGTTTGTGGAAAGGGTACTGTTTAAAAAATAAATAGTCTTCGACGATATATACAGGGGCATTCACTTCAAAAAGTGGAGACCTCTCAAATAACTGATGTGGGAATACTATACTAATGTGTTTCATTTATTGTTTCTGCAACGCGCGCTACAGTATTTTACTTCGTTCCAATTCTTTTTCCATTTTTTACGCCATAGAAATGGGCGTTTACACAGCACACATGTTTTTTCTGGAAGGTGTTGTTTTTTCATCTCTTGGTATTGACATGTATTTGTAATAAACGTATCTTTTCTTTTTGGACAGCGGGATGTTTTCTATGACCCCAAATTTTATCTCTAGCCATGCGTGCACTTTCTTGGAGGTCTACAATAGGCAAGGGGTAATCTTCCCCTATTGTAATGCCGCAAAAAACGTGTTCCATTGCGGTCATTTTCCAAGGTTCATGGATATAGGCAAGGGGCACATTTTTGAGTTCTGGTATCCATTTTTTAATGAATGTACCCTTAGGGTCGTGCTCCTGTGAGTTTTTTACAGGATTATACAAACGCACGGTGTTAATACCTGTGGTGCCTGCTTGCATTTGAAACTGCGGATAATGAATACCTGGTTCATAGTCTAAAAACTGTCGTGCCAAATGATAGGCACCCTCTCGCCAATCTTGATCTAAGTTAAGGGTTAAAAACGACACTACCATAGCGCGCATTCTAAAGTTAATCCAACCTGTTTGTTCCACGGCACGCATACACGCATCGATTAAAGGGTACCCTGTAGTGCCTGTTTTCCAAGCTTTAATAAAAACGTCGTTTTTTTTGTGTGGTAAGAGTTCATATCCTTTATTGATGCAATGGGTTTCGTAACGACATTCCACTTCAAATTTTTGTATAAAATGACAATGCCAATGCAACCTGGTAAGCATTGCCGAAAAAGCCCTGCTATTTTTTGTGCCGTTAGGGTGTGTTCCAATATATTGAAACGCTTGTTTTATACTCAAATTTCCCCAAGCTAGATAAGGTGACAGCCTACTGCATCCCATTCTGCTTTCGGTAGGCTTTGAAATGTGTTTTTGGTAGTTAATTCCTCTTTTATCTGTAAATGATTTTAAATAGCGCCACGCATTCTGTTCGCCAGCGGGTTGATAGTGTTTCGGGTAGTCTGCTAACTGCGCTTCTAATTTTTCTGGTAATAAAAAGGGATGTTCAAGCGGTTCTTGCTCAAATACTGAAAAGTGGTTTTCTATTACCGAATGCTGCATTGTAGCGTGCCATTGTTTGCTCCAATCGTTTCTATTTTTAATCCCTCGTAAAATACCATCTCGTTGCGATTCTTGCCAAATAATAGTATGCGCTTTACAAAATAAACTCACTTTTTTATCGCGTTGCCAAGTGCTTTGAGTTCCACTTTCACGAAAACTAAAAATATTTGTAATAGCGAACGTTGCTTTTAAAAATTCAAAGATGTCTATAGCTTCTCCATAAAAAATCGCTACACTTCTCTTAAACGGTGCTAATGTTTGGTTTAAAGCGCTAATAGAGTGGTATATAAATTGCAAATGCCGAGGGCTAGTATCTGGGTATTCAATAAGTGAGGGTTCAAAGATGTAAATTATACGGTACGGAATACCAGCTTGCTCCGCCTTTAATAGCGGCTCGTGGTCTTGCGAGCGGATGTCGCGTTTTAACCACACAATATTTATAGCGTGGTTTTTCAATACGTTAGTTGTTTTTTACATTGTTTCCAAAAAGCAAAGAAGGAAGGATAATAGCCCTGCACATTAAATAACCATTCTCTAGGTTCTTCTATACCTTTGTAATGCTTGTTTAAAGGATGTTCTTTATAGAAAATGTTTCCGAAGTTATACGTCGTAATAAGAGTATTAAATTCACCGATGTAAATTTGAATATTGGCGATGTTTTCTTCGGAAAATGTAATGATGAAATCTATTGTATTTTGAGATATAGGATATTCTTCAAAATGTGAAGGCTCTAATATTAAAATTCTATTTGCTAAACGCTCTTTTTTCCAAAGTGGGTCTAGATTGTAAAAATTATATATACAGGTGGGAAGCGCCTCATCAATAACAATAATTTTCTGTTTTGGCAAAGGTGTTTTTAATTCTACTTCCGAAGTGTTTTTTAAAATTTCAGGAATTTCTAAGCTACTAAAAGCATCATACGGTACATCTAGAAAGGTGTGTTTTTGTTGGGTGAAGCAATATTTATTAATATTATCTTGATTGGCAACATATTTTTTATTCGCATTTGTGCCAGCCACCCATTGCCAACTTAATGCGTTGCTTGCCCAATCGGCATCCAATAAATGATAATACATCCATTGTGCGGGAACTTTCCAATGACTTTGCCCAATATTACAAGCGATTGAAGCGATGTACATTCTAAGGTGATTGTGTAAATAGCCTGTTTTGTAAAATGTATAAAGGGCATTATCAATAGCTTCAATGCCCATATTCGCCTCCACAATTACTTTTGCAATGGAAGTGTTTGAAACCGGTTTTTGCTCGTGTTTCAAGTCATAATTAATGGCGTTCCCTTTTGAAATCCACACCTGTTGCCAATAATCTCTCCAGGCTAATTCTTGAATAAATTTCTCTATTTGAGCGGGTTTATACCCTCTATTTAAAATTTGAGAAAGAATAAATTTCGTAGAAACAATACCTCTAGAAATATAAGGGGAGAGGTAAGTAACCGAACCGTTGATGTAATTACGTGTTGCACCATATTTAACCGGATCGATAGCGCGAACACGCTCAATAATCTCGGTATAACCGGTCGGGAAAAGAACATTTTCGCGATGACACCAGTCCATTTAACGCTTACTTATTTTATTACCAGAGATAGCGCTTTGACGGGAGCATTTAAAGCGCGTAATATCTGAATTTCGTTTCTTTAAATGTTTCTGACTAACACCGCTGTTCACTCTTTTCCTCCACCGTTTAAAACTCGATGTTTTAAGCTGGCGGCGCATTACTTTAATGACCTCTTTCTCTGGTAATTCAAACTGATATAAAATCGCCTCAAAAGGGGTCCTGTCTTCCCAAGCCATTTCTATAATGCGGTCTAATTCTCTTTCTGTAAAATGTTCTTTGTCTGTAGCCATACTTCCGTTATATTTTTTCCCAAATTAGGTCTGCATTCAAATAAAAACTACCTATTGGATTAAAGTGGCATTGCTCTGGTGCTATAATGGAAAGAAAGGACTCTCCGTTGTCTCTTTTATATAAATGGTATATATGCCCGATAATGGGTTCAAAAGTGAATTTTGCATTAAAAATAAGCGTATTGTATTCAAACTCTTGCATCATTTTATCATACTCAGCTTTAAGCTCTGTATATTTTCCTTTTACCTTATGGTTTATTTTATTAATACTTCTGTTTTTCCAGGCCATCGTATCTGTCGTAGTAATTACTGGAGCGCCAACAGAAGTGGCATAAGGCCGCAGTGACGCATCATACTTTTGCGTTTCTGTATTAAAAACGACATTATCTGGTTTTGTATCTTTTACCATAGTCCTAGTATTATCTTAGCTCAGTTTTTCAAGTTGTTTTATAACCTCTTCCGCTTCAAACGTTTTTTGATCGCTCATCTTTCTATTAGACGTCGATAGGGTATGGGCTTCCTTTAAAAGTTTTTCATACTGTAATTGCAACTTTTCTTTCTCTGATTTCTTTTTGAATAATCCGAACATAATTTCTATTAAATTTATTTTTCCTTGAAAAAATCTTTTCTAGGTTATTCTATAAAGATACAAAATGTTTAACTATTTGGAAATATTGTTAAACAAAATAAATCATAAAGTTTTACAAATTTTGCACAGTGCTACATAATAGTGAGTGCGGTGGGGTGCCTTTTTTTAATGTTTACGTTATTTTCTATCACTATGCAAGAAGTAAAATATAGAAAATGAAGCTCTAAAAATATTCTTTTTTTCGTGCGACTAATAGTAAACTAGATAATTAAATAGCCGTTTAATATTCCTAAAAATAAAAAAATAGGACAACCAAAGGATTGAAAAATACAACCGTAACCTACGGTTTATAACTCTGTTGTGGTTTTGTTTTTTGGAGACGGAGACAACGATAATAATTGGAGCTTTTTGGTGTCTATAAGGGGATGGAAGAGGTTGTTTATAGTAGTCACCGCATAGGTCTCTATCTCATAAAAGTTTAGCGTTTTTTTGTAGTTTGGCTGCTAAAATGACGTGAAAAGTATTAATTTACTTGAGGAGTATACACGAACTTACACTATCGAATTTATTACATTATTTAAATTCATATTTTTTAATTATTTGTTCTCTATTGGCGACGCCAATTTCTCAAACTGTTCTTTATTAGAAACCCTTTGGGAGATTATAGATTAGCTCTAGGTTACGATTTACTTAACTGCAGGTTACATAGAGATGCTACTGATTTTACTTTAGATTATGGTCTATTACCAAAGCAATTAGCACAAGGGGAAATCAGCAAGCATTTTTATTTAGATTTCCGGTCATCTGCTTTAAAGGCGCCCCGCATGTGTAGTATCCATTGAGATTCATCTAGAGGTGAAACGCCTTTGTAGCTCCTTATTTTGTCTTCAGTAATACTGGTTTTTTTATAGCCATCCAGCACTAGTTTAAGACGGCCTTTCCCAGAGGTCGTAGCATTAAATTTTATAGAATAACTCATGGCAGCAGCGACTGAAACTCTGCCACGTAAGATAAAAAAATCATTATCGAAAACAGGAGCATCTATCTGCGCATTCATTTGGTTTAAATCGCTAGAAATGGGCCCTAACAAATCCTGACTGGCTTTTATTTCAAAGGCATACATGGGTTCTAAAAGATCTGTTCCGGCATTTTCTAATGCTTTGAGCACGCCCATTGGTGTCGCTAATAAAAAATCGCCGGGGTTTGAATGAACGGTGTGTTCCGTTCCTGCTATAAGGGTAATGGATAAATCAGTGACTTCATAACCAAGAATGCCTTGTCTCAGAGACCAAGGAATGGCTCGCTTGACCTCATTAATATACTTGTTGCTTATGTCACTCGTTCTTACGTTCGAAGTAAATGAAATGCCACTACCCAGTGGTGCTGGTTCTATCAAGAATGTCATAATGGCCCAGCATGGCTTAGGCATCCAGTAACGCACATAGCCTTCTGCTGACTTAGAGGGCGTTTCTTTATAAATTACTTTGGGTTTTTGGAATTCTGCTTCAATCGCCCATCTTTGTATTAAATTTTCTTTCAGAACCTCAGTTTGAATAGGCCCCAAAATTTTTAAGTGAAACTCTTTTTCTTCCTTAAACCATTTAAAATCTAATATCGGATCTTCAATATTAAGGATCTCTAAAGCTTCCCCCAATTTTTGATACTTTTTTACGTCCTTTGCTATCACTTGCACGCCTAGTACAGCCTTACTAATTTTCGAATAGTGATCATTTAGGTTTTCAGAACCTAAAATATCCCCAGAAAGTATACTATCAGAAGTGGTAACAACGCCTATCTCTCCATGATGTAATTCAGAACATTGGACTAAATCGCCAAGGATTGTTTTAAAAATCTGATTTATTTTAATCCCTTTATCCAGCCGTTGAGATCGAATGACGTCTTTGCTTTTTAGCGTGCCTCCATACACTTTTAGGTAGGCTAACTTTCCTTTTTTTTCATGGAAGGTTACTTTAAAAACTTTTGCAGCGGCAGTTGAGTAGTCGCTTTTAGGTTGGGGGATGAACGTTAAAATACTGTTTAATAATTCCTCTATGCCTAGGCCTAATTTGGCACTACCGAAAAGCGCACCATAAAGTCCTCCAGTTTTTATATTTTGTTTTCCTTTCTTTAAAACTTGTCCCAAATCAGAGGTTTCTCCTTCCAGATATTGCGCGAGAAAAGTCTCGTCGCATTCTGCTAGATTCTCCAGTGATTTTTCAAGGATCTTTGAGTCTGTATGATTACTACAATTTGTAAACGATAACAATTTGGGATTATCTATATTAGATACATCCGGATAATTCAAAGCGAAAAGCTTAGCGCCTAAGTCTTTTTGAAAATCTAAAAAAACGTGTTCTACATCTACGCCAGCCCTATCTATTTTATTAAAGAAAATGATAACAGGTAGTTTTCGCTCGATTAAGCTCTCCCAAAGGTTAAGGGTATGGGCTTGAACGCCTTCCTTGGCAGAAACCACTAGTATTACACCATCCAATATCGAAAGAGATCGATCAACTTCAGCCGAAAAATCAATATGCCCTGGGGTATCTACCAACTGGACTAAACTATCCTCCCAAGAGAAATTAACGGATGACGCTTTGATGGAAATCCCTCTACTTTTTTCCATAGTTAAACCATCAGTAATGGCTGAACCTTTATCGACACTACCCAGAGATTTAGTTGTCCCTGAATGGTGCAGCAGACACTCGGTAATTGAGGTCTTCCCTGCATCTACATGCGCTAAAATCCCTATGGTTAAAACTGTTTTATCTAACATAAGTTGGGGAGTGTAGACCTAAGCATATCCCATTATTTTTAGATGACATATCTTCTGGCGAGGTTTGTTTTTAAAGATTACTTTATTAATTTTTTTACAAGTTGATAATTATTAACGAGGACTTAAGCTGAAACTTGAAGTATTCTTTCTAATTCCCTTAACCTTAAAATTAACCCATTTTTGGACCAGCTGTTGTAGGCGTAATTTTTTCTTGATTCTCATTTGCTAAGATATTTATACATATAAGTATGTAAATTAATGTAAAAGTATACTTATATGTAGTCTTTAAAGTTTTTAATGATGCAAATACGTCTGATTAAGTTTGCGTAAAAGGGATTGATTTAAATTAAAACCAACGAGTTGTGAACGTTTAGTTGTGTTAGCTAGCAACTAAATTAGTAAAGGAAAACTGAATAGAAGATCTGCTAGGATTTTCGTAAGTAGGCTAAAACTATGTAATTTTTTATATACGGTGTGTGCCCAGTATGGGCATCTTTAACTTACTGCAGAGTAAGTAATTAAACTAGAGGGTTGCAAGTCCCTTATGCGCTGGGGTAACGCCTAGAAGCATTAGTAAGTGGCAAGGGCGGTAACTGTGAAGTAGCTCTGAAGGAAGAGAGACTACAACACTCGGTACTGATCCCTTCGACTTCGCTCAGGATAGACCAAGCAGAAACGGTATACGAGACCCGTACGTATGGTGGTGTGAGAGGCGCACTCCGTTCCTATTTAGGAGAGGAGCCGTCTACTCGATTAACGGTTTGTTGTTTTTTCCTGAATACACAGTCATTAATAACGTAATATTTTCTTTTGTTAGTCCGATATTCATTCCTGCATTTATATGAAATTTTAATTGAAGTTGTACATTTCCCAAGGCTATGAATGCAGCAATTTGTCTATGTTTATTACCTGTCTTCTTTTTTATGCTTCTAAAAATTGTACAAGTTTAGACCAATGTTCTCATCATAATAGCGATTAACGGTTCCATCAAAACTTTCTATAACAAATTCTCCAGCTCCATTAATTTTGGCTGTAAGCAAGTGTCCCGCTAATGCCGTGTAATCGTTACGTCCAAGTGTTACATGCATGTGTATGTAGTGGTTATCATTTTGTTGAGATATATTGCCTGTTAAGTTGGTGATTTCCATTTGTTCGGTGAAAGTTTTATCTACAAATTCTTTAGTCGCTGGATCAAAAAATCGTAAAGTAGCTTCACTTACAGCACCAAGACCTGAAATTGTTCCTGCTTTTATATTATGTTCTTCAACAAACGCAGTGATTGCTTTTGTAATCTCAGCATGGTTTTGAATACTTACAACATACTTGTTACCAAACTGCTTGTACGTGTACAGTTTAGAATTTGATTGTGCGTTTGCTAAAAAAGATACTGCAAAACACAGTACTATTAAAATTGAACGTTTCATTTTGTATAAAATTTTAAATTTAATAAGACTCCGTTATTATATCTATCGTTAAACTATCGGCCTTTTTCCAAGTTCGGTCTTTAATATTACAAAATGCTCTGTTTGATTATGAAAGTCGATCGCTTCCTGAGATTTCCATTCTTCCAAAATTATGATCTTTGAGCTGTTATTAATATCTTGATGCAATATATACGAGATATTACCTTCCTCTTTTCGTGTGGCATCAGTAACGGTTTGTAGCATATTTAAGACATCTTCCTTAAATTCGGGTTTAACAATAATTGTAGCTATAATTTTTAATTTACTCATAATAAATACTTTTAATTTTTTCGTCATACTTTTTTTTTGAGTCCAGACTATTAATATGAACTTTTAATTGAGGTTGAACAGTTCACGTTGCCTTTTTTATCTATTTCATATTATGTAGGATGTTTGTTTTTCAATAACCGCTAACGGTTAGTATATGAAAAGTAGGCGATTTGCAAGCACAAAACTTTCGGTTAAGTACAAAGTTTGATACGAGCCACAAGCCTTGGATTTAGCACTATTTCGCCTATTTTTTTATTTTTATATACATCTTAAGTTAGCTTTGAGTGTCTTTTAGATTATAATCAAATTCTTTTTTTAAATTTCCGCAAACTTGCTCAAAATTTCGATGGAGTAATTTTCCTTTTTATTAAGAGTTTGAGTGAACATTTCCGTAAACTAGCTAAATTCAATTTAAGGGACAAAGTGCATTCTTTTTAATTTTCCTTTTTCTATTTGTCCTTTGTTATTTGCTTTTAAAAATTCGCCTGTTTCAACATTCAAACATGTTAACCACATACCTCCGTGTGCATAAGTATCTATGCAAATGGTATGTTTAAAATTTGCTATTTTTCCGTTTTTTCGAGCAGTATGTCCGCAAATCACAGTTTTTATTGGATCATATATTAGAGGTGCTTCAAATTTCTTGAAAAATAAATCATGCTCATTCTGTTCCTCTAAACGCTTGTTTTCTTCAAGTCCTGCATGTACGAATATAAATTCTCCAATTTCTAAATAGGGCAAGCAAGAATTAATAAAGTTCCAATGCGATTTATCTATCTGATTCATCCAATTTTGGTTATCACCAATTTTATATGAGTTTAATGTAAGTGATCCTCCATAATCTTCTAGCCAATACTCAAATATTTCAGTTGAAGATTTGGCACGTGTCATCATTATCTCATGATTGCCAAGAATAAATTTGAAGTCGAATGTTTTACTTTTTTCAATTAACCAATCAATAACACCTTTGCTATCAGCTCCCTTATCAACGTAATCTCCAAGAAAAACTACTTTATCATCTTCCTTTATCAAACCATGTTGAAAAATAGTTTTTAATGCGTTTATACTGCCATGTATATCTCCAATTGCGTAAATCGCCATAATTACTTTTGTTTTTATACTGTGTAACCCAAAGCTTATATTAAGTTTGTTTGACTGCTGATTATCATTAAAATTCTAGTAATTTACTTTTGACTTATTTTTTAATTTATTTTCTATGATTGGGTATAGGTTGTAGGTAGGATAAATTTCTGTAGTAAAAGCTTTCCATGCGGTTCTTTCAATTGCCAAATTTACAGCGGATAGTTTTGACGCAGGAAGTTCTAATACAACTACTTGACCAAGCCCCATAACTACAAACCAATTAACTACAGAAGTACCTTCTGGTGGAAGATTTTCATAAAACCCTTGATCGGTTTTAATTTTTTCAATCTCATTTAAATTCATGCTTTGATCATGTTTAAGAAAGATGGTTAATAACAACTTGTCATTAGCTTTTTCAGAGCTGGGTTTGGAATCAAGCACTACCTTTGCCTTATTTTTTAACTTATGTTCTATAATAGGATACAAATTGTAAGTTGCATACATTTCTGTTGTAAAAGCCTTCCATGCAGTTCTTTCAATTTCTAAATTTACAGCTGATAATTTTGAAGCAGGAAGTTCTAATATAGCCACTTGGCCAAGTCCCATAACCACAAACCAATTAACTACAGAAACACCTTCTGGAGGAAGATTTTCATAAAACCCTTGATCCATTCTTATCTCTTCAACCTCATTCAAAGTCAAGCTTTGATCATGTTTAAGGAAGATTGTTAGCAACATCTTGTCATTAGCTTTTTCAGAATTGGAGGTTTCAGCATGCGATTGTGAATAACCCGTGAATTGTAGTACGAATAATCCGAGTAATAATGCGTATTTCATATTTTATAACTTTTATATTTTATTGTCAGATTTTAGATTTTATTCTACTTAATGTTTCTTGTGATATATTTATATAAGAAGCTACTATTTTGTTTGGTAACCGTTTAACAATATTTGGGTTTATTTTAAATAACTGATTATATCTTTCTGAAGCATTTAAAGTAGTAAAAGACATTAATCTCTTTGAATTATTTACATAGGCTTTTTCTAAATATATATTATAAAAATCCTTCCATTTGGGAATAATTTGCATAAGATGCCTAAAGTCATCGTGACTAATGTAAAGAAGTTCGCTATTTTCAATAACTTGAATTGTTTCTTGGGCAGGTTCATTAGTTATAAAACTAACCAGTTCTGTAGCAAATTGATTTTCAAATGCAATATAACGGGTAACGTCTTTACCATTATCATCTATGAAAAATAATCTTAGACAACCTTTTTTTACGAAATAACTAACCTGACTAATTTTTCCAGTAGAAAGTAAAATCTCATTTTTACTTTTTTTTATTGTTTTAAAATAAGACAACACGATTTTCAAATCTTCATCTTCAATAGTAATATTCTTTTTTATGAAATTAGTGAGTTCGATATTATTTGTCATTTATTTATAGTCTCTAACAAATTTTCGATAATGGATAATATCCTGTATTGATAAGACCATTAAATTATATGTCTTTGCAAATTCTATGATTGTATCCGTTTTTGCCATTGTTCCGTCATCATTCATTAATTCGCACAGTACTGCTTCTGGTTGTAAGCCTGCTAGTTTCATTAAATCTATACTACCTTCTGTATGGCCTTTTCTTCCTAGAACACCTTTGTCATTAGCTCTCAATGGAAATATATGACCTGGTTTTGCCAAATCACTACTTTTAGCTTTTTCATTGCTCGCAGCTTGAATGGTTGTCAATCTATCCTTGGCAGAAACCCCTGTAGTCACACCATCTTTTGCTTCTATTGTCACAGTGAATGGAGTTTGATAACTACTTGTGTTCTCCTTTACCATATAAGGCAAATCAAGAGAATCGGCTTTTTCATTTGTTAAACAAAGGCAAACAATACCACTACATTTTCTAATCATAAGTGCCATGTGATTATTGGTCATGTTATGAGCCGAGAATACCAAATCACCTTCATTTTCTCTGTCTTTATCATCAATTAAGATAACTCCATTTCCATTTCGAAGATGTATTAATGCTTTTTCTAACTGTTCCTGACTTTCGGTACTAGTCGATTGTATCGTATCTAATTCTGCTAATTCCATTTTTAATTATTTTTAATTTTTAGATTAGCAAAACTAATATTGTTTCAAGCCAAACTATTTGACGTAAGTCAATAAATTAATCTATTTAATAAATACTCAAGTAAACTTTTACTCATAAGGCATAATTTATAAATAGGACATTTTGTTATTGGTCAGAGGAATGAGTTTAAAGAGAATGGGGTTTAATTAATAACAGTTCTTTAAATACTGTTATTTTTTCCGCATTAAAGCTAACGTTGATGTATAAGTTTTGTTGTGTTGTTTAAGTAGTGAATTTAGTAAATTAAACACGAACGTCGAAATTCCAGAGGAATTTCCCAAGTGAGCTAAAAGCAGTAATAAAGTTTAGACGGTGTGTGCCCAGTATGGGCATCTTTAACTTACTGCAGAGTAAGTAATTAAACGCAAGTCCCTTATGCGCTGGGGTAACGCCTAGAAGCATTAGTAAGTGGCAAGGGCGGTAACTGTGAAGTAGCTCTGAAGGAAGAGAGACTACAACACTCGGTACTGATCCCTTCGACTTCGCTCAGGATAGACTAAGCAGAAACCGTATACAGAGGCCTATTTATTCGGGTAAGCAAGCACGCCATTGCACCGCACAAAACATACCAAAAGCGTAGTGCGGTGGTGTGAGCGGTGTACTAGTAATTATTTTATTTACAGTCGTCTACGCGATTGTAGCCAGTCTCCACTTCATTAATTTCACTAATTTTTCTTGAGAAAAGCAGTTATTTCTGAAGGCTCTGCTCTGTTGCGGTAATCGGCATCTAAAAAAGCATAAATAATTTCTCCACTTTTGTTTATGATGTATGTTGCTGCTAAAGGTAGCTCATTTGATTTGTCACCATTGTAGCCGTTCATATCAAATGATTTATTGTACATTTCTGCAACTTCATCTGTGAGTTTAAATACGATTCCATATTCCTTGGCAATTTTATTCCCAAGGTCACTTAGAACTTCAAATTCTAAATCATGTTTTTCTGCTGTACTAATTGATTTGTCAGGTAATTCTGGTGTTAAGGCAATTAATGTAGCCCCATTTGCTTTAAAGTTTGGTAATTCTTGTTGTAATTCGTGTAATGTGATATTACAATATGGGCACCAACCACCTCTATACCAAGTCAAAACTACATTACCTTTTTTTAAATAATTATTCAGTTCTACAGGCTGTCCCAGTGCATTATTTAGCGTGAAATTTGGAGCTTTTTCACCTACTTGTTTTGCTGAGCTAACGATTCCACTTTTCTCAACAGACTCTTGACCTTCTTTATAGGCTCTTTTTTTATTGTCATCTGCTTTAAGTTCAAAATTTTCTTTCTTTTCATCCAATTTTGATTTAAGGGATGTTCTGTTATTGTTTTGCATACCGCTCTCTTTTTTAAAATCTTCTTTTGTTAATCCATTATTGAATTTAATATCCGACCAAGTTACCTTGATCCATTCAGTACTATCTACAGCGGCATTCCAAGTAGATTTTTTGTACTTCCGTTTTGTTGGTAATAACATACCTTCTATTTCTTCATACTCAAGCTTCATTAAATTTGGAATTTCCATTTTTCCAAAGTCAGCAACAGTAAAAAGAAATTGATCGACTAATAATGTTTCTTTATTGATGTAAAGATGGTAGATGTCAGTAGGCTTTTCATTAATAGTGTTAAACGTGATTTTTACTAAATCATAGGTTTTATTATCTATTGTTTCTTCTCCAAGATGTTCATAATTTAATCCCGGATCCAATAATTTTTGCATCATAGTAAACCAATAAAAATTGGTAGGTCTATTAAAAGCAACCCTTTTTAAAGCGGTTTTATCTGTAATTATTTTACCGTTGTGTTTTATCCAAAACTCATTTCCGTCAAACCCTTGTTCTATTACTCCTTCAAGTTGAGGCAATGTTCTCTCATGTTGTTTATAGTTTCCATAAGATAACTCTCCATCAAAAATGTATTTCTCTGTCGAAATATCAGCTTTAGTATCTGGAGTTTGGTATGTGTAGGTGTAGACTACATCTTTTTTGTTGTAAAGACTAGTGTAGTTTCCTACTTCCTGTACCATTTTATAAACCAGTTCGTGCCCTTTGTTTTTAAATGTTATAGCAGTTTCCTCTTCTTGATTTGTTGTCTTATCATTTTTGCATGATAAGAATATGCAACTTAAAATGATGCTTGTTAGAATAGTTGTTTTCATTTTTACCGATTAGTTCTGTTAATACTTTCTTAAATGTTTTATCTAAATAATCGTTTAGATATTGTGTAATTTTTTTTATACGTTTTTAAATACCATTTCAATATAGTCTTTAATCTCTTTTTGAGTATTTACTCTAGCAGCAGCAGCTAAACCGTGCTTTGCCAACAATAAATAATTAGCTTGTTTCAATACGGTATCTTTATCCTTTTTAGAATCCATTGCTAACTTTGCAATGAATAAGGCTTTTAGATTAGTCATAAAAGCAGCCATTTGTTCTTTTATTATTAAATCTTCACTTTCAGAAAACGCGTTATATGTATTGGTTACGAAGCAACCTTTTTGGTTGTTTTCTTTGTATTCAGGATTAACTGAATCATTAAAAAATTGTTTAATAGCTTCCACTCCATTTTCTGCATTTTTAAATTTTTCAAGTGAAGCACTTGCTTTAATCTTGTAGTATTTTAGGCTTTCAAGAAAAAGTCCTTGTTTATTTCCAAAACTAGCATATATAGAAAATTTGTTAATACCCATTTCTTTTTCGAGCATTTGCATAGAGGTTGTTTCGTAGCCATTTCTCCAAAAAAGGTTCATTGCTTTTTCAACTACTTCATCTTCGTTATATTCTTTTTTTCTTGCCATTGTTTCTATAATACAACACAAAACTAAACAATCGGTTAGAAATAAATATGTATTTTATCATTTATTTTATAATTTCAATATGCAAAGTTGAATAAGAGAAGGGAAGCTGTTGTCTAAGTTAATATTCGTTAAGGCACATAGTTTAGTATATGAAGCGTAGCATTCCTTAGGGTGCTATGATTTCAAACACCGTATGAGTACCCAGTATGGGCGTCTTTTACTTATAGCAAAGTAAGTTAAACTTAAGGGTGTAAGTCCCTTATGCGCTGGGGTAACGCCTAGAAGCATTAGTAAGTGGCAAGGGCGGTAACTGTGAAGTAGCTCTGAAGGAAGAGAGACTACAAAAGTCGGTACAGACCCTTCGACTTCGCTCAGGATAGACCAAGCAGAAACGGCATACAGAGGCCTATTTATTCGGGTAAGCAACCAAACCATTGCAACGCACAAAGATTACCAAAAGGGTAGTGTAGTGGTGTGAGCGGCGTACTAGTAATAGACTGATTGTTAGTCGTATATTCGATTGTGTGTGTTGTTTATGCCCTTCCTGATCTTCCACAACAATTACAAGCTTGTCCAGAAGAAGCAAGTCTATGTCTTTTTTTACTTAATTCAATAAGTCCTTCATTAATCTCTTTATTCCAAGCGCTTGACTCGCCTTTATCTAGCATTTTTTTGAAGTCTTCAATTGCCTGAATAGCATCTTTTACTTTTTGGTATACTTTGTAATCGTCCATTTTATAATTTAGTTTGTGTTATTGTTGATAAATCTGTAGTTTTCATCCCTTCATAAGCCTTCGACAAGTCTTTTTATGACCTGGGACTAATTTGTTTATTCCGTTCAAAGTATCGTATAAATCTTTGTATGAAATCCAATATGTCTGATATAAAATGCTTTTTTCTATTACATCGTGATTCCATAGAGAAGCGGTTAAAGAAAGGGCGTTAACCGCTTTTACCACATCAGGACCGATTAAATTATTTTCATCAATATCATTTATGCCTTGCCACGCCACATGTAGGTGAATTACTCCTTAACGACGAAATATTTTTTATTGGTGTTATTTGCTTTTCCAGATAAATAGACAGCAATACCACTTACTATCAATGCCAATGAAGCGATAACTAATGATAGAATTTCAAATTTGTTCATTTATCTTTTTTTATTTGACTGTGATAAAACTGAACCAGCTAATGATTTGGTTTCGGAATTATACTTTTTACTTTGTAAAACAGAAGAGGTAAATTCTTCCATTTTTGCACTAGTTTGATTTTTGCTTTTGGTTTGAGAAAGCTCCGAACCAGCTAATTTTTTAGCAGTTGCAGAACTTTTATTATCGGTTAAAATTTTAGATGCAAGACTTGCAATTTTCTTGATGATTTTTTCTTGTTCATTACATTATTGATTAGAATTTATATAAACAAAAGCATTTAAAATTCAGTGTAGTAGAAGTAAATACTATTATTAGTTTTCAACAATATTGTAAACACCAATTTTGGAAATATTACACACAACAATATATCATAGTGTCAACTCACTACGAAACGATGTTGAATATGTGGAAATGGTAAAAGGTGAATTTTATAAAGGAAATAGTTATTAACAGAAAAATAAGTCACCCAATTTGTTACCTTTAAAAAAGAAACCCTGTAAATCATTGATTTACAGGGTTTGAAGTGGAGTCGGAGAGAGCACTATAATCAAAAGTATCACTGTATGTTTGTGTAGTGTTTTCGCTAATCTTATTAATAAACTCAAATATACATAGTATTTTAAGAGATTTGTGGTTTTTGTTTAGTTTTGTTTAATTTGATGTATTTTGTATTTAGCCGTACAAATACCGTACAAATAAATTATATTTGTAGTGTATTGTAATTTAATTAATATGGCATCGGTTAACTTTTTATATCGCTCAACTAAAGACAAAGCAAATCTTAATATAAGATTATTATATCGTGATAATGATAAGCCGTCTATTGTAATAGATAAAAAAACAAAAGAGCCCAAAGAATATCCTTATACTGATTATATTATTGGTGCAAAGACTCAATTAGAGGTTACAAAATACTACTGGACTAAACAGCACAAAAAAAAGTCTAAAGACATTGAGGTAACAAACCAACAAACAGAAATCAATACAGAACTTAATAAAATTGAAAACCATATTTTAAAAGCGTTCAATTCTGTAAGTCCTGATACAATAAATAAAGAGTGGCTTCAAACTCAAATTGATTATTACTACAATCCAAAAACAGAAACTAGCATACCAACTAATCTAATTGATTACATTGATTTTTATATTGAGTATCGTAAAAACGAAATAAAAGAAACCTCAAAGCGAAAGTATAATGTTATCAAAAGTAAGTTACAACGTTTTGAAGCATATCGTAAAAAGCAAATCTTAATTAAAGATATTAACGATAGCTTTAAGAATGAGTTTGTCAATTATCAAAAAAAGCAAATGTACTCTCAAAACACAATACAAAGAGAGTTAGTATTTATTAAGACCTTTTGTAAACACGCTCGTTTTTTAGGACTTGAAACAAACCCTCAATTAGACAGTTTAAGAGTCGATAGGCAGAAAGTAGATAAAATATACTTAACATTTGAAGACCTCAACAAAATTGAAAATATAAGCAAAGACAAATTAACAGATAGTTTAGATAATGCAAAAGACTGGTTAATTATTTCAGCGTACACAGGGCAAAGAATTTCAGATTTTATGCGTTTTAGTGATGAACAAATAAGAGTTGAAAACGGTAAACATCTTATTGAATTTACTCAAAAGAAAACTGGTAAAAATATGACCGTTCCGCTTCATAGTAAAGTTATTGAAATACTAAACAAAAGAAACGGCAAATTCCCTTATAAGATTTCAGACCAAAAATATAATGACTTTATAAAAATAGTTTGCCAACTCGCAGAACTTAATGAGCTAATAAAAGGCAGTAAGTTAATAGAAACCGAACCCGAGAGCGGAATATTCAGAAAGAAAACAGGAATTTACAAAAAATGGCAGTTAGTAACGTCGCATATCGGGAGACGTAGTTTTGCAACTAACTTTTATGGTACAATTCCCACTACTTATTTAATATACGTTACAGGACATAGTACCGAAGCAATGTTTTTAAATTACATAGGTAAAAGCAATAAAGATTTAGCACTTGAAATGACTAAATACTTTTAAGCAAAAATAAATAGTTATATTTTAATGTACATTTAGTGCATTTTCTACATAAATAAATATAAAATGAGTTTAAATTCAATTAGTCAACGTTCTGCAGATTGTCATTTTTTTCAAATATTCGTTGAGGTTAATGTATTAGATACTTTTAGTGATATGTTAGCTAAAGATGAGATTAATAAAATGGATAAAAACAAAACTGTTTGGGCAAAAACAAATGATAGTATAATAACACCAACAAACTGGAATGAAAAAAAAGATGTTTTCTATCAACAGCGAATGGAAACTTATAATAAAAGTTTTGCATCTACTGAAAAAATAGATTTAGAACTAGAAGCACTCGAAAAATTAACTATTAATAAAAATGAATACAAAATTTTAAAGAATAGATATAAAGATTATCTTTTAAATGAATTACAGCAACCTCAACAATTTGAAAATGCTAATGTTGATGAGATAAAAGAGAATAAATACATAGAAGTTTTTAAAAATGATATTGGATATTCTATTTTTTTAGCTATACATTATATCTATAAAAAAAAGACTAATAAACAAGCTTATTATAGTTTTCTATACTATGCTTTAGACAAAGATTATTTGGTTTGTAATGGAGCAAAATTCATAGAATTTCTATCTGTGCTAGACATTCATATTGATAAAATAGATAGTCGTCAAAGCGGAACTAATAAAAAAACAGATTTATTCAACTCTATTCAAGATAAATATCAAAATAAGCACAAATAAAGAACGGTTTAAGCACAATATTGTGTTTATAAACACCTGTTAATCAAACCATATTTGCGATATAAATATTAAATATCGTAAAGATGACAGATTCAATTTTATTACAAAATGTAACTCCTGAAAGGTTAAGCGAGTTAATCAAAGACGGCGTAAAAAGTCAACTAGAAGACTTTAAAAAAGAAATTAATACTCACAATCCTGATGAGTTATTAACTAGAGCAGAAACTTGTAAATTCCTTCAAATCGACAGTTCGACGTTATGGGCGTGGACTAACAAAGGCAAAGTTAAAGCGTATGGCATAGCAAACCGCAGATACTACAAAAAAGCGGAATTAATTGAGAGTTTAAAACCACTTAAAAAATAAAAGGCTATGAATACACAAAGTAAACAAAGCCTTAATTCTTTTGGTAGAGAACAAGGTAAAAATAAGCAATTTACAGCACAATTAAAAAAGGTTTATAATGCTTTAATGCAAAAACCTATGACAATGAAAGAAGTCGATATTTATACAGGTGTAATGCGTGAAAATATTTGTAGATATATTGATACACTTATTGAGCAAAATAAAATTGCAATTATTAAAAAACGCAAATGCTCAATTACAGGTTATCCTTATGTAAATGAATATACGGCAAACCCGAGCTTATTCCCGAAGTCTAATCAATTAAAAATGTTTTAGGCTATGAGAGATAAAGAAAATTTAAAAAAGCTTATCAAAAACGATATTTCAAAGCTTTCAGACGGTTTACAACCAATAGAAAAAACAACTGATGACATATTGCAGGAACTATCAAACAGCATCGGGCAAATAGATTTTAATATTTTGGCGTTTCCTGATATTGAAGATGTAAAAAAGCAACTTGAGGACTTGAAGCCTTTTGTCTATAATGCAGATGGCAGTTTTAATAAAGACAATAAAACAGAACTAAAGCAATACAATAAACTCAATAAAAAGTTGAGTGGTTATAAGCTTAGTAAAAATCATTATTTAGTATTATGTATAGAGCAACTTTTAAAAATTGCAAAGTCTAATAATTGGGGCTTATGTAAAAAGAACGGTTTTATTTATTTGTATAATGGCAGTTATTGGAATGAAGTAAACAAAGAGAGTTTTCAATCCTTTTTAGGTAACGTGGCTTTGAAAATGGGCGTTGAAAAATTCAAAGCTAAAATACATACGTTCAAAGATGAGTTATTTAAACAATTTATGGCAGACTCTTATTTGCCAACGCCAAAAGCTAACAAACGGAACGTATTAATTAATCTACAAAACGGAACGTTTGAAATAACACCAACAAAGAGAGAACTAAGAGCGTTTAATAGAAATGATTTTTTAACGCACCAATTACCATTTGAATACAATCCTGATGCAAACGCACCTCTATTTAAAAAGTATTTAGATGAGGTTTTGCCCGACGTAGAAAAACAAAAAGTATTTGCAGAATATTGCGGTTATGTTTTTATAAAGCCAAGTGTATTAAAACTTGAAAAAATGCTTATTCTGTATGGTACTGGTGCAAATGGTAAAAGTGTATTTTTTGAAATACTCAACTCGCTTTTAGGAACTGAAAATTTTAGCAGTTATTCATTACAGGACTTAACAAATGATAACGGATATTACAGGGCGAAAATTGGTAATAAGCTTGTTAATTATGCAAGTGAAATAAACGGCAAACTAGAAACGGATATATTTAAACAAATGGCATCGGGCGAACCTTTAAGCGTGCGTTTACCATACGGCGAACCGTTTATAATAAATGATTATGCAAAGCTTATTTTTAACTGTAATGAGTTGCCAAAAGATGTTGAGCATACTAACGCTTTTTTTAGACGGTTTTTAATCATTGGTTTTGATGTTACAATTCCTGAAGCTAAACAAGATAAGGAACTAGCAAACAAAATAATTAACAACGAATTATCGGGCGTTTTTAACTGGATATTGCAAGGGCTTGACCGTATATTAAAGCAAAAGAATTTTAGTAAATGTAAAGCCGTTGAAAATGCTCGTAATGATTACGAAAAGCAAAGCGACAGCGTTAAAATGTTTATTGAAGATTTTGAGTATAAAAGCTCAACGGAATACACTACAATAACCGATCTGTACGAACAATATAAAAGGTTTTGTATTGAAGACGGTTTCAGACCTGTAAATAAGTCAAATTTTATGAAACGTTTAGGTCACTTTAAAATACTTGTAGAGCGTAAAAGTATTGGTAATGTGGCTTATGTGAAGTCAGATAAAATTTTCTCTAGTGGAGCGTTTTAAATATTCCTTAGATAAAAGCAGTAAAAAGTATGTTTGCCCTGACTGTAATAAAAAGACGTTTGTTTATTACGTCGATACAGAAACGGGCAACTACTTAGCTGATAATTATGGTAGATGTGACCGAGAGAATAATTGCGGTTATCATAAAGCACCCTCAAAGGGTAAAAAAGCGTATTTAATACCGTTTCTGTCATTAGTCAGTATAAGTGTTAAGGCTTTTAAATTAACTGATTTAAACGGCGTTATTTCAGTTATTCCAAAGTCACAGATATTAGAGCAGAATACAAAGAATTGTTTTATTACAGAATGGTATTTAAAGACCTCAACAATTAATTACTTTTCAAATGAGATTAAGTATTTTAATATTGATAATGTTAGTTTAATTAATGAAGCTAAAACGATACTAAAATGCGAACCAAAGAAACCCAGTTTTCATAAATTAGAGTTGTTAAATGATATGTTTTTTGGCAATCCTGTAAGTGATAATTTAACCGAGTTTTTAAAAACTATTTTTACAAAAGATGAGGTTGCAAATGCAGTATTGAATTATTATTTAAGTGGTGCAAATTTCTTTTGGAATAATGCAACCGTATTTTGGCAAATTGATAATAAAGAGCAATTAAGAGGTGCAAAAATTATGCTTTATAATAGTGCCACAGGAAGCCGAGTAAAAAAGCCTTACAGTCATATTAATTGGTTGCATAAAGCTATTAAAGAGCCTGATTTTATTCTAAACCAATGCTTATTTGGGTTACATCTAATCAATGAAGACTACCAAAAAGATATTGCAATAGTTGAGAGTGAAAAAACAGCAATTGTAATGAGTATTATTTTGCCTGATTTTATTTGGTTAGCCACTGGCAGTAAATGTAATTTTAAATTTGACTTACTGAAACCTCTTAAAAATAGAAATTGTTTTGCGTTCCCTGATAAGGGCGAATATGACAACTGGAATAATAAAGCTATTGAGTTAAATAAATTAGGGTTTAAAATAGCAGTTAGCAATATTATTGAGCAAACAGATTTTGAAGCTGGTTTTGATTTAGCGGATTATTATTTAATAATGACAAACACTTTAAACTAAAATTATGAAATTTGCTTCTAGCGGAGTATTTTTTCTAACAGTTAGATTGTATTAGAATTAAATATTAATTTATATTAATGTTTGTAATATCTAAATATCAAATGTTGGTTTCTTTTGATTATTCAAGTTTTTTTCAAATTTATTTATAGTTATCTAGTGCGACCATTTAAGTAAATAGATAAGTGATGAGTGGGAATTTTGTAACTATTGATAAATGTTTTTTTTTCTAATGTAGCGAAAGTAAGTAATAGCGAATTTTTTAAATTATGATTTGTTATATTTGATTATAAATAAATACAATATGAAAAATACAATAATACTCATTGCAATGATTTTATCTTTTAATTTGTCGGCTCAAATAAAAGAGTATGTTGGTTCAGAAGAAATATCAAATGTCAAACAAGCCACTGTTTTTATTGCTGGTTTAAATAAGTCTTCAGACGGAAGTTATTTTGTTAATTATTTAAATTTAAAATACAGACATATTACTGATATTAAAACTTTTGTGATAGGAGATAGAGAAACTGTAATACAGTTTAAAAATACGATGTTAGATATGCTTAAAAACGACACCAAAGAAAAAAATATTGAATTAGAAGGTAAGGTGTTTGAGTTTAAGAAAAAAGGTAAAAATATTTACACTACTATTTTTGAGAACGGTAATTCTTCTGTTATGAGGTATGTAAATGAAAAATTTATAAATAAAATATTTCCTGAAAACTTATAATATTGATTGAATAATCATTGCTATTTTTTAATAGACTAAAAGTTTTGTTTTAAAACCTCAACTAATTTTAATGATTGGTTGAGGTTTTTTGTTTATGGCAGTAGTGAAAACTGTTGAAGTTTTATCTTTTATTGATTTCTTTTGATTAAATGAGGTGTGAAATTGTCTATGTATTAAATGTACGAAATGAAGCTTTAAAAAAAACTTATTTTATTTGATTAAAAAGCAGTTTAAACCGATGTAAAATCATTGGCAATACAAAAATCGTACAAATAATAAAATAAATAAACCCTAACTACTTAATAATAAGTAAGTTAGGGTTTTTAATAGTGGAGTCGGAGAGAATCGAACTCTCGTCCAAACAAGTCACCAAAGAGTTTTCTACACGTTTATTCTTTTCTTGAATTTTCGTTCGCAAGCTGGTTAAAGAAAACCCACTTACAACTTATCTTCTTTAGTTTCAATTAGGCGACAAAGCGGCACCTAATCTATCTTGACATTTACGATGTCTCAAATGGAACGCCGTCAATCAAGGCTTTCCGGAGACATAAAGCTCGTACACCTAGTGTACCGAGGCTTAATCCTACTATAATTCGGATTAGGCAGCTAAAGCGTAGTTATTCTCGCCGTTTAAAAAGTTGACTTAGCCTTTTACGTGTTTCAAAATCATTACACGACGTGCTTACCGTTTAATTAATCTCGCTGTCAAAACCAGTCGACCCCAATTAAAGATACTTTTTTTAGTGCGTTACTCTATTTCGCTTTAGCTTCATAGTGTCGGGCTTTCCGCTATATCTTTTGCCAAAAAAAAGCAAAAGGATGTCGCTGCAATCCCTAACGCGCCAACCAAGAAACCTGATAACAAATTTCAAGGACTACAAAGCTAATACAATTTAAAGAGTTAACAACAAAACCCTGTCCTTTTATGAAAATATTATAATAAATAAAACGATAGTGTTTTAAAACCATACAACGTAGACGTAAAATAGTAATAAAAGTATCACCGCTACTATAATATTTGGCGCACAGGCTACGCTCAAGGCAATGCAAAACCGTATGCTATTACCACTACGATAAAATAAATAAAAGGTGTCACCACCACGCTACATAGCGAAAACGACACCCCAACGGTGTTTATGCAACCCGTAATGGTGCGCAGGACTTAAAAAGTAATTATACAATTGTGTGGGTTTCTAATGCAAATTGTTGTTAACAATTTAATTTAACAGTATTTTAGCAAGGCCTTAAAACCAGGCGTAACTTTAAAACCAAGAACTGTCTATGAAGTTTGCTATTATTAAAGAGCGCAAAAATCCCCCAGATCGTCGGGTAGTGTTCTCCCCTCAAGCATTAAAAATAGTGCAACAAAATTATCCTGAAGCCGAAGTGGTTATCGAAGCTTCAGATATTAGAGTGTTTCCAGATGCCGACTATAAAAAAATGGGCTTTACAATCTCGAACGATATTAGTGACGCCGATATTCTATTTGGCGTTAAAGAAGTACCTATCGCGGCTTTAATTCCCAATAAAAAATACTTTTTTTTTAGTCACACCATAAAAAAGCAACCCTATAACCGAGAGCTTTTAAAGGCTATTTTGGAAAAGAATATAGAATTATACGATCATGAAACCATTGTAAGACAAACGGGATCGCGACTTATTGGTTTTGGGCGTTACGCTGGGCTCGTTGGTGCCTATAATGGGTTTAGAGCTTTAGGACTTAGAGATAAACTATTTACATTACCAAAAGTAGAAACATTAAAAGATCTTACTGCTGTAAAAGCCGAATTGGATAAAATTGTTATTCCTAACATAAAAATAGTACTTACCGGAACAGGTAAAGTCGCTAAAGGCGCACGGGAGATATTAGACCACCTAAATATTAGGCAAGTTGGTGACGCGCTGTATTTAACATCGCCGTTTTCAGAGCCTGTCTATTGTTTAGCCGATGTTATGGAATACAATAAACGTACGGATGGTAAAGTAGGCGATAAGTACGAATTTTATAAAGATCCTGCCGGTTACGAAAGTAATTTTATGCCGTACGCTGAAGAAACCGATATGTTTATAGCAGGTCATTTTTATGGGGACGGTGCTCCGTTTTTATTCACCCGAGAAGATGCCAGAAATCCTGAGTTTCGTATTAATTTAGTGGCCGATATTTCTTGTGATATCGATGGGCCTGTGGCGTGTACTTTGCGACCCTCTACTATTGCTAATCCGTTTTATGGTTACGATCCTAAAAACGAAAAAGAAGTCCCTTTCGGTACTAAAAATACAATCACCGTAATGGCAGTCGATAATTTGCCGTGCGAATTACCAAAAGATGCCAGTGAGGGTTTTGGCGAAGCTTTTTTAGAACACGTTATTCCCGCGTTCTTTAATGACGATGAACGCGGTATTTTAAAACGAGCGCGTATAACTACCAACGATGGGAAATTAACGCGACGTTTTGCGTATCTGCAAGATTATGTAGACGGTAAAGAGTAAGTTTTTTAAACTATAAAATATAAAACCACGTGGTAGTCACGTGGTTTTTTGTGTTTAGACGTATTTTCTATGGTATTGCTAAATATTCTGACTAAGTAAATAGAGCTATTGGACACGTTATTCCATTTACAGGAGAGAATTTTATATAGAGCAACTCTTTTTTGAACGCGTCAGGCTTGTGCGCTGGGGCGTAGTTTTGGGCAACGTATACAATAATACTTAGTAACGAATTTTTAATCGCATTAGGCCTCGGTTTTGGTTATTATACTTTCGGACTAAACGATCCACGGGTACAGAGAGGCTAACTATAGAAAAAAGAGTAATGACGGTGTTAGCGCAATAGTTAATGGTCGCAAAAAAACACAACCATACACACGAATGCTACTCGCGTTTACCCCTAACTATTGGCAGTTTACTCCGCTTTTTTAAATGTAACAGTTGCGCCCTCTGGGTTGGATAATTCCAAATGAGAATCGGTAACCTTATACTGTGTCGAGGCTTGTAATTTTTTACGGTACAGCTTTTCTTTATTATCGGGGCAAGCCATTAGCGTGCTCATCCCGTGTTTAAAACGAAGAAGGTCATTTTCCGAGAAAATAGTACCGCCCAAACCATTGCACCCGCTAAAGCCAGAATATGTTTTGTTTACGGTGTCTATAATTAAGAAGGGAAGCTTCTCGTTAAAATCGGAAACAGAAACAGCAACGTTGCCTATAGATTCCAAAATCCAAGTGGCGTTCAATCGGTAGTCCATAACATACTTACCAAAACCTTCGAATGATTTTGAAGTCTTGTCTTTTTTATTAGTGAACTCTACCGTTGTTTTATAGTTTGGTTTAGACTGCTGGTCTTCGGTTTCTTGTTTAGCAATTGTTACTACCACATCACCTAAAGCAGTAGGGCCTTGGTAGCGTTTTATATTAGCATCTGCTGCACGAATAATTCCTGGCGTTTTAATTTTAAAATTCTCGAAAGTACTGTCTTCCGATGAGAATGAAATAAACTGATTCGAAATATCTAGCGTCCATATAGAGTCTGACCCAAAACCAATAAAGTAAGTAGATATAGGTTTTGTAAGATCACTATCGCTTGTTTTATCATTGCTAACTTCCGATTGCGTCGTGTTTTCGGAAGGCGCAGCTGTATCGCTTTTACAATTAAAAAGAACTACGAATAGGGTACACGTAAGAACCGAAACTAGAGATTTGTTCATAAAGGGCTATGGGGAATTATAATGTATTTATTGTTTTTCTAATGGCTACTAGGTTAGATAATAAGTGTTCCAAATTATCTAAGTGTAACATATTAGCACCATCACTTTTTGCGTTAGCAGGATCGAAATGTGTTTCTATAAAAAGGCCGTCGACATTATTAACGATTCCGGCACGGGCAATAGTTTCTATCATATCTGGTCGGCCACCAGTAACACCTGCACTTTGGTTAGGCTGTTGTAGCGAGTGGGTAACGTCTAGAATGGTTGGTGCATACTCGCGCATCGTAGGGATGCCTCTAAAGTCGACAATCATATCTTGGTAGCCAAACATAGTGCCACGGTCGGTAATCCATACCTTCTCGTTACCTGCGTCTTTTACTTTTTGTACAGCGTGTTTCATTGCTTCCGGACTCATAAACTGTCCTTTTTTAAGATTCACCACTTTGCCTGTTTTTGCAGCCGCAACAACTAAATCTGTTTGTCGCACTAAAAACGCAGGAATTTGTAATACGTCTACATATTGTGCAGCTAGGGTAGCATCGCTAATTTCGTGAATATCGGTAACGGTAGGGATATCGAACTTTTCTGAAACTTTTTTAAGAATTTCTAGTGCCTTCTCGTCGCCAATACCCGTAAAACTATCAATACGGCTACGGTTTGCTTTTTTAAAGCTGCCTTTAAAGATGTAAGGGATTTCTAATTTGTTGGTAATAGTTACTACTTTTTCAGCAATGCGATAGGCCATTTCTTCGCTTTCTATGGCGCAAGGACCGCATAATAAAAAGAAGTTATTACTAGTGGTATGTTTTATTTTTGGAATCTCTTGAAGTGTCATAAGCTTTTTTTATAATAATACAAAGATACTATTTGTAATGGTACTGAAAACTTTTTTTTAGGACGGAAAACGGCTCGTTTTTAGCGGCGCATTAGCGATAGTAGCGGCATCCTTTTTAATGCTTTAAAGTATTAAGCATTAAAAAGATATAGCGAATAGCGCGGTCCTTTTTTTTGATAAAAAAAGAGGGAATGCTATAAATAAAAAAAATGTATTATTTATTCATTTTTTATAATTAACTTTGCAGCCTTAAAAAAAAGCATCAAGTATATGGCTAAGATTATAAACATCGCAATTATTGCACACGTAGATCACGGGAAAACAACGTTGGTAGACAAGATTATGTACCACTGTCAACTGTTTCGTGAGAACGAAAATAAAGGAGATTTAATTCTTGATAATAACGATATCGAGCGAGAGCGTGGTATTACGATTACGTCTAAAAACGTGTCTGTTATCTATAAGGATACTAAGATTAATATTATCGATACTCCTGGTCACGCCGATTTTGGTGGTGAAGTTGAACGTGTTTTAAATATGGCCGATGGTGTTGTTTTATTAGTAGATGCTTTTGAAGGGCCAATGCCACAAACGCGTTTTGTACTACAAAAAGCAATTGATTTAGGGTTAAAACCTTGTGTCGTTATTAATAAAGTAGATAAGGAAAACTGTACTCCAGATGAGGTACACGAAAAAGTGTTTGACTTAATGTTCGAATTAGGAGCAGAAGAGTGGCAGTTAGATTTCCCTGCAGTTTATGGTTCAGCTAAAAATAACTGGATGAGTGACGACTGGAGAAATGAAACGACTAACGTTGAACCATTATTAGATATGGTTGTAGAGCACGTACCGGTTCCAAAATTTGAAGAGGGTACAACGCAAATGTTAATTACTTCTCTAGATTTCTCTTCGTTTACAGGTCGTATAGCGATTGGTAGATTACAACGTGGAAAATTAGAAGAAGGACAACAAATTTCGTTAGTAAAACGTGATGGGTCTATTGCGAAAACTAGAGTTAAAGAACTTTTTATCTTTGAAGGGTTAGGTCGTATAAGAGTAGACAGTGTGCAAACAGGAGATATTTGTGCGGTTGTAGGTATTGAAGGTTTTGAGATTGGTGATACTATTGCTGATATAGAAAATCCTGAGGGATTAAAATCGATTGCGATCGATGAGCCTACAATGAGTATGTTATTTACTATTAACGATTCGCCTTTCTTTGGAAAAGACGGAAAGTTTGTTACGTCTCGACATATTAAAGAGCGTTTAGAAAGAGAATTAGAAAAAAACTTAGCACTAAGACTTGGTGAAACAGGTAGTGCCGATAAATTTATGGTGTATGGCCGTGGGGTATTACACTTATCGGTATTAATCGAAACGATGCGCCGTGAAGGGTACGAATTACAAATTGGGCAACCACAAGTAATTATAAAAGAAATTGATGGTGTTAAATGTGAACCTATCGAGGAATTAACTATTGACCTTCCTGAAACTGTTTCGGGTAGAGCGGTAGAGTTTGTAACTATGCGTCGCGGTGAAATGTTAAGTATGGTAGCAAAAGGAGATAGAATGATTTGCGAATTCTTAATTCCATCTCGTGGTATTATTGGTTTACGTAATCAATTATTAACGGCAACTGCGGGTGAGGCTATTATGGCACACCGTTATAAAGAATACCAACCGATAAAAGGAAGTATTCCAGGACGTGTTTCAGGATCTTTAGTATCTATGGAAAACGGAACGGCGATTCCTTATTCTATCGATAAATTACAAGACAGAGGTAAATTCTTTGTAGAGCCAGGAGAAAATATTTACGAAGGTCAGGTTATTGGTGAGAACTCTCGTCAAGATGATATGGCTGTAAATATTACAAAAGCTAAAAAACAGAGTAACGTACGTTCTTCGGGAGCAGATGATAAAGCGAAAATTGTACCAGCAATTAAATTCTCTTTAGAAGAAGCTTTAGAATACATTCAAAAAGATGAGTATGTTGAAGTAACACCAAACCACTTACGTATTCGTAAAATTTGGTTAAAAGAAGCAGATCGTAAACGTAACAAGATTGTTTAATTTACAGGCGCTTTAAACTATATAAAAGAGGAACTCTACTACAGAGTTCCTCTTTTTTTATACCTGTAAATTTCAATTCCATTTTGAATTAAGTTTTTCGCTATATTAACTTAAATTAAAATGCGATGGAGTTATTTGGTATTACAGGTACAGAGTATGTTGGTTATTTGGCCTCTATTATGGTTTTAGTATCGTTTATACTGAAAGATGTGGTAAAACTACGACGCGTTAATATGGTGGGCTGTTTCCTGTTTGTAGTGTATGGTTTTTTAATACCGTCGTTGCGCGTGGGTTTGCCAGTAATTATTGCTAATGGCGCTATATTTTTAGTTAATTTATACTATGCTGTTTTAAAACGACCTTAGTTTTAGACCAGAAGTACGACAGCCTTTTAGTAAACTGCGTGCGAAGTAATTTTTAGGCGCGTGTTCTAAGTGTTCTTTTTTAAGAAAGTCTGCTAAGATTTTCTATATTTACAAAAAACACTTATATGTACAGTCTTTATTTCGATCCAGGATTAGGAGCTATGATTCTTCAAGCTGCAATAGCGGCCGTAGCTGGAATTATATTGTTTTCTAAAAGCGTGATGTATAAAATTAAATTGCTTTTAGGGCTATCAAAAAAAGAGGACGATTTGTTTGACGATATTAATGTCGACGATTCTGAGACCGAAAACAAACCAGGTAGTGACCAGTAAAGCTATTCATTCGTCTTCGTTTAGAGATCCTTCGGGTTACGTGTTTACCGACAATGGCGTTATTAAGCGCGTTATTAATCCTGTTTATTTCGACCAATATAAGCAACTGAAGTCTTCGGGGTTTTTTAAAACCCTTTTTAAAAACGAACTTTTAGTAATGCATAAAGAGTTGTCGGCTTCAGACGATGAGATTATTATTCAGCCGGAAAATATTCCGTTTATTACTTATCCTTATGAGTGGTGTTTTAATCAATATAAAGAAGCGGCATTATTAACGTTGAAGCTTCAGAAGTTTTGCTTAGAACATCAGTTTTCTTTAAAGGATGCCTCGGCTTTCAATATTACGTTTCACAACGGAAAGGCGATTTTTATCGATACGTTATCCTTCGATTTTTATCAAGAAAACACCCCGTGGCGTGCCTATAAACAGTTTATAACTCATTTTCTAGGGCCTTTGGTATTAGCTCATTTTCACGGTTCGGAAATGTTAAAATTGTCAAACAATTTTCTCGATGGTATTCCTGTAAAAACAATCGCATCGTTATTGCCATTTAAGACTAAACTCAACCCGTTTTTATATTCAAACATTCACTTGTTAGCAAAGTTTGAAGATAAGCATAATGAAGATTATAAGGGTGAGGCGAAAGCTGCAGAGTTGTCTAAAAAAGGACAACTAAATATTATTGAAAGCCTATATAACTACATTAAAAAACTGGAGCTTAAAGAACCCTCAGAGTGGGGAGAATATTATAATAAAACCAATTATACAGATGATGCTTTTGTTTTAAAATCGACGATTATAAACCAATGGGTAGCATCACTTAATACTAAAACATTAATAGATGTTGGGGGCAACGACGGTACTTTTGTAAGACGTATTGCCGCAACTTTGCAACACGCTTTGGTATGTGATATAGATAATAATGCTGTAGATTTTAATTATAAGCAAATAAAGAAAAACAAAGAAACTTACATTACTCCCTTTGTTTTAGACGTTTTAAATCCCTCTGCGGCTATCGGTTTTAATAATCAAGAAAGGCAGTCGTTTATAGAGCGTATTGCTGCTTTTAAACCCGATGTAACATTGGCATTGGCAGTAATTCACCATATGTCTTTATCGGGGAATGTTCCTTTTAAAAATTCGGCAGCTTTTTTTGCTTCGTTTTCAAAACATCTCATTATCGAGTTTCCGGAGCGCGACGATTCTTGGGTACAACGACTATTAAAATCTAAAGGCGAGTTTGAGTCTTATTTTGATTTTTATAATCTAGATAATTTTATAGCGAGTTATAGTTCATACTATACTATTGTAGAACAAAAAAATATTGAAGGTTCTAAGCGAACGTTATTCTTATTAAAACGTAAAGATGAATACAATTAGAGTACTATTTTATGCCTTTATCGACAGTGAAAAACAATACCCTCTTTTAGCGGCATTTGCTTCAGGATTATATCCGCTTTTGTACTATTATAATGCAAACTTCACCCTTATCAACTCATGGAGTCAGTTTGCTTTTTTTATAAGTCTGTTTTTAATACTTCCAATGGTGGTGTTTTATGTGGCTTACGTTGTTATTAATAAAATCAACGGGTTAAAAAAGTACGGCAGTCATCTCTTAGCTATATTAAACTTCTCTTGGCTAGGCTTTTTAATTCTGTTAAGTACCGAAGGCTTGAAGTTAAAACTATTGGCTGTCATTTTAGTGATCGCCTTTATTCTGGGTTTTATTTTGCATAACCATTTAAAGAAGGCCGTGGTACTACAGTTGCTATTAGCAGCTTTTGTAGCTGTTAAGCTTATTCCTGATGCCCACAGACACCTTACATATACCGATGATTGGGCGAAACAACCAGATGCTATCGAAGAGGCTGTGTTTAAAAAGAAACCAAATATATATGTTATACAACCTGATGGCTATGCTAATTTTTCGGAATTAAGAAAAGCACCTTATAATTTTAATAATAATGAGTTTGAACAATTCTTAAGTACCAGTGGGTTTAAATTATATGAGGGCTTTAGAAGTAACTATTATTCGACATTAAGTTCTAATAGTTCTATGTTTTCAATGAAGCATCATTACTATAACACTCCAAAAAAAGGAGCCAACGAAGTCTACAATTCTAGGAAAACCATTGTTGGGAGTAATCCCGTGTTAACGGTCTTAAAAAACAATGGTTATAAGACTTTTTTAATGTTACATAAATCTTATTTATTAGTTAATAGAGCGAAATTAGGATACGACTATTGTAATATCGGTCATAGTGAATTATCTTTTATGGCGAGAGGGTTTGGTGTGGTTAAAGATGTTGAAAGTGAATTGCCTTCAGTAATAAAAAATAATGCGACGACTACTAATTTCTTTTTTATAGAACAGATGTCGCCAAGTCATATTTCTACTTATAAATCTGATTCTAAAGGCAAAGATGAAGAGCGCGAAGGCTATTTAAAATCCTTGGAAAAAGCAAATGTTTGGTTGAAAAGTATTGTGCGTACTATTGAAGATAACGATAAAAATGCTATTGTAATAATAGCCGCGGATCACGGCGGGTTTGTTGGATTGGACTATACATTCCAGTCAAAAACAAAACAAGAAGATAGCTCCTTAGTGACATCAGTTTTTACAACACTGTTTGCCGTTAAGTGGCCAGACAATAAAGCGCCAGATTATGACGATAGATTAAAAACAAATGTTAATATATTTAGAGTATTGTTTTCGTATTTAAGTGAAGATGAGTCTTATTTAAATGCGCTACAGGAGGATAAAAGCTATCTTGTTATTGAGAAAGGATCGCCCTTTGGTGTTTATGAAAGTATAGACGAAAATGGAACCGTTGTTTTTAAAAAGCTTTCCAAATAAAATAGCGCACTTTTTATAATTAAATGAGTACTTTCAGTTTTTAAAAATCTAATTTCTAAACGCTATTTTTTCAGTACAACCATACCACCCCGTCCACAAGCAACTTTGGAATACTTTTATTTCGGAAGCCAAGAACGCCACATTTTTATTTCATCGCGATTTTATGGAGTATCATAGTGATCGCTTTAAAGAGGCTTCGCTATTGGTATTTAAAAATGAAAAACTAGTCGCTATTTTTCCTGCGAATAAAGTCGGTAATACGGTGATATCGCATCAAGGATTAACGTATGGCGGATTGCTATTTGATAAGAAGCTAAAATTTAATAACGTGTTAGCTATTTTTAGAGCCGTATTAAAACAATTATCAGATGCCAAAATCACCACTTTAGGCTTAAAATTATTACCCCATATTTATGCGAGTTCACCCAACGATGAGCTCAACTACCTTATGTTTATTCTGCAAGCAAAATTAGAGCGTCGCGATGTGCTATCGGTACTACAACTTTCAGAAGCGGTTAAGCGGTCTAAAGATAGGAAAGAAGGCTGTAAACGCGGACTTAAAATGGGATTGGTAGTAAAAGAAGAACAGCAACTAGGCGGCTTCTGGAAAGACCTTTTAGAAGTGAATTTAAAAGATAAGTACGCTACAAAACCGGTGCATAGTCTCGAGGAAATTCAACAACTTAAGTCCGATTTTCCTGAAGCTATTCGTCAGTTTAATGTGTATTATAAAGACGAATTAGTCGCAGGGACTACCATTTTTGAAACCGAGCACGTGGCCCATTCACAATACATCTCAGGAAATCAAGATAATAATAAATTAGGAAGTTTAGACTTTTTACATTGCCACTTAATCGATACGGTTTTTAAAGACAAAAGGTATTTCGATTTTGGTATTTCTAATGAGAATTCCGGTAAAAATATAAATACAGGACTGCTTTATTGGAAAGAAGGCTTTGGTGCGCGTGCTATTTCTCAAGATTTTTATAGTATACAAACCAGTAAATACACACTTTTAGATTCCGTTTTATTATGATTAAATTTTTAGACTTACACAAAATAAATGCGCGATTCCATACGCTATTTCAAGAACAATTTACACAGTTTTTAAATTCTGGTTATTACGTTTTAGGGGAAGGCGTCTCGCAATTTGAAACCGATTTTGCTGCCTATTGTGGGTCTAAGCACGCTATAGGTGTTAGTAATGGTCTCGATGCGTTATTACTTATTTTTAAAGGTTATTTAGAACTCGGTATTTTACAAAAAGGGGATGAAGTCTTGGTGCCGGCCAATACGTACATCGCCTCAATTATTGCTATTATTAATTCGGGATTAAACCCTGTGTTTGTAGAGCCAAATAGCGCAACTTTTAATATAGAATCCTTGACCATCGAGGCGCATATAACACCAAAAACTAAAGCCATTTTAGCGGTGCATTTATATGGGCAACTTTGTAATATGAAAGCCATACAATATTTGTGTAAAACACATAATTTACTTTTAATAGAAGATGCGGCACAAGCGCACGGAGCAGAAGATGATGAAGGTATTCGTGCGGGTAATTTTGGCGCGGCAGCAGCTTTTAGCTTCTATCCTAGTAAAAACCTAGGAGCGTTAGGAGACGCTGGTGCTGTAACCACAAAAAACGAAGAACTAGCAACCGTTATTAAACAATTACGTAATTACGGTACTTCTTCTAAGTATGTAAATGAGCGACTAGGTACTAATAACCGGTTAGACGATATACAAGCCCGGTTTCTAAAAGTAAAATTAAATATTTTAGACGACGATAATGATAAAAGGCGTGCTGTTGCCAAACGGTATTTACAGCGTATTGCCAATGAAAAAGTGACGCTGCCCTACTATAGCGGCACTAAAAACCACGTGTTTCACTTGTTTGTCGTTCTGGTGCAAAATCGCGAAGCATTTATAAACTATTTAAAAGAAAATGGCGTGGAAACAGCTGTCCATTATCCTATTCCTCCACACCACCAAAAGGCGTTAAAAGCTTACAAAGAATTGTCTTTGCCTATCACCGAAAAGATACATCAAAATTGTGTTAGTTTACCAATAAGTCCGGTGTTGCAAATCAGTGAAGTCGATAAAATAATAGACCTCGTAAATGACTTTTAATTGAAAAACATACTTCAATATTTAAACACGAATGTTTTAATTAAGATCGCATCGCTTAATTCTATTACTGTAGTTATTAAAATTATAGCAGGATTTTTAACCTCAAAAGTTATCGCTATCTTTTTGGGGGCTGAAGGTTTAGCGTTAGTTGGAAATTTAAGAAATTTTGTAACCGCAGCTCAAAGCTTTTCTATTTTGGGGCTTTATAATGGTGTTATAAAATATGTCGCACAGTTTAAAAATAATGCTGTAGCGTTAACTAAGACGTTATCTACTGTTTATTATTTGGGATTTATTTCTACATTTTTAGTGTCTTTTCTCTGTTATTTTAATGCGGATTTATTAAGTAGTCATATTTTTCAAGACTTTTACGATTTTGCATATATCATAAAAATATTTGCTATTGCACTTCCGTTTTACGCACTAAATAGGCTTGTTTTTGCTATTTTAAATGGACTTTCTAAGTTTAAACATCTCATCTTTCTTAACGGTTTAGGTCAGGTGCTCGGTGCTACGATTACCATTTTATTAATACGGCAACGGCAATTGGAAGGTGCCTTAATTGCAGTAGTGACAACAGAGGCTTTGCTTCTTTTAATTACGCTTATCGCCCTTTTTAAACAAAAGGGGTATCTCTCTAATTTTAAGCTACGCCGATTTAGCTTACAAGTTGTAAAACAATTAAGTTCTTATTCCGGGATGGCTTTGTTCTCAGCGCTTTTAATTCCTTTTGTAGCGCTTAGTATTCGTACGTATATTATAGATACTGTGAGTTTGGAAGACGCCGGTATGTGGGAAGCTATTACGCGTATTTCTAAATATTATTTAATGTTTATTGGTTCGCTATTAACACTTTATGTGTTACCACGTTTTTCTGAAGTGACCACAGATAAGGGATTCCGAAAAGAAGTTTTTCATTTCTATAAAACCATAATGCCTATTTTCGGGTTAGGACTTATTATTATTTATTTCTTACGACATTTTATTGTTCAGATTTTATTTACAAAGGAATTTATACCCGTAGAAGATTTATTTTTATGGCAATTATTGGGTGATTTTGTTAAAGTATTAGCACTTGTTATCTCCTATCAGTTTATAGCTAAAAAAATGTTTTGGCACTATATATTAACCGAAGCCTTTTCACTTGGAGTATTGTATTTTTCTAGTTTATATTTTATAGACCATTATGGCGTAAAAGGAGCAACAATAGCACATTTTGTAACTTATGTTCTGTATTATAGTATCGTGTTACTTATTTTTGGCACCTCATTATTTGGTAATAGTCAGGAGCAAGTAGCGGACGTATAGAAGGCTCTTTAATACATAAGAGGCCTTTGTAATTTAGTATTTATAAGTGAAATAAGAGGTCAACTTTCGCTATGCGATACCCATTGGTTTACATATTGTTCTGCAACCGAAACGTAATGATGTTCTTTTTCGACAAAAGCTCTAGCGTTTTTAGAAATTTCTACAATCTTTTCCGGATTTAAAATAAGCCATTCTAATTTTGAGGCAATGTTTTGCGCATCAGGAAGTGCGTTAATTGCCACAGTGTCCTCTTCTAAATCATAAAGTTCTAACCATTCTTTTTCTGCCCCTGTAAAAACGACTTTTCCTTTTGCCATCGCTTCTAAAGCATTAAAACCTTGGTCGTAGGCGTAGACTTGATCTAAAAGAATATGAGCGTCATTAAACGTGTTAATGTATTCGTGATACGGTAAACTTCTTACCGTAACGATTTTAACAGTATTGCCATATTTTTCTTGTATTATTTTCAAAGCGTCTTCAAAAATATCATTTCCTTTTTTATAATAATTATTATCATTAATACCGTGGAAAATTACAATCTTACCTGAGACATCTAAGGGTATAAATTTAAGTCTATCCGTATTTATGGGATTAGGTATTAATCCTAAATACTTATCGTGATTATTTAAAGGGATATCGTAATCTAAGTCTGATGCTATAACGCCTTTAATGTTGCCATAAATAAATCGATGCAGTGCGTAATAAGGAGGGGTAATGTACATTAAAGCGTGCCAAAACGCTTTTTTAGTTCCTTTTTTCTCAAAATAAGGCGTTAAAATTGAATATCTAAATTTCTTTTCATCCGCATATTTTACACTCACATAATCGGTACCACACGATAATAAAAAGACGTTTTTATTATGATCGAAAATAAACTGTAATAGTTTAGTCTCTGTTTTAGGATGCGCTTTTATAGGACTTTCATTAATAAGTTGAACAACATCGTAATCGGTAAACTCTTTTTTAAAAGTATTAAATTGGCGTTCAATATCTCGCGACGTAATATCGGTTTTTGTAAGCTTATAAATAATACGTTTTATATAAAATAAGAGCCCCGAATTATAACGCATATTAAATTTTACATCCACTTTAATTTTCTTAAAACCATCGCCGTTTCCAACCACCAGCGCGGTATGACCTAGAGCTTCTAGACCTTCTTTTAAAGTATAATGTAAAGCGTTATATTCTCCAATTAATAAGATTTTCATTCACTATATTTGTTGAAAGATCAATAAAAATAAATGAATTGTAGTAATAAAAAAAAGATTTGTATCATTGTTTCTTCCTTAGGAAAAGGCGGCGCCCAAAAGGCATCGGCTAACTTATCAAAAATGCTTTTCAATCTAGGTTACAACGTTCATATTGTTAGTGTTTTAAATCATATAGACTATTCATATCAAGGCACTTTATTAAATTTAGGCGCGTTAAAAAATAAAGATAATTCTTTAATTGGTCGTTTTAAACGGCTGATGCTTTTTAAAGACTATTTAAGAGATCAAAAATTCGATGTTATAATAGATGGTCGGTCAAGGCCAAGTGGTTTAAAAGAATTAATTATTTCTAATTTTATCTATAATAAATCAAAAGTTATATACATTGTAGGAAGTTATAATTTAACGACCTATTTCCCGAAATCCAAAGTGATCTCTAAAATATTATATGGCAAGGCTTTTAAAATAGTCGCGGTCTCTAAAGAAATTAAAGAAAAAATTGAAGATGCTTTCCATTTTAAAAATGTGGGGCAGATATACAATGCGCTTCCTGAAAGAGACAGTTCGAGCCCTACTAGTATCCCTGCGTCTTATATTTTAGCCTATGGAAGATTGGTAGATGGCGTTAAAAATTACACGTTGCTTATAAACGCCTATAAAGTCTCGAGTTTAGCAAGTAAAAATGTTAAGCTTTTAATTTTGGGCTCAGGGCAAGATGAGAAATATTTGAAGGATTTAGTTCTACAATTAAACTTAAAAGAATATATTACATTTATTCCTTTTGTTAGCGATACTTTATATTATGTTGAGAATGCAAAAATGGTGTGCTTAACGAGTCGATATGAAGGATTTCCTATGGTGTTATTAGAGTCTTTAGCAGCCGGAACTCCAGTGGTATCGGTAAATTGTAAATCGGGTCCCAAAGAAATTGTAAGCGATGAGTACAACGGTCTCTTAGTCGAGAATAACAACGTTTCCGCTTTTGCAGCAGCATTAAATAGGATGGTTGAAGACGAAGCGCTGTATCGCTTATGTAAAGCAAATACAAAGAAAAGTGTTGAAAAATTTTCAATTGAAAACATCTCCAAACAATGGAATGCTTTAATTGAAAGTGTTTAAAAAAATTGAACTTATTTATGAAAAATAATACTATTCATTCGGTGTCTATCATTGAGATTCCTAAAATAATAGACGAAAACAGAAGAGGTAATTTATCGGTTATTGAGAAGAATATATTGCCTTATAAAATAGAGCGTGTGTATTATTTATACGATGTTCCAAGCGATGCTCATCGGGGCGGTCATTCGCATAAGGCGTGCAACGAATTTTTAATTCCTATTAGTGGTAGTTTCGATGTGGTCTTAAAAGATGGTGAATCTAAAAGAACCGTGACCTTAAATAAACCCAATAAGGGGCTGTTAATCGTGCCTGGTATTTGGCGCGAATTAGAGAATTTCTCTTCGGGAGCGATTTGCTTGGTTCTTGCTTCTAACGAATACGAAGAAACCGATTATATTAGAGATTACGATATGTTTTTAGAGCACAAAATTAGATAGTTTTTCTGGCTTTAAAACACATATAACTAATACGGTACACTTGTAAAATAGTGATATTTGGGTTGTTCCCTATAAGTTGTTTTTTCATAGAAGCTCCAAACAGTTTATAAAACCAACGGCCAACACCAATTAGGTTATTTGCTTCTATTTTTATAAAAAGTTTTAATAAATCGTTGTCGTGCGTTACTATATTACCTGCATTTTTTAGTTTTAAAAGGGTTAAAGCGGCGTGTTCATTTTTATTTAAATACTGCGTGCTTTCCTCAATTCCCAAATGGTACACTTCATTATCTAAATGCAGTACTTTACAGTTGTTTTCTTTTAAAAGTGCGCCAAAAAAATTATCATAGCCGTAACCTTTTTTCTGGTTCATAGCTGTATTAATTTTAGTAAACACTTCTTTTTTAATTAGGCAGTTTGCAGAAATTATAATTTTAAACGGCGTTTTGTTTCTTATTATAGCAGGTACTTGCTCTTTCGTTTTGCCATATTTCCAACGTAGCATTAAAGAGGTTTCGGGTGGGGTGTTGTAATAATAAAATCCACCAAAAACAGCATCGTAATCTTTAGGAAGGCACTCCAAATAATTAACTATAAAAGTGGAGTTCTTTGGAAGCACATCGGCATCTAAAAATAGTAACCAATCGAATTTTGCTTTTTGAGCTAAAACCTGTCGGGCTTTAACACGGCCCTTATTTTCTTTAAAGCGTAAAATAGAAGTGTAATCTAAAGGCGATATCTCCACGTTAGGCTGCGTACTGCCGTCTTCCAATACTATAATTTCAAAAGGGACATTAGTAAGCTCGAGTTGTTTATGTATGCTATTAACAAGCTCGGTAATCTTGTAGTTATATGTAGGGATTAATATTGAAATCATAAGTTATTACAAGTGTTAAAAGTACTGTTTTTAAGTGTGGTTTTAAATTAAAATAGCCTCTAATTTATCTATTAAGTTAGAAGATATAATGTTAAATTGCAGACAGGAATTTAAATAGGTTTAGACGTGGACATTCATAAAATATCAGACTTAATATATACCCAAATCCTTAAAAATAAGGAGGAATTAACGGTTCAGTTTAATACTACAAAAGGAACTATTGGTTTTTTTTATGTCGATAATTTATTGCCACAAGAATTAGCGGAACAATGCTATGGCGTTTTTCCGGATCCTTCCGAAATGCGCGTATTAAAATCTATAAAAGAATTCAAGCATGTCTCGGCACAAATGAACAAGCACCATCCGTTATTAGAAAAAGTAATTTATGCGTTTCAAGACGAGAAAATCGTTAGCTTAATAGGGGAGATCTGTGGTATTGAAAAACTGTATCCAGACGATTCACTTTACGCAGGGGGTCTATCTTTAATGGCCAAAGATAATTTTTTGAATCCGCATTTAGATAATTCTCACGATGTTGAACGCGAAAAATGGCGTGTTTTAAACTTGTTGTATTATGTCACTCCCAATTGGAAAACTGAAAACGGCGGGCATTTAGAGCTTTGGCCCGACGGCCCTAAAAAAGCGCCGTTAGTTTTAGAAAGTAAATGTAATAGATTGGTCGTAATGGCAACGCACCAAACGTCTTGGCATTCGGTGACTAAGGTGAATGTTGCAGCGCATCGTTGTTGCATCTCTAACTACTATTTTAGTGATGTACCGTTAAAAACATCGGATAGCTTTCATATTACAAAATTTAGAGGACGGCCGCATCAAACGTTTACTAATTTGGTTTTGGATGTTGATGCTAATTTGCGAATGCTAGTTAGAAAAGTCTTTAAAAAGGGCATTCGTAAAAACCCTCATATTTATAAGAAGTAATCCTTAGATTATGAAGCACCCTATTGAAATAGTTATTACGGTTACCATAGGATATCTATTAGCTGTTTTTCAGTATGCTTTTAACCGAAGTTTGTGGCTTGATGAAGCTAAACTGGCTTTAAACATTATCGATAAAAATTATTTGGAGCTAGCTGATCCTTTGCACAGTGTGCAAGTGGCTCCTGTTTTATATTTATGGATCACCAAGTTTTTTACAAGTATTTTGGGCAATAGCGAATATGGTTTGCGGTTATTTCCATTAGTGTGTTTTTTTATTTCAGTAATTTTAATGATTAAAGTGGCGCGACAGCTCACCTCAAACAGAGTGGTTATTTGGTTTGTCACTGCACTATTCTGTCTGTCTCCAACGCTAATTTTTTACGCCTCGGAAGTGAAACAATACGGTGTTGATGTTATGGTTGTTTTGTTGTTATATTATCTTTTTTTTAAGCCGTATAAAGACGAAAAAACTAAATTAATCACTTTAAGTCTGGTAGGTGCTCTTTGTATATTCTTATCTAATATTTCGGTTATAGTCCTTTTTACCATCGGGCTTTATGTCTTATTTTTTCAACGAAAATCACTTAAAACATTACTTATTCCGGGCTTTGTTTGGCTGTTTGCTTTTGGTGTTTATTTTATTTTGTTTGTTTATAATCATCCTAGTACAGCTGGAATGCAAAAGTATTGGACTGATGCCTTTATGCCGACAAATCCGTTTTCGTATGAGTTTTGGCGCTGGGGTTTATTTACATTAAAACATATTTTTACTTACGTTTTGGGAGGTACATCACAACTTGTTTTATATGGGGTGATTGCTATTAGTTTTTTTATGGGGCTTTATTTTATACTTAAAGACAAAGCCTACACCTTATTGTTTTTTATATTTGTTCCTATCGCGACTCACCTTATATTATCGGCACTTAAACTTTATCCGTTTTCAACACGGCTGTTAGTGTATCAAGTGCCATTATATGTGCTTGTATTGGGCTATGGTTTAGGACGCTTATATAGTGAGGGTGCTAAACACTATAAAAAAGAAGTGGTGGCAACGGTGGCCGCGTTACCTATTTTAATCTATGTGGTCATTCTATCGTTTAAACTGCCGTATCAAAATGAACACGTAAGACCTATCTATCAATTTGTTACTGATAATATTGAAGTTAATGAGCATATTTACATCTATTCAGGAAATAGAAATGCGTACGAGTATTACAGCCAAATAGGAGTTGTTAATTTTAAAAATAAAGTAATTTTAGGCGCTAATAATCGTAAAGATTTCAGTTTACATAATCAGCAATTAGCCACTTTAAAAGGACGTGTATGGTTGGTATTCTCTCATAAATATAAGTCTAAAACGAGTAAAGCGCTCGAAGAAGATTATATTCTGAACTACCTAAAAGAGAAGGGGGGAGTTGTTATAAACCTGATTGAAAAAGAAAATGCTTCTTTGTACTTAATGGCGATGCATTAAACTTGCGTTTTCCTTTGTACCACTTCAAACACTTGATTTTCATCGCATTTTAAGGTCTTACTCGGGTATTTTAAAAGCAATGCATAGTCGTGGGTTGCCATTAATATGGTGTTGCCATTTTTATTAATTTCTTGCAACACTTCCATAACTTCCACACTTGTTTGCGGATCTAAATTCCCTGTAGGCTCATCGGCTAAAATAAGTTCCGGATCGTTTAATAAAGCGCGAGCAATTGCAATACGTTGCTGCTCACCACCAGAAAGTTCGTGAGGGAATTTAAAACCACTCGTTTTCATTCCTACTTTAGTTAAAACGCTTTCAACTTTATTTACCATTTCCATTTTATCTTTCCAGCCCGTAGCTTTTAAAACAAAGAGTAAGTTATCGTTTACAGTACGATCGGTAAGTAATTTAAAATCTTGAAATACCACACCAAGCTTACGTCTTAAAAACGGAATGTCTTTTTCTTTAAGTGTTTTTAAATTGAAATCGACGATTTGTCCTTCTCCAATTTTTAATGGTATATCGGCATAGAGTGTTTTCATAAAACTACTTTTTCCAGAGCCTGTTTTACCAATGAGGTAAACAAAATCCCCTTTATTAATTTTTACATTAACATCGGACAAAATAAGACTGTCACCTTGAAAAATAGACGCATCTTTAAACTCTAAAACTGTATTAGGCATTGTGTTTATTTCATTTTTTTAAGCTGAAAAACCGTTATCGGAACCCCTCTTAAATTAAGAGCACAAAGTAATCAATAATTGCTTAAAAATGAAAAGTAAATACATTATTTGAAACAATATAGTGTTAAACTATCCGCCGTCGTTTATCTGATAAATGAAAGGAGAACTTTTTTTGTTACGTCCTTTGTAGTGAATAGAGACAGAATTAAGGTTTCCTGATTTTTAATGATAAGTGATATAATTATAACAAAATTCTAACGTTAACATTTTAAGATATAATTATCTTTGAAATTAAATTTAAAACCAAATAGTCAATGACTAAAAAACATATTTTCTACAGCATATTAGCCATCGGGTTTAGTATTCAGGTTTCTGCTCAGGAATCTGCGACGTACACCAACGATTTGGTCGATTATCAACGGGCATTAACATTGTACAACAATCAGCAATATTTAGCTGCACAAGCCGTATTTAATACCATTCAAAAAGATACGGACGAATTAAATATTAAGTCAGATTGTGCGTATTATATCGCGAATTGCGCGGTGCGATTAAATCAGCAAAACGCCGATACCTTAATCGAAGAGTTTGTCGAAGATTTTCCAACCAGTACCAAACGTAATACCGCTTTTGTAGATGTCGCCGATTACTATTTTCAAAATGGAAAATATGCTTACGCTCAAAAATGGTATGCTAAAGTAGATGAGAGTGCTTTAAGTCGTGACGATCGTGAAACGTTTCAGTTTAATAATGGGTACGCTTCGTTTACCACTAAAAATTATAAAGACGCAAAGAAATATTTAAGTAAAGTACAAACGTCCCAAAAATATGGGTCTCAGGCCAAGTATTATATTGGGTTTATGGCGTATGAAGGAGACGATTATCATGAGGCCAATGCCTATTTCGATCAGGTGAGCGATCAAGAACGATACAAAGAAAAGCTGTCTTATTATCAAGCCGATTTGAACTTTAAATTAGGGAAGTTTGAAAAAGCGATTGCATTGGCAACAGAACAATTAAGAACGGGTGATAGAAATGAAGCGTCAGAATTGTCTAAAATTATTGGTGAGAGTTATTTTAATTTAGAACAGTACGACGCGGCCATTCCGTATTTAAATGCATACAAAGGCAAAAAGGGAAAATGGAACAATACCGATTATTACCAGTTAGGTTATGCGTATTACAAGCAGAAAGATTACGATAAAGCCATTTCAGAATTTAACAAAATTGTTGGAGGCGATAATAGTGTGGCACAAAATGCCTACTACCATTTAGGGGAAAGTTATGTAAATCTGAATAAAAAGCAAGAGGCTTTAAATGCCTTTCGTAATGCCTCTCAAATGGATTACGACTTAAAAATTCAAGAAGACGCGTGGTTAAACTATGCTAAAATTAGTTATGAAATAGGAAATCCGTACCAATCGGTTCCGCAGATATTAACGCATTATTTAAATAACTACCCGAAATCGGGTTACACGGCCGAAATAGAAACCTTATTAATCGACTCCTACATTACTTCAAAAAACTACAAAGAAGCTTTAATATTATTAAAAGGCAAAAACAGTTTCGAGTATAAAATGGCGTACCAAAAAGTGGCATTTTATAGGGGTTTAGAATTGTATAATGACAGCAATTACCAAGACGCGCTAAAAATGTTCGAAGGGTCTTTAGGTGAGCAGCAAAACGAAAAATTTACAGCCAGAGCAACCTTTTGGAAAGCGGAAACCGATTATAACCTTTCGAATTATGAGGATGCCCTAATTGGTTTTAAACAATTTCAGCAACAAGCATTAGCAGCCGCAACTGAAGAATTTAAAAACTTAGACTATAATTTAGCCTATACCTATTTTAAACTAAAGAACTATCCGCAAGCGATAAACACGTTCAATCAATTTGTAACGTCTAATAAAAAAGAAGAGGTGCGATTAAATGATGCCTACCTACGTTTGGCAGATGCGTATTTTGTGTCTAGTCGTTATAATGAAGCGATTTCAACGTATGAAAGCGCACTTCAAGTCGGTAAAATTGAAGCCGATTATGCCTTTTTTCAACAAGCGATTAGTTACGGGTATATTGGTGAAGACACCAAAAATATTAGGGAATTAGTACGTTTTATTTCTAAATATCCAGAATCGAAATTACGAGACGATGCGATGTATGCATTGGGTAATGCTTACGTTAAAAATAATCAGAATGACAAAGCTTTAGGTGTTTACGACCGTTTAAGTGTAGATTATAAAAACAGCGCGTTTGTATCGAAAGCACTTTTACGTCAAGGATTAGTGTATTATAATGACAATAGAAATGAGCTAGCATTAAAGAAATTTAAAAAAGTGGCACGTGAGTTTCCTAGTTCGCCAGAAGCGAATCAAGCAGTATCGACAGCGCGATTAATTTATATCGATCTAGGTCAGGTAAACGACTATGCAGCTTGGGTTCAGACTTTAGATTATGTTCAAGTAACCGATGCCGATTTAGATAATGCAACTTACGAAGCGGCCGAAAAACAGTTTTTAGATAACAATACTAACAATGCCCTTAAACAGTTTAATCTGTATATTAATCAGTTTCCAGAAGGCCTTCACTCTAAACAAGCCCATTTTTACACCGCGCAACTGTATTTTAAAAAGGATCTAAAAGACACCGCAAAACCTCATTTTGAATATGTTGTAAATGCCCCTAAAAGCGAATTTACTGAAGAAGCGTTGTTGCGTTTATCGCAAATTATATTAGACACCAAAAATTGGAATGAAGCCATCCCCGTTTTAAAACGACTAGATGTTGAAGCGAATTTCCCTCAAAATAGTGTGTTTGCACAATCTAATTTAATGCAAGCCAATTACCAGCTTAAAAAGTATAATGACGCTGTAAATTATGCTGAGAAAGTATTAGCGCATTCCAATTTGGATAATAAAGTGAAAAGTGATGCGTATGTTATTATTGCACGCTCGGCAATGCAAACAGGAAACGGCAATAAAGCACAATTGGCTTACGAGAAAGTAGCGTTAACAGCCACGGGAGAAACTGCTGCCGAAGCGCTTTATTACAATGCCTTTTTTAAAAATGAGGCAGGACAGCACGACGCTAGTAATACCGTCATTCAACGTTTAGCGAAGGACTATTCGGGTTATAAATTTTATGGTGCTAAAGGCTTAATTATTATGGCAAAAAACTATAATGCTTTAGGCGATGCGTTTCAAGCCACCTACATTTTAGAAAGTGTGACTAAAAATTTCACCGACTACAAAGAGGTTGTTGCCGAAGCACAAGAGGAATTAAGCAAAATTAAAACCGAACAAGCAAAAACTAATGCTTCAGTACAATCTGAAGATTAAAAAGCTAAGGCTTTAATTCAATCACCATTATTAAAAAATAAACACAACTATATGTTTAATAAAAAACAGCAAATTTTAAGCATCGCTTTATCATTGATGGTATCGCTTGCATTTGCACAAGAACGCGAACAAGACACGTTGCGACCGGGAGTTATTGACGTGGTTAAACCGTATACGCCAACTATTTCGGATGCTTTTAAAGTAAAAGAAGCTCCGGTTTTAGACGACGATGAGACCTTAACTAAAAAGAAGATTGAGTACAATATATTTTCTTTTCCCGTAGCGTCTACGTTTACACCTGCCAAAGGAAAAGCAGCTGTTGTAGACAAAGCAAAACGCGTAAAATTATTCAATAATTATGCGACTTTGGGAGTCGGGTCGTACACGACAGTTTTAGGAGAAGTATATTTAAATCACGAGTTAAGCCGCGATGAGAATATTAGCGCTTATGTAGGGCATCATTCTTCGGGTGGTGGTATTGACGATGTGTTGTTAGATGATAATTTTATGGATTCTAAAATGACTCTTAATTATGCTAATAAGGGTCGAGATTTAAGCTGGAATGTTGGTGGAGGTTTTCAATTTCAAAACTATAACTGGTATGGCATTCAACAAGGTTTATATACGCAAAGCACTGCTGATTCTTTAGATGTTTCTCACAATTTTACCACGGCACACATTACTGGAGATATTCGTTTTGAAGAGTCTTATGTCGATGATATTTCGGTATTATTTAGACGTTTTGGTGATAACCAAGGGTCGGGTGAAAACAGAGTGACAGCTAAAATAGGAGGCGTTATACCTGTCGCTGATGAGGCTATTTCTACGGTAGTAAATTTCGATTATTTAAGCGGAAGCTTCGAGAGAAACTATTATACAAATACGGCTATCGATTATAGCAATTTTCAAGTGGGTTTTACGCCAACCTATCAACTTAAACAAGACGATTTAACACTTGATATCGGCATCACAGCAACACTTTTAAATAATACAGAAGCGAGTGAGAGTAAATTTTATATTTACCCAAATATAGAAGCGACGTATCGTGTTGTGGATGAGATTGTCATTGCTTTTGGTGGAATTAAAGGCGGATTGATTCAGAATTCTTACCACGATTATGCGAACTTAAATCCGTTTGTATCGCCAACATTATTTATTGCGCCCACCGATAAACAATATGATGCCTTTTTAGGAGTAAAAGGAAAGATTTCGAATACAATGAGTTACACTGTTAGCGGAAATTATAAGGCCGAGAAAAATAAAGGACTTATTATAAATAATGATATTACAGCAACTGAAGAAGATTATACCTACGGAAACTCTTTTGGGGTGGTTTATGACAATGTAAACACTTTTAGTTTTTCGGGAGGGTTGAATGTCGATTTAAATCGCAACTTCACTTTAGGAGTAAAAGGAGAGTATTTCGCTTACAATACCGATGCTGAAGCTGAAGCGTGGAATTTACCAGGAATTAAAGTAGCTGTTTTAACCGATTATCAAATTACTGACCAATGGTTTGCAGGCGCAAATTTATTTTTTGTCGGGGAGCGTAAAGATTTATATACTGCACCAAATTTAATCACTCCATTGACGACTGTTGTCGATTTAGATAGTTACTTCGATATTAATGCGAACGTTGGGTACCATATAAACGATCGCTTATCGGTGTTTGCTAAAGGAAATAATTTAGTAGGCGAGACGTACCAAAAATGGCAAAACACGCCGGTTCAAGGTATTCAAGTTTTAGCAGGAGCAACTTACAAATTCGATTTGTAATCTATTCAAATCAATATACATAAATAGAAAAAGCCTCAATTTGAGGCTTTTTTTATGCGTACATTTACCATAATCATTAAATTACACTATTACATCTGCAACTTAATTATGAAAAACTACTTTTTCCTTATAGTACTGCTGACATTATCTGCGTGTCGAAATAACAAAACAGAAGTTGACACCATTGTCTTAAACGCTAAAGTGTATACTGTAAACGAGGCTTTCGACACGCAAGAAGCCTTTGCTATTACCGATGGTAAATTTATCGCTGTTGGCACTGAGGCATCTATAAAAAATAGATACACGGCCAAAGAAGTAATAAATGCGGAGAACCAAACCATAGTCCCGGGGTTTATCGATGCACATTGTCATTTTTATGGCTTAGGAATGAATTTACAAAAAGTCAATTTAGTGGGGACCACTAGTTTCGACGCCGTTATTGAGCGTGTTAAAACTTTTCAAAAAGAAAACAACTCACCTTATATTTCTGGTCGTGGTTGGGATCAAAACGATTGGGAAATAAAAGAATACCCAACCAAAAAAGAATTAGATAGTTTGTTTCCTAATACTCCCGTAGCATTAACACGTATCGATGGTCACGCGCTGCTGTGCAATCAAGCGGCTTTAGATATATCGAATATAACCTTAGAAACAAAAGCAACTGGCGGAGAAATATTAAAAGAGAACGGAGAACTCACGGGAGTTTTAATTGATAACCCTATGGAAATAGTATATGCTACGTTTCCAAAAGCGACCAGGAAACAGCAAATAGAAGGGGTGTTAGATGCTCAAAAATATTGCACCGCATTAGGTTTAACAAGCGTTTCCGATGCTGGTTTGGACCAATCCGTTATAGAATTAATAGATAGTTTACAACAAACGGGCGATTTACAAATGCGCGTGTATGCGATGGTGAGTAATACCAAAGAGAATTTAGATTATTACCTCACCCAAGGCAAAATCAAGACACCGCGTTTAAATGTACAATCGGTGAAAGTCTATGCCGACGGAGCATTGGGTTCGCGTGGAGCAACGCTAAAAGCACCGTATAGCGATCAACACAATCATTTTGGAAATATGGTTATTGGAACTTCTGAATTTGAAGCTTTAGCGGTTAAAATAGAAAAAGCAGGTTACCAAATGAATACGCATGCTATTGGCGATTCTGCAAATCGGTTTGTGCTACAAACGTATGAGAAAACACTTCAAAATAAAACAAATAGACGTTGGAGAGTAGAACATGCGCAAATTATTACGGATAATGATTTTGAGTATTTTAAAAATGAAAATATTATTCCATCGGTGCAACCTACACACGCTACAAGCGATATGTATTGGGCTGAAGACCGATTAGGTTCAGAGCGTGTTCGTGGTGCTTATGCGTATCAAGAACTCTTAGAGGCTAGCGGTAAAATAGCCTTAGGAACCGATTTTCCGATAGAGCAGGTGAGTCCGTTATTAACTTTTTACGCTGCGGTAGCGAGAAAAGATACCGATAACTATCCAGACAATGGTTTTCAGAAAGAAAATGCACTAACCCGAGAAGAAACTTTAAAAGGAATGACACTTTGGGCGGCCTATTCTAATTTTGAAGATGAAGAAAAGGGAAGTATTGAAGTCGGTAAGTATGCCGATTTTATTATATTAGATGCAGATATAATGACCATTGCTGAGGAAAACATACCAGAAATAACAGTACTACAAACCTTTATTAATGGTGTGAAACAGTAAATGAAATACAGCTAAATTTGATGAATTAAATATAAAACTATGAAACTATTGTATGCTTTGTTATTGAGTTTTTCGTTGCTAACGTCGGCCGTTGCCCAAGAAGACGGCTATGTCGTTGCGGTAAAAGTATGTATAGAAAATAATGGCACACTAGCGTATTACGATACTGTTTTAGACGCTATGTTTTTAGATTTTAAAACCGAATTTCAAGCGAATAACATCCCCGATTCTGTGTGGAAAATAGTAGAAAAAGAAAAAGAGTATGCTAAGAACGGACTAGCAACGATGTTATCGCGCGCCTATAAAGAACATTTTACGCTGCAGGATTTAGAGTTGATGAATGAGTTGTATACTTCAAAAGCAGGACGTAATATGTTGCAAAATAGATCGCTTTCAAAGAAAGATAAGGCGTATTTAGATCGCTTTTATAATAGTGCTACTGGTAAAAAAATTCAAAATACTCAAAGAGAAATGAGCGCTTCGTTAAGACGATTGGCAAAAATATGGATTAACAATACATCAAATCAAGTAGCAGAAGTGCTTTCTGAAAAGGGATATTCGTTTTAAGGTTAGAATTTACCCCCACAACCGCGCTAAATAATCAAAATGCTCACCTTCGTGTACCATTTCGCAATATAAACCTGCAGATGCAGCGGCGATGTGTAGCGACGAGAAATCGAGATAGAGCCATTTCATAGGGACTTCTTCTTCGTCTTTATAGCTTAAAAAATAATCGACTTCTCCGTGGTAGCCTTGGTGTAAATCTTGCCAAAAACCCCCATCTTCGTCTTCAAACATATAGGTGATGTCGCTAGAATCTATTAAAATCTGGCCTCCTGGATTTAGTAAGCTTTTTAAATGCTTCAGATATTTTGGGATATTTTGAAACGTTTGAAAAATTCCGGTACCATTCATTAACAGTAAAATAGTATCGAAAGTTTCGGTTTCTTCTAATAAGGCAATATGCGCGAAGTGGTTAACGCCTCGTAATTCACAGACACGAATTGCGCCTTTAGAGCTGTCTATAGCTTTAACTGTAAAACCATTATTTTGTAAGTATAAACTATGGTTTCCAGCGCCAGCGCCTACATCCAAAATAGCGCCTTTTACCAATGATAGCGCCTCCTGTTCTATAAATGGCATAGCGTCAAAACTTCTAAATAAATAGGGGATAGGAAGTGTGTCTTCTTCAGAGATACTGGTTGAGGTAATAATATCTTCTGTATAATTATTATTCTGATAATCTAATAATGCGGTACCGAAAAGGTCTTTCATTTAAAAAATGTGTTTCATTTCCCTCTAAAACGGAAATCTCTTTTATACTTTTGTACAATGCAAGACGAAATTAATAATCTGCCAAAGTTGGCCAAAGATAAGCATAAGGAGAACACCGCGTTTTTTACAAAGCTAAAAAAAAAGCCGCCCAAACAATTAGATTATATTATGCAGGAACTCCACGACAAAGAGTTTCAGCGTACCGACTGTTTAGAGTGTGCAAACTGTTGTAAAACAACTGGGCCACTATTTACCGACAAAGATGTAGACCGTATAGCGAAGCATTTTAAAATGAAAACACAGCAGTTTGTTGATCAGTTTCTGCGGGTTGATGAAGATAATGATTATGTGTTGCAGTCTGTACCTTGTACATTCTTGGGGGCAGATAATTATTGTTCTATTTACGAGGTGCGACCAAAAGCGTGTCGGGAGTTCCCACATACCGATCGTAAAAAATTTCAACAAATTTCAAACATTACGCTTAAAAATGTAGCGATATGCCCTGCTGCCTATAATATTGTAGAGGCTATGAAAGCGCGAATAAAGTTTTAAAATAAGGCGGCTTTTAATTATAAATATAAAATTCATTATATTTAGTAACTATTAAAAAACCGACTGATGAAAAAAGCTGTCATAATTTTACTTATTACTGTATTATCCACAACTATTGTAAAGGCTGATAATTGGTTAAGCTCTTTAGAAGACGCTAAGAAAATAGCTTTAGGAACAAATAAGTTAGTTTTAGTTGATTTCTGGGCGTCTTGGTGCGGACCATGCAAACGAATGGATGCAGAATCTTGGCGTAAGGATGACGTTAAAATATTAATGCAAAACTATGTTTCTGTTAAAATAGATTTAGATACTAATAGAGCTTTAGCTGCTAAATATAGCGTTAAGGGTATTCCTTATATTTTTATAATGGATGGAAATGGGAAAGTAATTTATCAGCAAATGAGTTACAAGAGTAAAAGTGACGTCATAAAATTATTGACTAAATATGCTTTAAGCACAGCGTTTTTAACCCAAGATTTCATTAATTATTACACAAAAGAAAATTTTGCCAATACCTTTAGATTAGCTTACAAATATCAGGATTATTCTATGTATTTAGATGCGGATTTAAGATCTGATTTTCTAGAAGTTTCAGCGGCTTATTTTAAAGAAGCAGAGAAGTCTTTAAAGGAGAGTGAAATTAGTGATAAACATTTCTTTACACAGAAAATGGAATTATACAACATTCAAAAAAATCTAATTCTTGATAAATCTAAAAAAGCCTTAAAACAACTTGAGAGGATAAATAAGAAGAATCTTAATACGAAAAATATTAATTTTTATAATTTTCTATATTACATAGCCTATAAAGATACTGACAACATCAAGGAAGCAACAAAGTTAAGGGCGCAAATATCAGAAAACAATTTAAAAAAAGCAGCACATTTTTTTAAAACGTAGCACGCAGAATGGAGTCTTTAATTAATTATTTCGAAAGTATACCTACGCTTCATAGAAGTGTTCTCTTGGTTGGAGGTATTACTTTATTTTGGCTATTAGAAGGCGCTTTGCCGCTTTTTAAATTCAAGTACAAAAAGTGGAAACACGCGTGGCCTAATTTGTTTTTTACGCTTACCACAGTAATTGTTAATTTTACATTGGCTTTTTTATTGCTAAAAACAGCCGATTGGGTGACGCTGAATAACTTCGGAATAATAAATTGGTTGCCGGAAATGCCACTGTGGCTATACGCTATGCTAGGCGTTTTATTATTAGATTTTATGGGTGCTTACGTGGCGCATTATGTCGAGCATAAAGTAGAACCGTTATGGAGGATTCATTTGGTGCATCATTCCGATCATAATGTCGATACAACAACGGCTAATAGGCATCATCCTTTAGAAAGTGTGATACGGTTTGCTTTTACGCTTTCTGGAGTATTTATAATCGGTACCCCCATTGCTATTGTGTTTTTATATCAGTCTCTATCGCTTGTAGCGACTCAGTTTACGCACGCCAATATAAAAATGCCTAAAACAGTAGATAAAATATTAAGTTACGTGTTTATCTCTCCAGATATGCATAAAGTACACCATCATTATAAACTGCCTTATACCGATTCTAACTACGGTAATATTTTTTCCATTTGGGATAGGCTTTTTGGTACCTATATGGAACGCGACCGCGAGCAGATTGTTTACGGTATCGATACGTTTCCAAATGCCGCTGGTAATGCCAGTTTAAAGTACTTATTAAAACAGCCCTTTCAAAAATACAGGCTTCCTGTGTCCGACTATAAAGTTCCCGTTAGAAGCAAGTCGTAGAGGGATGCTCTTAAAAATAAAATCGCGTAATGTACGTTGAAACTACAGTGATTAATTGAAAGTGCTTTCTTAGCAGCGCATAGTGGTCAATTAAATGGATGTTTTCTCGCTTTTACTACGGTTCTCGACAACTTTAACTTAATTTAAGATTTTGTAAACGCATAATATCCTTTAGATACTATACTTTTGCGGCCCTAAAATGTGTTGAATCTTCAGCAACAAATTTAATTGATATTATTTTTTAAATAATGAAAAAGGGCAAAACGATATCTGTACTTTTCTTATCATTCTTGATAAGTGTCTTTGGGTATTCTCAAGATGGGGTGTATACGGTTATAGATAAAAATAAAAATGACAATAATTTAGACCTTAAACAAGAGCTTAGTCCGCATTTAGATACGCTCTTATTAAAAAGTGACCAGCAAATTTTACGTGTGCGCTTTTTAAGTCATAATCTTAAAGAAACGAGAACGATTGATGTTGTTTCAAAAGTAGTGCGCATCCCCTTATATCATTTCGAAGAAGGCCGTTATACCATTGCAGTTTATAATGGACCAAAAATTATTGTGCTTGGTTTTAATCGCCTACTCCCACTAGCTAAACCCGAAGATTTCGATTTAGATTTAGAGAAAAGCATCTTAAGAGCCAGTTTATCTGCGTCCGAATTAAAATCTAAAGGAATAGAGCCTTTCAAACCCTCAAAAGCAAATCAATTAAATAACTTAGAAAAACCGACAACGCGAGCTGCTGGCACCCGGAAGCCATCTAAGGATAAATCTCCCATAGAATTGCCTAATCAGAACGCTCACAAAAATAAGCCAGAGGAGAAGATTGAATATAGTATTACCGTAAAAAGGAACCTTGATCGCGAAATGGAAACCCGCGAGGAGTTCCGCGAGCGCAGCGTGAGACCTAACGGTAAAAAATATGATTAGTTATATATAAAATAATGCTTCCTTAACGTTTCAAAATCTTCTAAGCCACTTTTCCAGGACGCTTTTATTTCTGCTTCAGTTAAACCGGCTTCAATTTGTTGTTGTAGCTTTTTTGTGCCCGCTAATTTTGTAAAAAAACCATTGCTAATAAAAAATTCAGATTTGTTTTTAGTAGTCTTATAAGCGTTTATGAGATAGCTTAAATTTAAATGATCTAGCGGTTTTTCCGTCGTTAAATTATAACCGTAGCAAACTTTGTTTTCATATTTAGGGTATTTCGCACCGGCATTGGGTTTTGGTTTAAATTCAAAAGTAGTGTTCGATAAATACGGCGACCCATAAATTTGGAATTGTAAATCCGTACCACGACCAGCACTTACATTAGTACCTTCAAAGAAACATAAACTAGGGTAAAGATTTATAGATTTATCGTTAGGTAAATTGGGCGACGGTTTAATAGGTAAGCTATACGGCACTTTGCGATTATAGTTTTTAACAGGAATAACTGATAACTCGCAGTGCGCGTTATTGTTTAACCACTGCTCTCCATTAATCATTTTAGCATATTCGCCAATCGTCAATCCGTGAACCACCGGAATGGGGTGCATTCCCACAAAGCTTTGGTGCTGAGGTTCTAAAATAGGGCCGTCGATATAATGACCATTAGGATTCGGTCTATCTAAAATAAGTACAGGAATATCTTGCTCCGCACACGCCTCCATAACATAATGTAATGAAGAAATATACGTGTAAAAACGGGCGCCTACATCCTGAATATCAAAAATTACGATGTCAATACCCTGCAATTGTCCGGGACTAGGTTTTTTATTTTTTCCGTAAAGCGAGACAATAGGTAAACCTGTTTTAGTATCGATACCATCTTTTACTACCTCTCCAGCATCAGCTGTACCACGAAAACCGTGCTCGGGAGCAAATACTTTTGTAACCTCTATGTTTAAATGGAGTAACGAATCTACTAAATGCGTGTAATTTGTTTCCGCTTCATTTTTAAAAATAACCGAGGTTTGGTTGGCCACAATAGCCACACGTTTACCGTTAAGAAGTGGTAAATAGCGTTCGGTTTGGTTGGCACCCACACTACACTTTGGTGTTTTATCAGTTTTAGTCGTTGGAGATGTAGTAATTCTCTCTTTTTTGGGACGCGTATTTGCGTTCGACTCACTTCCGCAAGAAAACCCTAAAAAAAGAAATAATAAAACAGTATTTTTGAACAAAGTTAATTTCATAATTATAATTTGAATTTCGAATATTTTATAGCTAAACGTTTCATAGACTCTAAAACGTATAAAAGTAGTATATCGGCACCAATAATAAAAATTGGTATCGTTGCAATTGCATTAGGTATTATTGTTATGCTTATCGCGATCGCCACCGGTATGGGTTTAGAGCAGAAAATTAGAGAAAAAGTAATTGCTTTTAATGGGCATACCATTATCTCTAATTACGATACTAATAATTCGCAAGAAAGCATAAGACCAATTAGTAATGATCAAGCGTTTTATCCAGAGTTTACTTCGGTAAGCGGCATTAAGCACGTGCAGGGCGTGGCAACAAAATCGGGCGTTATTCGAAAAGAAGAAGCGTACGAATACGTAATGGTAAAAGGTGTGGGCGCCGATTATGATTGGACCTATTTTAAAGACTATTTAGTAGAAGGCCAGTTGCCCGACTTTACTGGAAAACGTAACGAAGAGCTTTTAGTATCGCGTTATTTAGCCAAACGCTTACACTTAAGTGTGGGCGATAAAATTAGTACTTACTTTTTAAAAGACGACCAAAACAAGCCGCCAAGCATAATTAGTTATAACATTGTTGGTATTTATAATTCGGGCTTTAAAGATTTCGATGGGTTATATGTTATCGGCGATATTAAGCACCTACAGCGCCTAAACCAATGGGAAAACAACCAGGTGGGTAATTTTGAAGTCTTTATAGACGATTTCGATCAATTAGATAAAAAGGACGAAGCCATTTACCAAGCGATTCCGTCGACATTAAAAACCGAGAAAGTATCCGATAGATTTTATACTATTTTCGAATGGATTAGTATTTTCGAAAAGAATATTTATGGTATTATAGGTATTATGATTCTTGTAGCCGGCATCAATATGATCACTGCTTTGTTGGTTCTTATTTTAGAGCGTACCCAAATTATCGGTATTTTAAAGGCCTTAGGAAGTAGTAATCTTAGCGTTCGCAAAATATTTCTTTACAACGCTACTTACCTTATCGTTGTCGGTTTATTTTGGGGAAATCTTATAGGCTTATCGTTGTTGTTTGCTCAAAAATACTTCAATTTATTTCCTTTAGATCCCGAAACGTATTACGTAAGTTCTGTGCCGGTGTATCTCAATTTGGGTTATATAATAACGCTTAATTTAGGCACCTTCATTCTGTGTATGGCAATGCTTTTAATTCCGTCTTATATTATCACAAAAATTTCACCCGTAAAAGCCATTCGGTTCGCATAGCAGGTTTTGGGCGTTACCTAAAGGTCGGGCTCTCGCTAGTCGCTTCCCAATAAAAAACCGGGAGAGCTCCAACAATAGCTCCATCCCTAACGCATTTATCAGCCTATATTTAGCAAAATAGCTAAGAATTCTTTACTTTTGCCGCAGTAAAAAAAGACTATGGAATACGCAAAAAATATACTAGAAACTATTGGTAATACCCCATTAGTAAAGATCAATACACTAACCAAAGATTTACCGTGTTTGGTACTTTCAAAATACGAAACCTTTAACCCTGGAAACTCGGTAAAAGACCGTATGGCGGTACAGATGATAGCCGACGCAGAAGCCGACGGCCGTTTAAAACCCGGTGGAACAATTATAGAAGGCACGTCTGGAAATACCGGAATGGGACTAGCCTTAGCAGCTATTGTAAAAGGCTACAAATGTATTTTTGTAATGGCCGATAAGCAATCTAAAGAAAAAGTAGATATGCTTAAAGCTGTAGGTGCAGAAGTTGTGGTTTGCCCCACGGCTGTAGACCCAGACGATCCGCGTTCGTACTATTCAGTATCTAAACGATTAGGAGAAGAAACACCAAATTCTTGGTATGTTAATCAATACGACAACCCAAGTAATACAAAGGCACATTACGAAAGTACAGGGCCAGAAATTTGGAACCAAACCGATGGTAAAATCACACACTTCGTGGTTGGTGTTGGAACTGGAGGAACAATTTCGGGCGTTGGTAAATATTTAAAAGAACAAAACCCAAATATTAAAATTTGGGGCGTAGATACATATGGTTCTGTCTTTAAAAAATATCACGAAACTGGTGTTTTCGATGAAAACGAAATCTATCCTTACGTAACCGAGGGTATAGGCGAAGATATTTTGCCAAAAAATGTTGACTTTTCAATTATCGACGGTTTTACTAAAGTAACCGATAAGGATGCGGCTGTTTACACACAACGCTTAGCCAAAGAAGAAGGGATGTTTCTAGGTAACAGTGCAGGTGCAGCTATAAAAGGGGTGTTGCAACTTAAAGAGCATTTTACAAAGGACGATGTGGTAGTGGTTTTATTTCACGATCACGGTAGCCGTTATGTAGGGAAAATGTTTAATGACGATTGGATGCGAGAAATGGGATATATCGAATAGTCGGTTTACTTAGAAAATCATAAATCCTTACTGATCGATAAAAGATAGTAGACCGTTTTGTGAGTAGAACCTAGAACCAAGACTTAATTCTAACTTTATTCTTAACTATGATTTACTAAACAGTAATTTTCTTATCAAATAGTAGTGAAATTTCTTATTGTAAAGAAGTTACTTTGTTTTTAATTAGACAGTATTAATATAAAAAAAGTATGGCCTAACAGCTATACTTTTTTTTATGCTTATACGCAATGAGAATTTTTTCTATAGTTTTTAAAACTAATTACTTAAATTAGTAAGATGCAAGAAGATTTCTTACATTATATATGGAAACATAAAAAGTTTCAAACCGATGCGCTTTTAACCAGTAATAAGCAACCCGTATTACTTAGTGCGGTTGGTGAGCACAATCTTAATTCTGGACCCGATTTTTTTAATGCTAAACTTCAAATTGGGGGACAGTTATGGGCTGGAAACGTAGAAATTCATATAAAATCTAGCGATTGGTATGTGCACCATCACGAAACCGATTCTAATTACGACAATGTTATTCTTCATGTGGTTTGGGAGCACGATGCCGAAATTTTTAGAAAAAACAACACGGCAATACCTACTTTAGAGCTAAAACATTACGTGTCTACAGATGCGGTTGCTGCTTATAAAGCTATTTTTAACACAACGCAACAGTGGATTAATTGCGAAAAAGAGTTAGGATCGGTGTCTTCTTTCGTTGTCGATAATTGGTTAGAGCGCTTGTACATTGAACGTTTAGAGCGCAAAGCAAATGCTGTTACCGAGGTTTTAAAACACAATAAGAATAACTGGGAAGCGGTATTATTTAAATTACTTTGTAAGAATTTCGGACTTAAAGTAAACGGAGATGCGTTTAATAGTCTCGCCAACTCTATCGATTTTTCGGTGTTACGCAAACAACAATCCAAAGTACTTAGCTTAGAAGCTTTATTGTTTGGTCAAGCTCAACTGTTAGATGGTGATTGTCAAGATCCTTATTTTTTAGAGCTCACTAAGGAATATGCTTTTTTAAAACAAAAATTTGCATTGAAAACACAATCGGTAGTGGCGCTGCAGTTTTTTAGACTCCGTCCACCAAACTTTCCAACCATTCGGTTATCGCAATTAGCGCAGGTGTATTTTAAAAATCAGAACGTGTTTTCGAAAGTAATTGAAGCCAAGACGCTGAAAGAATTTTACGACTTATTTTCTGTGGAGACTTCAAACTATTGGGAAAGCCACTACACGTTTAATAAAGCATCAAAAAAAGTAAAAAAGAAAGTCACGAAAGCGTTTATCGATTTGTTGTTAATCAATACCATAATTCCTTTAAAATTTAGCTATTCAAAATATACGGGACAGCCTATTGAAGAAGAATTGTTGTCGCTAATTGGATGTATTTCCGCAGAAAAAAACACTATTGTTAAAACGTTTAGAAGTTTAAATTTAGACGCTAAATCTGCTTTAGAATCTCAAGCAGTCTTACAACTAAAAACAGAATATTGCGATAAGAACAGATGTTTACAATGTGCCGTAGGAAATACGCTGCTAAACGCAAGTATTTAACAGTGTATTTATAATTTGATGTGTGGACTGTAACAATTTTTAGTAAATTGCGCTATGACTATTTTTTATAAACCAGTATTGTTTTTCCAAAAACATGGCTATTACGTCTGTCAGCGTATTGCCGATAGATTTGGAATACGGGCCAAGGTGGTAAGGACTTCTTTTATGTATCTTACTTTTGTAACCTTAGGTTTTGGTTTTGCGTTATATCTTTTTCTTGCCTTTTGGATACGCATAAAAGATTTTATTTATTCTAAACGAACATCGGTTTTCGATTTGTAATTTATGCAAAACTCCATTATTTTATTTTTTAGAACCAAAATATATACGGCGCTAACACTACTTGCTTTAGTGCTATTATGTGGTATTTTAGGTTTTAGAATGATATCTGGGTTTTCATGGATTGACTCTTTATATATGACGGTAATTACAATTACTACCGTAGGATTTGGAGAGGTACAGCCTTTGGACGATGCCTCAAAAATATTTACAGTTTTTCTTATATTATCTAGTGTTATTATAGTCGGTTATGCCTTAACGGTGATTACCGAATACATCTTAAGTGGCAAAAATCTCGAAGAATTAAAACAAAAGAAGATGCAGAAAAAAATTGATAGTTTAAACGACCACATTATTATTTGTGGTTATGGCCGAAACGGAAAGCAAGCCGCTAAAAAGTTATTAAATTATAAAAAATCTTTTGTTATTATTGAACAAGACAAGGCAATTATCGATAAACATCAAACTGAAGATATTTTGTTTGTTTTAGGTAACGCTAATGAAGATGAGTTACTTTTAGAAGCAGGAGTAGATAGAGCGAGCACATTAATTTCGGCATTACCCAGCGATGCAGATAATTTGTTTGTAGTGCTTTCTGCTAGACAAATAAATAAAAATCTGACGATTATTAGTCGCGCTTCTGAAGAAACATCTTATAAAAAATTAAAATTAGCAGGTGCCAATAATGTTATTTTGCCCGACCGTATTGGAGGCGATCATATGGCATCTTTAGTGGTTGTTCCAGATTTAATAGAGTTTATAGACAACCTTTCAATTGTAGGAGAATCTAATATTAATATCGAAGAAATTCACGTTAACAAACTGTATAATGTTAGGGCTAACGTAAAGACTATTAAAGATTTAGATTTAAGAAATAAAACGGGGTGCTCTGTTATTGGCTTTAAAGGTAGTAATGGGGATTACGTTGTAAACCCAGAGGCAGAAACTAAATTAGTGCCCAATTCTAAAGTCATTGTTTTAGGGCGTCCTGAACAAATTAAAAAATTAAATATAATATATAATTTAGATTAGATCACACTATTTTAACTAGCATGCTTTAAATACTCACCAATTTTTTGCATATTGCTAACCTTTTACTAACAAATAATTAACATATATCTTATTATGAAGAAATTTCTTCTGTCATTTTTTTTAATTATAATACCCTTTATAATAGTTGCACAGGATTTTGAGATTGTCGGCGAAACTCTAAATCCTTCAAAGGCTATAAACGATGGTGTTATTAATATAGCGGTTGAAGGCGGAGTCGCGCCTTTTACATACCGTTGGAATCAACAAAGCACCTCTTTAAAGTCTAATACGGCAGTCGGGCTTACGGAAGGTGTTCCTTATACTGTTATTGTAACCGATGCCGAAGGCGAGAGTCAAACGGCTGTTTTTACAGTAGATTCAGAAGCCATAACAGAAGTTTTTAATGGTTTAATGACGCCGGCCGTTAGTACCTTGGGCTCTGTGCTCTTTTGGGATCCCTTTGCCGCCGTAGGAGTTTATGACCCTGTGGTCTACGCCGATGAAAGACAAATAGGAATACCTGATTGGACAAACGATGTAGAAAACAAGTATACCCTTAAGACATGGCTTAAAGCTGATGGTGCGAAAGTAATTAAAGGCGAGCCCATAGCTGTTATTACAGATCAAGCGGGGATAGAGCTAATAGTTAAATCTTCAGGTAAAGGAGAATTACAACATAAAACAGGCGAAGGAGAAGTTATTTATAACTCCGACAATGCACAACACGTTATTCAGCAAGGTGCACATTATTTCGCCATCGTCAAATACGATGAGCCTGTTGTACTAACACACCCCAACGGAGACCCGCTTACAAAACCAATATCTTTTATCGTTATTTGGTTAGTATTCGGGGCTTTATTTTTTACACTTAGAATGGGTTTCATCAATGTTCGTGGATTTAAGCACGCTATCGATTTAGCTCGTGGTAAATATGACGACCCCGATGCACCAGGGCAAGTAACGCATTTTCAGGCCTTGGCAACTGCTGTTTCTGGAACTGTTGGTTTAGGTAATATTGCTGGTGTTGCAGTGGCGGTGTCTTTAGGAGGCGCTGGAGCAACATTTTGGATGATTGTTTGTGGATTATTAGGTATGTCTACTAAATTTGTAGAATGTACTTTAGGTGTCAAGTATCGCGATATACTTCCCGACGGCAGAGTCTTTGGTGGACCAATGAACTATTTACGTCACGGTTTTGAAAAACGAAATATGAAAGGTCTTGGTAAAGTTCTAGCAGGAATGTTTGCCGTTTTAGCAGTTGGTGCTTCCTTTGGTGGTGGTAATATGTTTCAAGCCAATCAATCTTTCGAGCAAATGTCAGGACAATTTCCAGTTCTTGCCGGTCACGGATTTTACTTTGGTATTGCAACAGCACTACTAGTCGGTGTTGTAATTATTGGTGGAATTAATAGTATTGCCAAGGTAACGGGTAAAGTAGTGCCAATAATGGCTTCTCTATATATTGTAGCTGCGCTTGCGGTTATTATAATGAATATTCAAAATATCGGACCCGCATTTTCTGCTATCGTCGATGGTGCATTTAGTCCGTCTGCTTTAAAAGGTGGTGTTGTTGGTGTTTTAGTGGTAGGTTTTCAGCGTGCAGCGTTTTCAAATGAAGCCGGTGTAGGTTCCGCAGCAATTGCGCACAGTACAGCAAAAACACATAACCCACCATCTGAAGGTTTTGTGGCGTTACTAGAACCGTTTATAGATACAGTAGTCGTGTGTACATTAACGGCCTTAGTATTAATCTTTACAGGTATGCACGAAGTTGAAGGTTTAGCAGGAGCGCAGTTAACATCTGATGCTTTCGGAAGCCAAATATCTTGGTTTCCTTATGTCTTAGCTTTAGCGGTATTTTTATTCGCTTTCTCAACAATGATCTCTTGGTCTTACTATTGAATGAGAGCGTGGACATATTTATTTGGAAAAAGCAAAAAAATTGAGTTTATTTATAAAATGCTATTTTTAGTGTTTGTAGTTATTGGATCGTCGGTAAGTTTAGGAGCTGTTCTTGATTTTTCAGATATGATGATACTTGCGATGTCTTTCCCTAACATTATTGGACTGTATATGATGTCTGGTGAGGTAAAAGAAGATCTAGCTATCTATTTAAAGAAATTAAAAGCAAATCAATTGTATAAAAAGGTAGGTAAAAATTAAAACATCACTATGAATTTTTTTAAATCCCATTTCGTTTATTCCAAAAAACAACGAAATGGGATTTTTTTGTTTCTATGTCTCATCTTTGGTTTGCAATGCTTCTATTGGTTTGTGATTCCTAAATTTTTCGCCACTCCGGAATCCCTTGTTAATGATATCGAATTACAACAATTTTATAAAGAAATGGATTCTTTAAAGGCAATAGCTATACAGAACAAACAACCCAAAAGATACCCTTTTAACCCTAATTACATCCAAGATTATAAAGGCTATACTTTAGGGATGACACTCGAAGAAATTGATCGGTTATTAGCGTTTAGAGCTCAAAATAAATGGGTGAATAGCGACAAAGAATTTCAGAAGGTGACTCAAGTCTCCGATTCACTTTTAGCTGAAATAGCACCGTATTTTAAATTCCCAGAATGGGTGACGCGACCAAAGTCTAAAACTAATTTTAAAACGCGTTACAGTAATGCACCTAAAACAGACGCGCAGAAAGAAGATCTAAACACCGCATCGGCACTTCAGCTTCAAAACGTATATGGAGTCGGCGAAAAGCTGTCCGAACGTATTATTAAATACAGAACAAAGCAGGTCGGTTTTGTCTCATTAATAGAGCTTCAAGAGATTTATGGTTTGTCTCCTGAGGTTATCGAAAATATTAAAAACAACTTTAGTGTTAAAACGCCTAAAACAATAAATAGAGTTAACCTTAATACCGCCACTAGTGAAGAATTAGTGACTATAAAGTATATCGATTATGAAATAGCTTTTCATATTATAGAACAGAGAATACTAAGAAATGGGTTTAAAAATTATGAAGAATTAACAAAAGTAAAGGACTTTCCTCTTAAAAAAATTGAGATAATTAAGTTATATTTGGCGATAAATTAGATTATAACAAACTATCGAATATTATGGATAAAAGGTACTTTACCGAAGAGCATCAACTTTTTAGAGAAAGTTTACAAGAATTCTTAAAGAAAGAAGTGGTGCCACATATAAACAAATGGGAGGAGACAGGACATATTGAACGTTTTATCTGGGAGAAGTTTGGTGAAATGGGGTTTTTTGGAATCGCATATCCTGAAGAATTTGGCGGATTAGATTTAGATCTTTTTTATACTGTTATATTTTTAGAAGAACTTCAGAAAATAAATTCTGGTGGTTTTGCAGCAGCAATGTGGGCACACGCTTACCTTGCAATGACGCATTTAAATGCAGAAGGCGGACAAGCGATAAAAGAAAAATATCTTGCTAAAAGTATCACCGGAGAAATGATTGGTGCTATGGCTGTTACAGAACCTTATGGAGGTAGTGATGTGGCAGGAATGCGTACAACAGCCGTTAAAAAAGGAGATACTTACATATTAAACGGTTCTAAGACTTTTATTACTAATGGTGTGTACAGCGATTATATAGTAGTTGCTGCGAAAACAAGTCCAGAATTAGGGAATAAAGGGATTAGTATGTTTGTTGTAGACAGAGACACAAAGGGTGTTTCGGCAACAAAATTAGATAAACTAGGTTGGAGAGCTTCAGATACTGGAGAAATTGCTTTCGATAACGTAGAGATTCCTGCAAGCCATTTAATGGGTGAAGAGGGAAAGGGATTTCCTTACATAATGCAACATTTCGCTTTCGAGCGTTTAATTATGGGAGTAAATGCGCATTCAAGAGCAGAATTTGCTTTAGAATACGCTGTACAGTATATGAGTGAACGTGAAGCATTCGGACAAACAATAAATAAGTTTCAAGCGCTGCGCCATACAATGGCAGATTGTTTTGCAGATATGGAAGTGTGTAAGGAATTTAATTATTCGGTAGCCGCTCGTTTAGATAAAGGCGAGTATGTGGTTAAAGAAGCAACGATTTCTAAATTGCGCTCTACGAAAATGTCTGATGACGTAATTTACCAATGTTTACAGATGTTAGGTGGCTACGGTTATATGGAAGATTATCCAATGGCGCGTTTATTAAGAGATAGCCGTCTAGGACCAATAGGTGGTGGTACCTCTGAAATCTTGAGAGAGATTATCGCAAAAATGGTGATTGACAAGAAAGAGTACAAGCCAGCAGTTAAGCATTAATTGCAATTATCGCGTTGCGAGAATGATTTTGCATTCGCAAAAAGGGTAATTGACAAGAAAGAGTATAGGACAACAGTTAAGCACTAAGAAGATTAGTGATTTTAGTTAGCGCATATTTCGCTAATGAAAGTACGTTGGAATACAAATAAAATAGGGTGTTTGCCAAAAGGTTCGTATTTTGGCAGTCATCCTATTTTTTGGTTTAAATCGGAATTAGTATTTATAAATAAATCAGTTATAATTATATCTTTTTATATGAAAGCGAATACCATTAAGTACCTATTAAGTCTCTTCTTTTTTGCTGTTAGTTTGTCTGCCTTTTCACAAAAAGAATTAAAAAACAAGATTGTCGATTTTATGACTTTAGCGCCTTTGGAAAGCGCTAGCGTTTATATACAAAATACGACTATCGGGACCGTAAGTAACCCCGATGGGAAGTTTGTTTTGTTAGTGCCCAAAGCTCACGTTAACGATACTTTGGTTGTGTCTTCTATTGGGTATAAGAGTTATAAAATGGCGGTCTCTCTTTTCGATAATACCAAAGAAGTGTATTTAGAAGAAGATATCGCTTCTCTAGAAGAAGTGCAGTTAGTAACGACGCCACGACCAAAAACAGGCAACGAAATTGTATTGCGATCCTTGGAAGAATTGCCAGAAAACTTACCCGAAAAGCCCTATATGCAAAAGGGCTTCTTAAGACATAAAGAGCGTAATAAAAAAGAGTTTAAATGGCTCATAGAAAGCGCGATTACACTTTACGATTCTAGCTTTCAATCGCCCACTTCTAAAAACTTAAAAATTAATGTAGATCAAGTTCGAAAAAGTTATGACCTCCGCGATATCGATAGTACATTAACGTATACAGCGTATTTAAAATATAAAAATCCATCGTTAAACTTAAGAAACAAAAATTTACGTCGCGATACGATTAAGACCTCAAATTTAATAAAAGCTATTAAGTGGAACGACACTAGAATAAATGGCTTAGAAACGTTATTTAAGGGCAAATTGAACATTATTAGAAACTCTAATACTTCCGCAGGTCTATTCAATAAAGAAATATTAGAAACGCATCATTTCGATTTAGATACGATTCTTGTAGATGAGGGGAGAAAAATTTATAAAATCAAAATTTCTGAAGGTCGAAAGCTTATCGACTTAAAAACAAAAGGGATTTATAACGGTGGTTATAGTGCAGAAGGATTATTGTATGTGTACTACGATACTTACGCAATTAAGCGTATAGAATATAATCTGGTGGCGAAATCTGCGGCTCAAAGAAGCAGAAGTAAGACATTATTTGGCACAACAGTAAATCATAAATTAGTGATTAACTATATCGAGTACGAAAATAGAATGTACCCCAATTTTGTCTCTTACGAAACGCCAAAATTGGTTAATGTAGGGACCAAAGTAATAACAAGTGCTATTGCAAAAGCGAATAACAAAAACGAAAAAGAAGTAGTGCCTAATAACGACGAGCGCTTTTATTATGCGGTTCAAGAATTATTGTTTTCTGAAATTATTTTAGATGAAGAAAAAATAACCGAAGCACTTAGCAAGCCTTGGGACGCCGATATTTTTGCAGCTAAACCCTACAATAAAACGTTTTGGGAAAGCTACAATACGTTGTTAGAGAGCGAAGAAGACGAGAAGTTAATTAAAGATTTAACGAAGCGTTCAACACTTTTTAAAGAGTAGTTTGTGGCTTCGTGCTATGATTTACAAAGTGAAAAAACGTGCAAAGAAGGTTTTAAAAATAACTTTTATTTTTGGTACTATTTTTTCGTTTTTATGTTTAGGGACAAAAAAACGAAAATTTAAAGTATTAAGCTTTTATGCCCATAATTCCTGATAAAGTCACAGTAAGTATAAAAAACACACTAAAAACATAAACCGTAACACTTTATTTCCTCACCCCCAATTGAGTAAAATGCTTTGGTGTAGTGCGACTGGTTCTTTTAAAAAAGTAGTATCTTTAAAAGTCAGTATAATTCGAATGTTAAAAAAATGTCATTACCAGCCTTTATAGATTATTTAACTTTAGAGAAACACTACTCCAAGCACACCGTAACTGCGTATTCTAAAGATATCGAATCGTTTCAAGTGTTTGTTGAAAAGCATTATGATGACACGAGTATAACAGGTGTTAATTATTCGCAAATAAGATCTTGGATTGTGGCGTTGGTAGAAACTAAAATTTCCAACCGGAGTATAAACCGAAAAATATCGTCATTGCAATCGTATTATAAATTTCTTTTAAAAGTGGAAGATATCCAAGTTAATCCTCTCGCAAAGCACAACGCCTTAAAAACCAGTAAAAAGATTCAAGTCCCTTTTTCGGAAGCTGAAGTAAATTCCGTTTTAGATGGTATTAGTCATAGTAAATCGTTTGAGGGTATTCGGAATAAGTTAATTATAGAATTATTTTATTCCACCGGAATGCGACGTATAGAGTTGATAGAATTACGTTTGTCTAGTATCGATTTTTCTAACAAAACAGTAAAGGTATTAGGGAAGCAAAATAAGGAGCGCTATATTCCGTTATTGGAAAGTGTAATACTAACCCTTCATTTGTATCTTGAACAACGTCAAGTACTTGAAAACATTAAGGATTCGTCCTCTTTATTTTTAACAAAGAAGGGCGTTAAAATCTACGAAACTCTTGTTTACAGAGTAATTAATGAGTACTTTAGTGAAGCCTCCTTGAAAGCAAAAAAGAGTCCGCATATTTTAAGACATTCCTTTGCGACACACTTATTAACTCAAGGAGCGAATTTAAATGCTGTTAAAGAGCTTTTGGGACACGCAAGTTTGGCTGCGACACAGGTGTATCTTAATAATAATATTTCTGAATTAAAAAAGGTATATTCAAACGCCCACCCGAGGAGTAAAAAGTAAACACGCATTAATTGTTTAATTTAAAAAAAAATTAAAAGTATGAAGGTGAACACACAATCCGTAAATTTTAACGCAGATCAAAAGTTACTTGATTTCGTTCAGACAAAAATGAATAAGTTAGATTTGTTTTATGATAAGGTCATCCAATCAGATGTTTATTTAAAGGTGGAAAACACGAGTGATAAGGAAAATAAAATATTTGAAGCAAGAGTAAGTGTACCTGGAGATAGTTTAATAGTGAAAAAACAATGTAAAACCTTTGAGGAAGGGGTAGATATTGGCGTTGCATCGTTAGAAAGACAGTTAAAAAAGCGAAAAGATAAATTAAGAGCATAATTATGATAAAAAATTTGCTAAAAATGTTTTGATTAAATAAATAAATATATACATTTGCAGTCCGTTAGAAATAGCGGACTTTTTTTATACGTAGAAAAAGAGTAAAAAAGCCGATGTAGCTCAGCTGGCTAGAGCAGCTGATTTGTAATCAGCAGGTCGTGGGTTCGAGTCCCTCCATCGGCTCAATAAAACAAAAGGTAGGAAACTACAATTTGTAACGTTCTTTAAAAGAGTGATAAGTTTTAAAATTGGGGAGATACTCAAGCGGCCAACGAGGGCAGACTGTAAATCTGCTGACTACGTCTTCGCAGGTTCGAATCCTGCTCTCCCCACAATTTTAAAGTTTAAAAAGGAATTAAATAATTGCGAGAGTAGCTCAGTTGGTAGAGCGTCAGCCTTCCAAGCTGAATGTCGCCGGTTCGAACCCGGTCTCTCGCTCTAATATTTAGCCGGTGTAGCTCAGGGGTAGAGCGTTTCCTTGGTAAGGAAGAGGCCACGGGTTCAATTCCCGTCATTGGCTCAAATTTTAAAGGCATTAAAAATTAGAACACTAATATTATTATATAACTAAGATTAAATTATTAAAACATGGCAAAGGCAACTTTCGATCGTTCAAAACCACACTTAAATATTGGTACAATTGGACACGTAGATCACGGTAAAACAACTTTAACTGCTGCTATTACTAAAGTATTAGCTGATGCAGGGTATTCAGAAGCGAGATCTTTTGATCAAATTGATAACGCACCAGAAGAAAAAGAAAGAGGTATTACAATTAATACATCTCACGTAGAATATGCAACACTAAACCGTCACTATGCGCACGTTGACTGTCCAGGTCACGCGGATTACGTAAAGAACATGGTAACAGGTGCTGCACAGATGGATGGTGCTATCTTAGTCGTTGCGGCTACAGATGGTCCAATGCCACAAACTCGTGAGCATATCTTATTAGGTCGTCAAGTAGGTATCCCAAGAATCGTTGTATTCTTAAACAAGGTGGATATGGTTGATGATGAAGAACTTTTAGAATTAGTAGACATGGAAGTTAGAGAATTACTTTCTTTCTATGATTACGATGGTGATAACGGACCTGTTGTTTCAGGATCTGCACTAGGCGCACTTAACGGTGAGCAAAAATGGGTTGATACTGTTTTAGAATTAATGGAAGCGGTTGATAACTGGATTGAAGAGCCAGAAAGAGAGATTGATAAACCTTTCTTAATGCCTATCGAGGATGTATTCTCTATTACAGGTCGTGGAACTGTAGCAACAGGACGTATCGAAACAGGTATTGGTAAAACAGGAGATCCAGTAGAAATAATTGGTATGGGAGCTGCAAAGTTAACCTCTACAATTACAGGTATCGAAATGTTCCGTCAAATATTAGATAGAGGTGAGGCTGGAGATAATGCAGGTATCTTATTAAGAGGGATTGAGAAATCTCAAATTTCTAGAGGAATGGTAATCTGTAAGCCAGGTTCTGTAACACCACACGCTAAATTTAAAGCTGAGGTTTATATCCTTAAAAAAGAAGAAGGTGGACGTCATACTCCATTCCATACTAACTACCGTCCTCAATTTTATGTTCGTACAACGGATGTAACAGGAAACATTTCACTTCCAGAAGGAGTTGAGATGGTGATGCCTGGAGATAACTTAACTATTCACGTTGAGTTAATTCAAGCAATTGCGATGAATGTTGGTCTTCGTTTCGCTATACGTGAAGGAGGAAGAACAGTTGGAGCTGGTCAGGTAACTGAAATTTTAGACTAAAATAGTCTCAAAAATATAAGGTTAAGGTGTCTAAAGTAATCAAGACACCTTAGCTTTTATCTACGGGTTTAGCTCAGTTGGTAGAGCACTGGTCTCCAAAACCAGGTGTCGGGAGTTCGAGTCTCTCAACCCGTGCAAATTAAAAATGATAACGTTTAAATTTATCTTTTAAAAAATAGATTAAAAATGGCTGGAATAGTAAATTACGTAAAAGAATCATTTGGCGAATTGAAAAACAATGTGACTTGGACTCCTTGGTCTGAGGCTCAAAGCTTAACTATTTTGGTTGCTGTATTTTCAATTATATTCTCTTTAGCAATATGGGGAGTAGATTCTGTTTTCAGCAAAGTGGTAAGTTTTTATTTTAGTGTAATAAACGGATAAGATAAGTATTTATGGCTGAAGTAGGAGAGAAAAAATGGTACGTTGTAAGAGCGGTAAGTGGTCAAGAACATAAAATAAAAACCTACATCGAGAATGAAATTGCTCGTTTAGGAAAGCAAGACTATGTAGAGCAAGTATTAGTTCCTACAGAGAATGTTGTTCAAATTCGTAACGGTAAGAAAATAACCAAAGAAAAGGTGTATTTTAGCGGTTACATTATGATAAAAGCCAACTTATCAGGAGAAATTCCACATATTATAAGGTCTATAACTAATGTTATTGGTTTCCTAGGGGCAACAAAAGGAGGAGATCCATTACCGTTACGACAATCTGAAGTAAACAGAATGTTAGGTAAAGTAGATGAATTGACAGTAGATACAGATGCACACGTTGCAATTCCTTTTACAAAGGGAGAGACTGTAAAAGTAATAGATGGGCCATTCAATGGATTTGATGGTGTTATTGAAAACATAAACGAAGAGAAACGCAAGCTTGAAGTGATGGTGAAGATTTTTGGAAGAAAGACACCATTAGAATTAAGCTATATGCAAGTTGAAAAAATATAATAATTGTTACAATAAAGATGGGATTAATCTAAGCTTCCAAAAATAGATTAATGCCGAACTAAATTATTAAAAATGGCAAAAGAATTAAGTAAAGTAGTTAAGTTACAAGTAAGGGGAGGTGCAGCGAATCCGTCGCCACCGGTTGGACCCGCTTTAGGTGCTGCTGGAGTTAACATCATGGAGTTCTGTAAGCAATTTAACGCTAGAACCCAGGATAAATCTGGTAAAATATTACCGGTTGTTATTTCTGTGTACAAAGACAAATCGTTTGAATTTGTTATCAAAACACCTCCAGCTGCAGTACAATTATTAGAAGCGGCCAAACAAAAAAAAGGATCAGGTGAACCACATGCACGTAAAATTGCAAAGGTATCTTGGGATCAAGTAAAAACTATAGCAGAAGATAAAATGCCCGATTTAAATGCATTTAACATAGAATCGGCTATGAAAATGATTGCTGGAACTGCGAGATCTATGGGTATAACTGTTAAAGGTGGTCAAGCACCTAATTAACCTAAAAAGATTTTAAAAAAATGGCAAGAATAACAAAGAAACAAAAAGAAGCAGTAGCTAAAATCGAAAAGGATAAAGTATATTCTTTAACTGAAGCTTCAGTTTTAATAAAAGAAATTACTAACACTAAATTTGATGCGTCTGTAGACTTAGCTGTACGTTTAGGAGTAGATCCTAGAAAAGCTAACCAAATGGTAAGAGGTGTTGTATCTCTTCCTCATGGAACAGGTAAAGATGTGAAAGTATTAGCATTAGTTACTCCAGACAAAGAAGCAGAAGCTAAAGAAGCTGGAGCAGATTTCGTTGGTTTAGACGAGTACCTTGATAAAATAAAAAATGGTTGGACAGATGTAGATGTAATTATTACTATGCCAAGTGTTATGGGTAAATTAGGACCTTTAGGACGTGTATTAGGACCTCGTGGTTTAATGCCGAATCCTAAAACGGGTACTGTAACTATGGATATAGCTAAAGCGGTTACTGAAGTGAAAGCAGGTAAGATTGATTTTAGAGTTGATAAAACAGGAATCGTTCACGCAGCAATCGGTAAAGCTTCTTTTAGTGCTGATAAGATTCAAGAAAATGCAAACGAATTATTAACAACATTAATGAAACTTAAACCAACTGCGGCAAAAGGAATCTACGTGAAGAGCATTTATATGTCTAGCACAATGAGTCCAAGTATCGCTGTTGACACTAAAATTGGTTAGTAGTTAAAACTTTATATTATGACAAGAGAAGAAAAAGCACTAGTAATTGAAGAATTAACTGCACAATTAGCAGAGAACGCTAACATTTATTTAGCGGATATCTCAGGGTTAAACGCAGTAAGCACTTCAAATTTACGTCGTGCATGCTTTAAAGCAGACATAAAATTAGCAGTAGTAAAAAATACGCTACTTTCAAAAGCAATGGAAGCTTCAGATAGAGAGTTTGGAGACTTACCAGCAACTTTAAAAGGAAATACATCAGTAATGTACTCTGAAACTGGAAACGCTCCAGCGAAGGTTATTAAAGCTTTTAGAAAAAAATCAGATAAGCCTCTATTAAAAGGAGCTTTTATTGAAGAAACAGTTTATATTGGGGATGACCAATTAGACGCTTTAGTCGATATTAAATCTAGAGAAGAATTAATTGGTGATATCATAGGATCATTACAAGCACCAGCTCAGAACGTTGTTTCTGCACTTAAATCAAGTGGAGAGAAACTTTCTGGAATTCTTAAAACATTATCTCAGAAAGAGGGATAGTCAAATAAGTACGCACTTATACAAATATATATTAAATTAAAATTATTAAAACGGTAGAAAAATGGCAGATTTAAAAGATTTCGCAGAACAATTAGTTAACCTTACAGTAAAAGAAGTTAACGAATTAGCAACTATATTAAAAGATGAATACGGTATCGAACCAGCTGCTGCTGCAGTAACAATGGCAGGTCCAGCTGCAGGTGGCGAAGACGCTGCTGAAGCTCAGACTGAATTTGATGTTATTTTAAAAGCGGCAGGTAGCGCTAAGTTGGCTGTTGTAAAATTAGTTAAAGAATTAACTGGTTTAGGTTTAAAAGAAGCAAAAGGTTTAGTGGACGATGCACCAAGCCCAGTTAAAGAAGCTGTTTCTAAAGACGAAGCTGAAGCATTAAAAGCTCAGTTAGAAGAAGCAGGAGCAGAGGTTGAGCTTAAGTAAGCTTTACACAGACAATTAACAAAGGTTTAGGTCTAGGGCAGTGCTCTCAGACCTAGACCATTTGTCGTATATAGCCGCGAGCTATAAACAAACATTTTTTTTTAATCAAAATTTCGTCCATTGATGTTAGTAACACAAGCTGAAAGATTAAATTTCTCGTCTATTATCAATAGAACTGAGTATCCAGATTTTATGGATATTCAAATAAAGTCCTTCCAGGATTTTTTCCAGTTAGAAACAAAATCTGAAGAAAGAGGTGATGAAGGGCTTTATAATACCTTTCTAGAAAACTTTCCAATAACAGACACTCGTAATCAATTCGTATTAGAATTCTTAGATTACTTCATAGATCCACCAAGATACAGCATAGAAGAATGTATCGAGCGTGGGCTTACTTATAGCGTTCCACTTAAAGCAAGGTTAAAACTGTATTGTACAGATCCTGAACATGAAGATTTTGAAACGATCGTTCAAGATGTATACTTAGGTACTATACCCTATATGACACCTTCAGGTACATTCTGTATTAACGGTGCAGAGCGTGTGGTTGTATCTCAATTACACAGATCACCAGGTGTTTTCTTTGGTCAGTCTTTCCATGCTAATGGTACAAAATTATATTCAGCAAGAGTTATTCCTTTTAAAGGGTCTTGGATTGAGTTCGCTACTGATATTAATCAAGTGATGTATGCGTACATTGATAGAAAGAAAAAATTACCAGTAACAACATTGTTTAGAGCTATTGGCTTTGAACGTGATAAAGATATTTTAGAGATCTTTGATTTAGCTGAAGAAGTTAAAGTTTCAAAATCTGGTCTTAAAAAATATTTAGGACGCAAATTAGCTGCACGTGTATTAAATACGTGGCATGAGGATTTCGTAGACGAGGATACAGGTGAAGTTGTATCTATCGAAAGAAATGAAATAGTATTGGACCGTGATACTGTTTTAGATAAAGATAACGTCGAAGAAATTTTAGAAGTAGGGGTTAAAACTATTCTTTTACATAAAGAAAGTGCAGAACAAGGCGATTACGCTATTATTCATAACACGCTTCAAAAAGATCCAACAAACTCAGAAAAAGAGGCTGTTGAACATATTTACCGTCAACTACGTAATGCAGAGCCGCCAGATGAAGAGACTGCACGTGGTATTATAGACAAATTATTCTTTAGTGACCAACGTTACTCTTTAGGAGAGGTAGGACGTTATAGAATGAATAAAAAATTACAGTTGGATATTGGAATGGATAAGCAAGTGCTTACCAAAATTGATATCATTACTATTATAAAATATTTAATCGAATTAATTAACTCTAAAGCAGAGATTGATGATATTGATCACTTATCTAACCGTCGTGTACGTACAGTAGGAGAACAATTATCTCAACAATTTGGAGTTGGTTTAGCGCGTATGGCGCGTACTATTCGTGAGCGTATGAACGTTCGTGATAACGAGGTGTTTACACCTATAGATTTAATTAATGCAAAGACCTTATCTTCAGTAATTAATTCCTTCTTTGGCACGAACCAGTTATCTCAATTTATGGATCAAACTAATCCTTTAGCCGAAATTACGCACAAGCGTCGTTTATCAGCATTAGGACCAGGAGGTTTGTCGAGAGAAAGAGCAGGATTCGAAGTACGTGATGTTCACTATACGCACTATGGTCGTTTATGTCCAATTGAAACTCCTGAGGGACCAAACATTGGATTAATATCGTCACTATCTGTATTTGCTAAGGTAAACTCGATGGGTTTCATCGAAACACCATACCGTAAGGTAACAAATGGAGTTGTAGATATTAATAGCGAACCTATATATTTAAGTGCCGAAGAAGAGGAAGAGAAATTAATCGCTCAAGCAACGGTAAAAGTTGATGAGAACGGTAAAATTCTTCACGATAAAGTTATTGCACGAATGGAAGGTGACTTTCCGGTAATTGATCCTTCAAAGGTTGATTATACAGATGTTGCACCAAACCAAATTTCGTCAATTTCGGCTTCTTTAATTCCTTTCTTAGAACATGATGATGCCAATCGTGCATTGATGGGATCTAATATGATGCGTCAGGCCGTACCATTATTACGTCCGCAGGCACCAATTGTTGGAACCGGATTAGAAAGAAAAGTAGCATCAGATTCTCGTGTTTTAATTAATGCACAAGGACCAGGTGTTGTACAATATGTAGATGCTAACGAAATCGTTATCAAATACGAAAGAAGCGAGGATGAAGCTAAAGTTAGTTTTGAGAGCGATACGAAGTCTTATCCCTTAGTAAAGTTTAGAAAAACAAACCAAGGAACCTCTATTAACTTACAAGCAATTGTTAAGAAAGGAGATAAAGTTTCTAAAGGACAAGTATTATCTCAAGGGTATGCGACTGAAAAAGGAGAACTTGCCTTAGGACGAAATATGAAAGTGGCCTTTATGCCTTGGAAAGGGTATAATTTTGAGGATGCCATTGTAATTTCAGAAAAAGTGGTGCGTGAAGATATCTTTACGTCTATACATATTGATGAGTATTCTCTTGATGTAAGAGATACAAAACTAGGTAATGAAGAGTTAACAAACGATATTCCTAACGTTTCTGAAGAGGCTACTAAAGACCTTGATGAAAACGGAATGATTCGTATTGGAGCAGAGGTGAAACCTGGAGATATCTTAATTGGAAAAATTACGCCAAAAGGTGAAAGTGATCCAACTCCAGAAGAAAAACTATTACGTGCTATTTTTGGTGACAAAGCTGGTGATGTGAAAGATGCTTCATTAAAAGCATCTCCTTCATTACATGGGGTTGTTATTAATAAAAAATTATTTGCTCGTGCGGTTAAAGATAAACGTAAGAGAGCTCAGGATAAAGAAGATATCTCTCAATTAGAGAAACTTTACAATACAAAATTTGATGAACTTCAGGCTTTATTAGTCGATAAGTTATTCACTATTGTAGGAGGTAAAACTTCTCAAGGTATCTTTAACGATTTAGGAGAAGAAGTATTACCAAAAGGTAAGAAATTCACCCTTAAAATGTTAAATGCTGTCGACGATTATACACACTTAACAGGTGGTACTTGGACTACAGATGAGCACACAAATAAACTAATAGCTGATTTAATTCACAACTATAAAATAAAAGAGAACGATTTACAAGGTTCACTACGTCGTGAGAAGTTTACTATTTCGGTAGGAGATGAATTACCAGCAGGTATCATTAAACTTGCAAAAGTATATGTTGCTAAGAAACGTAAACTTAAAGTCGGTGATAAAATGGCAGGACGTCACGGTAACAAAGGTATTGTTGCGCGTATCGTTCGTCAAGAAGATATGCCTTTCTTAGAAGATGGAACTCCTGTAGACATCGTATTAAATCCACTTGGTGTACCATCTCGTATGAACATTGGGCAAATTTATGAAACTGTATTAGGATGGGCCGGTCAAGATTTAGGACGTACGTTTGCAACACCAATTTTTGATGGTGCAACAATCGATCAAATTAACGAATTTACAGACAAAGCTGGAATTCCAAGATACGGACATACCTACTTATATGATGGAGGAACAGGACAACGTTTTGACCAACCTGCAACTGTTGGAGTTATTTATATGCTGAAATTAGGGCATATGGTGGACGATAAAATGCACGCACGTTCTATAGGACCATACTCATTAATTACACAACAACCTCTTGGTGGTAAAGCACAATTTGGTGGTCAACGTTTTGGAGAGATGGAAGTATGGGCACTAGAGGCATACGGTGCATCGAGTACTCTAAGAGAAATCTTAACAGTAAAATCTGATGATGTTGTTGGTAGAGCTAAAACTTACGAGGCAATCGTAAAAGGTGAGCCAATGCCAGATCCAGGATTACCAGAATCTTTCAACGTACTTATGCACGAATTGAAAGGATTAGGATTAGACATTAGATTAGAAGAATAATAGATATTCCCGCGGAAGCGGGAATCTTTTAGATTGAAGTGCAACCTTCAACTATAAAACAACAAAAGTATTCAGCATTATGGCAAGAAAACAAGATAAGAATACAGTACAGAGGTTTAATAAAATCTCAATTGGTTTAGCGTCACCAGAGTCTATTTTAGCAGAGTCTAGAGGTGAAGTTCTAAAACCTGAAACTATTAATTATCGTACACATAAACCAGAAAGAGATGGTTTATTCTGTGAGCGTATTTTTGGTCCTGTAAAAGACTACGAATGTGCTTGTGGTAAATATAAAAGAATTCGCTACAAAGGTATTGTTTGTGACCGTTGTGGTGTAGAAGTAACAGAAAAGAAAGTACGTCGTGATAGAGTAGGACACATCAACTTAGTTGTGCCTGTGGCTCATATCTGGTATTTCCGTTCTTTACCTAACAAAATAGGTTATTTATTAGGGTTACCATCTAAGAAATTAGATATGATTATATACTACGAACGTTATGTAGTTATACAACCAGGTAATGCTAAAAATGCCGAAGGAGAACCATTACAAAAAATGGATTTCTTAACTGAAGAAGAGTATCTAAATATTATGGAAACTCTTCCTCAAGATAATAATTACCTTGAAGATTCAGACCCTAATAAGTTTATCGCTAAAATGGGAGCTGAATGTTTAATTGAATTATTATCAAGAATTGATTTAGACACTTTATCTTACGAATTACGTCATAAAGCCAATACAGAAACGTCTAAACAACGTAAAACTGAAGCTTTAAAACGTCTTCAAGTAGTTGAAGCATTACGTGAGTCTAATTTAAACAGAGAGAATCGTCCAGAATGGATGATCTTGAAAGTGGTGCCAATTATTCCACCAGAATTAAGACCTTTAGTGCCTTTAGATGGTGGCCGTTTTGCGACTTCAGATTTAAATGATTTATACCGTCGTGTAATTATTAGAAACAATCGTCTTAAAAGATTAGTTGAAATAAAAGCACCAGAGGTTATTTTACGTAATGAAAAACGTATGTTACAAGAATCTGTTGATTCATTGTTAGATAACACGCGTAAATCATCTGCTGTAAAAACAGATTCTAACAGACCATTAAAATCACTTTCAGATTCACTTAAAGGTAAGCAAGGGCGTTTCCGTCAAAATTTACTTGGTAAGCGTGTTGATTATTCTGCACGTTCTGTAATTGTTGTAGGACCAGAATTAAGATTATTCGAATGTGGTCTTCCTAAAAATATGGCTGCCGAACTTTACAAACCATTCATTATTCGTAAATTAATCGAAAGAGGAATTGTAAAAACTGTAAAATCAGCTAAGAAAATAATAGACAAAAAAGAGCCTGTAGTTTGGGATATCTTGGAGAACGTTCTTAAAGGACATCCAGTATTACTAAATCGTGCTCCTACGCTTCACCGTTTAGGTATTCAGGCTTTCCAGCCAAAACTTATTGAAGGTAAAGCGATACAATTACACCCATTAGTGTGTACAGCTTTTAATGCCGATTTCGATGGAGATCAAATGGCGGTGCATTTACCATTAGGACCAGAAGCTATTTTAGAATGTCAACTATTAATGTTGGCGTCTCATAATATCTTAAATCCAGCAAATGGTTCTCCAGTAACTGTACCTTCTCAGGATATGGTACTTGGTTTATATTATATGACCAAGTTACGTACGTCTACACCTGAAGTTAAAGTAATAGGAGAGGGGCTAACTTTCTACTCTGCTGAAGAAGTAAACATTGCTTACAACGAGCAACGTGTAGATTTAAATGCGCAAATTAAAGTAAGAACAAAGGACTTTAACGAAGCAGGAGAATTAGTACTTCAAATTATTGAAACCACTGTAGGACGTGTACTCTTTAACGAAACAGTACCAGCTGCAGCAGGATATATAAACGAAGTATTAACCAAAAAATCATTAAGAGATATTATTGGTGAAATACTTAAAGTAACAGGTGTACCAGCTACGGCTGATTTCTTAGATGAAATTAAAACTTTAGGATACAAATTTGCATTCCAAGGTGGCCTTTCATTTAGTTTAGGAGATATTATTATTCCACCAGAAAAACAATCTATGATTGATGGTGCCAACGAGAAAGTCGATGGTATTATGGTGAATTACAACATGGGACTTATTACCAATAACGAACGTTACAACCAAGTTATTGATATCTGGACGTCTACAAATGCAGAACTTACAGAGCTATCTATGAAACGTATTCGAGAAGACCAACAAGGGTTTAACTCGGTATATATGATGCTTGATTCTGGAGCCCGTGGATCGAAAGAACAGATTCGTCAGTTAACAGGGATGCGTGGATTAATGGCGAAACCTAAAAAATCTAACGCCGGTGGTGGAGAGATTATTGAAAATCCGATTTTATCTAACTTTAAGGAAGGACTTTCAATTTTAGAATACTTTATTTCTACGCACGGTGCGCGTAAAGGTCTTGCCGATACCGCATTAAAAACTGCCGATGCAGGATATTTAACACGTCGTTTAGTAGATGTCTCTCAAGATGTAATTGTAAACAGTGTAGACTGTGGTACATTAAGAGGTGTAGAAGTAACGCCGTTAAAGAAAAATGATGAAGTTGTTGAGAAATTACAAGAACGTATTGTTGGTCGTGTAGCGCTTAATGATGTTTTTAATCCTTTAACAGATGAGTTATTAGTGTCTGCAGGAGAACTTATTGATGATATTATTGCTGGTAAGATTGAAAAATCTCCAGTGGATAGCGTAGAAGTACGTTCGCCGTTAAGTTGTGAAGCCAAAAAAGGAATCTGTGCTAAATGTTACGGTCGTAACCTTGCAACCAATAAGATGGTGCAACGTGGTGAAGCCGTAGGTGTTGTGGCTGCACAATCTATTGGAGAGCCAGGAACACAGTTAACACTTCGTACATTCCACGTTGGTGGTATTGCAGGTAACATTTCGGAAGAAAATAAATTGGCTGTTAAATACGATGGTAAAGCAGAAATCGAAGAATTAAAAACTGTAAAAGGTCAAGATTCTGACGGTAATGACATAGATATCGTAATTTCTAGAACATCAGAACTTAAATTAGTAGATAAGAAAACAGGAATTACATTAAGTACTAATAACATTCCTTATGGTTCTACTATTTTAGTTAAGAATGGAGACGCTTTAAAAGCAGGTGATGTTGTTTGTTCTTGGGATCCATATAACGGTGTAATTATTTCTGAATTTGCTGGTAAAGTGAGATATGAAAATATCGAACAGGGTATTACTTACCAAGTGGAAATTGATGAACAAACTGGTTTCCAAGAGAAAGTAATTTCAGAATCTAGAAATAAAAAATTAATACCAACTCTAATTGTTGAAGACGGTAAAGGAAATCCATTCCGTTCATACAATTTACCAGTGGGTGCCCATATTATGATTGACGATGGAGAAAAAGTTAAGATTGGTAAAATCTTAGTTAAAATCCCACGTAGATCGGCAAAATCAGGAGATATTACAGGAGGTCTTCCACGTGTAACAGAATTATTCGAAGCACGTAACCCTTCAAATCCAGCAGTTGTTAGTGCAATAGATGGTGTTGTATCTTTTGGTAAAATTAAGAGAGGTAATCGTGAGATTATTATAGAATCTAAATTAGGGGATATTAAGAAATACTTAGTAAAGTTATCAAGTCAGATTCTTGTACAAGAAAATGATTTCGTAAAAGCGGGTATGCCTTTATCTGATGGTTCTATTACACCAAACGATATCTTAAACATTAAAGGCCCAGCGGCGGTACAACAGTACTTAGTTAATGAGGTGCAAGAAGTGTATAGATTACAAGGTGTAAAAATTAACGATAAGCACTTTGAGGTTGTTGTAAGACAAATGATGCGTAAAGTTCGAATTATTGACTCTGGAGATACCATCTTCTTAGAAGATCAATTGGTTCATAAAGCTGATTTTATTGAAGAAAACGACGAAATATTTGGTAAAAAAGTTGTTGAAAATGCAGGTGATTCTACGACCTTAAAAGAAGGGCAAATTATTACGCCTTTCGAATTAAGAGACGAGAATTCATTATTACGTCGCGAAGACAAAGCTTTAGTTGAAGCTAGAGATGCACAGCCGGCAACAGCAACGCCTATATTACAAGGTATTACAAGAGCTTCGTTACAAACGAAATCATTTATCTCTGCAGCTTCTTTCCAAGAAACAACAAAAGTTCTTAACGAAGCGGCGGTAGCAGGTAAAGTGGATCACTTAGAAGGTCTTAAAGAAAATGTAATTGTAGGACATAGAATTCCAGCAGGTACAGGAATGCGTACGTATGAAAACATTATCGTAGGATCTAAAGAAGAGTTTGACCAAATGATGCAAGCTAAAAAAGAAGTTAATTATAACTAAATAAAACGTACCATTTAAGAGGTAAATATGTTTTGAATGGCACGCGTATAATTTATACCAACGCAGGTTGGGATAGTTCTTCAAATAATTAAAAAAGTCCTGCAGAGTATGCAGGACTTTTTTATTTTAATAATTTTATTAATGATAAGACTTCCTCTAAAGTGGAAGCGTAAACAAGTTTACGATGGCAGATAATAAAGACACTAAACCAAAACAAGGGCAAATTAATATTGAGTTAGATGAGAAAGTTGCAGAAGGCACTTATTCTAACCTCGCAATCATCAATCATTCGGTTTCAGAGTTTGTAGTCGATTTTGTAAGTATAATGCCAGGAACTCCAAAGAGTAAGGTGAAATCAAGAATTATTTTAACTCCTCAGCATGCAAAACGTTTGCTTAAAGCGTTAAGTGAAAATGTACAACGCTTCGAGAAAGCGCACGGTGAGATCAAAGATTACGATCAGCCTCCAATTCCTCTAAATTTTGGACCAACGGGTCAAGCTTAAAAGAAAAAAAGTCCTTTTTGAAAATTCAAAAGGACTTTTTTTTTACTATTTTTTTTATTCTGAAACTGAATATTTCAATTTGAGTTATAATCACGAAAAATAGAGCGATTTTAAAACACGTTTAACAGCGTATCTGTTCTGTCTTAACATCTTATGTGGTTAAGTAATATATTCTTTCTTAAAACCACTTAAAATCAAAATTTACTGAAATTCTGACGTATAATGGAATTTTATACTTGGATATTTTTGTTGGGTCATTTGTAAAGAAAATGAGGAATCGGCTAAGAAAACTAACTGATCATCTTTGTCTTTTGCTAAATAGCGATGTTTAACTCTTAAAAACTCTTTATATTCTTCATTTTTAGGATCTGTAGGTTCTACCCAGCACGCTTTAAATACATTTAAATTTTCGTAGGTGCATTTCGCTCCATATTCGTGTTCTAATCGGTATTGAATAACCTCATATTGAAGCGCTCCAACGGTTCCAATTACTTTTCTACCGTTTAATTCTAAAGTAAATAATTGAGCAACCCCTTCATCCATCAATTGGTCGATTCCTTTATATAATTGTTTAGATTTTAAAGGATCGGCATTATTAATATATCTAAAATGTTCTGGTGAAAAACTTGGTACCCCTTTATAATTAAGGTATTCCCCTTCCGTTAAGGTGTCACCAATTTTAAACGTCCCAGAGTCTTGTAACCCCACAATATCGCCGGGGTATGAGATGTCTACAATTTCTTTCTTTTCGGCAAAAAAGGCATTTGGACTAGAAAATTTTACTTTTTTATTATGTCTAACATGCAAATAAGGGGTGTTTCTTTTAAACTCACCCGAAACAATTTTAATAAAAGCCAAACGGTTTCTGTGGTTAGGATCCATATTGGCGTGAATTTTAAAAACAAACCCAGTAAATTTATCTTCGTTAGGTTCTACCCAGCGCTCTTCACTTTTCTTTGGTCTTGGTTTCGGGGCGATATCTACGAAGCAATCTAAAAGTTCACGAATTCCAAAACTATTTAAAGCCGAACCAAAAAACACGGGTTGCAAATTGCCGTCTAAGTACTCTTGCTTATCAAATTTTGGATAAATTCCGCGAACTAATTCTAATTCTTCCCGAAGAGTTTCCGCAGCCGAATCTCCGATCAATTTATTTATTTCTAAAGAATCTATATCAGAAATTTCAATCGTTTCTTCAATATTTTTCCGGCTATCGCCACTAAATAAATTAATATTATTCTCCCAAATATTATAGATGCCTTTAAAGTCGTATCCCATCCCGATAGGAAAACTTAAAGGAGAGACTTTTAAATTTAATTTTTGTTCAATTTCATCAAGTAATTCAAACGCATCTTTACCTTCACGATCCATTTTATTAACGAATACAATCATTGGTATGTTTCGCATTCTGCAAACTTCAACTAATTTTTCAGTTTGCTCCTCGACACCTTTGGCTACATCAATCACCACGATAACACTGTCTACAGCGGTTAGTGTTCTAAAGGTATCCTCAGCGAAATCTTTGTGTCCTGGCGTATCTAAAATATTTATTTTTATACCGTCATATTCAAACGCTAAAACAGAGGTAGCCACACTAATTCCACGTTGACGTTCTATTTCCATAAAATCACTCGTCGCTCCTTTTTTTATTTTATTGCTTTTTACTGCACCAGCTTCTTTAATAGCCCCTCCAAATAAAAGTAGTTTTTCGGTTAGTGTTGTTTTACCAGCATCGGGGTGAGCAATAATACCAAAGGTTCGTCGTCTGTTGATTTCGTCTTGAAATTTCATAATCATAAATTTGCACAAATATAATGCAGTAATTCTGAATTCTCTAAACTGCATTGTATTTCTTTGAATGGATAGGGATTAAAATTATTTTATACTGTTTATAGAAAAATAATAATGAAAACTGAATAGAAAATTTCTCTGAGTCGGAGTCAATTAATTCACGATTCACTCGTTTTGACGTGTAAATAAGTATTTCATCGAATAATATTTTCTTTTTAACTTAATTTTAACTTTATTTGTTAAAGATCAAGAATTTTATAGCAACAAAAACTATTAATAGCAAAACATTATTTTGAATACCTCCCTAAAAGCCCTGTTTTTCAATATATTTCAAACTTCATACGACGCCGTTTTCATACTCCAGAGAAGCGAAGTAATCCGTGAGTTTAAATTAGGTTTATCCCTGATTTACTTAAGCGATTATTTTACATCGTAAATTGAAGGTAATAATATGAGAATATTATTTCAAATAATAGATCCTTTGTTTCTTCCTTCTTTAAGGTTAATTCCTACATTTAAATGTGTTTTTAATAAGCACTATTAACGCACGTTATAAACTTTTAGTTATCCAGGTAACTTTACCATTTCCATTTTAATTTTATTTCTATTCTTTATTGAATAATTAAGACATAAGATATTTATACCCTAATTATTATGAAATTTTTTACCCAAAGATCAATAATTTGTTTATTCCGTAATTCATTATTGGCATTATTTTTTATATCATTTAGTTTCTCTGGTTTCGGCCAGACATCTATTTCTGGTGTCGTTAATTCCTATGCATCGGTAACCAGTATGAGCGCTGGTAATTGCGATCCTTGTGATGCTAACTGCACCGATACAATTACTGTAAGTGATAGTGCTAGTTTTTTTGCTGATGATAAAGCGTTAATAATACAAATGAAGGGGGCAGATTTAGATATAACTAACTCAAGTTCTGGAGGTTCTATTACAGCTATTAACCAAGCAGGAAATTATGAATTTTTTGAAATAGAAAGTGTTTCAGGAACTACTATAACTTTAAAATATCCTCTTGTTAGATCTTATAATTTTTCTGGAAAAGTTCAAATAGTTAAAATACCAAATTACAACGAAGTAAATATAACAGGTACGCTTACTGCTCCAAATTGGGATACAACAACAGGAACTGGTGGGGTTGTTGTTCTTTCTGCAGATGAAATAACCTTTAATGCGAATATCGATGTTAGAGGTAAAGGTTTTAAGGGTTTAAGAATGACGGTTAATGGTACTCCAGATAACTGTACTCTCAATCCTCTTACTCAATTTATATTGCCAAGCACTAATAACTCCTCATATATTAGAGGGGAAGGGATTGCGGTTTCAGTATCTACTACTAACAGAGGAAGAGCGCCTAGAGCTAATGGAGGTGGATCTGGTGTTTCAGGAGATTCTGGAGGAGGAGGAGGTTCCAATTTTGGAGCAGGTGGAGAAGGAGGAAAAAGGTGGTGTAATGTAAATGGAGATAATGCCGGTGGGATTGGAGGTTTGTCTATGACACCTTATTTAAGTCAGGATAAAGCCTTTTTAGGGGGTGCTGGTGGTCCCGGTTTTATAACGACAAGTAATTTTTCTTCAGCTGCCAATGGAGGAGGGATTGTAATACTTTTTGCAGAAACTATTATTGGTAATGGCTACGGTATTGAAGCTGATGGACTATCTCCTACTGCTGTTATGCCTAACGGTCCTGCCGATGGAGGTTCTGGCGGGGGGGGAGGAGGAACCGTTATTTTGAAAGCGGAAAACTTTACATCCAATCTCACGGTAAATATAAATGGAGGAGATGGAGAAGATCTGATAACTAACGTTCAACACGGACCAGGTGGAGGAGGTGGAGGTGGCGTATTACTTTTTTCAAAAGCTGCGCTTCCTGCAAATGTTATCGTAAATAGTACTGGAGGTGATGGGGGTGTTCATAATGATGGTGCTAGAAATGGATCTCAAAATGGACAAGCTGGAGGTGAAATTTCTCTATTTATACCTATTGAAAACCCTAATTATAACGGAGACCCAGATAATGATGGCGTATCAGAAGATTGTGACTTAGATGATGATAATGATGGCATTTTAGATACAGATGAATATGATGCTAGTTTGTCTGATCCATTTGGAGATAGCACTGGAAACGGAACTCCAAACTACTTCGATCCTTCAACTCCTAGTTTTATTGATGCAAATAACGACGGAATTGATGATAGATATGATACGGACCTTGATGGTGTTTTAAATCAGTTTGATACGGATAGTGATAATGATGGTTGTCCAGATGCGTTAGAAGGTGATGGTGGTTTTTCGTTGACTGATATTAATTCTAGCGGACAAATAAATAGTTCAGTTGATGCAGTTGGTGTGCCAACAAGTACAGGAACAGGAACTTCTCCACAAATAGACTCAGATGGAAGTGCTACAAATGATTCTGTATATAGTGATTTATGCGATAATGACGATGATGGTAATCCAAACGGAACAGATCCATTTCCTAATTCTCCAACAGCTCAAGATGATTATGGAACAGCAACTCTAGGGGTTGCCACTGCCATAAATATTTTAGACAACGATGATTTCTTAACAAATTTAGAAGCTAATAATATAGGAACTACAGCAATTTTAGATACTGGCACTGGTACCGCTACTGGAATTATTCAGTTTGATGAAAATACGGGAAATTTAATTTATACTTCGGGAGCACTCGAAACAATAGGTGACATAGTAACGGTAATTTATAACGTTTGTAATACAGACCCTAATCCAGATGTTTGTGCTACCGCGACCGTCAATATAACTATTGTAGGAACTAATCAGGCTCCAGTAGCTATCACAGATAATTATTCAATAGATGAAGATACAACTGTTCAATTATTGCCGTTAGCCGGGGACAGTGACCCAGATGGAGATGATATAAACATAGATTCTATCAATGGTGTGGCTTTAACTCCAGGTATAGCGCAACAAATAGCAGTTCCTAATGGTTTAGTAGATATAGATAATTTAGGTGTAATAATTTTTACTCCCGCCGCGGATTATAATGGACAAGTTACATTTCCTTATGTAATTAGTGATGTGAATGGCGTAACAGCAACGGCAAATCAAATTATTGATGTTGCTCCAGTTGCAGATATTGTAGCCGATACCGATACCACACCAGAAGACACAGCAGTGACTACGGTTGTGTTGGATAATGATACGTTCACAGGAATCTATGGTACAGATTATACAGTTACCAGTACAACGATTTCAGCGAATGGAACCACTACTATTGAGGCAGATGGAACCATTACGTACACACCAGATGCAGACTTTAACGGAACGGATACGTTTGATTACACAGTAACTGTAACAAATTCTGATGGAAGTACAACAACGGAAACAGCAACAGTAACTGTAACGGTTAACCCAATCGATGATGCAAATGACGACATAGCAACAACGGATGAGGATACAGCAGTAACTATAGATGTCATAGATAATGATGGCTTCCAAGGAGTTTACGGAACGGACTATGAAGTAACAGATGCAACAGCTCCAGCAAATGGAACTTTAGTTATTAACCCTGACGGAACAATAACGTACACACCAGATGCAGACTTTAACGGAACGGATACGTTTGATTACACTGTAACTGTAACAAATTCTGATGGAAGTACAACCACAGAAACAGCAACAGTAACCATTATGGTAACGCCAGTAAATGATGCACCAGTAGCAGTAGACGATAATTATACCGTTTCAGAAGAAAGTACAGTAATATTAACACCATTAGATTTAGATAGTGATATTGATGGTGATATTTTAAGCATTGTTTCTATAAATGGAACTTTATTAACACCAGGAACAGTGCAAGTTATCACGACTCCAAATGGAACAGTGAATATAGATGCAGCAGGTGTTATTACGTTCACACCGAGTGATAATTACAATGGTACGGAGACCTTTGGATATGTCATTACTGATGGTACAGCTACAGCTACAGCCAACCAGATTATCGAAGTAACCGCAGTAAATGATGCACCAGTAGCAGTAGACGACAGTTACAGTGTTGCAGAAGAAGGTACAGTAACCTTAACACCATTAGATTTAGATAGTGATT
>NZ_VSKM01000062.1 GCF_008086175.1 Bizionia saleffrena
GACGTATTTCCTGTGCTACCACCAGTTGAGCCTCCACCTCCAGGAAAACCACAACCATAGTACATTCTATCACTGTTATAAGCTGTACAGTCAGCATAATTGTCGGATCCGTTGTGTCCTGCAGAACCAGAACACCATTCTACGAGCACATAACCTGAGCAATCTGCTGCTTTATTAAAAATATCACTAATTATACCCTCATCATTTATAACTGTAGAACTTACTTTATTAGTTATATCTACATATGTGTTATTTGAGATGTCTTCTTTTTCAGCAGCTGTTATATTATATAATATTATGCTTGTTTTATAAGTCCCATCTGGCTCTAAAGAAACTAATAAATTTTCTAACATTTCTATCTCTACATCTCTTTGAATATAAAAGGTATAAGAATGATAAGTTTTATCTACACTTTCTATATAAGTCGCATAACTTGTGTTAATAGTAAACCCATACTCATTTGAAACTAAGGTTTTATTTTGAGAATTATTAGATTTTTTATTTCTTAAATTAGAGGATAGTTTTGTTAGCTTTCTTGTAAGTGTGGTATTTTCTGCTAACTTAGATTTGTCAATTTTTGAGATTTTAAAATC
>NZ_VSKM01000063.1 GCF_008086175.1 Bizionia saleffrena
GATACTTGCGAATGGGAGGTAACAGGAACACAACAATCAGAACCAATCACAGAATGTTATGAAACGGCAACGTTTAATAACGGTACTTGCGAATGGGTTGTAACAGGAACACAAGCAGCAGAACCAACGACAGAATGTTGGGAAACAGCGACGTTTAATACAGAAAGGTGTACTTGGGTTGTAACAGGAGATCAAGCAACCGAGCCAACGACAGAATGTTATGAAACCGCAACGTTTAATAATGATACGTGTATTTGGGAGGTAACAGGAGAACAATCAGCAGCACCAGCGACAGAATGTTGGGAAACAGCGTCGTTTAATAGAGAAAGTTGTACTTGGGATGTAACAGGAACACAAGAAGCAGCACCAACCACAGAATGTTGGGAAACCGCAACGTTTAATAACGATACTTGCGAATGGGTTGTAACAGGAGCACAAGCAGCAGAACCAACGACAGAATGTTATGAAACGGCAACGTTTAATAATGATACGTGTCTTTGGGATGTAACAGGAACACAAGCAGCAGCACCAACGACAGAATGTTATGAAACGGCGACGTTTA
>NZ_VSKM01000007.1 GCF_008086175.1 Bizionia saleffrena
AACAGGAGAAGGCAAAGGAGAAAGTGAGCCTGCAGTGCAGTGCGGTACAAACTGTACTGAAGCGCAACATCAACAAAACAGACGTTCTCAATTCACTATTAAAAGTGGTGGACCTAACAGTAATTAAGTACTACTTTAACCAACAATAAAATCAAAAAACCAAAAAGCCACATCTTAATTGATGTGGCTTTTTTATTATTAAGTACTGCAAAACCTATATAGTTATAAAAATCAAAACGCTACCAATTACAAAACGGATGATTACTTAATTGCGAATTGTAATATTTTATATCTCCTGTCACTTCCGCTCCTAACCACTCCGGTTTTGTAAAGGATTCTGTTTCTGAATTTAATTCAACTTCGGCAATTACCAATCCTGAATTAGCACCAGAAAACTCGTCAATTTCGTAGATATGGTTACCCACGTTTACCTCGTATCTTACTTTACTAATCACGCCGTCCTCACATAACTGTAAAAGAGACTCGGCATCCGGTTTAGAAATTTCTTTCTCCCATTCAAAACGCGATAATCCATTGCTTGAAGACGTTCCTTTAACTGTAATAAAGCCGACATCGCCTTTTAACCTAACACGCACCGTTCGCTCTTTATGGGTGTTTAGAAACCCTTGAATAATTTGTGTTTCCTTAAACGCTTCGGCCTTATAAGCTAAAGAATTAACTAAAAATTTACGTTCTATTTCTATCATTATAATATCATTTTAGCCTTTAAAAGGTGATAAATACTCTTCTAAATAAGCGCACTTTTCGTATTTGAACCAAAGATATAGTATTTTTGAGTTTTAATATTTAATTATGGCCGAAGCCTTACCACTCAGAAAAATTATTCATGTCGATATGGACGCCTTTTATGCCTCTGTCGAGCAGATGGATAATCCTGAACTACGCGGTAAACCATTGGCGGTTGGCGGTAGCGGTACACGAGGTGTAGTTGCGGCAGCCAATTATGAAGCTAGAAAGTATGGCGTTCGCAGTGCGATGAGTGGTGTAATGGCTAAACGTAATTGTCCCCATCTCATATTTGTTCCACCACGCTTCGATCGCTATAAAGAGATCTCCTCTCAAGTACGCAAAATCTTTTATGAGTATACTGATTTAGTAGAGCCACTATCTTTAGATGAGGCCTATTTGGATGTTACCGAGAATAAAAAAGGAAATCCAAGCGCGTCTCTTATTGCTGAAGAGATTAGAGCCCGCATTTTAAATGACGTGGGCTTAACAGCATCGGCTGGGATTTCCATTAATAAATTTATTGCCAAAGTGGCTAGTGATTATAATAAACCTAACGGACAAAAAACGGTTAATCCAGAGGAAGTTTTAGACTTTTTGGAAACTTTAGATATCCGTAAATTTTATGGTATTGGAAAAGTTACTGCCGAAAAAATGTACCAAAAAGGCATTTTTACTGGCACGGATTTAAAAACAAAAAGCCTAGAGTTTTTACACTCTCATTTTGGTAAATCGGGACGCTATTACTACTATGTAGTTCGCGGTATTCATAATAGCGAAGTAAAGCCAAATAGAACACGAAAAAGTTTAGCTGCAGAACGCACTTTTAGCACTAATTTATCGTCAGAAATATTTATGCTTGAAAAATTAGAACATATTGCTGAGGAAGTTTCTAAGCGTTTAAAAGCGAATAAAGTGGCTGGAAAAACAATTACGCTTAAGATTAAATACAGTGATTTCTCTCTACATACGCGCAGTAAAACACTGCCTTATTTTATCAGCGATAAGCACTTACTTTTAGAAACCGCGAAGGAACTTTTATATCAAGAAAAATTAGATAATTCGGTGCGTTTATTAGGTATTTCATTATCTAATTTAAACACAGAAAAAACTAAAAAAGAACCCGAATCTAAAACGGTAAGTGTACAGCTTAAATTCGGGTTTTAATTGATTTGCGTTAGCGATAGTAACGGCATCCTTTTGCTTTTTCTGCAAAAGATATAGTGTATAGCGCGGTCCAGTTTAAGTATTAAAATGGAAACGCCCTAATACTCCTAAATTTCGGAAACACGCAACGTATTTACCATTCCCTTATCTTGAATTGGCATTGCCGCTAGACTTACCAACATATCGCCTTTGCTAACAAAGCCTTGGTCTAAGGCAAAATTATTAACGTCTTCGATTGTTTCGTCGGTGCTTACAAATTTTTCGTAATGGAACGCTTTAACACCCCAAAGCAAGCTTAATTGTGTTAAAATACGCTTGTTGGACGTAAACACCAATATGTGCGCACTTGGTCTCCATGCAGAAATTTGAAACGCCGTATACCCACTGTTTGTAAGGGTTGTAATCGCTTTTGCATTGATATCGTTCGCCATTAAAGCCGCGTGATAACAGATGGATTTTGTAATGAATCGCTTAGTACGTATGTGTGGTGGCGATTGCGGCACTTTAATTAAATCTGAGTCTTCGACACTGGTGATTATATTGGTCATTTGCTGAATAACCTCCACTGGGTATTGACCAACGCTGGTTTCGCCAGATAACATTACGGCATCGGCGCCATCCATTACAGAGTTGGCAACATCGTTAACTTCAGCACGGGTTGGCGTTAAGCTAGTAATCATTGTTTCCATCATTTGTGTGGCAATAATTACTGGAATTCTAGCACTTTTTGCCTTACGCACCAGTTTCTTTTGAATTAACGGGACTTCTTCCGCTGGAATTTCAACTCCTAAATCACCTCTTGCAACCATTAACCCGTCGCAATAGGCCACAATTTTATCTATATTTTCTACCGCTTCCGGTTTTTCGATTTTAGCTATAATAGGTATTTTATGAGCGCTGTGCTTTTTGATTAACTCTTGCAGTAACATTAAATCTTCGGCGTGACGCACGAAAGATAAGGCCATCCAATCGACTTCCAATTCGCACGCAAAAATGGCGTCTTCAATATCTTTTTCTGTTAATGCGGGCTGAGAAATATTTGTATTTGGCAAGTTTACACCTTTACGAGAACGCAATGGTCCTCCTTGAATTACTTTGGTTAGCACTTCGTCCACGCCGTTTGTAGACACGACCTCAAAAATGAGTTTACCGTCGTCTAAAAGAACACGTTCTCCTGGGTTTGCATCTTGGGGAAACTTATCGTAGGTCATATACACACGTTTTTTAGTGCCTACAAATTTCTTTCCTGTAGCAAAAACTATTTCGTCTCCCGGATTTACAAATACTTCACCTTTCATAATACCTACACGCAGTTTTGGGCCTTGTAGATCTCCCAAAATAGAAGCGTTATAGCCAAACTCATCGTTTAACTCCCGAATCATTTTAACGCGTTCTTTTACGTCTTCGTAATCTGCATGCGAAAAGTTTATTCTAAATACATTTGCTCCGGCATCTAACATTGCCTTTAGCACCGTTTTATTGCTTGTCGCTGGACCTAAAGTGGCAACAATTTTCGTCTTTTTTCTTTTCAACATTAGTTAAATATTAAATTTTCTTTTGATTTAAGTAGATCGGCATCAATAAAATGAGCCATCACGACTTGCTTGATATCTTGAATTGTGTTTAATATAAGCTTTTGTGCTTGTTCGGGCAGTTCGCTTTCTATTTTTAAGACATAATTAACACGCTTAAATTCGGGCAGTAAATGATACGTTTTGGTAGTTTTACTTGTGCCAAATAGAGAGTCTCTAGTATCAGGTTGTTGTTGTATTTCAACCTTACACGTGTTAGATACTAAATTCCACACCCTAAGTTGCTCTTGATCCTCCCATTCAAAAATGGAATAATGCGCCGCCAAATTATCACTTTTTATATCGTACGGCTTTCTATACAGGTGTGATTGAAGATGTTTATTGATTAGATAAGCCAACCGGAAGTCTTCTAAACTGGAATGAATACCTATAAGTGTAAATTCTTCGTCATCGAAAAAATCATCTAAAACTAATTTTTTATTGGCCATTTGTTTACACTATTTTGCAGCGTAAATATAATGTTATTAGCTTTTAGACCCTATTAATATATGTAATCTTATCGTTAAACTTAAACGGTAGTAAACAATATGTTTTTATAAATAGATACACCGGAATAGACTACAACATTACTCGTGTAATGCATTTGTAATGGCTTCCTGAAAAACAAAAAAGGCTCGTTTTGAAGCTTTTTCTTCGGCTTTCTTTTTCGACGTCGCGCGTGCTTTTGCTATGACTTTATCGTCTATAGATAATTTTACAGAAAAATGTTTAACCTCATCATTACCAGTATCTTCGTAGACATTGTAATTAAAGGTTTTCTTCTCTTTCTGACACCATTCTATAAGCAGACTTTTGTAACTAATTACTTTACCTTCGAGTTTTTCGATGTCTACAAAAGGATCAATCACTTTATCGTAAATAAACTTTTCACAATACAAATAACCACGATCCAATAAAATAGCGCCTACAATAGACTCGAATAAGTTACCGTGGATATTGTCACCGAATTGACCTTTAGGTATTTTACTTTCGACTAACTTTATCAGTTTTAATTCTTTTCCGATTTCGTTTAAGTGCTCCCGACTTACAATTTTAGAGCGCATCTTGGTTAAATAACCTTCGTCTCCACTTGGAACCTCTGTATACAGATGATGTGCAATTACAGACCCCAACATAGCGTCTCCTAAAAACTCTAAACGCTCGTAATTTACCGTATGCCCCTTATTGTTTTTAAGGTTCATAGAGCGGTGCGTAAATGCGGTTTGGTAATACTCTAGGGTTTTAGGTTTAAATCCTATTATTTTTGAAATTGTCGTAAAAAAAATCCCGTTGTCTTTAGAACGGGAATTGAATATGTTACGAATACTTTTCATTGAGAATTTAATCTAATTTTTTAAACAGTACGCAAGCATTGTGCCCACCAAACCCGAAGGTATTGCTCATTGCGACTTTAACGTCTCTTTTTTGAGGTGTGTTTAAGGTTAGGTTTAATTCTGGGTTTATATTCTCGTCTACCGTCGTGTGGTTAATTGTAGGAGGCACAATACCGTGCTTAATAGATAATATAGAGGCAATAGCTTCTATAGCTCCAGCGGCTCCTAACAAGTGCCCTGTCATAGACTTTGTAGAGTTAATATTTATGTTTTTAGCGTGCGCACCAAACACTTCGGTAATTGCTTTTAATTCTGCAACATCTCCCAATGGTGTAGATGTACCGTGCGTGTTAATGTGGTCTACTGCTTCAGGTTCTAAACCTGCGTTTTCTAGACAATTTTTCATCACAGCGATAACACCAATTCCTTCTGGGTGTGGTGCGGTCATGTGATAAGCGTCTGAAGACATACCACCACCTAAAACTTCGGCATAAATAGTAGCCCCTCTAGCTTTAGCATGTTCGTACTCTTCAAGAATTATTGCTCCTGCTCCTTCTCCCAAAACAAATCCATCTCGTGTCGCATCAAAAGGTCTCGATGCCGTTTCAGGACTGTCATTTCTAGTTGATAAAGCATGCATTGCATTAAACCCACCCATTCCTGCAATAGTTACTGCGGCTTCACTTCCTCCAGTTACTATAACGTCGCACTGTCCTAAACGAATATAGTTTAAGGCATCAATCATAGCATTTGCAGAAGAGGCACAGGCCGAAACTGTTGTGTAATTAGGCCCCATAAATCCATTTTTAATAGATATGTTACCCGGTGCAATGTCTGCAATCATTTTAGGAATAAAGAACGGATTAAATCTTGGTGTTCCATCGCCTTCAGAGAAGTTCAACATTTCGTTCTGAAACGTTTCTAAGCCTCCAATTCCTGCTCCCCAAATCACTCCAACTCGCAGTTTGTTTACGGTTTCTAAATCTAGTTTAGAGTCCGCAATAGCCTCATCAGATGCGACCATTGCGTACTGCGTAAACCTGTCCATTTTACGAGCCTCTTTTCTATCAAGAAAATCGGTCGCTTTGAAGTTTTTTAATTCACAAGCGAATTTCGTCTTGAACTTTTCAGTATCAAAATAGGTTATTGGTGCAGCACCACTTTTACCAGTTAATAAAGCGTCCCAAAATTCATCTTTGGTATTCCCTATCGGCGTTAATGCTCCTAACCCCGTTACTACAACTCGCTTTAATTCCATAAATTTCTAATGCTTATTTTGCAGCTTCAATATACGATACTGCTTGACCAACTGTTGCAATGTTTTCTGCTTGATCGTCTGGAATTTGAATATCAAATTCTTTTTCGAATTCCATTATTAGTTCTACAGTGTCTAATGAATCTGCTCCTAAATCGTTTGTGAAGCTCGCTTCAGTTACAACTTCGTTTTCATCAACACCTAATTTGTCTACGATGATCGCTTTTACTCTTGATGCAATGTCTGACATAATTTTAATTTTTTTAGTTTTAATTAAGAGGCAAAAATAAAAAACTTTATTTTAAAACACATCTTTCTTTCGAAAATGTGGTGGTAATTTAATAAATAAACTTTAACTATTTGATATTTACCCTATAATTGTTAATAATTATTCTTTTTTTTGTGGTCACAATTTAAACATTATATCTGTAAATGAAACGTATTGTAATTTTTGCTTCCGGGGGCGGAACTAATGCTGAAAATTTGATCACTTTTTTTCACAACAGCGATAATGCTTCTGTTATTCAAGTGCTTACGAACAATCCTTGTGCCAAAGTTTTAGAACGCTGTAAAAAATTGAAAATTAGCGCTTTATCTTTTAATAAAATTGCTTTTACTGAAACCGAAGACGTCCTTAATATTTTAAAAGCATCGCAACCAGACCTAATTGTACTCGCTGGTTTTTTATGGAAATTCCCAGAAAATATCATCGCAGAATTCCCCGATAAAGTGATTAATATCCACCCTGCTTTACTCCCAAAATATGGCGGAAAAGGGATGTTTGGAAAACACGTTCATGAGGCGGTTGTAAAGAACAAAGAAATTGAAACTGGCATCACAATTCATCACGTAAACGAGAATTATGACGATGGAGCGATCATTTTTCAGGCAAAATGCGAAGTAAAAACGACAGATTCGGCGAATGATGTTGCTGAAAAAATCCACAATTTAGAAATGAAACACTTTCCTTTAGTTGTAGAAAAACTTTTAACTTCAGAAAAATAACACGTCCTTTAAATATTTTAGTGCCCTGTATTTACTTTTATTGGCTCCAAAAAACTATAATTATTTTTTTTTAAACCAACTAACGCTTTCTCTCTTTTCTGAGAGGCTCTAAACTACAAATGAGTACAAAGAAAAAAAAATACTACACCATTTGGAAAGGTCACAAAACAGGTGTTTTTGACTCTTGGAATGTGTGTAAAAAACACATTAAAAATTTTGAAGGCGCTCAATATAAATCCTTCCCGACTCGTGCTGCTGCAGAAAAAGCATTAGAAGGTAATTATTTCGATTATATAGGAAAAAGTAAATCGTTTAAAAGTGAGTTGTCCGGACTTGATCTTAAAAAAATCGGCCTGCCCAATTACAACTCCATTGCTGTGGATGCGGCATCGAGTGGAAACCCAGGTATTATGGAATATCGTGGCGTCGACACCAAATCGAAAAAACAATTATTTATACAAGGGCCTTTTGCTCAAGGCACCAATAATATAGGGGAGTTTTTAGCACTTGTACACGGCTTAAGCTTTCTTAAAAAGCATAATAGTGATCGCATTCTATATACAGATTCGAAAACGGCTATGAGTTGGGTACGTAAAAAAACCTGCAATAGTAAGCTAGAACGTACCAGCAAAAACAAGCCTGTTTACGATTTAGTAGATCGTGCTGTAATTTGGTTAAAAAATAACGACTATAATACCACCATAGTAAAATGGGAAACAAAGGCCTGGGGTGAAATCCCTGCAGATTTTGGCAGAAAATAGTTTTGGCAAAATAGTCTTTTAAAATCCATTGTTTCAGTAAGAAAAAAAAAGACGTAACTTTGCAAAAAATATAGAATACAATTTATGAGTAAATTAGTTGTAGTAGGAACAGTCGCTTTTGATGCTATTGAAACTCCTTTTGGTAAAACAGACAAAATTCTTGGTGGTGCTGCCACTTACATTGGCTTATCGGCTTCCAATTTTAATATAGATGCCACTTTAGTTTCTGTTATTGGTGGCGATTTCCCTAAAGAGCACTTAGATTTGTTAGAGAGCAAAAACCTTGATCTTTCTGGAATTGAAACTGTAAAAGATGGTAAAACATTCTTTTGGAGTGGAAAATACCACAACGATATGAACTCTAGAGACACTTTAGTTACAGAGCTAAATGTTTTAGAGCACTTTAAACCTGTTGTACCCGAAGCGTATAAAGATGCTGAAATAGTGATGCTAGGTAACTTACATCCTTTAGTACAACAAGGTGTTTTAGACCAAATGAATAAAAAGCCCAAGCTTGCCATTTTAGATACTATGAATTTCTGGATGGATATTGCTTTAGAGGATTTATTGTCTGTCATTAAAAATGTAGATGTTATCACTATTAACGATGAAGAAGCACGACAACTAACAGGAGAATATTCTCTAGTTGTAGCCGCAAGAAAGATTCACGAAATGGGCCCTCAATACGTGGTTATTAAAAAAGGAGAACACGGCGCATTATTGTTTCATAAAGACGATGTGTTTTACGCCCCTGCGCTACCCTTAGAAGCTGTTTTCGACCCAACGGGAGCTGGAGACACTTTCGCTGGTGGTTTTGCTGGCTATTTAGCAAAAACCGAAGATATTTCTTTCGAAAACATGAAAAATGCGGTCATTTATGGCTCGACGTTAGCCTCCTTCTGCGTCGAAAAATTTGGTACAGAACGTATGGAAAATCTAACCGATAAAGAAATACACGAAAGACTGCTACAGTTTAAAGACTTAACACAATTTGAAATTAAATTAACATAAACTAACGCGCTCTTAAAAGGAGCGCGTTTTTTAATTTCCCGTAACACAGGAAGTAAAACTTAATAAACAACTACTACAACAACTACACAATGAGTGATGCTTTAAAACACGAATGCGGTATTGCAATGGTTAGACTTTTAAAACCATTAGAATTCTATAAAGAAAAATATGGGACTGCATTTTACGGCGTAAATAAAATGTATCTATTAATGGAAAAACAACACAATCGTGGTCAAGATGGTGCTGGTTTTGCAAGTATAAAATTAGATACTAAACCTGGAGAACGCTATATAAGTCGCGTGCGCTCTATAGAGCAGCAACCTATACAGGATATTTTTGCTCAAATTAACGACCGTATTAATACAGAGCTTACAACACATCCAGAATATAATGACGATGTTGCGTTACAAAAAAGAAACATACCATACATTGGCGAGTTGTTTCTAGGGCACGTGCGTTACGGTACCTTTGGTAAAAATAGTGTAGAAAGTGTACATCCGTTTTTAAGACAAAACAACTGGATGCACAGAAACCTTATTCTTGCCGGAAACTTTAATATGACGAATGTTAAAGAATTGTTTCAAAACCTTATCGACTTAGGTCAGCATCCTAAAGAGTATACCGATACCATAACTATTATGGAAAAAATCGGACATTTCTTAGACGATTCTGTAGATAAAATTTATAAAAAACTAAAAAAAGAAGGCTACAAGAAAGTAGAATGTTCCCCTTTAATTGCGGACCGTTTAAATGTGGCTAAAATATTAAAACGAGCTGCTAAAAACTGGGATGGTGGTTATGCTATTGCAGGATTATTAGGACATGGTGACTCTTTTGTACTAAGAGATCCAGCAGGAATCCGACCAGTGTATTATTATAAAGACGACGAGGTTGTTGTAACCGCTTCAGAGCGTCCTGTAATTCAAACAGCATTTAATGTAGAGTTTGACGATGTTAAAGAATTACCCCCTGGGCACGCTATTATTACCGAGAAATCTGGTAAAGTATCTATTAAAAAAATATTAGAACCCTTAGAACGCAAATCGTGTTCTTTCGAGCGTATCTATTTCTCTAGAGGTAGTGATGCAGAAATATATCAAGAACGAAAAAAATTAGGAAAACTATTAATGCCGAAAGTTTTAGAGGCTATTGATGATGATACCAAAAACACAGTATTTTCGTTTATTCCAAACACGGCTGAAACCTCATTTTTTGGAATGATAGAATCGGTTGAAGAGCATTTAAACAAGAAAAAAACAAAAGCTATTTTAGCTGGAAATGGCGGTTTAAGCGCGCAAGCGGTAACCGATATCTTATCAGAAAGACCACGTATAGAAAAAATAGCCATAAAAGATGCTAAACTAAGAACGTTTATTACAGAAGACAGTAGTCGCGATGATTTAGTAGCACACGTTTACGATGTTACTTATGGCGTTATTAAACCCACCGACAATCTTGTAATTATAGACGATAGTATTGTACGCGGAACGACGCTTAAAAAAAGTATTATTAAAATGATGGACAGACTACATCCTAAAAAGATAGTTGTTGTGTCGTCTGCGCCACAAATACGTTATCCAGATTGCTACGGTATAGATATGGCTAACTTGGAGAGTTTAGTCGCCTTTAACGCTGCTTTAGAACTTTTAAAAGATAATAATAAATGGCATATTGTTAAAGACGTTTACGAAAAATGTTTACAACAAGTAGAGCTAAAAGATACAGAGATTAAAAACTTTGTTAAGGATATTTACGATTCTTTTACACCCGAAGAAATTTCAGCTAAAATATCCGTGCTCTTAAGCGATGATACTGTTAAAGCTGAAATTGATATTATTTTTCAACCCGTAGAAAATCTTCATATTGCTTGTCCAGATCATTTAGGTGATTGGTACTTTACAGGAGATTACCCTACACCAGGAGGAAACAGAGTAGTAAACAGAGCGTTTATTAATTTTTATGAAGGCAATAAGGAAAGAGCGTATTAAATATCTTACGCTATTTTTACAACACGATATAACTGATTTATAGCGCTTTGCATTTTATCGGATATATTAACCCTTAAACTAAAAAAAGATAAAAAAGATAAAACATTTATTATATTTGAACTTACCATAACATAAGTAGGTTAAGTTCATGGTAGATTTGGGGCAAAAAAGGTGAACTCTCGTTCACCTTTTTTATTTAAAAAAACGACATAAAAAAAGCAGACTTTAAATTTAAAGTCTGCTTTTTTTATGTCGCCTATTCAGGCTAGAATTCAAACTGCTTATTTAGCGTTTGCGAAGCGTTTCTCTACTTCATTCCAGTTAATTACATTAAAAAATGCTTCAATATAATCTGGTCTTCTATTTTGGTAGTTTAAATAGTAAGCGTGTTCCCATACATCCAATCCTAAAATAGGAGTTCCGCCACAGCTAACGTCTGGCATTAATGGATTGTCTTGATTTGGTGTTGAGCACACTTCAACTTTTCCGCCTTTATGTACACAAAGCCAAGCCCAACCAGAACCAAACTGAGTAGCAGCAGCTTTACTAAATTCATCTTTAAACGCATCAAAAGATCCAAAAGCAGCTTCAATAGCTTCTTTTAATTCTCCAGACAAACGTCCTCTACCTTCTGGATTCATAACCTCCCAAAATAAAGAGTGGTTATAAAAACCTCCACCATTATTTCGTACTGCTTTATTGTCCATATCTAAATTAGATAGAATATTTTCTATTGTTTTCCCTTCTAAATCTGTGCCTACAATTGCAGAATTTAATTTAGAAGTATATCCTCCATGGTGTTTAGAGTGGTGTATTTCCATTGTACGCGCGTCTATGTTTGGTTCTAAAGCGTCGTATGCGTATTTTAATTTCGGTAATTCGAAAGCCATAATTGTATGTTTTTTGGTTAATAATCCTTAAAAGTAAATTTAACAATTTAACACTTCAATAAAAAATTTAAACACCCCTATCCCTTTGTTTTAATAATACTTTAACACCCGTAAATTAAAATCCTTTCATTTTACGGTAAAAACAGAAGGTCTTGAGCTTATAAAATGATTATTGTTTTTATCTTGTAACAAAAAACTGCATGAGTACTCTACAGCCTTTTACGGTATATAATGCTTCGGCCGGAAGCGGTAAAACCTTTACACTCGTAAAAGAATATCTTAAAATCCTTTTTGCGTCTGCGACTAAAGATCAGTTTAAACATATATTGGCCATTACGTTTACTAACAAAGCGGTTGCCGAAATGAAAGAACGTATTGTCGATACTCTAAAAGAGTTCTCTGATCCTTTAATTATCAGCGAACCTTCAACCATTTTTTCACTTATTTCTGAAGAATTAAATATAGAACCGGAGGTACTTCATCTTAAATCAAAAAAAATATTGAATACCATAATGCATAATTATGCGGCGTTTGATATTTCTACGATTGACGGATTTAATCATCGCTTGATTAGAACGTTTGCTCACGATTTAAAATTACCCTTAAATTTTGAAGTCGATTTAGACTCCGAAACCTTACTAAACGAAGCCGTAGACCGCTTAATCTCTAAAGCCGGAACCGATAAAGCCCTTACCAAAGTACTCATTGATTTTGCTCTTGAAAAAGCAGACGACGATAAAAGCTGGGATGTTGCTCGCGATTTTAATACCATTGCGAAGTTATTAATTAACGAAAACGATTTAAAATACGTAAAAACACTGGAAGGAAAAACCTTAGCAGATTTCAGCAAACTTAAAACCGATTTAATACACGCCATCGCCACCGCCGAAAACAACATACAAAGCAAAGCCGGCTCTGTTTTAGATAGCATTGCGCATAATAATTTAGACACTAAAGATTTTTCTCGTGGCACGTTGCCCAACCATTTTATAAAAGCGAAAGCTTTAAACTTAAACGGACTTTACGATAATCAATTACAGAGCAACATTGCTGAAGGTGTAAAAATTTACACTAAAACGTTAGCTGCCGATAAAAAAGATAGCATCGATAGTTTACTACCAAGAATTGGAGAATTATACGGCGAGATAAAAAAGGAAGTCTATAATTTAAAATTCCTAAACTCTTTTTATAAAAACAGCACACCGCTATCGGTTTTAAATGCCATTAATAACGAACTAAACGCGATAAAAACGGAGCAGAATAAAATGTTGATTTCAGAATTCAATGCTATAATTAGTGACGAATTAAAAAATCAACCCACGCCCTTTATTTACGAACGCATGGGCGAAAAATTCCGCTATTATTTTATAGACGAGTTTCAAGACACTTCCGAAATGCAATGGAGCAATCTCGTGCCCTTAATAGATAATACGTTATCTGGCCAAAATTTAAAAGGCGAGCAAGGCACTGCAATGTTGGTTGGCGATGCGAAACAAGCCATTTACAGATGGCGCGGCGGAAAAGCCGAGCAGTTTATAGACTTGTTTAATGCCACGAGTAAACCTTTTCAAGTGGCCCAAAAACTAGAAAATCTACCGGCAAATTACCGCAGTTACCAAAATATTATTACGTTTAATAATGGTTTTTTTAAATACTTATCGGCGCACGCTTTTAGTCATTTAAACTACGCTAATCTCTACGAAATTGCCCACCAAGATAGCATCAAAAAAGAGAAAGGCTACGTTAATATTGACTTTATAGATTTTGAAGACGGCGATGATAAAAACGAGTTATACCCAGAGTACGTTTTAAATACAATTACCAGCTGTTTAGAAAACGGGTTTACCTTAAAAGAGATCTGTATCATTGTCAGAAAAAAAGACGAAGGCGTTGCTATTGCTCAATATTTAAGTGCTAACGGTATAAAAATAACCTCGTCACAAACGATGTTGATTAATAATTCGCCAGAAGTCCAAGTTGCTAATAGTGTTTTAACGCTGCTTACCAATCCCAATAACGACGAGGCGCGTATTACTATTCTCGATTTTATTGCTCATAAATATAATATTAACGATAAGCACGAATACTACAAACACCATATTAAATTACCTATAAACGAGTTCTTTAAGAGCTTTGAATATTTCGGTATTATTGCAGATCCCAAACAAATAATCCAGTTAGGGCTTTTTGATGTTGCAGAATCTATTGTGCGAACCTTTAAATTAGCTGCTGTTTCGAATGCTTACATTCAGTTTTATTTAGATATTGTTTTAGAATACACGCAAAAAAACATCTCGGATATCTCAGGCTTCTTAGACTATTTCGAAAACAAAAAAGACAAACTGAGTATTGTATCTCCAGAGAATCAAGATGCCGTGCAGATTATGACCATTCACGTATCTAAAGGACTAGAGTTTCCGGTGGTTATTTTTCCTTATGCGCAACAAAACGTCTATGGTGAAGTCGACCCTAAAGAGTGGTTTAAATTAGAGCCGGAGCACTTCAATAATTTCGAATACACTTTATTAAACTATAATAAAGATTTCGAGTTTTACGGGGACGAAGGTTTGCGAATTCACGAAAAACACCAAGCCGAATTAGAACTCGATAACATCAATCTATTATACGTTACACTTACCCGTGCCGTAGAACAACTGTATATTATTGCTAAAAAAGATATTAGTAAAAAGGGCGAAATTAACGAGAAATCGTATTCAGGATTACTCATCAACTATTTATTAAACATTAGCGAATGGCAAGACAACCAGCTCTCCTACAGTTTTGGGAGCCCCACGCGAGAACATATACCAAAGCTAAAAGAGAATAATACAATACAACAACCGGAGTTTATATCTACCGCCAAAGAAGACCACAACATTAACATTGTTACCAACGCGGGGTATATGTGGGACACCAAACAGCAAGACGCGATAGAAAAAGGGAATTTAGTGCACGATATAATGGCTCAAATTGACTCCGAAATCGATATAGAAAACGTAATGCACCAATTTTTAACCTCCGGCACTATTAACGCATTGCAATCGCAAGAATTAAAAAACACGATAGACAGCATTATAAACCATCCAGAATTAAAGTCTTACTTTAGCACAACGCACACCATTTATAACGAACGCGATATTATCACCAAAACGGGTAAACTCGTGCGTCCCGATCGTTTGGTTATTAATACAAATAACGAGGTTGTAATAATAGATTATAAAACAGGGTTGTTTAATCCAAAACATCAGCACCAGTTGCAAGACTACCAAGATGTTTTAGAAGAGATGCAGTTCAAAGTAACAAAGAAAATATTAGTTTATATAAACGAAAGTATTTCAATTAAAACCTATTAAAATATCAGGTTTACAGTTAAAATTATGGCGTTCCTATAAATTACCAAAAAATAATTTATAGGCGTGTCATTCACTATATCTTTTTTTAACGCAAAAGGCGCTAAAAAAAAGGATGTCGTTACTACCACTAACGCAAAAACATTATTAAATTTGTAAAAATATCTAAAAGACATGTACGGTAAAATTCAACAACATTTGCAAAACGAAATTAAAGAGATTAAAGATAATGGTCTTTTTAAAACGGAACGTATTATTACATCTCCTCAAGGTGCAGAAATCACTTTAAATACAGGAGAAAACGTATTAAATTTTTGTGCTAACAATTATTTGGGCTTGTCCTCACATCCCGACGTTATCCAAGCCGCCAAAGATACTATGGATACGCACGGATTTGGTATGTCTTCAGTGCGTTTTATTTGTGGTACTCAAGACATTCATAAAACATTAGAACAAAAAATAGCCGATTTCTACGGTACCGAAGACACTATTTTGTACGCCGCTGCTTTCGATGCTAACGGAGGTGTTTTCGAACCGCTTTTAGGAAAAGAAGATGCTATTATTTCAGATTCTTTAAATCACGCTTCCATTATAGACGGTGTTCGTTTATGTAAAGCAGCACGATATCGCTACGAAAACAGCAATATGGAAGATTTAGAAAAGCAACTTATTGCAGCCAACGAAAACGGAGCACGGTTTAAAATCATCGTTACCGATGGTGTATTTTCTATGGACGGTATTGTAGCGCCATTAGATAAGATTTGCGATTTAGCAGATAAGTACGATGCTTTAGTAATGATCGACGAATGCCACGCCACAGGGTTTATTGGCGATACAGGTATTGGAACCCTTGAAGAAAAAGGTGTTTTAGGACGTATCGACATTATTACAGGAACACTTGGCAAAGCTATGGGTGGTGCTATGGGAGGTTATACAACCGCTAAAAAAGAAGTTATTGAATTATTAAGACAACGTTCTAGACCGTACTTATTTTCGAACTCCTTGGCCCCGGCAATTGTAGGCGCCTCTATAAAAGTATTCGATATGCTAGCTAACGATACTAGTTTATTAGAGCAACTTAAATGGAATACAACTTATTTAAAGAAAGGATTAAAGGACGCTGGTTTCGATATTATCGATGGCGACTCGGCAATTGTACCCGTTATGCTTTACGATGCTAAATTAGCTCAAACAATGGCAAACAAACTTTTAGAAGAAGGTATTTATGTTATTGGCTTTTTCTTCCCCGTTGTACCAAAAGATAAAGCAAGAATAAGAGTACAACTATCGGCTGCGCATACTAAAGAACATTTAGATAAAGCACTCACTGCCTTTATTAAAGTTGGAAAAACATTAGAACTTATTTAGAACCATTCATTATAAATCAATAAATAGTTGCTTTAAACAATATTTTTATATATTTGTCTTTGTTAATAATATATAACAACTTATTTTCGCTTCTTAATTAACACTTAAAATTAAAATTTTTTGAATATGAAAAATCTTAGCAGATTATTATTTACACTGATGCTTTTAGTAAGCTTTTCTAATGTAAATGCACAAGACGAAAACAATCCTTGGGCTATCAGTTTTGGTATAAACGCTGTAGACGTTTATCCAGTTGGAGAAGACGCTCCACAAGGAGATTACTTCGACGAATTCTTCAATGCATCAGGCCACTGGAGTATTTTACCTTCTTTATCAACAGTTTCTGTTTCTAATTATGTAGGTAATAACTTTACAGTTCAAGCTGGTGGATCTATCAACAAGATCACTAACTGGGGACAATTTGAAACTAACGCAGGTGATGTTGATGTTCATGTAAATGACTTATCTTACTACGCTGTGGACGGAAATGTAAAATATAACTTCGCTGATTTATTAAACAGCAAAAGATTGGAGCCAGCTATCGGAATCGGTGGTGGTTACACTTGGATCGAAGAAGGAAAATACAATGACAATAACGCAGGTGGTAAAGAAGCTATCGGTGCAGGAACATTAAATGGGTCTTTAGGTTTAACGTATTGGTTTACTGAAAATTTAGGTTTCTTTGTAGAGTCTAAATACAAACATTCTTTCGAAGATTACTTAACTAAACATTTCCAACACTCTGCAGGTTTTACTGTTAAGTTTGGTGGAACAGATAGTGATGGTGACGGAATCTACGACAAAGACGACGCTTGTCCAGAAGTTTTTGGATTAGAAGCTTTCAACGGTTGTCCTGATACTGATGGTGATGGAATTGAAGACAGTAAAGATGCGTGTCCTAACGAAGCTGGTTTAGCTGAGTTAAACGGTTGTCCTGATACTGACGGCGACGGTGTAATTGACAGTGAAGATGATTGTCCAGAAGTAAAAGGTCTTAAATCTTTAAACGGATGTCCTGATGCTGACGGTGATGGTGTTGCTGACAAAGATGACAAATGTCCTAACGAAGCAGGTGCTGTTGCAAACGACGGATGTCCTTGGCCAGATGCTGACGGTGACGGTGTTGCTGATAAAGATGACAAATGTCCTAACGAAGCTGGTACTGTTGCTAATAACGGTTGTCCTGAAGTAGTATTACCTACTCAAGAAGTTATGGATAAATTAAATAGCTACTCAAGAACTATTTTATTTAACACAGGAAAATCTAACTTCCAAAAACAATCTTTCGAAGTGTTGCAAAACATCACAGCGATATTAAAAGAATATCCAGATGCTTCTTTCTCTTTAGAAGGTCACACTGATAGTGTTGGCGCTAAATCTTCAAACCAGATATTATCTGAAAGAAGAGCTAACTCAGTAAGAGATTACTTAATCGCTAACGGAATTGCTGCTAAAAGATTAACAGCAAAAGGTTTCGGTGAAGTTGCTCCTATAGATTCTAACGCTACAAGAAGTGGTAGAGCAAACAACAGACGTACAGATATTAAACTTGTAAAATAAGTTTATCTTACATTCTCAATAAGTTTTAAAAAAAACGCTTCGGTTATCCGAAGCGTTTTTTATTTTTATACAATGAAAAGTTTTATTTTTGATGTGTTAAATGACTTAAATAATAGAGATGCAGATTTCTCAAATCTCACCTTTATATTACCTAGCAAAAGAGCTGGTGTATTTTTAAGACAAGAACTTTCTACACTGGTAGAAAAAACTATATTTTCCCCTAAAATTATTAGTATCGAAGAGTTCGTAGAAGAACTTGCAGAACTAAAAACTATAACCAATACAGAGCTCTTATTCGAGTTCTATAATAGCTACTTAGAACTCACACCGAGAAGAGAGAGAGAAGCCTTTGAGTCCTTCTCTAAATGGGCGCAAATACTACTTCAAGATTTTAATGAAATTGATCGCTATCTTATTCCTCAAAAAGAGATATTCGATTATCTAAGCGCCATAAAGAAATTAGACCATTGGTCACTAGAACCAGAAAAAACAGAGTTTGTAAGTAACTATCTTAAGTTCTGGGATAAACTAAAAGTATATTACAACCACTTCAATACGTCCTTAATGGCAAGGAAATCGGGATACCAAGGTTTGGTATACAGAGAAGCTGCCAATAATATTGACGCGTACTGTGCCGCTAACCCAAACAAATCACATATATTTTTAGGATTTAACGCGCTGAACACTGCCGAGGAAACCATTATACAAAAGCTACTAGATAGTACAATGGCAGAAATTTTCTGGGATATCGATACTTCCTTCTTAGAAAACCCTATTCATGATGCTGCCTTATTCACCAGGAAACACAAAAAGAATTGGCCGTACTTTAAATCCCACCCTTTTAATTGGGTCACTGAAAACTATAAAAAAGAGAACAACATAACGTTGTATGGCGTACCTAAAAACATAGGGCAGGCTAAAACAGTAGGGGCAATTTTAGATACGATTATAATTGAAAATCCCGAACTAAAAAGTACAGCCGTGGTTTTAGGAGATGAAAATTTACTTATCCCAATTCTTAATTCCATACCTAAAAAGATCGATGCTCTCAATATTACGATGGGATTTCCGTTACAATCCATTCCTTTGGCCTCACTATTCGAACTGCTTTTTACCATTCATAAAAAAGGGCAGCAAACCTTTTATTATAAAGATGTTATTAGCGTATTATCGCATCAGTTTATAAAACCACTTTTCGAAAACGATGACAATAACGAGGCTTCAAAAATTATTGAAGCTATTAAAATCAATAATCTTGTTTATCTCTCACTCGAAGATTTAAAAACATACAGTTCTAACCCACTAACTACACTTCTATTTTCTAATTGGCAAAACAATTCGCAACAAGCCATTTCTAATTGTTTTAATATTATTACGACAATAAAAGAACATCTTTCAGAAAATAAAAGTAATAATCTATTATCCTTAGAGCACCTATTCCGCTTTAACACCTTGTTTAACGAATTGTACCGCTTAAATGAAAGCTATAACCATATCAAAGATATTTCGGCGTTATATAGCATTTATAATGAATTACTAAGTTCTGAAACGCTAGATTTTAAAGGAGAACCGTTACAAGGTTTACAAGTTATGGGAATGTTAGAATCTCGTGTTTTAGATTTTGAAACCGTAATTTTAACGTCGGTAAACGAAGGGATACTACCCTCGGGAAAAAGCAATAATTCGTTTATTCCATTCGACGTAAAAATTGAGAACAACTTACCAACCTATAAAGAAAAGGATGCCGTTTACACGTATCACTTTTACAGATTATTACAACGAGCAAAAAATATTTATATACTCTATAATACAGAACCTGATGCTTTGACTGGTGGTGAAAAAAGCAGATTCATCAACCAGCTGCAACTAGAGAATATTCACCAGATTAAACATCATATAGTGGTACCGCAAGTGCCGACTTTAGATATTAGTCTAAAAGAGGTGTTAAAGACAGATAGCGCCATTGTAAAGCTTAAAGAGGTCGCTAAAAACGGGTTTTCGCCATCTTCGCTAACCAGTTATATGAGAAATCCCTTAGCCTTCTACTATCAAAAACTATTAGGTATTAAAGATCTTGAGGATGTCGAAGAAACAGTGGCAGCGAACACCTTAGGAACCGTTGTTCACGATACATTGGAGGCGCTCTACGAACCGTTTATAAATGTACTTTTAACGGTGGACAATATTAAAGAAATGAAGTCTAAAATTGAAGATTTAATTACACATTTCTTTAAAAAGCAATACAAAGATGGCGATTTAACCAAAGGTAAAAACCTCATCATATTCGAAATTGCAAAACGTTATGTGCTAAATTTCTTAAACATCGAAATAAAAGATTTAAAACAAGGCAATACCATAAAAATTATCGCCTTAGAGCAGAAAAGTGATATCCCAATCGATATTCCAGAACTGGGCTTTAAAGTAGCACTTCGCGGTACTGTAGATCGTGTGGACGAATATAATGGCGTAACGAGAATAATCGATTATAAAACAGGAAAAGTAACCCCTGGGGAAGTGAGTATTCTCGATTGGGAAGACATTACCACCGATTATAAAAAATACAGCAAAAGTTTTCAAATATTGACATATGCGTATATGATACACGCGCAAAAACCCTTAAACTTTCCTGTTGAAGCCGGTATCATTTCATTTAAAAATTTGAGTTCAGGCGTTATGAAATTTGGAGTAAAAGAGTCTCCTTATGCCAAAACAAAAGACTCTTTAATTACACAAGACACGCTAAACCATTTCGAAAAAGAACTAAAGAAACTTATTATTGAGATTTGTAATCCAGAGATTCCATTTATTGAAAAAGAAGTGTAGTTATGATTAAAAAAAACCAGGTATTAGATAGAAACAATCAGAAACCTATTGTTTACGACACGTTTAACAAAACACCAAACACGAAAAAACCGTTAGTTATTTTCTGCCACGGCTACAAAGGCTTTAAAGATTGGGGTGCTTGGAATCGTGTTGCGGAACAATTTATGACTGCTAATTTATTTTTTGTTAAGTTCAATTTTTCTCATAATGGTGGCACGACAGAAAACCCTATTGACTTCCCCGATTTAAACGCGTTTGCAGAAAATAATTACACAAAGGAATTAGACGATTTAGAAGCGATTTTATCGTATTTCACTCAAACCGATACTCCGTATTCTAAAGAAATAGACTTAAATAATATCACTGTTATCGGTCATTCTCGTGGTGGTGGAATAGCCATTCTAAAAGCCGCAGAAAACACTAAAATCACCAAACTTATTACGTGGGCGAGTGTTAGCGATTTTAGCACGCGCAGTTCTACAATTGGCAATTTAGAACAATGGAAAAAAGACGGTGTGAAATATGTTCTAAACGGAAGAACACATCAGAACATGCCCCATAATATTCAGTTTTATAATGATTTTTTAGACAATAAAGAACGTTTAAATATAGAAACGGCCGAAAAAGCACTTAGTATCCCGCATCTTATTATCCATGCAGAAAACGATCCCTCAGTAGCCTTTAAAGAAGCCCGACAATTACACAAATGGAATACAAATAGTGAACTTGTACCCCTACACAATAGCGATCACGTATTTGGAGCAAAACACCCTTGGGAGCAACAAGCACTTCCTGAAGCTTTACAAACTGTCGTGTCTAAAAGCATCGCATTTATAAAAAGCTAATCTCTATGTCGACTTAGAATCGTTCGATTTCTCCATATCAATTAAATAGGCTAAAGACTTTACCAAACGGTCGTGTTTACTTACGAAAGGATTACTTTTATCCCAAACATACCCAGCTAAAACAGCACAAATCTGCTCTTTATTCGCTTTATTTTCTGGCTGATGAAAAAATAAGGTTTGCAAATTACCAGTATACCATTCTTTCACATACGTTGAAAATACAGAAACACCATATTTAATATAATCCGAGTATTCAGTTTCCCAATTTACCGACTCATTATTTAATTCTTTTACAATAAGTTTTGAAGCCAACAACGCCGATTCTGTAGCGAAAGTCACGCCCGAAGAAAAAACAGGATCTAAAAACTCCGCGCTATTACCAGTTAGTGCATAACCCTTACCATATAATTGCTTTACGGCTTTAGAATAATTTTTAATTTCTTTGGGTTCGAAAAGTAATGGCACATCTTCAAATCTTTCAGAATAATGTTTTGATAATTTAAGCATCTCACGAATACGCTCCGTAGTACTTCCTTTAAAGGATTCTATAAAATCGATAGGGCCCACAAATCCAATACTCGTTACGCCATTAGAAAAAGGAATCACCCAAAACCAAGACTCGGTATTAATAATATCGAATGTAATTAAAGTGCCTTCCTTACCTTCCGGCCTATTACTATCGTTAACGTGGGTGAATATAGAGGCGTGTTTTGCTAAGCTTGATGGCTTCTCTAAATCTAATAATCGTGGCAATACACGACCATAACCACTAGAATCTATAATATACTTTGCATAAATAGAAGACTCTTCTCCATCTTTGCTTATTACTGTTGTTTTAGAGCTTCCGTCGGTATTAAAAATGACATCAATGACTTCATTTTCGAAAGCTATATTCACCCCTTTTCGCGTCAACTCATCGGTTAAAAGTTTATCGAAATCGGCTCTCGGTAATTGCCATGTCCAATTCCAACCTTCTGTAAACTTCTCTTTGAAATCGAACTCACATACAGCGTCACCTTTAATAAACCGCGCACCAGTTTTCACTTCAAAATCACCTTGTTTTATAACGTCTAGCAGGCCAACTTCATCAAAATGATCCATACAACGTGGAATTAAGCTTTCCCCAATTACAAATCTTGGAAACTTACTTTTTTCAATGACTTTTATAGATATCCCTTGGTTAAAAAGGTAAGCTGCCGCGACGCTACCCGAAGGTCCAGCTCCTATTATTAAAACATCGATATTAATATCGTCCATCGCTATTTAGTATAGAATAATTAATTATTATAAATTTACGTCCAAAAATAACTACTTTGCGATTGGTTATGACATTATAATTAACATTCTTAACAAAAGAAATGCTCACATTAAAGGGAAACTTAACTATTGAAGACTTTAAAGCCGTTATTTTTGATTGTAAAAACATTGAAATAGACGCATCGGTTTATACCACCGTAGAGCAAAGCTTCAACTTTCTTAAAGAGTTTTCAGAGAACAAAGTGATTTATGGCGTAAACACGGGTTTTGGGCCTATGGCTCAGTATAAAATTGCCGATTCTGATCGCATTGAACTTCAATATAATTTAATACGAAGTCACGCTTCGGGAACTGGAAATATCATTCCTGAAGCCTATGTAAAAGCAAGTATGCTAGCGCGTTTAAAAACGTTATCGCTAGGGTATTCTGGCGTTCATAGATCGGCTATAGAATTAATGTCTAGTTTAATAAATAAAGACATCACGCCTCTTATTTTCGAACACGGCGGCGTTGGTGCTAGTGGGGATTTAGTGCAATTGGCACATTTAGCATTAGTTTTAATTGGGGAAGGAGAAGTGTTTTATAAAGGGATACGACAAGACACTGCAACCGTTTTTAAAGCTGAAGGTCTAAAACCAATGCAAATAGAATTGCGAGAAGGTTTAGCTTTAATGAATGGCACCTCGGTAATGACGGGCATCGGGATGCTAAATACAATTAATACTAAAACACTTTTACAATGGATGGTAGTCTGCTCATCGGCAATAAATGAAATTGTTGAAGCTTACGATGATCATTTATCATTAGAATTAAACCAATCTAAAAGACATAAAGGACAGCGCGCTATTGCAGAAATGATGCGTTCTCATTTATCCGACAGCAAATTAACACGTAAAAGAGAACATCATTTATATAAAGAACACCACACCGAAGACGATGTGTTTACCGATAAGGTTCAAGAATATTATTCGTTACGCTGCGTACCGCAAATTTTGGGACCTGTTTTAGACACTCTGAATACTGTAGAATCGGTATTAACGCAAGAGGTGAATTCGGCTAACGACAACCCCATTACAGACGTAAAAAGTAGAAGTGTATATCACGGCGGCAATTTCCACGGTGATTATGTCGCTTTAGAAATGGATAAGCTTAAAATTGTCGTGACAAAAATGAGTATGCTCGCAGAACGCCAATTAAACTACCTATTAAATCCGCAGTTAAACAATAAACTTCCAGCCTTTGTAAACCTTGGAAAATTAGGTTTAAATTTCGGAATGCAAGGTGTACAATTTACAGCAACCTCAACAACTGCAGAAAATCAGATGCTTTCGAACCCTATGTACGTGCACAGTATTCCTAACAATAACGACAATCAAGATATTGTGAGTATGGGAACAAATGCCGCATTAACGACAAAAAAAGTTATAGAAAACGGTTTCGAAGTGGTCGCAATAGAGTTAATGACCATTGTACAAGCCATAGACTATTTAAATATACAAAACGATGTGTCTTCAAAAACAAAAACGATATATAGTCAAATACGTAAATTAGTACCTGCCTTTACAAAAGACCCTATTATGTATCCCTATGTAAATGCGGTCAAAAAATTTATAATGAAACCCTAAGATTACTTTAAAAAAATGAAATACGCTTTAGTAACAGGAGGATCCCGTGGTATAGGTAAAGCCATTTGCTTACAGTTGGCAAAAGATACAGAGTACCATATTTTAATAAATTACAAAACAAATAAAGAGGCCGCTTTAGAGACTTTAAATGCTATTGAAGCCTTAGGAGGAAAAGCGACTCTTTTACCATTTGATGTTACGAACTACGCTGCTGTAAAAACGGCATTAAACGAATGGAAAATCGTCAACGAAAACTCAGTTATTGAGGTGTTAGTCAACAACGCAGGTATTACAAAAGACAATTTATTTTTGTGGTTATCGCCTAACGATTGGTCTCAAGTCATAAACACCTCGGTTAACGGCTTCTACAACGTTACACACAATCTTATACAAGAGATGCTTCTTAATAAATTTGGACGTATTATTAATATGGTTTCCGTTTCTGGTTTAAAAGGCACACCGGGACAAACAAATTATTCAGCCGCGAAAGGGGCAATAATTGCTGCTACCAAAGCTTTGGCGCAAGAGGTTGCAAAGAAAAAAATAACAGTAAATGCAGTCGCACCGGGTTTTATTAGAACAGATATGACGAGCGCTTTAGACGAAAAAGAACTTAAAAAAAGTATTCCAGCGCATCGTTTTGGTGCTCCAGAGGAAGTTGCACATTTGGTTTCATTTTTAGCTTCCGAAAAAGCATCCTATATTACCGGCGAAACCATAAGCATTAACGGCGGTATTTACTAAAATAAGATTTTTAATTTTTAAATAATGGCAACAAAATGGGATGGTAAATCAAGAGGAACCGTTTTGGGTTTTAAAGTATTTATCTTTTTTATAAAAAACTTTGGTATTAATGCTGCTTATGTATTAATGCATTTACCGGTACCTTATTTTTGCTTATTTTCCAGAAAGAATGTTCGCGGTTTACAGTATTACTTCAATAAAAGATTACAGTATTCTTGGCTTAAAAGCTCGCTAAGTATTTACAAAACGTATTTTGTTTTCGGACAAACCTTAATAGATAAAGTAGCTATTTCTGCGGGACTACGAGAAAATTATACTTACGAGTTTGATGGCGAACATCGTATTGAAGAGGTTTTAGCGCAAAAAAAAGGAGGTATTCTTATTAGTGCGCATATTGGTAATTTCGAATTGGCGCAGTTTTTTTTTAGAGAGCGTTTAGCAGATCAATCCATAAGCATTGTTATTACCGATCAAGACCATCAGGAAATAAAAGATTATCTCGATCAATTCCTGAAAAAAAATGAGATAAAATTCATTATTGTAAAAGAAGATATGTCGCATGTTTTCGAAATTAATGCGGCTTTAGCTCAAAATAGAATTATTTGTATTTCAGGCGATCGTTATTTGCAAAACAACAAATATATGGAAGAGGAATTGCTTGGTAAAACAGCAAAATTCCCTATGGGCCCTTTTCATTTAGCGAGTCGTTTAAAAGTGCCTGTTTTATTTGTTTACGTTTTACGAGAACCTAAAAAGCATTACCATTTATATGCCAGCCATGTCGACGTTAAAGCACAAGACGCTAAAGATTTACTTAAAAAATACACGACTAATTTAGAAAAGGTTATTAAGAAATATCCGTTGCAATGGTTTAACTTTTACGATTTCTGGGATGACGTTAAATAAGATGAAAGACCACGATTTTATATTACCCATTTCGAATATAGACGTAATAAAACAACTTATTCCGCATCGTGAACCTATGATAATGGTGGATGGTTTACTGCATTTTGAAGGCCGAATGGCACGTGCAACATTAACTATTTTAAAAGAGAATATTTTTATTGAAAACAATAGATTATCTGAAACCGGCCTACTAGAACATATGGCGCAAACAGCAGCTTTGCATACCGGTTACAAGTTTAAATCTAAAAATAAAAATGTAAAAGAAGGAATGATTGCCGCTATTAAATCGGCTTCCATTTTAAATGTACCACAAGTAAATGACACCATAATAAGTGAAGTTTATATAACTTACGAGGCTGAAATGCTATCAATGGTTTCTATAACTACTACTTTACACGATGACATTATTGCCTCGGCACAAATGAATACCGTTTTAAAAGATTAATTATAATAATGACGTACAAAACACAAGTCCCCTCTCATTTAACACATAAACACAGTCTTCGCGTGCGTTTTAGCGAGGTTGATTCGTTACAAATTGTTTGGCACGGACATTATATAAACTATTTTGAAGATGGCAGAGAAGCATTTGGGCGTCAATTTGGCTTATCCTATTTAGAGATCAAAAAAGAAGGTTACGCCACGCCCATTGTAAACACAAATACGTCGCACAAACTACCGCTGCGTTATGGAGATATCGCATATATTGAAACGACGTATATTAATACAGCTGCCGCAAAACTGCAGTTTTCTTATTGTATTAAAAATGAAGCGAACCAAATTATTTGCACAGGAGAAACCATCCAAGTATTTACCAAATTAGATAACGGAGAAATGGCATTATTACATCCTGAGTTTTATAAACAATGGAAAACTAAACACAACCTTTTAAATGTCTAAAGTATATCTCTCACATCATAATATTGTTTCTGCTTTAGGTTTTACTGCCGAAAGGGTAGTACTAAATATAAAAAATAAAGTTTCTGGAATTTTCTTAATAGATGATCCAGCGTATTTACACATCCCGTTTTATGGTTCGGTAATTCCTCCAAACGATTTAGAAGCAGCTTTCAAACCTTTAGAAACAACAAAAAAATACACGAAACTTGAAAAAATGATGTTGCTCTCGCTGCAGCGAACAATTGAAGCTTCAAATGTTTCTTTAGATAAAAATGTCGGACTTATTATTTCTTCAACAAAAGGAAATATCGACGTGTTAAACAACTCTTCATTTCCTGAAGACCGCGCCTATTTAAGTACTTTAGGCACTGAAATTAAAGACTATTTCGGATTTAAAAACGAGGCTATTGTATTGTCTAACGCTTGTGTTTCTGGGCTTTTGGCAACCGCCATTGCAAAACGCTACATTAAAGAAGGTGTTTACAATCACGTTTTTATTGTCGGTGGTGACACGGTAAACCCTTTTGTCTTATCTGGATTCAATTCGTTTCAAGCAATGGCCGATTCGCCATGTAAACCTTACGACAAAAATAGAACAGGAGTAAATTTAGGCGAAGCAGCTGCTAGTGTTTTGGTGACCTCGCAACGAGAATATTTATGCCCTGAAGCTGTAGAAATTTTAGGTGATGGATCATGTAACGATGCCAACCACATTTCTGGACCATCTCGTACAGGCGAAGGATTATTTAGATGTGTAAGCGCTGCCATTGCAGAAGCTAATATAGCAACTCAAGACATCGATTTTATTTCTGCTCACGGTACCGCAACTCTTTTTAATGACGAAATGGAAGCTATCGCTTTTAACCGATTAAGTTTATGTACCACTCCTATTCACAGTTTAAAAGGTTACTTTGGGCATACTTTAGGGGCTTCAGGCCTAATAGAAACACTTGTTGGGATGCATAGTTTACATCAAAACACCTTATTTAAATCTTTGGGATACGATACACTGGGTGTTTCAAAATCTTTAAATATTATAGAAAAAACCATCTCCAACACTAATACCATATTTTTAAAAACAGCATCAGGTTTTGGAGGGTCCAATACCGCTGTTTTATTTAAAAAAGCACAGACAGAAAAATTAACAAATGACTAAAAAAACAACTAGCGCAATCAATGCATTAGAGGAAGCTCATAAAATTGCTTTTGCACCCTTCGTATTTCAATCTTCGGTGTCATTAAAAAAGCTAGGCGTTTTAACACTAATTTTCGAACATCGAAAAAAAGGAGGTCTCTCGATAGAAGAAATTTCTGAGCAATTATCTATTAGCACGTATGGTCTTGGCGTTTTATTAGAAATTGCAGAAAGCGCAAACCTTGTAGAAAAAACAAAAGAGAAATACAGTCTCACAAAAACTGGATATTTTCTAAATTTTGATAAAACAGTTGCCGTTAACCTCAATTTTACAAACGATGTGTGTTACGAAGGTTTATACCATTTAAATGAGGCTATAAAAAACGAAAAACCTGAAGGTTTAAAAGTCTTTGGGGACTGGGATACTATTTACGAGGGGCTTTCGGAATTAGAGCCCGAAACACAAAAATCGTGGTTTGAATTCGATCATCATTATTCTGATGGTATTTTTGAAGAAGCCTTGGATTACGTTTTTAGAAATAACCCGAAAACTATTTTCGATATTGGAGGTAATACAGGAAAATTTGCTTTGCATTGTTTACGCACTAATCCTTCAGTCGCGATTAAAATATTCGATTTACCAGGACAATTAAATAAAGCATTAAAGACAATTGAAGCTGCAGGTTTTAAAAATCGCGTTTCAGGACAAAGTATTAATTGGCTACTTCCTACCCCCGAAATTAAGGGTTCTCCAGATGTTATTTGGATGAGCCAATTTCTAGATTGCTTTTCAGAATCTGAGATCATTACTATTTTATCGACGTGTGTAAAAGCAATGACTGCCAAAACAGAACTTATAATTGTTGAAACATTTACCGACAGACAAAAATTTGAAAAGGCTAAATTTGCTTTAGAAGCCACATCTCTTTACTTTACAGCCTTGGCCAACGGAACCAGTAAAATGTATCCTGCCAATGTGTTTAAAAAATTAATTGAGAAAGCAGGTTTAACCCTAACAGAAGACCATCCGCTTGGCGATTACCATACACTGCTCGTTTGTAAAAAAAGAGATTAACCTGTGACTAAAAATATTTACATAGAATCGTATTGCACCATAAAAAATAAAGTGGTGTCTTTAAACGGTACCCCTATTTTTTCTGACGATACACCAGAGTTTTCAGCATTTATAAAACAAGCCGCAAAGCAATTAAACACGAACTATCCTAAGTTTTTTAAAATGGATAATTTGAGTAAACTGGCTTTTTTGACTGCCGATATTCTATTAAAAAACGCCAATTTATCACCCACCAAAGAACACAATATTGCGTTGCTTTTATCTAATAAAGCGTCGAGTTTAGATACCGATAGAAAGCATCAAAATACCATTATAGATCCGGATAATTATTACCCAAGTCCGTCGCTATTTGTGTATACACTCCCAAATATTTGCCTTGGAGAAATAAGTATTAAGCACAAGTTACTTTCTGAAAATAGTTTTTTTATCTTTGAGCGCTTTAACGCAGACCATTTACACCTTAATTCAAGCTACTTATTAAACACTAACAAAGCAGAAAAAACACTTTGCGGTTGGGTAGATTTCGACGGAAACAACTATGATGCCTTTTTGTACATAGTAGGAAAAAATGGTACTATTAATCACAATACAGAAGAAATAACAAGACTATACAATACCCCATGAGCAACTTAATACAAGAACTGAAAGAAAATATTATAGAGCTTCTAAATTTAGAAGAGTTTTCTGTTGAAGATATAAATGATGACGATGCCCTTTTTGGAGACGGCTTAGGACTCGATTCTATTGATGCTTTAGAATTAATGGTAATGTTAGATAAAGACTACGGTATTAAATTAACAGACCCAAAAGAAGGAAAAGAGATTTTTCAATCTATTGCGGTTTTAGCTGATTACATTGAAAAAAACAGAGCAAAATAACGCCATAAACTCAAAAATCGCAATTACCGGAATGGGAATAATTTCGGCAATTGGCAATTCTGTATGTGAAAATCTAGAGGCTTTATTAGCTTCAAAATCTGGTATTTCGTCCCTTTCATCACTGCAAACGCATCACGCTAATTCTATAAAAGTTGGCGAGGTTAACTTAACGAACACCCAACTTAGCGACGTTTTGAACCTTCCTAAAAACAATGCGTTCACACGAACCGCTTTATTAGGATTACACGCGGCTAAACAGGCGTTGTTAAATGCAAATATCACCGATGTAAACGCATATAAAACAGGTTTTATCTCTTCGACTTCGGTTGGCGGAATGGATAAAACAGAAATGCATATTAAAGAGTACTGCTCTAATAAAGAAGCTCAAAAATATATTAACAGTCATCATGCCGGCGATAGTACTCAGAAAATGGCAGATGCTATTGGCATCACCGGTTTTGTGACTACAATTAGCACCGCTTGCTCATCGGCAGCAAATGCAATTATGTTGGGTGCACGATTAATAAAAGCAGGCACTTTAGATCGTGTTATTGTTGGTGGTGTAGACCCACTTTCGAAGTTTACTATTAACGGCTTTAAAACCTTAATGATTCTTTCCGATTCTAATTGTCGTCCTTTTGATGCCAACCGCACTGGTTTAAATTTGGGTGAAGCCGCCGCTTATTTGGTCTTAGAATCTCAAGAAATTGTAGACAAAGAAAATAAAAAAGTGTTGGGCTATTTGGCAGGTTACGGCAACGCTAACGATGCTTTTCATCAAACGGCTTCGTCACAAAACGGCGAAGGGGCTTATTTAGCGATGCAAGACGCTTTAAAAAAAGGACATTTAGTGCCTTCAGATATTAGTTATATTAATGCACACGGCACAGCAACAGCAAACAATGATATAACGGAAAGCATTGCTATAAGACGTGTTTTTGGAAACACTGTTCCCGACTTCAGTTCTACTAAAGCATTTACGGGTCATACACTGGCAGCAGCAGGAGCAATTGAGGCTGTCTATGCCGTTTTAGCCCTTCAGGAAAACGTTATATTTCCTAATCTAAATTTTAAAACGCCAATTGCAACGACTCATTTACATCCAGTAACGACTGTAAAAAGAAAAGAGATTCATAACGTGCTGTCTAATTCTTTCGGATTTGGTGGCAATTGTTCAACTTTAATTTTTTCAAAATAATGAAAGCCTGTTACATTCATAGCGCAGTTTCTATTTCGGCTCAAAATACGTTTGAAACGGACTTAAATCTTTCAGAAAGCAACCCTATAACTTCAAAAAAAGCAAACGCTAATCACCCACAATACAAAACATATATTGCACCTGGAGCGTTACGCCGTATGGCCACAGGAGTAAAAATGGGCGTTACCGCAGGTAAAAAAGCATTAGAAAAAGCAAATATTACAAATCCTGATGCCATTTTAACGGGTACTGGAATGGGCTGTATTGAAGACACAGAAAATTTCTTGAATGCCTTAATTGCAAACGACGAAGCGTATTTAACACCAACATCTTTTATACAATCCACTCACAATACGGTGGGTGCGCAAATTGCTTTGGCCTTACAATGCAACGCCTATAATAACACGTATGTACACGGCGCTTTATCCTTCGAATCGGCATTGTTAGACGGTCAATTATTAATTAAAAATGACGACTCCCGGTCTGTTTTAGTAGGAGGAATCGATGAATTAGGAAAGGAGTTTATAGATTACACCCTACTAGTAGAAGATAAAAAGCACGGCGTACAGGTCCCGTTTAGTGAAGGTGCCTCCTTTTTTGTATTATCTTCAGAAAAGCAAGAAAAAGCCATTCAGCTTAATGACATAAAAACATTTAGCAACATTACAGAACAAGAGGTGCCCACAGTTTTAAATGAGTTTTTAGCTGAAAACAATTACAAACCCAAAGACATTGACGCTGTAATTTGTGGTAATAATGGCTCTGTTTATGATTCTTATTATTCTAAAGCTCGTGCTATTTTTCCAATAACAACGTCTCAGTTACATTACAAACATCTTTTCGGCGAATATTTTACGGCATCGGCTATGGCGCTATATTTAGGTGTTTACATCTTAAAAAACCAACAAATTTACGATACGTTAATAATAGGAGATAATTCTAAAAATTCCATAAAAACCATTTTGCTATACAATCAATTTAACGGTCGAGATCATAGTTTTATCTTGCTCTCACTATGATAAATTTTAAACTATACGTCAGTTTTTTTTCACTATTTTGTTGCCTTATTATTGTTTTTATAACCTTAGAACTTATTTCTATTTGGTGGCTCGTTTTATATCTATTTTTTGGTTTTATAATACTAGGCATCGCCTCTCTTACAATGCGTTGGGATTGGTTTACAAAAGCATTTATCCATCTTAAAACCACAAAAAAAGTTATTGCTATCACCTTCGATGATGGTCCGAATCCGGAATTTACACCACAAGTATTAGCGCTTTTAAAACAATACAACGCCAAAGCTACTTTTTTCTGTATTGGGCGGCAAATAGAAAAACATCCAGACCTTTTAAAAGCCATTACAATCGATGGCCACGCTATCGGGAATCACTCGTATTCACATAGTAAAACGATTGGTTTTAGCACTAAAAAATCGTGGTTAAAAGAAATAGAACGTACCGATGCACTCATTAAACAAACTACCGGGAGACAAACCAAACTATTTAGACCGCCCTTTGGAGTTACAACACCGCATTTAGCATCGGCTTTAAAAACGACGAACCATACTTGTGTAGGATGGAGTAATCGCTCATTCGACACTTTTTTTAAATCTCCAAAAACCATTTCGAAACGTGTTTTAAAACGGATTAAACCCGGTGGAATTATATTATTACACGACAACCAAGTAACCTGTATTCCTGTTTTGGAACACATATTGCAAGTGTTACAGTCTGAGCATTACACTCTGGTCACAACTAACGATTTACTCCATGAAAAATAAAATTCTAGTCTTAGTATGTCTCGTATTCTATTTTACGCTGAACACCCTTTCGGCGCAAGAAAAACTATCAATTACTGAAGCCCTTGCGTTTAAAAAACAAGTGAAGCATACTGCTAAAAAAACGACAAGTATTGTAAGCGGTTTTATACAAGAAAAACACTTGAGTATTTTAGAGAACACGATTATTTCCGAAGGGATTTTAAAGTTTAAAGCTCCAAACAAAGTACTTTGGGAATACACGAAACCTTACGAAAACACCGCTATCTTTAAGGGAGATAAACTATTTGTTTCTAATGAAGGCAAGACCGCTGAAATTAATCTAAACTCGAATAGATTATTTAGAAGCTTAAACGCCTTAATTGTTAATAGTGTAAAAGGTGATATGTTTGATGATGAAGAGTTTGCCATTACTTATTTCAAACATCCCAACGGTTTTATGGTTACGTTTCAACCTAACAATAAAAGATTAAGTAAATTCATCAATACTTTCGAGCTTCAATTCTCTAAAAATGGGGAAGTGAATAGCGTAAAGTTAATTGAGCCTAATGCCGATTTTACGACCATTTCCTTTATTAATAAACAGATAAATGTTCCGGTTCTTAACGCTGCCTTTTTATAAAAACCCCTATGTTATTTTCAGATTTCTATACTATTTTAGACGCACATAAAACCAGCGCTTTTTCGTTTGGAAACTGTGTAGAATTAAATAAAAATCACAGTATTTTTAGCGGTCATTTTCCAGAAAACCCAATTACTCCTGGTGTGATAATGCTTCAAATTATTAAAAACAGTTTAGAACAAGCGCTGCAGTGTAATCTTAAATTACAAGCGCTTTCTAATCTTAAGTTTCTTCAAGTAGTAGACCCGAATAGAAATAATATCCTTCATTTTCAGATGGATATTAAAAAAGAAAATGATATCATTAAGATAAAAAGTAGTAGTTCTTTTCCAGACCACACCTTAGTGTTAAAATGTAATGCTACATTTGTAAAATATTAAATGGCACCGTGCCCGTCGCTAGCAAGAAATTATAAATGAACTTAGATACCGTAAAATCTCATTTTAAAAGTTACAATTGTTGTGTTATTATACCCACGTATAACAACCAGAACACGCTAAAGCGCGTTTTAGATAGTGTTTTAAATTTTACAGATTCTATTATTGTTGTTAACGACGGATCGACTCAAGAAACGTCGGATATTCTTAGTAAATATCCACAGATAGACCACATTAAAAAACCTAAAAACACAGGAAAAGGCACCGCCTTAAAAACAGGTTTTAAACACGCGGTAGACCAAGGTTTCGACTATGCGATTACTTTAGATAGTGACGGCCAACATTTCGCGAAAGATATTCCTGTTTTTATCGAGGCCTTAGCCGCTGCAGAAAATAAAAACCTGCTTTTAATTGGTGACAGGAATATGAATGAAGCCAATGTTTTTGCGGCTAGTGCAAAAGGAAATCGCATATCGAGTTATTGGGTTCGTGCTGTTACCGGCTTGGACTTACGCGACTCGCAATCTGGTTTTAGATTGTATCCTGTTAAGGCGATGGCCGCATTTAGATATTTAAAAAGCACCAAAAAATTTGAGTTTGAAGTCGAAGCTATTGTGAAATCGCATTGGGCAGGTATTTCCATTGGCCACGTACCTATTCACGTACTTTACGACGAAAATGAACGCGTCTCGCACTTTAGACCCTTTATGGATATTGCACGTATTGTCGTGCTTATTATTTGGTTTTTGTTAGTCCGTTTATTTTATATTACTCCGAGAGACTTTTTCAGGAAATTAAAAAAAAAAGGACTGAAACGATTTCTCATTGAGGACTTTTTACAACACGGCGATTCTCCAAAAAAGAAAGCGTTCTCCATTGCTTTAGGCGTTTTTATAGGCTTATCGCCGCTTTGGGGATTTCATACCGTCATCGTTTTGTTTTTAGCCGTAGTTTTTAAATTAAATAAAGTGATTGCTTTTGCCTTTTCTAACATTAGTTTACCACCCTTAATTCCTTTTGTACTCTTAATTAGTCTGCAAACTGGAAATTGGATTTTAGGGAAGCGAACAGCTTATTCTCTGCAAGATTTTACAACGCAATTGGATCTTTTAGATCACTTAGAAACCTATATTATTGGCAGTATTACATTATCGCTTTTAGCAGCGATTTCTTGTGGACTTTTAGGCTATATCGTTTTGTCTTTTTTTAATCAGAAAAAAGAAAATGTTTATGGATAATATATTCATTTCTCTATGTCATTTTTTTAATAAGAAGAAAGTCCTCTTTGCGATTATTATTGCTGTTTTCAGTTTAGTGTTGATGGCAGTGGCATCTCAAATTACGTTTGAAGAAGACATTTCTAAACTAATTCCAGAAAACTCAGAGAACAAACAACTTCAAAAAGTATTACAAACTGCCCATTTTTCAGATAAAATTGTGGTAATCGTAAACCGAAAAGACAACGGCACACTTAATGATTTAACACAATATGCTGAAGCATTTATAGACAGTGTAAATCTGAATTTATCTGAATACACAAAAGCTATTCAAGGACAAGTAGGCGACGATACTATTTTTGAAACTTTAAACTTTGTTTACGAGAATGCGCCTTTATTTTTAACAGATTCCGATTATAAAATACTAGAAAACCGTCGCCAAAAAGACTCAATTTTAAAACGTACCGAAGCGAATTATAAAACCTTAATATCACCTTCGGGGCTTATTGCTAAACAAACTATTGTTAAGGACCCCTTAGGTATCTCACTGCTAGCCGTTAAGCATTTGCAAAAACTTGGCATACATAAAGACTTCCAGCTTAAGAACGGGTTTATAGTTAGCAAAAACGAATCGCACTTGTTACTATTTATCACTCCCCAATACGGATCGAGTGAAACCAATAAAAATGTTGCCTTTGCCAACGGACTTTATAACATTCAAGACGAATTAAATATCAGTTTTTCAGACACTGTTTCTAGCGAATATTTTGGCGGAACCCTTATTGCTGTGGCCAATGCACAACAAATAAAAAAAGATATTCAGCTTACCATTAGTATTGCACTTACTGTCTTAATGATTTTGTTTATCGTCTTTTATAAGAAACTTAGTATTCCGCTTATTTTATTTACGCCGACACTTTTTGGAGGGTTATTATCGGTGGCTATTCTCTTTTTAATTCGCGAGACTATTTCGGCCATTTCTTTAGGGATTGGAGCGATTTTACTTGGGGTAACTCTCGATTATTCGTTACATATTTTAACCCACATTAGAAATAAAGAAGACACGACGGCGCTCTATAAAAGCGTTACAAAACCTATTTTAATGAGCAGTTTAACAACAGCTCTAGCTTTTTTATGTTTGTTGTTTATAGACTCGCAAGCGCTACAAGATTTGGGGATATTTGCCGCCATTAGCGTACTAGGCGCTTCAGTATTTGCCTTAATATTTATTCCGCAAGTATACACCGTTAAAAACAATGCTTCAGCACATCGAAAAACATTTATCGATGCAGTTGCAAGCTATCCGTTTCATCGTAATACATTTATTATTGGCGCCGTTATTTTGTTGTGCATTACAAGCCTATTCACCTATAACAACGTACAATTCAATCAAGACATTTCGAAATTGAATTATATGCCCCCAGCTATTAAAAACGCCGAAAACCGACTTGAAAAACTAACTAATGCCGCTTCAAAATCCTTATATATTGTAACCTATAGCGACACGCTTCAAGTGGCTTTAGAAGCTAACGATAACATTGTAAAGAGATTAACCACTTTAGAACAGCAACAACAAATTAGCAGTTTTAATTCGGTGGGGGCTTTAGTCTATTCTGAAAAAAAACAACGAGAAAAAATTAACCAATGGCAGGCGTTCTGGTCTCCGGAACACGTAGGTTTTACTAAGCAGCAATTAATAACTAGCGGCACACAATTTGGCTTTAAACCCGAAACATTTAATGCGTTTTACCAATTATTAGAAAAATCTTTCACTCCACTAGAACTTAACGATTACAGGACATTAAACACGATTTCTATCGACGACTTTATAGCGAGTGAAAATGGTTTTAATGCCGTATCCTCTTTAGTAACTCTTGAAGACAATCAAGTAGCACGACTTAAAACATCGTTTAAAAACACACCAAACACATTGGTTATCGATCGTCAAGCGATAAATGAAACGCTACTCGGCAATTTAAAAAACGATTTTAACCAACTTATAATATATTCCTTCGCCGTTGTAGTCGTGTTGCTACTGTTGTTTTACAGAAACGTAAAACTGACCTTAGTAACGTGTATACCCATTATGCTAACATGGTGTATTACTATCGGTATAATGGGTCTGTTTTCTATTGAATTCAATATTTTTAATATCATAATTTCAACATTTATTTTTGGTCTGGGCATAGATTATAGTATTTTTATAACGAATGGATTACTCCAAGAGCAAAAAACTGGAATAAACACGTTACCTATGTATAAGACGTCAGTAATTCTATCGGTTATCACTACAATTTTTGGCGTTGGGGTTTTAGTTTTCGCCAAACATCCGGCATTATACTCTATTTCAATTGTTACAATAATCGGAATAACGTCGGCTTTAGTGGTGGCATTTACCATTCAACCAATATTATTTAATGTATTCATATTAAAGAAACGAAGTCTTAATTAAAACCAATGGGAACACTAAAAACCAAACCTATTACTAGAGTTAAGTCCTTGACAAAAGAAGAATTTATAACAGAGTATTATAAAAAACAACGTCCTGTTTTAATTGAGGACTTATCTAAAGATTGGCCGGCATACACTAAGTGGAACCTCGATTACATCCAGAGTTTGGCCGGTGACCAAATTGTACCATTGTATAATAACGAACCTACAAAAGGGAGACAAAACTCGGTGGCGCCCGCTAAAAAAATGAAGCTGTACGATTATATCGATATTTTAAAAACGCAGCCTACCGATTTGCGTATGTTCTTTTACAATGTGCTTCAAAAAATGCCAGAACTCCTTAAAGATTTCAGCTATCCCGACATCGGATTAAAATTCTTTAAAAAATTACCAGTTATGTTTTTTGGTGGGAAGGGATCGAAAGTTCTAGCACATTACGATATGGATTTGGCAGATTTGGTTCATTTTCATTTTCACGGCACAAAAAAAGTGACGCTTTTTGCTCCCGATCAAGCCAAGAATTTATACAAAGTTCCGTTTACGGTTCATAATTTGGAGACGATAGATATGGACAATCCAAATTTTGAAAAATATCCTGCTTTACAATTAGCGGAAGGCATTTCGGTTACAATGAAACATGGTGATGCCCTTTATATGCCAAGTGGCTATTGGCATTACATTACTTATGACAATGGCGGATTCTCTATAACACTACGCGCGTTTCCAAGACAATTTAAACAGTTTACAGAACTTGTAATTAATATCGTTTTTATGCGAACTTTCGAAAACGTGATGCGTAGAACCGTTGGGCAATCGTGGGTAGATTATAAAGAAGAAAAAATGGTGAAACGTGTTAATAAAAAGTATAACAAAACCTATAATCATGGGTAAGCTACAATCGTTTTATAGTCTATGTTTAATCTCTATTTCACTATGTGTTTTAAGCTCTTGTGGCATTAATAAATCGGTTAATAACCGACCAGAAATTATTAAATATAAAACCGTAATACCAGAAAAACAAATCATAAATGATTCTACTTTTTTTGCAGGAAATAATTTCTTAATAAAAAACAAACAAGGCCTTTGGGAATTATATATCGAAGGAAATCCGTTGGAAATAGGCTTAATCACAGGGCTTTTATCAGATAGCTTAATGTATAAACAAGAAGCCATTTTTTTTAATAAAATAAGAGAATTAGTACCTTCTGAAGGTAAACAGAAGTTTTTACGTAAGTTTTTATCGTGGTACAATCGTAAAATGTACAAACATGTTCTTGAAGAGTTTAAAACCGAGATTTATGGACTTTCAAATTATGCCTCTCCCGAATTTAATGGGATCGCACCGCCTTATTTAAGAACACTCTATTTACAAGGCGCACACGATATAGGCCACGCTTTACAAGATTTAGCTCTGGTTGGTTGCACCTCGTTTGCAGCTTGGGGAGAAAAAACAGAGGACAAAAAGCTACTTATTGGACGTAATTTCGATTTTTATGCTGGTGATGATTTTGCTGAAAATAAAATAATTGCCTTTATAAACCCAACTGCTGGTCACCCATTTGTATCGGTAACCTGGGGCGGAATGATAGGAGTGGTTTCCGGAATGAATACACAAGGTTTAACTGTAACTATTAACGCTGGAAAATCTAAAATTCCTTTGGTGGCCAAAACACCAATTTCTATAGTTACACGAGAAATTTTGCAATATGCTTCGACTATAGACGAAGCGATTGCAATTGCAAAATCGCGAGAAGTTTTCGTTTCAGAGTCTATAATGGTGGGAAGTGCCAAAGATAAACGCGCAGTCATAATTGAAGTCTCACCTAAAAAATTTGGTGTTTACGACGTTCAAAATAACAATCAATTGGTATGCTCTAATCATTTTCAAAGCAATACGTATGTTTCAGATAAACGGAATTTAAAAGCTATAGAAGAAAGCCATTCTGCTTACAGATTTAATAGAATGGAGACCCTTTTAAATCAAAATACGACTCTTAATCCAACTCGAGGTGTTTCGATTTTAAGAAACAAAAAGGGACACAATGACCATGCCATCGGGTATGGCAATGAAAAAGCTTTGAATCAGTTATTGGCGCATCACGGTATCGTGTTTCAGCCTGAAGATTTAAAGGTTTGGATTTCTTCAAACCCGTATCAGTTGGGAGAATTTGTTGCTTACGATTTAAATACAGTGTTTAATAACCGCGATCAAAATCCTTCGGCGCAATCACTTCAAAACACATCTTTAAATATTGCTAAAGATCCTTTTTTAGACACCAAAGCCTATGCTAATTATGAAGCGTATAGAATTCTAGAACGTCAAATCGAGCACGCTATCAATAACAATGTATCTCTCGACAACGCTGTATTAAATAAGGCCATCGTATTAAACCCAAACTATTGGAAAGCATACGCTTTGGCGGGCAATTATTACTACAAACACAAAGAGTATAGTGCTGCAGCAGAAGCTTACGAAAGCGCTCTAACTAAAGAAATACCAACGCTTTTAGATACTGAACATATTACAAAATATTTAAAAAAAGCCACTCGAAAATCGAACAAATGATCCCCAAATTAGAAATAGCATCGTTAAGTGAAATCAAATCTCTTCAAGAAAAAAAACTAAGAGAATTAATGGTGTATTTAAACGAAAAATCTCCGTATTACCAAAACCTATTTAGAGCGAAAAATATTGCGATAGATAGCATACAGACACTGGAAGATTTAGCCACTTTACCGTTAACGACAAAAGAAGATTTACAACAGCATAACGACGATTTTTTGTGTGTTCCAAAACACGCTATTATCGATTATGTCACAACTTCAGGTACACTTGGTGATCCTGTAACGTTTGCATTAACAGATAACGATTTGGAGCGTTTAGCCTATAACGAAGCTATTTCTTTTGCATGTGCAGGTGTAAAAAAAGAAGATGTTTTACAACTTACCACCACTATAGATCGCCGTTTTATGGCAGGTTTAGCTTACTTTCTAGGTGCTCGTAAATTAGGAGCAGGAATTATTCGTGTAGGCGCCGGAAGCCTAGAATTGCAATGGGACTCCATTATAAAATTTAAACCGACCTATTTAATAGCTGTACCCTCGTTTTTATTAAAACTGATTGAATATGCCAATGTAAACGGAATTGATTTAAAAAAATCCGGCGTTAAAGGTGCTATTTGCATTGGCGAACCGCTGCGCAACCAAGACTTTTCAGAAAATGTTTTATCAGAAAAAATTAAGGCAAGTTGGGCTATTGACCTATTTTCAACCTACGCTTCAACCGAAATGAGCACGGCGTTTTCAGAATGTGAAATGCAAAATGGTGGTCATCATCATCCAGAACTTATTATCATTGAAATCTTAGATCATAATAACACCCCTGTAACAGAAGGAGAAGTTGGTGAATTAACCATTACCTCACTCGGTATTGAAGCAATGCCATTGTTACGTTTTAAAACAGGAGATATGGTTATTGCTCACACAGAACCGTGTAGTTGTGGCAGAAACACAATGCGTTTAGGTCCTGTTGTAGGCCGTAAAAAACAAATGATTAAATACAAAGGCACTACTTTATATCCACCAGCACTACAAAATGTTTTAAATGAATTTAGCGCCGTTGAGAATTTTGTAATTGAATTGTATCACAATAGTATTGGTACTGACGAAATTTCTATAAAAATAGGAACCAACACCCCAACTGAAGCGTTATTACAAAACATTAAAGATCACTTTAGAGCCAAATTAAGAGTCTTACCAAGTATTGAATATCTGGATATTGAAGATATCCGTGCCCTTCAGTTTCCGAAACTTAGCCGGAAACCCGTTATAATTATTGATAAAAGGCCGTGATTTTATTTTAATTCTTTAAGTACTAAAACCGGCAAGTTAGTTGAATGAAAATCTCTCTTCAAAATAACGTTCTTTTCCCAAAGCTTATTAAAAAAACCGCGTTTACGTCGTACCACACATAACATATCAGGATTGTTTTCTTTATAATGTTCTAAAACACCTTGAAATGTGGTTCCGTTCTCAGACTCGGTCACTGAATTCACTAACGCTTTTAAATCGGTCGTAATATCAAAATCGCCAGGCTTATAAAACGGTGTTTTTACTAGTAGTAAGCTTACGTTTGCTTTAAAATCGTCTTTAATTATCTTCAAAGGATCTAAAGCATCTCCTTTTTTTATAATGGCCGATTTAAGTGCCAATAAAATGGTCTGTATTGGCCTAAACTTATAATCTTCAGGGACTATTAAAGCAGGAATTTTAGTCTGTTTTATAATTTTTCCTGAGGTTTTTCCTAAAAACACTTCATTTTTAGTCGAACTAATTCTAGGCTCTAAAACTATTAAATCAATATCTAGAGAAGCACTAACCAATTCTAAGGTTTCAATTAGAGTCCCTTTAAATGTTTTAGCGACAATATCTACCCCTTTGGTGTCTACTTTAGAGATGTGCTCTTTTAAAAACAGTAAACTTTCACGCTCTAAAATGTCGTCAATTTTAATCATAGCCCCCGCTTTCGAGTAGATATTATAAATTTGAACCACGTAAAGTCTTGCTCCGGTTGCTCTCGCAAAATCTACAGCATATTGTAAGTGAGATATTGCATTTTTCGAGGATCCGACTGGAACTAAGATATTTTTCATAACTATTAATATAACGATTTCGAGAACAAAAATACAGATTATTATCCTAAAAATTTCACACCTTTGCCCTACTCTTAAAATATAAAATAGTGTCTGTAGATATTAGCATAAAAACAATTAACCGATTAGCGATTCCAGCTTTAATAGCGGGCGTTGCCGAGCCTATATTATCGCTAACCGATGCTGCAATTGTTGGCAATGTCGACCTCAACGCGACCGAATCTCTAGCTGCCGTTGGTATCGTAACCACGTTTTTATCTATGCTTATCTGGGTCTTTGGGCAAACCCGAAGTGCCATTTCTTCTATTGTCTCACAATATTTAGGCGCCAATAAATTAGACCAAGTAAAAAATTTACCAGCACAAGCCATCGTTATTATTACCTCTTTAAGCGTGTTAATTATTTTAGCAACTTTTCCTTTTGCTCGGTCTATTTTTAAACTCTATAATGCGACAGACTTAATTTTAGATTATACCGAAGTCTATTATAAAATTAGGGTCTTTGGTTTCCCGTTTACACTGTTTACTATTGCTGTTTTTGGTGCTTTTAGAGGTTTACAAAACACCTATTACCCCATGATTATAGCCATTATTGGGGCGACAACAAATATTATTTTAGACTTCGCTTTGGTGTACGGTATTCCGGGTTGCATACCGGCAATGCATATTGAGGGCGCAGCTTATGCCAGCGTCATTGCACAGGGAATAATGGCTGCTTTATCGGCTGTATTGTTACTAAAAAAAACACCTATTCCCTTACGATTTACCTTGCCTTTTAATCACGAAATCGGTAAGTTTTTAACGATGATTGGTAATTTAGTCATTAGAACAATTGCGTTAAACGTTACCCTGTATTTCGCGACGACTTTTGCTACTGGCTATGGCCCCGAATATATTGCAGCTTACACTATCGCCATAAACTTATGGTTTTTTGGGGCTTTTGTTATCGATGGTTATGCCAGTGCCGGAAATATATTATCGGGTAAACTCTATGGCGCTAATGCCTTTAATAAATTAATTTCATTAAGTAATACACTTATAAAATACGGTATTGTTTTAGGAGTTATTTTAGCCATTTTAGGAACTCTTTTTTATTATAGAATTGGTGATATTTTTACCGATTCCCCCGAAGTTTTAACTCAGTTTTATTCTGTTTTCTGGATTGTTTTAGCAATGCAACCGCTATGCGCTTTGGCCTTCATTTTCGACGGTATGTTTAAAGGCCTCGGAAAAATGAAATCACTTAGAAATTTATTATTAATGTCTACAAGCCTTATTTTTATTCCAATTTTATTACTTTTAGACCATTATAATCTCAAACTTCAAGGTATTTTTATCGCCTTAACCTTTTGGATTATTGCACGCGGCGTTCCCTTAATTGTTCTCTTTAGAAAAGAATTTTTAAACCGCTAACCAAAACTCAATATTAACACCATAAAATAAACGCAATGGATTTTTTTAAATTTTTAGGAGGTAACGGTATTTTTCTACTCTTAGGCTTAGCATTAATTATTATTTACATCGTAAACAGAAATCGTAACAAGCGCTAAAACGCGACTACAACACCAAACCCACTTAATAGCATTTATAGGCTAATCGCTTTTGTAAAATTGGTATATTTGCAACGAAAAATAAGGACTTCATGAGTAATATTCGAATTACAAAGCTATTCTCTTTCGAAACCGGTCACGCCCTTTACGGTTACGACGGAAAATGCAAAAACGTACACGGCCACAGTTATAAGCTATCGGTAACCGTTATCGGTAAACCTATTAAAGACAACAGCAATGTAAAGTTTGGAATGGTTATAGATTTTGGCGATTTAAAAAAAATAGTAAAAGAAGAAATCGTAGATGTTTTCGACCACGCCACCGTTTTTAATAAAAACACGCCACACGTCGAGCTCGCCAGAGAGTTACAAAAAAGAGACCACAACGTTTTATTGGTAGATTACCAACCAACAAGCGAAATGATGGTGATTGACTTTGCCCAAAAAATAAAACAACGCTTACCAGAAAACATACAATTATACGCGTTAAAATTACAAGAAACCGATTCGTCTTATGCCGAATGGTACGCCGCAGATAATTAATAATTTGGGCGTTACCCTGCAGGTCAGGCTTTCAGCAGTCGCTTCCCGATACCCATCGGGAGAGCTCCAACAAAGCTTCAATCCTTAACGCAAACCCATTACTCCATTTAAATATGCACATTCCCGAAGGAAAAAAAATATACTTCGCTTCCGATAATCATTTGGGAGCTCCAACCAAAGAAGCCTCTTTTGTGCGAGAAAAGAAGTTTGTGGCGTGGTTAGACGAAATTAAAGAAGATGCAGCCGCTATTTTTTTATTGGGTGATTTATTCGATTTCTGGGCCGAATACAAAACGGTAATCCCGAAAGGATTTACGCGAACATTGGGCAAACTTGCCGAAATTACCGATTCTGGAATTCCTGTCTATTTCTTTGTAGGAAATCACGATCTTTGGATGAACGGCTATTTCGAAGACGAATTAAACATTCCGGTTTACCACAAACCTAAAGAATTTGTATTTAACGACAAAACGTTTTTTATTGGCCACGGCGACGGGTTAGGACCTGGCGACAAAGGCTACAAACGAATGAAAAAGGTGTTTTCAAACCCTGTTTCAAAATGGTTGTTTCGCTGGTTACATCCAGATATTGGTGTGCGCGTTGCACAATATCTATCGGTAAAAAACAAACTGATCTCAGGAGATGACGATGCTATTTTTCTAGGAGAAGATAACGAATGGCTCGCGCAATATTGTAAGCGCAAATTAGAAACAAAACACAGGGATTATTTTGTGTTTGGCCATCGCCATTTACCTTTAGAAATAAACCTCAACGATAATTCTAAGTACGTTAATTTAGGCGATTGGATTATTTATTACACGTACGCCGTTTTTGACGGTAAAACATTGGAACTAAAAACGTATTAGCACCTCACAATGCTTAAGAGGTCGCTCTGTCTTTTCCGAATTAAAAACCAAGCTCTTATTCTTCTTTTTCAACCTCACGTTGCCATGGGAATCGACCTTCTAATTCCACTTGTAACGACAGACTTAAAACGGTTCTAATAAGTACAATTACACATAAAATTAAGACCGATCTTAAGGTGGGTTCCGTAACTATAGTCGCCATGATATCGGCAGCAATTAAAATTTCTAATCCTAATAAAATCGATTTACCTAGAGCTTGCCTCAAATCGATATATGTAAATATTTTTGGCTGTTTTAAATAGTACAAATACTTCAAAAGCGAATACACAATACCAATTAAAATAGTAAGTACTCCAATCATTTCAACAGCATTCGCGATATAATCAACATAAATTTTTAAGTACTCCATACCTGTTTATAATTTTAAAAGCGAAAGAGTGAGATTGTATTTTTCAGTTTAAAACCCAAAAAATTAAACATATTATCCTTTAATATCTTGTAATTTCAGTTGTAGCGATATGTTTCCTTGCCAATGGTTTTCATCTATAGAATACGCGGCTTTAAAGGTTGTATTATTTTTAATCACGTCCAGTTTATCACCGAGACCAAAACCGATACAAACCAATTGCTGACTTTCATCTTGTTTAACCGTAAGGCGTAAATGCGATTTATCTTCTCCCACACATTTCCCGTAGCCCGTGTCTTTTAAATAATCAGACATAAAAACAGGAGCCATATTACTCGGTCCAAAAGGGGCAAACTGACTTAGTATACGGTAAAATTTAGGCGTGATATCGTTTAAATTAATTTCGGTATCTACAATAATTTCTGGTGTTAGTAACCGCTTATCTATAGTGGCTAAAACAACTTCCTCGAATTTTCGTTTAAACCCATCGTAATTTTTCTCCTCTAAAGTTAATCCCGCAGCATATTTATGTCCTCCAAACTGCTCGATAAATTCTGAGCATGCCTCGAGCGCATTATACACATCAAATCCTTTTACAGACCGAGCTGAAGCAGCTAATTTGTTTCCGCTTTTGGTAAACACCAACGTTGGGCGGTAATAGGTTTCTATTAATCGAGACGCGACAATACCAATAACGCCTTTGTGCCAACTTTCGCTGTAAACTACCGTCGTTATTCGATCTTGATCTTTTAAATCTTCAATTTGCTGTAACGCTTCTTGCGTTATCTGTTTATCGGTTTCTCGTCTGTCTAAGTTAAACGCTTCAATTTCTGCGGCATATTGCTTCGCTATGGCCACATCGCTTTCAGTTAATAAATTAACCGCATATTGCCCGTGTTTCATTCTTCCCGCAGCATTTATACGCGGTGCGATAATAAAAACAACATCGGTAATAGTTAATGTATCCTTCTTAATCTGATTTATTATGGCTTTAAACCCCGCTCTGGGTGCACTATTTATAACTTGCAATCCAAAATAAGCGAGAATCCGATTTTCGCCAATTATAGGAACAATATCCGCTCCAATAGCCGTCGCTACCAAATCTAAATACGGGATTAAATCGTCAATGGTTTGTCCTTTTTTTGAAGCCAACGCTTGTATTAATTTAAAACCAACGCCACACCCACAAAGCTCATCGAAAGGGTAATTACAATCGTCTTGCTTGGGATCTAGAATAGCAACAGCATCGGGAATTTGAGCGCCTGGTCTGTGGTGATCGCAGATAATAAAATCAATGTTCTTTTCTTTAGCATACGCGACTTTATCGATGGCTTTTATACCACAATCGAGTGCAATAATTAGAGAGAAATCGTTATCGTTTGCAAAATCTATTCCTTTAAAAGACACGCCATAACCTTCGTCGTAACGGTCCGGAATATACGTCGCAACATTTGGGTAATCGGTAAGCAAATAAGAGGACATTAACGATACGGCGGTCGTACCGTCCACGTCATAATCGCCATAGACCAAAATATTTTCGTTATTTACAATCGCGTGCTCTATGCGCTGCACCGCCTTCTCCATATCTTTCATTAAATATGGATCGTGCAAATCGCTTAAAATTGGTCTGAAAAAGTATTTAGCTTGCTCGAATGTTTCAATTCCACGTTGCACCAAAAGTGAAGCGATAGCAGGCTCTACCTGCAAAGCATTTTGCAAAGTAGCTACGGTTTCACTGTTTGGGATAGGCTTTAATGTCCAACGCATTACACAATATAAGTTTTAATAATTTAAAAAAATGAAAAGAAGATTTTAACAGACTCTCTTCTTAAGAATTAACAGCGTGTAAGTGGATGTTTGTTTTTACGGTTGCAAACTTTCGAAACATCTCCATTACACCGCAATATTTATCTACAGACAAACTTACAGCTTTATTAATTTTTGACTCACTTAGATTAGCGCCATAAAAATGGTAATCGACCGTTACCTTATGGTAATACTTCGGGTGCTCGCTGGTTAACTCGCCTTCTACCTCCATTTTAAACGTATAGTCGTCAACCTTCATTTTTTCTAAAACAGAAACAACGTCCAAACCAGAGCAACCAGCTAGAGACGATAACATCATCGCTTTTGGAGACAGGCCAAAACGCTCTGTGCTGCCTTCAACATCTGTGTCCATTACGACTGTTTTACCGCTTGGGTTATCCGATTCAAACTGCATTCCACCAATCCAATTCGTTGTAATTTTATTTGTCATTTTTCTTGAGTTTTTTATTTTTTATTAATGTAAAAATACCATTTAAAATTGTAAAAAAAGAGTCGTCTCAAGGCTTTAATGGTTACTTTACATTAAAAAAGGGGTGTTTTTCTTGTTTTTAGAGCGCTTTGTAAATTGAACAAAATTAAACCGGAATGTTAAGACCATTTGCCGTCAGTTTTTTAACATATATTTTAAATCGATGCTATAAGACGGATACGTAAAAATTAGTCTTTTGAATTCTGAAACTGTCATTTCTTGAGCCATTGCCATTACAAAAATATTAATGGTTTCATTAGCTTCAGCACTTAGCAAATGGGCACCCACAATAGTTTCGGTTCTTTTGTTTACCAAAATTTTATACGCGTATACCGCCGCGTTTTCCTTTTTCGCATTATAACCGTGCGATAAATTACCTTTATACACAATAATATCTTTGTAGCGTTTTTTGGCGTCATCTTCCGATAAACCTACCGACGCTATATTAGGCTGTGTAAAAACCGTTGAAGGCACAATAGGAAATTGAAATGCTTTGACATTGCCATAGGTAATATTCTTTCCTACAATACTGCCTTGCAAACCGGATAATGGTGTTAATGGCAATGAAGCATTAGACACATCGCCGCACGCATAAACACGCGCATTAGTTTTACTTTGAAGATGTGCATTCACTATAATTCCGGAGTCGTCATAATCTATATTAGCACTCTCAAGATTTAGCATTCCTATTGAAGGCACGCGACCAGCTGTATTAAATACGTTTCGACTTTTATGAGTGTGTTTTTTCCCACTTAACGTGTAATGGAGTCTTAGATTTTTATTCAATTTCTCTATGGCCGTTACCTCAGCATTGAATACGAATGTAACACCCAGCTCTTCCATTTTAAGCTGTAATTGTGCGACTAAAAAAGGATCGAAATGGCTTAATGCACTACTATTATAGTCAAAAACAGTGATTTTACACCCCAAAATAGATAGCATAGTTGCAAATTCCATCCCAATATATCCCGACCCTATAAAACTTGCGGATTTTGGAATAGCTTCCAAATCTAAAATAGCATCGCTAGTTTCCAAATACTCATTACCCGGTATTGGCAATTCGCGAGGAATGTTTCCGGTAGCGATTACAAAATAATCGGCCGTGATGCTTTTACCTTCCACTAAGATTTCGTTTTCATTAACAAACTCTGGAGATTGATGGTATAAATCGATGTTTAAATCCTTCAAATTTGTTTCTGTGTTTTTAGGAATAGCATCTACGAATTGAGATTTAAAATTTTGAACAGCCTTCCAGTCTATTTCTGGCAATTTGGAAACCCCTAAACCTTTTAATCGCTGCGTTTGTTCTAGCAAATCTGAAAACTGAATTAATACTTTTTTTGGATCGCAACCACGATTTGCGCACGTACCACCAAACTCTCTATTATCGGAGATGGCGACAGACAAGCCTTTTTCGGCACAGGCTATTGCTGCAGTTTGCCCGGCAATTCCAGAGCCAATTACAAATACATTATAGTGTTTAGATTTCATCGTTTTCGGTTTAAAACCTTAAGTTAATAAACTAAAAACAGCTTTCTATTAATGAAACATTAAAGTTTAATCTGAAAGCACATATAACCGTTATTGTCTGATAAATGACACAAGACCGTCTCACTTCTAGAAGTAAGAAGCAAAACTTAATACTAACGAACTAACGCCCCTATAGATTTGAAAACAAGAAAAACCGTGACCTAGATAAAATTCTTTACTGGAAAGCCAGTGAACACTTTTATGTTGAAAAGATGCATAACATTAGTAAAAAACATTACTAAGTTATAAACATAAATACAATTATTTACCGATAATTTCTGCCACTCTTTCTTTTAAAACAGGTAACACATCGGTTGTAAACCACGGGTTTTTAGATAGCCAAAACCGGTTTCTTGGCGACGGATGCGGTAATGGTAAATAATGTGGTAGATAGTCGTTGAAATTAGCGACCGTTTCTGTGAGTGTTCTTTTAGCGTCTTTTTTTAAGTAATACTTTTGAGCATACAACCCTATTAGTAACACCAACTTTACATTGGGCATGCGCTCTAACAAAGTATCGTGCCATTGTGGTGCACATTCGGGACGAGGCGGCAAATCTCCAGACTTTCCTTTTCCCGGATAACAAAACCCCATAGGAACGATGGCAAAATTTTTGGTGTCGTAAAACGCTTCCTTAGTAACGTCCAACCATTTTCGCAATTGGTTTCCGCTAGGATCGCCCCAAGGAACTCCAGATCTGTGCACACGTATTCCCGGTGCTTGCCCAATAATAATAATTTTAGACGCTTTATGAGCCGTCACCACTGGACGCGGCCCAAGTGGCAAATGCGCTGAGCAAATGGTGCAATCTTTAATATGATGAAGGAGCGTCTTCATTTATAGACTTATTTACTTTTTCCGCCCACTACAATTACAATTTCACCCTTTGGTGGCTTGTTCGTGTAATGTTCTAAAACCTCTTTTACTGTTCCGCGAATGGTTTCTTCATACATTTTTGTAAGTTCTCGAGACACTGAAACCGGTCTGTCTTCACCAAAATACTCACAAAAATGGCCTAAGGTTTTAATAAGTTTATGTGGTGATTCGTAAAATATAATGGTTCGCGTTTCTTCGGCTAAAGTTAGCAATCTAGTTTGGCGTCCTTTTTTAACTGGCAAAAAACCTTCAAAAACAAACTTATCATTTGGCAATCCGCTATTTACTAAAGCAGGAACAAAAGCGGTGGCACCCGGAAGACAATCGACTTCAATACCGTTTTCTACACACGCTCTGGTAAGTAGAAACCCAGGGTCTGAAATAGCAGGTGTGCCTGCGTCGCTAATTAACGCTATCGTTTCACCTCCTTTAATACGCTCTACAATACGCTCTGTCGTTTTATGCTCGTTATGCATATGGTGACTTTGCATGTGTGTTGTAATCTGGAAATGCTTTAATAGTTTTCCGGAGGTACGCGTATCTTCAGCCAAAATACAATCGGCAGCTTTTAAAACAGTTAATGCTCTCAGGGTAATGTCTTCTAAATTTCCAATGGGTGTAGGAACGATATATAATTTACTCATATAAAAAGGCTATATTGAACATCAAATTTACAATCTTTTAATTGAGTTTGACGCACCCTTTTAGATTTTAAGTATCTTTAAAGAACCAGCCTAACCACACTCTTTATGTTTAAATTTACTTTTTGTTTTGTTTTCTTGTCGTTATTCGTCGTACAAACCAATGCCCAATCTGCCGACTTATCTATCGTTATCGCAGCACAAAACACTTCTGGAACACCTATTTCTCAAGCCTCTATTTATCAAGATTTTCAATATATAATTACCATTATAAATTCTGGTGCTACTGTTAACAATGCCTCATTTTCGCAAACATTAAATGGAAATTTAACGTATATAAATGCCGAAAGTTTTAATAATAACGGGGGAGCATCGCTAGTAAGTAATTTAAATTATTTCTTTGGAACACTTACAGGTACAATCGCCTCTTTGCCTTCAAATTCTAGTGTTCAGATTAGAGTTTCGGTAAAAGCACCAACATCTCCCGGAGGGATAGCCTCGAATGCCGTTGTTTCTCCTCCCGATGGTACAACAGATAGTAACACCTCAAATAACACTTCTATAATTTCTATAGACATCACCGATTTACCTATAGACTTTTCAGTTACACAATCTCAAATAGCGCCACCTGAAAACACCGGAATTTCAGCTTGGAATGACACCGTTACCTACACCTTTACAATTACCAATAATAGTAGTATTGCTTTTCCGTTAGAAAGTTTTTCTAGCGCACTGCAATTAGCCTCGCCATTATCTTACGGCTTTCCAAACGTACAACTCCAATCGCTGATTTGTATTGATGCTACCAACGGAACACTTTGCCCAATTATTCCAAGTTTAGACCCATCAATAATTAATTTAATGGGGAGTCATACTTTTATAAATATGACTACACCGATAGAGTTTACCGTAGGCGGATCGTTAACTTTTGAGGTGATTTACAAATTTTTAGATCCTAATTGCGGTATGAATATGCAACCCTTAGCGGTAGAAAGCACTTCGACCATAGCTATAAATCATGCCAACGAATCTCCAAATACGTCCAATAGTGTTTTAACGCCATTATTAGAATCTACTTTATGTCCTGTTGCCGATGTTTGCATAGAAACCATCCAATTAAATCCAGACCCAAACTCATCACTAGAATGGGGGGAGCTAATCACTTTAGAAACTACACTGTGTAATAACGGGCCTTTAGAAGCTCCTGTAAAAGCATTTCTTCAGAATATATCGTCAAACATTAATTGGTCTATTACTTCTGTCACCTGCGATAGCAACACAGGATCAGTTTTATGTTCCGATTTCACGATTAACCTTTCAAGCCAGCTTTGGGAAACCAGTGTTTTTAATTTGCCCGCAAATAGCACAGTAACCTTTACAACTATTGTGAGTTTCTTAGAGCCTAATTCGTGTGTTGTATCACCGCCAAATAATTCTGAAGGCCATATTAGAAGTGCTATAAATATAGTGTCGAATGAAATAACTGACAGTAACTTAGATAATAATTATGAAAGTGACTACGTCATTCTTCCCGGAATTGATGCTTGCGAGCCAGAAGATTTTATTGATTTAGCCATTACGAAAACACAAATAAGCCCAGCATTACCTCAAGGAGAAGATGCGCTAAACACCACAGGCTGGGGGCCTGTAACGTATACCATTACAGCCTTTAACACCAGTGCTGAAGATACTCCTGTAACTATAAGAGATTTTATGCCGCAAGGCGCAAACGCTTTAGCTTCAGCATCGTTACTTTCTGTAGACTGTATTGCAACCACTGGAAACGCCTCATGTATTACAGTTACTAATGCGAATATTAATGTACTTTTAGATGGCGAACCAGAAGAGGGAATTGAAGATGTGTTTTGGTCTATTGGTGCAGAAGACAATTATATATTACCAGCTCAAAGCTCGGTTACTTTTAGCGTGGTCGTTCACTGGGAACCTGAATGCTCAAATAACGCCATTGCTGTTACAAATGCCGCTTCTATTGCTAATGTAAATGCCGAACCCGACAATAATATGTCTAATAACCTCGCCATTGCAACCACCTATTTCGCGCCGTGTGTGGATTTAATAGTTCAAACTTATCCGCAATTTACTACCGTTGGTGTAAACCAAAACTTTAATTGGATTGTAGATATTACTACTAGCAGCACAAGTTCTAATGCTATCAATATTGATTTTACAAGTGTACTGGGTTCAGAATTCACAATAACCGGCACACCAACGTGTACCGTTACAAACGGGAATGCCACTTGTACCCAAAATATGACTGTAAATGGCACGACGGTTAGCGGCCTCATAACGAGTATGGATACGGGGTCGACCATACAACTTATAATACCAACCCAAGCCCCTAATTTTGGAGGTGCCTTTACAAACATCGCAGAAGCCATCCCAAACCCTAGTGATAATGAAGAGTTGACACCAGAAACAAACATTTCTATTAGCAATATTCAAGTTATTGCACCAACAGTAACAAAAGTTTTTATACCAGATAGTATTATTGTTGGCGAACAAAGTGTTTTAGAATTTACTGTCACTAATATTTCTGGTAACCCTGCTCAAAGTGCTATTTCATTCACAGATAATCTACCAAATGGCATTGTAATTAACGGCACTGCAAATTGGATTGAAGATAATGGTTGTACGGCAACATTTTCTGTAAACCCAGAAGAAACAGCCTTTAGCGTAACAAACTTAACGTTTCCGGAAGGGGTATCGCATTGTACGTTTGCTATTCCGGTGACCTCACAGACGCCTGGTCTTTATTTAAATAATACTGCTAATTTCTCTAATCAAAACAACATTGATTCCTCGCAAGCTAGTGCAACTTTAACTGTTATTGAAGACCCTACAGATGTCGATATTGAGATCTCAAAATCGGTAACCCCAGCTGAAGCTTCTATTGGCGACACCGTAGAATTTACAATTACAGTGACTAATATAGGCACTACAGCAGCACATTCTATTTCCGTACTAGAAGAACTCCCTGAAGGCTATAGTTATAATTCGCATACGACAACTAATGGTACTTATAGTATAGAAAACTCCCTTTGGCTTATAGAGACTTTAAATGCCAATAGCACAGAAACATTAACAGTATATGCCACGGTAGTATCTTCTATTAACCTTTTAAATACAGCTATTTTAATAGATCTTAATGAAACAGATAATGATAGTGCCAATAATGAAGATTCGACAGCTGTTTTGGTAGATGATTGTTTAAGTATTTCGCAAGGGTTTTCTCCTAATGCTGACCAGCGAAACGATACCTTTACAATAAAGTGTATTGAAGATTACACCAACAATACACTTAAAATATATAACAGATATGGAACACTTGTTTATGAGGCGGTCAATTATAAAAATCAATGGAATGGTATTCCTAATAAAGGATTCCCAAAATCAAATAGTCTTTTACCTGTGGGCACCTATTATTACGTACTTCACATTAAATCTTTACAAAAGCCTTTAATTGGTTGGGTCTATCTTAATTACTAATTTTTAAACTGGAATTAACTTAATTAAATTTCGCTTCAACAATTTCCATAAAGCGCGTTTCGTACTCTTCTTTTCCTGTCCAATGATTATAATCTGGTTTAACCACGTCAATAATAAATGCTGAGGCTTCAGAGTAAGATCCAACGGTGTTTAATTGAGAAATGACGCGAAGATAATCGTCACTTTCACCCTCAAATAAGTGTTTGATAAAAGCGAGTTTATCATTCAATCCTATAGAAAAGGCCTTGTCTTTTAATTTATCATTTAGCGATTTTTTTTCATCACTAAGAGATGTTCCCGTTACTTTATCGAAAATAGGCATGGTATTAAAGTCGGCCGTAATATCATCAAAATCGGTTTCATGCTGTTTCATTTGCTTGTTTACGGAGTCCACAAGATCATCAACTTCTTGAGATTCTTCCGGCATTTGGGCTACCATATCTTTAATTTTCTCCATTACAGGCTCCATAATCCCATCATCTTCATTCTCATCTAAGTTAATATAGGTTCGGTTTTCAACTTCAATATTATCACTTACCTTATTATTAAACGCCACATCTAACATATCAAAAAACGACGAATCGTTACCAATGGTTGGCAGCGTGTCTTCAAAATTATGTTGTGCAAATTTTAAAACCGTTAGTTTTTCGTATAATTCTGCGACTTCTTTATGTAATCTATCTATGTCTTCTTTTCCTTTTAACTTTAGAATCCTGTGCGCAATGCTTATTAATTCTGATTCCAACTTCTTCTTCATAATTAAAAATTTTATAATTTTTGAATTTAATGCAATTTAGGCTTTTGATTTTTAATAAATTTGAGCCACCTTTATAGAGAACGAAAATTCATTTCGTTCTTGAGTTAAAATTACAAAATGTTTCTCGAAAATACAGTAAATCAAAAAGAACAATTTGGTTGGATAGAAGTTATTTGTGGATCTATGTTTTCTGGTAAAACCGAAGAACTTATCCGCAGACTAAAACGCGCCCAATTTGCAAAACAACGTGTGGAAATTTTTAAACCTACCGTCGATGTTCGCTACGATGAAGATCTGGTCGTATCGCACGACGCTAACCAAATACGGTCTACACCTGTTCCTGCGGCCGCAAACATTCCTATTCTAGCCGATGGCTGTGATGTGGTTGGTATTGACGAGGCTCAGTTTTTTGATGACGAAATTGTACGTGTCTGTAACGATCTAGCCAATAAAGGCATTCGTGTTATTGTGGCTGGTTTAGATATGGATTTTAAAGGCAACCCCTTTGGGCCAATGCCTAACTTAATGGCGACTGCCGAATACGTTACTAAAGTGCATGCTGTTTGTACAAAAACAGGGAATTTAGCACAATTTAGCCATCGTAAAGCAAGCAGTGAAGCCTTAGTTTTAATAGGAGAAACCGAAGAGTATGAGCCTTTAAGTCGTGCCGCTTACTATAAAGCTATGGAACGTGAGAAATTAAAGGCCTTAAAAGTAACTGCTGTCGAAGAAATAAAACAAAACAAACTTGATGTCTAAAGCACAAGGAACCGTTTTAGAAATAGATTTAAAAGCTTTAAAACATAATGTTGCGTTTTTGAAATCGCGCTTACAACCCAATACTAAATTTCTTGCGGTAGTAAAAGCATTTGCTTATGGAAGCGATAGTGTTGAAATAGCTAAGTATCTTGAAGAATTACACGTTGACTACTTTGCTGTTGCTTATGTTAGCGAAGGTGTTGTATTGCGTGAAGCGGGTATAACTACCCCTATTTTGGTGTTGCACCCATTGCCAGAATCTTTCGAAACGATTATAGAACATTGCCTAGAACCGAGCCTGTATTCCACGCGTGTTTTACAAGCGTTTATAGCTGTTGCTGAAGACAAAAAACAATCTAATTATCCCATACATTTAAAGTTTAATACGGGATTAAATAGGCTGGGTTTTGCTGAAGCTGATATACCCAATGTACTTTCAATAATACAAGACAAAAGAGCCATTAACGTCACTTCCTTATTTTCTCATTTGGCAGCCAGTGAAGACTTAAAGGAAAGCGCATTCACATTACAACAAATTGAGCAGTTTATAAGCATCGCATCTACAATGGTTAACGGCTTAGGCTATACACCGTTGTTGCACCAGTGTAATACTTCGGGAATCTTAAATTACCCAAATGCCCATTTTGATATGGTAAGAAGTGGTATAGGCTTGTATGGTTATGGTAACGACCCAAAATTCAATAGTTATTTAAAGCCCATTGCGACATTAAAAACGATCATTTCGCAAATACACACCTTAAAAAGTGGCGATAGTTTAGGTTATAACCGGGCATTAAAAGCCACCGAAACGTTGCGAACGGCAACTTTACCTATTGGTCATGCCGATGGCATTGCGAGAGCTTATGGCAATAGAAAAGGCTACGTTATTATAAATAACCAAAAGGCACCTATTTTAGGCAATGTGTGTATGGATATGATAATGGTAGATGTAACTACTATTAAATGTAACGAAGGCGACGAAGTTATCGTTTTTGGAGCCCAACATACGGCCGAACAATTTTCGGAAACCATCTCATCTATTTCTTACGAAATATTAACAGCCATCTCTCAACGTGTAAAACGCGTGTTTTATAGATAAATTCAGTTTATAGGTTAATCTTTTCGTTTTTTCATCAAAAAATTAACTACTTTGTTAGTTGTTTATTCAATAACTAACTTAAAACACCACTTATGTTTAAAGAATTTAAGAAATTTATAATGACTGGAAATGTCATTGATTTGGCGGTTGCCGTTTTATTAGCTGGCGCAATGGGGCTCGTTGTGAAAGGTTTTGTTTCTGATATTATGATGCCAATAATTGGTCACTTTGCTAGTGGTTTAGATTTTGCAGATATGAAAATCGTTCTCGACCAAGCCATATTTGCTGCCGATGGAACGGTTATAAAAGCAGAAAATGCTATTATGTACGGACAATGGATTAACACCATTATTAATTTAATCATTGTTGGTTTTGTATTGTTCCTTATAGTAAAAGCTTACAATAAAACAAAAACACCACCAGCGCCTGCAGCGCCTAAAGGCCCTACAGAATTAGACATTTTGAAAGAAATTAGAGATGCTTTAAAAAAGTAATTTAAAAAGAGTTATTACCCTAAGCCGCTTTATTTGTTAGAGCGGCTTTCCTTTTATGAAAAAATTAGAACTTTTATAAATAACAAGAGTTGTAAATAGCATAAGTTTGTAAGATTAAATGTTATAAAAAAATGAAATTAGCAGTTGTTGGAGTAACCGGAATGGTTGGAGAAGTTATGCGTAAAGTTCTAGACGAGCGCCAATTTAAAATCACAGAATTTATTCCTGTGGCCTCACAAAAGTCCGTTGGAAAAACAGTCGATTTTAAAGGTAGAACATACACTATTGTTAGTTTGGCAGATGCGGTGGCTATGCAACCAGATATTGCTTTATTTTCGGCAGGCGGAGACACCTCTTTAGAATGGGCTCCAAAATTTGCCGACGTCGGCACAACGGTAATCGATAATTCTTCAGCTTGGAGAATGGACGCTTCAAAAAAATTAATTGTTCCCGAAATTAATGCCACAACCTTAACGAAAACCGATAAAATTATAGCGAATCCTAATTGCTCAACTATTCAAATGGTGATGGCATTGGCGCCGCTTCATAAAAAATATAAAATTAAACGCATTGTAGTATCGACGTACCAATCTATTTCTGGAACAGGTGTTAAGGCGGTTAAACAATTAGAAAACGAATTGGCAGGTATTAAAGGAGAAATGGCGTATCCTTATCCAATACACAAAAATGCTATTCCACATTGCGATGATTTTGAAGATAACGGTTACACGAAAGAAGAAATGAAACTGATTCGTGAAACACAAAAAATTCTAGACGATAAAACAATTGCCGTTACCGCAACAGCAGTGCGCATTCCAACTTCTGGAGGACATAGTGAAGCGGTAAATGTTGCGTTCGAAAATGACTTTGATATTTCTGAAGTTAGAAAGTTATTACACGCCACTCCCGGGATTATTGTACAAGATAATCCCGATGTAAATGTGTATCCAATGCCTATTTACGCGAATGGTAAAAACGATGTGTTTGTGGGTAGAATAAGACGCGACGGTTCGCAACCTAACACATTAAACCTTTGGGTGGTAAGTGACAATTTACGCAAAGGTGCGGCAACCAATACGGTGCAAATCGCAGAGTATTTAGTTGAAAATAATCTGGTGTAACTTCAATCTCGGACAGATTGCTGTCTTTTAAAACTATAATTCGTGAAAACGATATAACTATACTATTAAAAAAGGGTTTGTTTATCTAAAACAAGCCCTTTTTTCATTATTTTTGAGATCACTCTATAAACACATCGTATAATGAAAAAATTAGCGCTTTGCTTATTAACCCTTTCAATGCTTATGTCTTGTAAAAACGAACAGCAAGAAGAAAAAAAAGAAATCACGGTTAACTACCCGGAAACCAAAAAAGTAGATACGGTATCTAACTATTTTGGAACTGAAATAAAAGATCCATACCGTTGGTTGGAAGATGACATAAGTGCCGAAACTGGTGAATGGGTAACACAACAAAACGAAACAACTTATGGCTATTTAGATAATATTCCGTATCGTGCAGACTTAAAAAACCGCTTAGAAACACTTTGGGATTACGAAAAAGTAGGCGCGCCTTTTAAAGAAGGCAAAAATACTTATTTCTATAAAAATGATGGTATACAAAACCATTATGTAGTCTACAAAAAAGACGGCGATAAAGAGGACGTGTTTTTAGACCCTAACACGTTTTCTAAAGATGGCACAACCTCTTTAGCAGGATTAAGTTTTACTGAAGATGGTACCCTTGCCGCATATTCTATTTCTGAAGGTGGTAGCGATTGGCGCAAAGTAATCGTTATTAAAACAGAAACTAAAGAAGTTATCGAAGACACTCTTCAAGACGTGAAATTTAGTGGTGTGTCGTGGAAAGGAAACGACGGCTTTTACTATTCTAGTTACGACAAACCAAAAGGAAGCGAGTTGACTGCTAAAACAGATCAGCACAAGGTGTATTACCATAAATTAGGAACAGCCCAAAAAGAGGATGTTATTGTTTACGGTGCAACACCTGAAGAAAAACACCGTTATATTACGGCCTCAGTGACTAAAGATCAGAAATACGTAGTGTTATCGGCTGCTGTTTCCACCTCCGGAAACAAACTTTTTATAAAAGATTTAAGTAAGCTCGATGCGCCTTTAGTGCCCATTATTAATAACACAGATTCTGATACGCGCTTAGTTGAAAACGTGGGTAGCACACTGTACTTATACACTAATTTAAACGCTTCAAACGGAAAAATTGTGACTGTGGACGCTTCAAATCCTTCAGCAGAAAACTGGAAAGATTTTATTCCTGAAACTAAAAACGTACTATCCATCTCTAAAGGAGGCCATAATTTCTTTGCCGAATATATGGTAGATGCCGTATCAAAAGTAACGCAATACGATTACGATGGTAAGTTAATTCGTGAGGTAGATTTACCAGGCATTGGTACTGTGGGATCTATTGGAGGAGACAAAGAAGAGACAGAATTGTACTATTCCTTTACAAATTACAATACGCCAGGAAGTATTTATAAATATAACGTGGAGACTGGAGAATCTGTAAACTACTGGAAACCATCCATAGATTTTAAAAGTGAAGACTTCGAGTCTAAACAAGTGTTTTACACCTCTAAAGATGGCACGAAAATTCCAATGATTATTACCTACAAAAAAGGTCTTAAATTGGACGGAACCAACCCAACAATGCTATACGGCTATGGTGGTTTCAACATAAGCGTACAACCTAGTTTTAGCATTACAAATGCCGTTTGGTTAGAGCAAGGTGGCGTGTATGCCGTTGCTAATTTACGTGGTGGTGGTGAATATGGTAAAGAATGGCACAAATCGGGAACGAAAATGCAAAAGCAAAATGTATTTGACGATTTTATCGCTGCCGCGGAATACCTAATCGATAAAAAATACACAACCTCTAAACGCTTAGCGATCTCAGGCCGCTCTAATGGTGGTTTATTGGTTGGCGCTACAATGACGCAACGACCAGACTTAATGGCCGTAGCGCTACCAGGTGTTGGCGTGTTGGATATGTTACGCTACCATACGTTTACTTCAGGGGCCGGTTGGGCTTACGATTATGGAACAGCTGAAGATAGTAAAGAAATGTTCGCATATTTATTGGCATACTCTCCAGTACATAACGTTAAAGAAAACGTAGAATACCCAGCCACTATGGTGTTAACAGGCGATCACGATGATCGTGTGGTACCTGCACATAGTTTTAAATTCGCTGCCGAATTACAAGCGAAACAATTTGGAAGCAATCCGAGATTAATTAGAATTGATGTTAACGCAGGTCATGGGGCAGGAAAACCAGTAGATATGCAAATCGAAGAATGGGCAGATATTTACGGCTTTACCCTTTTTAATATGGGTTACGAAACGTTACCGAGTACACATCAAGAAAATACAAAAAGTTAAGTTTTCTTTTTTATAAATTACCAAACCGCTTGTTTTCAAGCGGTTTTTTTATTCTTATTTTTACACTTAAATTGAGACAATGCTTCAAGTACAACATCTTTCATTTGGCTATACCACAAACCCCATCTTAAAAGACATATCTTTTTCGGCGCAGGCAGGCGATTATATTGCTGTTATTGGAGAAAGTGGCTCTGGAAAAAGCACCCTTTTAAAGCTCATTTACGGAGAGTACGATTTAGATAGTGGGAATTTATCTTGGAACAATGAAGCGATCCTCGGACCAAAATACAATTTAGTAGTTGGTACTGATTTTATGAAATATGTCGCTCAAGAATTCGAACTAATGCCCTTTATTTCGGTTGAAGAAAATATAGGGAAATTCTTGTCTAATTTTTTTCCCGATGAAAAAAAAGAACGTACCGCAGCGCTTTTAGAAGTTGTAGAATTAACTGCGTTTGCCAAAACAAAAGTAAAATTATTAAGTGGCGGACAAAAACAGCGAGTGGCTTTAGCGCGAGCGTTAGCCAAAGCACCCGAAATTATACTATTAGACGAGCCATTTAGTCATATCGATAATTTTAAGAAACAATCGCTAAGACGCAATGTTTTTGAATACTTAAAGAAGCAAAATATCACCTGTATTGTGGCGACGCACGACAAAGAAGATGTTTTAGGTTTTGCCGATAGAATTTTGGTTTTAGACCACGCTAAAATTATTGCCGATAACACCCCTGAAAACCTTTACAAAGCACCAGAAACCGCTTTAATAGCTTCCTTTTTTAGTGAGTTTAGTGTTATAAACGAAACCTTTATTTACGCGCATCAATTGCACGTTGTTGCCCATTCTCCTCTCAAAGCTATAATTACTAACAGCTATTTTAAAGGTGCTTATTATTTACACCGCGCCGATATAAACGGAAACAGTGTGCTTTTCGAGCATCCTTCATCCATAACCATTGGCGAGTCTGTGTGTTTACAGATTACAAAACCTGAATAATAGTACTTTTTATATCCCTAAACACAATACTATCTCCCACTGTTTTACCCATTAATAATTGTCCCATAGGCGTACTTGGAGAAATAGCGTAAAACACCGTGTTATTCCATTCTAAACGTCCCGCACTAATGGCGATGTAGTAATTAACATTCGTTGTAATAACCATACTTCCTAACCGAATCGTAGCACCTATGATTTTTGAATCCATTTTTGAAAGGTGCTCTTGTAGTTTTTGAATTTCAGCCAACTGCTGCCCTGCTTTTTCACGTTCTATTTGAAGCATCGCTCTGCCCGTTTCGTGTTTATCGCCAGCACTACTTTTAGTTTCCGAGGTTAATGACTGCTGAATTTCGAAGATGGTATGTTGAATGGTTTGTCGTTTTGCTTCAATAAACGCGGCACATAAGTTATAAAGCGCTTGTTTAGACTCTTTATTTTGATTCATTGTCAGTTTTAAATTCAAGCCGTCCAAAATAGCCCATTTGTTTAACAATCCAATTTTTTCGTCCTTGAATGTAAGTCGATGCCGGATGTGCACGATAGCGTAACGGACTTGGTAAAATGGAAGCTATAGCAGCAGCTTCATACGTCGTTAATTTAGCAGCCGATTTTTTAAACCAATAGTTGGCGGCGGCTTCTGCACCATAAATGCCATCCCCCATTTCTATACTGTTTAAATACACTTCTAGAATGCGTTCTTTACTCCAAATAATCTCTATTAAAAAGGTGAAATAGACTTCGAAACCTTTACGCACCCAAGTTCGTTGTGGCCAAAGAAAAACGTTTTTTGCCGTTTGCTGACTTATAGAACTAGCGCCTCTACTCTGTTTTCCTTTTTGATTGCGCTCGAAGGCTTTTCCAATCGCTTTGATATCGAAACCATTATGGTTTAAAAAATTTTGGTCTTCACTACAAATTACCGCTAATTGTAACTTTTTGGATATGGCTTCCATAGGCACCCAGTCGTGTTTCCACAACGTTCTGTTAGTCTCCTCGTTTTCGAAATATCGAATAACCATTAAAGGCGTTGCAGGCACAGGCACAAATTTGTACAAAACAACACTGGCGATGGACACTACAAAACACCAAAAAATAAGCTTAAGAAAAAATCGAAATATGCGTTTCATTATGTTGTTAATTCTGCTAACTGTTTACCAATTAAACTACCAATAGCTATTCCCATTCCGCCTAATCTTACGCCGCAATATACGTTATTACTCACTTGTTTTAATAGTGGTTTTTTCTTATTTCCCACGCCCATTATTCCACTCCAACGCATATCAATTTCAAAAGCTGTTGTGGGTAAAATAACTCTTTTTAATAGGCTATCTAAGGTGTTTTGGATTAAAGGTGTTTGTCCGAATCGGGTCGTTTCTTCTGTTTTAAAATCTAAATGTCTGCCGCCGCCAAACAACACGCGATCGTTTATGGTTCTAAAATAGTAATAGCCTTTATCTATATGAAACGTGCCCTTAAAAGGCAAATTTGCTATGGGTTTAGTAATTAACACTTGTGCTCTTGCTGGTTTTACGACATCGGTTTGAAGAATTTTTGACGCAAATCCGTTTGTGGCAATACATACTTTTTGCGATGAAAACTCGAAACTATTGGTTTTTAGGCTTACCTTATTTCCGCAATCGCTTATTACTTCAACCGTAACACTATTTAAAATTTTTATGCCAGAAGCCTGTACTTTATGTAGTAATGTTGTCATTAATTTCCCGGTATTCAACTGACCTTCAAAAGCATTAAATACATAGTGATTTTTAATATTTTCAAATCCGAAGCTATTGTTCTTTACAGAAAACACGGGGGCATTAAAGAGGGGTTTTAATAAAGAATTAATGCTTTCTTTTTTCTGTAAACACGTTTCGTAAGTATTAGTTTCATTGTGCGTAAACAGCTCGTAGCCACCGTAATGTTTGTACCCAATGGCTTGCTCTCCTAACGTGTGTTTTAATAGTTTTAAACCTTCAACACGCTGTGTAATGAGTGCTACAACTTCCTCTTCACTATGGTGCTTTAAATCGTCTAATATTTCGCTTAAACTACCAAAACAAGCAAAGCCTGCATTTTTGGTACTAGCGCCTTGCGGCATTACACCTTGTTCTACAATTAAAATAGTCGCTTTTGGATACTTACTTTTTAAATGTAACGCGCAGGTTAACCCCACGATACCGCTTCCAATAATTGTAAAATCGATGTTGGATAGCCAGCTTTGTCGTTCCCAATAGGATAGATTCATAGCACTAATTTAAGGTATTATTTTTTAAAATTAGGGCATAAAAAAACTCCGAAATTGCTTTCGGAGTTTTAACTGTATTACAAAGAAATAGAAATTACTCTACAATAATCTTTTTAGTAAAGGTTCTAGAACCGTCATTTACATTTAATAAATACATTCCAGACTGTACATTCCCTACGTTAATAGTTTCGTTGAATGCTCCAGAATTGTTAAATCCTTGAGTATAAACTGAACGCCCTCTAATATCGAATAACTCTAAAGATACGTTACTAGACGTTGCGTTAAACTTCACATTAAACTCACCGTTATTAGGGTTTGGATAGATTGCAAAATTATTTTCTAATGTGTAGTCGTCTGTACCTAAAGTTGTAGTACAGAATTCTATAGACCAGTCGTTAAAAGTACCTGTATTACCCACTTCAAAATCGGCCATAATAAGTGTCCAATCCCCAGCAGCACTAAGTCCGTCAAAGTTTGATAAATCTCCAGAAGAAGAAAAAGTACCCGTAATATTATCACCACAAACAACCGGTGGTGAACCTACTGCAAAAGTAATATCAAAATTAGAGCTCCCTACACATTCAAATCCCCAAAGAGCTATAAATGTACCGTCTGGGTGTTGAAGTTGCACCACCATATCACTTAATTCAGGGTGTGTAATATCTACGTTAACTTTAATTGTAGTATCAGTACCAATAATAGAAGCTTCAGGTACGTTAATTACATTACCTACTGCTTGACCTTGTCCGCTACCTGTTGCTACACCGTCTGGAATAGCAGTACCTAAAGGTCCTGATTCGTATAGGTTACACGTTTCTGTAACCGTACTGTTTAAAGAAAAGTTTTTCTGGTTTATGTTAAAGAACGCATTCCCCACAGCTTCTACCATAATACGGCAAAAAGGAGCCACTGCACTTGGTGCTGTAACATCGTAAGAACCATTATTGGCTACGTTAGATGCTAAAACAGTATCAAAAGTAAGACCTCCGTCTATAGATAATAAAATATTTACATTAGAGACGTTTATTCCTGCTCCTGTTGTATTAGCAACATCCCAAGTAATTGTTTCTGTATCTCCTGTTGACCAGCTAATTCCAGCTGTGTCTTGAGACGTTACAATAAATGGTCCCGCAGCATTACTCCACGTTACAACCATATTATCAAAATCATTAGCAGCACCACCTGGCTTATTATCTCTAACTGTTAGTCTAAAATCTGCTGTTCTTGCTACTGTAGGAACTTTTTCCCATTGACCTCCATTAAAACCTAATGAAACCAAGTCCGACAACTTCGGAAATGTTCTTGTTGTATTGTCTGTTGGTAAATAGGATCTAAACAAAGGCTCATTACTATTAGTCGCTGTTGGATCTGGATAAGCCGTAGCCGCATTATTTTCATCGTATTGTTCCCAACAATAAGTAAGCGCATCCCCAGTGTCTGGATCTGTAGCCGTACCCGTTAATCTAAAAGGCGTACCTATAGGCAACAATAAATCGGCACCTGCATTAGCTGTTGGTACACTGTTACCTGTAGCTGTTTCAATATCGCAAGTTCTAGTTGCTACATGCGATGTTACTTGTTGAATTGATATAGCATGAAAATAAGGATCTGAGTTAGACTGAACATCGGTTGCACCAGTAATACCAGCATAACCCATTATTGTAGATCCACTACCTGGTTCCATTTGAGCAATTCCATTTCCCTCTGACTGAAAAGTAAACGTGTGACGTCCACCAAATTGATGACCCATTTCATGCGCTACATAATCAATATCAAAACTTACTCCCGAAGGATTTGTACTTGTTGTATAAGCACTTCCTTTTGAACCAGCAATACAGATACAACCAATACACCCTGCATTACCATTGTTTCCAATACCTGCCATTAAGTGTCCTATATCATAATTAAGGTTACCTATATTTGTATCTAAAGTAGATTGTAAGGTACTATTATATCCTGCATCTGCAGTGCTGCTATAAGGTTGTGCTGAAGGGTCTAAGTATACTACGGCATCATTATTTGCAACCAATACCATTGTAACATTAAAATCATTCTCGAAAACTGCATTAACCGTAGTCATTGTGCTCACAATGGCTGCATTTACTAATGGTAAAGTACCCCCATGAAATGTAGAATATTCTCCAGTTACAGACATCGCTAAATCGAAGGTGTGTAATGTACCGTCAGCTGAACTGTTTGCGTTTTGAGCGACATCTTCAATATTTTTTGATAATACATCAGGAGTTGTACATTCAAATTGTTGACTTTTACTATTGAAATTATCTTTTTTGCTAATTGCGATTGTTGATACATTAGTCTTACCAGGTTCTATAACCATTGTATTTCCTTCGTTTCCTGAAAGAATAATACCTGACATACCCTTGTAAGGAGATACACTGAATCTTAAATAAGAACTTGGTGAATCAATTCCATATCCAACGTAAGATCTAATTTGTGGATATTGCGCTTGTAATTCTGGAGCCATAACTGAAGCTTCCTGAATTAAATAACTCTCTAATTCACCTTTAAGATTTGGTAATTCAAGAACTACATTATTAGATTGTTCATTAGAAATCCCTCTTTTTTGTGCCTTAGTTAAATCTCCCATTAATTGATCAATATCAAAAGAATACGTAGTTCCTTTCGCTATGCTAATTTGTTGCTTGGAATCAGCCACTTTTTTAAAGTGATTATTCTGACCAAATACCGAAAAACAAAACAGGAGCATTGTTATCGATAGAACATAATGTAATTTTTTTTTCATGATTTACTTTAAATTATATTAATAAGCCCTAAATATACTTTGTAATTCACCGAGTACAAAGTCAAAAAAGTTAAATTACTTAACATAATTAATAGATAGCACTTTTTTTTGTGTCATTATAACAATAAAAGCGAACAGCATTACACGTAATTCCCTGAATGTGTGCTAAATTACCCCCTATTTTATAGCGACAATAAATAATGGCCGTAACTGATGAGATTGATAGCGCTTGCACTTAAATTTTTGGCGGAGAAAACAGGCTCTTGGCTTTTGAGTACAAGCGCAACCACATAGAAAATACTGAAGACGATAACTACCAAGAGTTTGTCTATATAGAATTACAGAATACTTTAGAAAACGTTACCCTTGAAAACAGTAACTTACAAGATGTTAAAGTTACTTTTGTGAAATTGTGTTATTGTAAAGGGCAAATGGGCGCCTATAAAGTGAAGAACGGAAAACTTCAGATTAGTAAACTTGAAGCGTCAACCTATCACTTAGAACTTTCCTTTAAGGTAACTGAAGTGTCTCAAATAATAAATAGTATTACTAGAAAATTTTCAATCGCCAATTAATATTCGTTGCGTTTAAAGCAAAAAAAAAAGCGACTTAAAATTAAGTCGCTTTTTAGTTTTTACTCTTCTTCTTCTTTAGGTTTTTCCATTACAAAATCTTCCATAAATTTAGTGGTATAATTTCCAGCTAAATAATCAGGATGATCCATTAATTGTCTATGGAACGGAATGGTTGTTTTTATACCTTCGATAACGAACTCGTCTAAAGCGCGTTTCATTTTATTGATAGCCTCTTCACGAGTTTGCGCTGTTGTAATTAACTTCGCTATCATAGAGTCGTAGTTTGGCGGAATAGAATATCCAGCGTAAACGTGTGTGTCTAAACGAACGCCGTGTCCTCCTGGAGCGTGTAATGTTGTAATTCTTCCTGGCGACGGTCTAAAATCATTAAAAGGATCTTCAGCATTAATACGACATTCTATAGAGTGTAATTGCGGTAAATAGTTTTTACCAGAAATTGGCACTCCTGCCGCTACAAGTATTTGCTCTCTAATTAAATCGAAGTCAATAACTTGTTCTGTAATGGGGTGTTCTACTTGAATACGGGTATTCATTTCCATAAAGTAGAAGTTTCTGTGTTTATCTACAAGAAACTCTACAGTACCAGCACCTTCATACTTAATGTATTCTGCTGCCTTAACCGCAGCATCACCCATTTTTTTTCTAAGCTTATCGGTCATAAAAGGAGAAGGCACTTCTTCTGTTAACTTTTGATGACGACGTTGAATAGAACAATCACGTTCTGATAAATGGCAGGCTGTTCCAGTAGAATCGCCTACAATCTGTATTTCAATATGTCTTGGCTCTTCAATCAGTTTCTCGATATACATATCGTCGTTTCCGAAGGCCGCTTTAGATTCGTATCGCGCAGAATCCCAAGCATTTTTTAATTCTTCTTCTTTCCAAACGGCACGCATACCTTTACCACCACCACCGGCAGTAGCTTTAAGCATTATTGGGTAGCCTGTTTGTTTGGCAATTTTAATACACTCTTTAAAATCTTTAATAATGCCTTCACTTCCTGGCACACAAGGTACTCCAGCCTCTAACATTGTTGTTTTGGCCGAGGCTTTGTCTCCCATTCGCTCGATCATTTCAGATGAAGCACCAATAAATTTAATATTGTTCTCTTCACAGATTTTCGAAAACTTAGCGTTTTCAGATAAAAATCCGTACCCTGGATGAATAGCATCTGCATTAGTTATTTCGGCAGCGGCTATAATGTTAGACATTTTTAAATAAGAGTCTGCACTTGGTGGTGGCCCAATACATACAGCTTCATCTGCAAATTTAACGTGTAAACTTTCGGCATCTGCAGTAGAATAAACAGCTACAGTTTTAATCCCCATTTCTTTACAAGTTCTAATAACACGAAGTGCTATTTCCCCTCTATTTGCAATTAGTATTTTTTTAAACATAACGTTTTATATTAAAAATTTCAAATTCCAATCGTTTTTAACGACAAGATCTCATACCAAAAAATGATTTGGATTTATGGATATTGTATTGGAATTTTTAAATGGTTATGACGGATCTACTAAAAATAACGGTTGATCAAATTCTACTGGAGAAGAATCGTCTACTAATATCTTAACAACTTTACCTGATACTTCAGATTCGATTTCGTTAAATAATTTCATCGCTTCAATAATACAAAGCACATCGCCCTCTGCAATATTTTGACCTACCTCAACAAATAAAGGTTTGTCTGGCGACGGTTTTCTATAAAATGTCCCAATAATTGGAGATTTTATAGTAATATATTTAGAATCTTCCGATGGTGTTACAGGAGCTGCTTCTGCTGGAGCTGCTTGCTGTTGTGGTGCATTTGGCATTTGCATATGAGGCATTTGCGCAGACATAGGAACTTGTTGTACTATTGTTGTTTCTGAATCAGACCCTGTTTTTATAGTGATTTTAACATCGTCTAATTCTAATTTAACTTCACTTGCACCAGATTTAGCAACAAATTTGATTAAGTTTTGAATATCTTTTAAATCCATAATATTTAGCTATTAAATTTCTTGAGTTTGTTTATGTTAAGAATTGTAAGCCCATTTTAAGTAAATAGAACCCCAAGTAAATCCTCCTCCAAAGGCAGCAAAAACTAAATTATCGCCTTTTTTAAGTTGTAATTCGTAATCGTTTAGAAGTAATGGTAATGTTGCAGATGTGGTGTTACCATACTTTTGTATGTTGGTCATAACCTTTTCAGGACTTATTTCAATTCTATTTGCAGTAGCATCAATAATACGCTTATTAGCTTGATGTACCACTAACCAGTCTATATCTTCCTTGGCTAACTTTGTTTTAGCTAGAATTTTTTCTGCTGCGTCTGCCATATTAAATACGGCATTTCTAAAGACTGTTTTTCCTTCTTGAAATACAAATTGTTGCCCTTTTTCTAACGCTTCGGGCGTTGTCGGGTAAGACGATCCTCCGAAAGTAGCTTGTAAGAAATCTCTACCAGCGCCGTCGCTTCTTAAGTACTCGTCTTGAAGACCTAAACCTTCTTGATTAGGTTCGAATAAAACGGCTCCTGCGCCATCACCAAAAATAATACAAGTCGCTCTATCTTCGTAATTAATCATAGAAGACATTTTATCTGCTCCTATTAATAAAACGCTTTTGTATTTTCCAGATTCTATGTAGGCTGATGCTGTAGACATCCCAAAAAGGAAGCTTGAACATGCGGCTTCTAAATCGTATGAAAAGGCATTAACTGCTCCAATTTCGGAGGCCGTATAAGCGGCTGTAGAAGCGGCTTTCATATCTGGAGTGGCTGTTGCTACTATTACTAAGTCGATATCTTCCGGGTTTATTCCTTTTTTATCTATTAGGTTTTGAGCGGCTTTAATAGCAAGATAGGACGTACCTAATCCTTCGCCTTTTAGAATTCTACGTTCTTTAATTCCAGTTCTCGTAGTAATCCATTCATCGTTTGTATCCACCAATGTTTCAAGAATTTTATTGGTTAACACATAGTCTGGCACATAGGCGCCTACAGCTGTAATTGCTGCTGATATTTTACTCATACTTTTTTAAGTTAATTTGACCAAATGCGTTCAAGATCGTCTAAAAGTGGCGCTATCTTAATAAAATTAATCAATTCAGGCCAATGTTACACAAATAAAGTTGTTTTTAACGCCAAAAGAAAGCTAATAACAAAAAAAACGCTCACAAGTGAGCGTTTTTCTATATGCATGCATAGTAAATTATGCCATATTTTCTTCAGAAACTGAGTTATCAATTAAAACTTGACCTCTGTGGTATAATTTACCTTCAAACCAGTGTGCTCTATGATATAAGTGAGCCTCTCCTGTAGTTGGGCAAGTCGCAACTTGTGGCGCAGTTGCTTTGTAATGTGTTCTTCTTTTATCTCTTCTTGTTTTCGAGATTTTTCTCTTAGGATGTGCCATTTTCTATTTTATTTATCCGTTAATAGTTGCTTTAATGTATTCCAGCGAGGGTCTGACTCCTCTTGGTCTTTCTTTATGTCCTTTATTTTAGGACTTAATTCTTCTAATTTATTAAGTATGTCTGAGTCTAGCGTTCCGTCTTCAACCCCTGGGTGAATTCGTTTTAAAGGCAGAGACAAAACAATTAATTCATAAATATATTGCTGAATATTAATTTCATATTCTCCGTGAGGTAGAATAAGTATATCTATATTCTCGTCGTTAAACTCTTCACCAAAATTAACTACCAAATCTAAACTGTTCTCTATTTCTTGGTCGTAAGGCTCGTTGGTAACGTCACAATTAATATTTACTGTTCCTGCTACTTCAAAGTGCAATTCTAAAAGTGTCGATTTCTTTTGAAAACCTACATCTATCTTTAAATCACTACTATTAAAGTCTTCATACTCAAAATTATCAAAGAACTCTTTTTTAATTTCATAATCAAAATGATGTCTTCCTTCTTTTAAACCTACAAATGGAATTGTAAACTCTTTCAATGTCTTCATTTTCACATCTATTTTGAGCCTGCAAATATACAATTATTTATTAATCTAGCAGACTTATAAACATTTTTTTGTTTATATCTTTCATTTTTTATTTCGTTAACAAATTTAAAACTAATCCCTAAACTAGTTTTTTGGGTTAAATCGCTTACGTTTAGAAACAGCTAACGAGTTTTTGGTTAATGTATTGTATTCGGTTCTGTTTTTAAAGATAGTAATCGCGGTAAAAACAGCCTCTTCAAACGATCCTAAATCGGCGACACCTTTTCCAGCAATCTCATAGGCCGTGCCGTGATCTGGCGATGTACGCACTCTATTTAATCCCGCTGTATAGTTTACTCCTTGTCCAAAAGATAATGTTTTAAAGGGAATTAACCCTTGGTCGTGATAAGATGCTATTACCGCATCGAAACTTTTATAATTATTTGATCCAAAAAAGCTATCGGCAGCATACGGGCCAAACACCAACTTGCCGCTTTCTTTAATTTTTTGAAGTGCTGGCCTCATTACCGTGTCGTCTTCACTACCAATAACACCATTGTCTCCTGTATGCGGATTAATACCTAATACGGCTATTTTTGGCTTACTGATTTTAAAATCTTGTATTAACGATTGGTAAACGGTTTCTATTTTACTAGTGATTAATTCTTCAGTAATATGAGAGGCCACATCTTTAACCGGCACGTGGTCGGTTAATAAACCCACTCTTAAAGTATCGGTCACCATAAACATTAAGCTATTACCTTCTAATTCTTGGTTTAAATAATCGGTATGGCCAGGAAATTTAAAGGTATCAGACTGTATATTATGTTTATTTATGGGTGCTGTTACTAACACATCGATAGTTTTATCTTTTAATGCTGCTGTCGCTTCAGACAGTGATTTAATAGCATATTCTCCTATTTTTAAATCCTCTTTACCAAATTGTATAGAGACATTTTCCTTCCAACAGTTTAAGACATTTAACTTATTTGGAGCTATTTGATCGAGTGCATTTATGCTATGAAGCTGCGTTTCTAATTTAAAATGGTTTTTTACAAAACTCATTGTTTTAATGGATGCAAAAATTACTGGTGTACAAAATTCTAACATTCTAGGATCTTCGAACATCTTTAAAACAACCTCAGAACCTATACCATTTAGGTCACCTATAGATATACCCACTATAATATTTTCTTCTTCCCTCATTAGATTTGATAAGTTTTGTTTGTAATTTTACACTCGCAAATTTAACTAAATAATACTTTCAAAACTATGTTCACCGGAATTATTGAGACCATCGGTACGATTACAGATCTAAAAACCGAATTACAGAATTTACATATTACTGTTGACAGCAGTATTGCTTCCGAATTAAAAATAGACCAGAGTGTAGCACATAACGGTGTTTGCTTAACCGTAGTAAGTATTTCTGATACTAATTATACGGTTACAGCAATTAAAGAAACATTAGAAAAAACAACGCTTGGTACTTTAAAGTTAACCGATGCTGTTAATTTAGAACGCGCTATGAAATTGGGAGATCGTCTAGATGGACATCTTGTTCAAGGACATGTAGACCAAATTGCCACTTGTATTGGCGTGATAGAAACTTCTGGAAGTTGGTTGTTTACTTTTAAGTACGACAGCACTCTAAACAATATAACTATAGAAAAAGGATCGATCACTGTTAATGGTGTGAGCTTAACCGTGGTCAATTCTAAAAAAGATGAATTTAGCGTCGCCATAATTCCTTATACTTTCGAGCATACTAATTTTAACACCTTTAAAGAAGGCTCTGTGGTAAACTTAGAATTTGATGTGATTGGCAAATATGTTTCCCGTTTAAATAGCTTAAAACATTAAGTTTTAGCATTTCTAATCTTTTTAAACAGTATAACCTTATAAACACCATATACAATAGCAACGACCAATAGTATAACCAAACCGGTATCTATAGGCAAACCTGGTGGCGGTGGCGGACCGGGAGGAGGAGGAGGAGGTGGATTTTGCGCGAAACTTGTAAAAGTTATAAACACAAAGAACACTAGGGCTATTGATGTTTTTATGTGTATCATATTTAGTTTGTAAATGTACAAAAAACTACCTATTAAATAAATATTTCGTTTTTATTTAACAATTTACCGATACAATTCGTTTATTTAATTAGTAAATAAGGTTGTTTATATAAATCTATGAGATTTTATACACCCTCAAGGAAACCCAAACTTAACTAATTTTTAATTACTTTTTCGAAATTCCGTAAGAATTTAAGACGTCATTAATAATAGTTGTAGCATTAACGATACAGATGGTCTAAAACATCTAAGACTTCCAGACGCTTTATAACCCACACAAGTATCTTCTCTTAATTTTTTAGCATTACGTACCCGCGGTCTATTTTTATAAACGCTTCAATATATCGTAAGTGGATGAAAAGACTATTATAAATGCTTAAGACAGCGTACCGTTTTAGTAAAGTAGCGAAGTATCTTAATTCTTCAATAGTAATTACTCCCGTTTTAGATAGAGGTGCAATATGTTCATTAATTACCGCTATAGCACTCAATACATAACCCTTTTTGTTTTTTGCTGTTGCAACGAAAACCTCCAAAACCATTGCCTTTAATTTGACCGTATAAAAACCCCCTTTTAGTATCTAATGAAATACTCAGTTGTCCTTTAGTGTGTTCTTTTAAATTACCGTGACACACCACTTGTGGCATTGCGTTGCTGTAAAATCGCGGAATGTTACAGTACCAGCTAATGCATATCTCATAGCTTTAGATGCCGAAATATATTTAACTTATTTAAGAAAATTCGTTTGTAGCCATTAAAATAAGTACGGCTAGACTACTCATACCGTTCAATTATTTGAATGTTATTATTATTTTATACGCCAGATGTAAAAGGACACTACAGTGTAATCGTTGTGGTTTTAGTATTCGTAAGTTATCAATTATCGTTCATTGTTTATAAAGTGTTTGGGGATAGTGAATAAAGATTGGGGTTTTTACTACATTTAATAAAACTAAACTTATGCGTCATTATTTGTTTTTGATTCTTTTGTTGATTCTAGTTCCAACCGTATACAGTCAGGAGGTATTTATTACAGATGAAGCATCGCAAGCGGATTTCGTAATTTACATTACTGAAGATACTTCTGATGCCGATTGGGTAATACTAAAAACAGATTGGAAACATCAAGCAATGGAAGGGAAATGGTTTTTTACGGATTGGCAAAATGATGCCGATTTAGTTCTTTGTATTACTGCAGATAAATTTAAAGCTGATAAAATTGTTTTTTATACCCAATGGAGTACGGCTATTATATTTGAATGGAAAGAGGATTAGAACGAGAGTGAAGAGCTGTTCTAAAACTCTGTTTAAAAATTATTAACCTCGAGCCAAACATAATAATCGGAAAACCGTCGGAAAAAAAGCAACAAAAACAGATTTCTCTATAAGATTTGCAGCTACTGTGACACTACTTCAGAACCTCTTGACTGCACTCTATATGGACTTCTCGCCCTTTAAAATTAAGGTATAAAAAAAGACCTTAGTACAATACTAAAGTCTTTTTTATTCTAGAAAGTGGTCCCACTTGGGCTCGAACCAAGGACCACCTGATTATGAGTCAGGTGCTCTAACCAACTGAGCTATGGGACCGAAATCGGGTGCAATATTACTACTTCTTTTCTTTTCTAGCAAGAAATAGTAGGCCTTTATTTTATTCTTTTATCTCTTGGCACAATTCAATCAACACTCCGTTAGACGATTTTGGGTGTAAAAAAGCAACCCATTTATTATCTGCTCCGCGTTTCGGCCTGTCGTTTAACACAATAAAACCCTCATCTTTTAGTCGTATTATTTCAGCTTCAATATCGGCCACATCAAATGCAATATGATGAATCCCCTCGCCTTTACGTGCTATAAATTTGGCTATTGGGCTATCGTCTTTTGACGCTTCCAATAATTCAATTTTATTATCACCGACTTGAAAAAAAGACGTGTTAACACCTTCACTTTCAACAGTTTCAACTTTATAATGCGGTTCTCCGAATAGTTTTCCGAATAAAGCGTTAGACTCCTTAAGATTCTTAACGGCAATACCGATATGTTCAATTTTCTTCATTCTTTACAATATTTATATAACTCCCTATTTAAACACAAAATTGCGCCTATATTTTAGTCTTTTTCGCCCAAATTTCACTATACTATAAACCGTAACTAAAGCTATGCTTTATTATTATATTTTATCTGAAAAAAAAATAACTCAAATATAAGAATACAACATTTTGTGGTTAAATTGGCTTAGGTTACGAATTTTACTTTCAAAAGTAAGATAATCTTTAAATATCAACTATTTTTGCACTATGGAAGAAAGTCAAAGACAAAAAAAAATAGGATCTGTGATCCAAAAAGATTTAGTAGAGATCCTTCAGGGCGCTGCAACCCAAGGTGGTATGCGTGGGGTTATTATATCGGTTTCTAAAGTTAAAGTAACGGCAGATTTATTATCGGCTAAGGTATATTTAAGCATATTCCCGAATGATAAAGCTAAAGAATTGGTAACGGGCATCCGCTCGAACCAACCGTTTATAAAACACGAATTAGCGAAACGCACCAAAAACCAATTGCGCCGTGTGCCACATTTAGAGTTTTATATCGACGATTCTTTAGAGCATATTGATAAAATTGAGCAATCTTTAAAAAGAACCGACAACCCCATAAATGACCCCGATTCTTTAGGATCTAGAAAAAAATCGTAAACGATTTTAACGTATGGTTTTAACTCTTCAATGTCTTGATATGCGCGTATAATTTATGAATTTTTCTTTATACATAGCCAAACGGTATTTACGCTCTAAAAGCAGTAATAATGCAATCAATTTTATTACCCTATTAGCATTAGTTGGTATTGTTTTAGGTGCCGCATCATTATTTATTGTATTGTCCGGCTTTGCGGGGTTAAAGAATTTTACATTAGAATATACGAGCCTTATTGATCCCGATCTAAAGGCTGAAACTACCATTGGTAAATCTTTTATATTTAACGAAACTATAGAAACGAAATTGCAAGCCATTACAGGCATTGCTTCGTACTCTAGAGTTATTGAAGAGCGCGTATTTTCATCGTTTGACGGCAAACCTTATCCTGCGTATTTAAAAGGCGTCGATGAGCAATTTAACCGTGTAAATAACGTGGATTCTAATATAATTCAAGGCAGTTGGGTGACTCAGAAAACGAGTCAAATTGTGGTGGGAAGTGGTATTGCTAATAATTTATCGTTAGGTGTTTTAGATTACGGCAAACGGGTGTCGCTCTTTGTACCTAAACCTGGAAAAGGACAAATAACGTCTACTAAAGACGCTTTTAAGCAAGTGCAAACGGTTAACGTGGGTATTTTCTTTATCAATGAAAAACTAAACGATAGCTATATTTTTTCTTCAATTGATTTGGCTCGGGAATTATTAGGGTATTCTAAAAATCAGATTTCCAGTCTCGAATTCAAACTACAACCCGATGCCGATGAGGAGACTGTAAAGGCTGAAATTCAAAACATTTTAGGAGATAAAATTAGTGTTAAAAATAGAGCGCAACTTAACGATGCCCTTTACAAAATGCTAAACACAGAAAATCTGGTGGTGTATTTAATTTTTACGCTAGTGCTAATTATCGCACTGTTTAATGTTATTGGCTCTATAATTATGATGATTTTAGATAAAAAAGCCACCTTAAACACCTTATTTAATTTAGGCGCTACGGTGCGCGATATCCGTCGTATATTCTTTTTACAAGGCACACTCATGACGTTGGTTGGTGGTATTATTGGCTTAGGTATTGGTCTTTTAGTAATTGTATTACAAAGCAACTTCTCTTTAGTTATGCTAACACCTATTCTTCCCTACCCTGTGGATATTCGGTTAGAAAACGTCGTTATTGTTTTTGTAACGATTACTGTTTTAGGTATTATGGCTTCAAAAATAGCATCGGTTCGTATTTCTAAAAAACTAGTACGTACCAGCTGATTTTTAACTGCAACTCTTCAGGTTTTAGTTATCAACCGTAGTGTTTCTAGAAGCACTTATTAGTTTATACACTAAAAAGTAAAATAAAGCGGACCAGAAAATAATACTAGTCCAGCCAATAATTTTACCTGCAAGAGTCTGGGATGTGTCTAATATATAGAGACCCAAACCTATAAATAAAAGAGGTCCAATAACCGCCCATATCCGTTTTAGCTGATTTATCATATAAAAATGTTATACTGTAAACTGGTACTCTGAAAAATCCCTTAAAACGTCATCTAAAGCATTAAAAACGTCTTTAGCACCGTCGCTAGTCACCATTTTAGTACGGTATTCTTTAAAATGTGGAATACCTTTAAAATAATTGGTATAATGTCTTCTAGTTTCTAGTACGCCCAGCGTTTCACCTTTCCAATCTATTGCCATCTGTAAGTGACGTTTTGCCGCCTCTACACGTTCGGCTATGGTAATTGGTGCTAAGTGCTCACCGGTATTAAAATAGTGCTTTACCTGATTAAAAAACCAAGGATTTCCAATACTTGCACGTCCAATCATACAACCATCTAAACCGTATTCGTCCCGCATTTTCATGGCGAGTTCTGGTGTGGTAACATCTCCATTTCCAAAAACAGGAATATGCATTCTAGGGTTGTTTTTAACCTCAGCAATGGGTGCCCAATTGGCCTCGCCTTTATACATTTGTGCTCGCGTTCTACCGTGAATAGAAATAGCTTTACAGCCAACATCTTGCAAACGCTCGGCCACCTCAAGGATGCGAATGGAATCGTTATCCCAGCCCAAACGTGTTTTTACGGTGATCGGTATATTGGTACGCTTTACCATTTCGGCTGTGAGTTGCTCCATTAAACAGACATCTTTTAAGATACCTGCTCCTGCCCCTTTAGACACGACTTTTTTTACGGGACACCCAAAGTTAATGTCGATAATATCGGGTTGCGATTTTTCTACAATATCTATGGTTTTAAGCATACTTTCTAAATTAGCTCCAAAAATTTGAATCCCTACCGGGCGTTCTTTTTCATAGATATCTAATTTCATTACACTTTTTGCGGCATCACGAATTAACCCTTCACTCGAAATAAATTCGGTATACACCACATCGGCGCCTTGTTCTTTACATAATGCTCTAAATGGCGGATCGCTAACGTCTTCCATCGGCGCTAAAAGCAATGGAAAGTTAGGAAGTTCTATGTTACCTATTTTTACCAAGTCGTTTGTTTTTTATGCAAAATTACATCTTTTTATGTAAACGCATCATTCACAGTACAATTATTGTCTTCTTAAAGCTATAAATCACTTCTATTAATCGCTTTCCTTTAAGTATTTACAGTCGTTAAGTCGTTTTCATTTTAAAGTCGTCTGTTATGCGGGGTACAAAAAACCGCTAGAATAAAAGTATTCTAACGGTTGCTTATCGTAGTTATTTTAACTGAAGTGTGGTACGGTATATTAATAGGCGATACTTCTACCCCGCTGTTCTTTAGTTATTGCTTTTCTAACCTCTCATTTTCTTTATGCTCTCTTATACGCGTATTTGTGTTTAGTGTGGTATTACCAAAAGTATAACTAAAACCTAATTTAATAGACCTATTATCCACTTCTATAATGCTTCTATTGTTTTGATTGTTAAACCTGAAGGTCGCATCATAATCGTTTAAATTAAAAATATCAGATACCGCTAAAGACACGGTTCCTTTTTTATTAAGAATGGTTTTTTTAATGGATAAATCGGACGTTAAAATGTTCTCCGAAATTCTAAAACCCTGTAAGTTACGTCCAACAAAAATAAAGGAAAGATTGGCATTTAAACTTCTATCTTTTAAAAAAGTAATATCGTTGTTTAACGCGCCATAAGTAGACCAATGATCCAACTTTACTTCATTATTTTGAATGGCCGATTCGTTCTTTATATTATACACTGACGCTACAAAATATAGAAACCAGCGCTCAGTCGCATTAAAATAGGTTACAAAATCGAAACCATATTCCGTGGTATTCTCAATGTTAACTGGTGTGTAAACAATAATATTATCGGTGTTATTTTGAATAGGGAGCTCGTAGAAACTATCTTTTGTTTTTTTGTAATACGCTTCAAAGGTATATATTCCGGAAACAGTTGTTCCTACAACAAAGTGATTGGTAAATGCGGGTTGCAACGTTGGGTTTCCGGTGACAATTGTGTTATCATTTAAAAAGAAATTAAACGGATTTAAGGTTTCGTAGCTTGGGCGCTCTAAACTGCGTTTAAAATTAGAATATAAACTTAGATTTTCTGAAGCTTCAACACTTAAATTAGCTGTTGGAAAAAGCTCAAAATACTCTTGAGTCACCATAGCGTTAGACGTTATAGAATGGCCTTCGCTTATAGTATGCTCGGCACGCAATCCTCCTGAAAAACTCCAGTTATCCCAACTAGTCTCAAAATTGATATAACCAGAACCGATAGACTCGTCATAATTATAAAAATCGGAATAAGCGCTTGACGGCAACGCTGTATTATCCTCTGGATTAAGGCTTATTTGATGCACGTTACTCTCTGTTTTAGTACTCGATATTTTCACCCCAGAAGAAAACGTCGATGTTTCAGAAACTGGTAAATTAAAATCTAATTTTGAGATAAAAATATTGGTCTTTTGGCTATTATCTGTATTAAAAGCCGTCTGAAAATTGTAGGGTAAACCAGGGCCAAAAACATTGTTAGTATCAAAATAATTGCTCCGAACGTTTTGAGATCTGTTATAATCGTAATCGGTATAATGCGCATTAAACTTAAGTGTTGCTGTGTTATCAAACTTATGTAAAAAATCTAAATCTAAAGAGATGTTTTCCTTTTCCCCGTCTGATATAATGCCTGAATTATAATTGTAAAGAGGGTCGTTATTAGTATCTGTAATTACAGCGTTACTAAACACTCTATTATCGTACACCGGATTTAATAAGACGATGGAAGATACGTTTAATTCATTATTATCATCTATCGCATAATCTATATTAAAGTTAATATTATGTGTTTTAGACCATTCATCTCTATCTAATTGGGTATTCCAAACCTGATCTATAGCGCCATCGTCATAATAATTTATGGTTTCATGATTATAGCGGTCTTTTTTAGAATCGGTATAACTATAGTTCACATTAAAACCCAAATTATCCTTTTTGTAAAACTGACTTATTCCTGTATTATAACGCGGGTAAACGCCTTGAGTATAGTTAGTAAACACCTTACCACGATAGCCTGTTACCAAATTTTTAGTCATTATAATGTTTATAACGGCACCACTTTCTGCATCGTATTTTGCAGGTGGATTTGTTATGACTTCAATTTTCTGAATAGTATTGGCTGTGGAGCTTTCTAACAATTGAACCACTTCGGTAGAGGATAAGTGGACTTTTTTATTATTAATATACACCGATGGCGTACCATTTTTTACTGAAATAGAATTGTCTAAAATTAAAACACCCGGTGTGCTTTTTAAAGCACTTAACACCGTACCCTCGCTTAAAGACGTGTTTTCAATATTAAAAACCAACCGATCCACTTCTTTCTTTAGTGTGGGTTTCCGATTGTTAATCACGACTTCCGAAAGCGCTTCAGAATCTACTTCTAAAACAACGGTATCTAAAATTTGCGATTGCGACACGACCACCACTTGTTTATAGGTTTTAAATCCTAAAAACGAAACTTTTAAGACGTACGTATCTTGTTTCAATTTAACGAGTTTAAACGCCCCTTTATCGGTCGAACTGACTCCCGCAATGAGTGTGGAGTCCGCTGTCATTACTATAACATTGGCGTAAGCTATTGGCTGGTTAAGCGCATCTACGATTTTTCCTGAGATACTAAAATCTGCTTGGGCTAAGACATTTACCGAGGCAAACAAAATAGCGATTTTTATTAATTGCTTCAAAAATTATTGTTTTATTGAACCGCAATATACCAATGTTTTAGAACTTATATAACCCGAAACGCGGTAATTATTAGTAGTATGCAATAGAATAAAGAAAGTAAAGAAAAGCACAATAAATACTTTATATTTGCAACAATCGCTGTTAAAGTGAACATTTTAGATTATGAAGAACATTAGAAATTTTTGTATTATAGCTCATATTGATCACGGTAAAAGTACCCTTGCCGATCGATTACTTGATTTTACTGGAACGGTTACCGATCGTGAAAAACAAGATCAGCTTTTAGATAGTATGGATCTAGAGCGAGAACGTGGTATTACTATTAAATCGCACGCGATACAAATGGAATACACGTATGAAGGTGAAGATTACATTTTAAACCTTATTGACACACCTGGCCATGTTGATTTCTCTTACGAAGTATCGCGATCTATTGCGGCCTGCGAAGGGGCTTTATTAATTGTCGATGCGGCCCAAAGTATACAAGCACAAACGATTTCGAATTTATACTTAGCTTTAGAAAACGATTTAGAAATAATTCCCGTTTTAAATAAAATAGATTTACCTAGTGCCAATCCAGAAGAGGTTACAGACGATATCGTGGATTTATTAGGTTGCGACCCTTCCGATGTCATTCCTGCGAGTGCCAAAACAGGCTTAGGTATCGCGGCGATCTTAAAAGCAGTTATCGCGCGTATTCCAGCACCAAAAGGAAATCCAGACGAACCTTTACAGGCATTAATTTTCGACTCTGTGTATAATCCTTTTAGAGGGGTAGAAACGTATTTTAGAGTGATTAACGGATCCATTAAAAAGGGTCAAAACATTAAGTTTATTGCTACTGGTAAAAATTATTTTGCAGATGAAGTAGGCACGCTAAAATTAAAACAATTTCCTCGAAAAGAAATTAAAGCAGGCGATGTAGGGTATGTTATTACTGGAATTAAAGACGCTAAAGAGGTTAAAGTTGGTGATACAATTACCGATGCAAAAACACCAACGACAAATCCTATTGCAGGATTTGAAGACGTTAAACCGATGGTATTTGCTGGTATTTTCCCTGTAGATACTGAAGATTATGAAGAGTTAAGAAACTCGATGGAGAAACTACAACTTAACGATGCCTCGTTAGTATTTACTCCTGAAAGTTCTGCCGCCTTAGGCTTTGGTTTCCGTTGTGGATTCTTAGGAATGTTGCATATGGAAATTATCCAAGAACGTTTAGAGCGTGAGTTTAATATGACGGTAATTACAACCGTACCTAACGTAAGTTACAACGCCTTTACTAGAAAAGATCCAGACATTGCAATTATAGTAAACAACCCCACAGATTTACCAGATCCTTCTGGATTAGATCGTGTTGAAGAACCGTATATTAAAGCATCCATTATTACTAAAGCCGACTTTGTTGGTAACGTAATGTCGTTATGTATTGAAAAACGTGGTGTTATTACTCATCAAACGTATTTAACTACCGAGCGTGTCGAATTATCGTTCGATATGCCACTTGCCGAAATTGTATTTGATTTTTACGACCGTTTAAAAACAGTGTCTAAAGGGTATGCCTCTTTCGATTATTCTCCAATTGGTATGCGTATTTCTAAATTAGTTCGTGTAGATATCTTACTAAACGCACAATCTGTAGATGCACTTTCAGCACTAATTCACGCCGATAATGCACAGCATATTGGTAAGAAAATGTGTGAAAAGCTAAAAGAATTAATTCCGAGACAACAGTTTGATATTCCTATTCAGGCTGCTATTGGTGCTAAAATTATCTCTCGAGAAACTATTAAAGCCCTACGGAAAGATGTAACGGCAAAATGTTATGGTGGAGATATTTCTCGTAAACGTAAGTTATTAGAAAAGCAGAAAAAAGGAAAGAAACGTATGCGCCAAGTGGGTAACGTAGAAATCCCTCAGGAAGCATTTATGGCGGTACTAAAATTAAATGATTAATTAATACCTGGTTTAGTTATAAAAAAAAGGCTCTATTTGTAAAAATAGAGCCTTTTTTTATGACTTCATTTTATTGCACTGTCTCTGTATTTTCGACATCAAAAGGTTTCCCTAGGTATACTAAATACCAATCTGGGCTTTCAATTGCCATCTTTTTATTGTCTGAACAGATAATCTGCAATTCGCCTTTGCCGTCTTTTATAAACAAAGGAATAATATCTTTATTTGTATTGGTAATCTCAATTAAGCTTTCGTAATGTGCCTGATCTTTCAATTCAATCTCTTGAATACTTGGGTATTTACGGGTTACGTTTGTTAAGGTGTTATAATCGTCCGAATGAGAAAACAAACCTTCTTTGGGGTTATTGCCGTCGTCTTTCAGCTCATCGATGGTTAATAATCTAAACGCACCGTTTTCTCCAAACTGTCTAGAGAATTTACTAATGGCATATTTATTAATTTCAGCACTTCCTGTTAAGGCCATTATATAACCAATATCATTTAATTCAATATTGTCACCCAAATTATCAGAGTAGATATTAGTGGTAATGGCTTCTAAACCTAATTCCTTAGCTTTTGCAATATTTGACGGATTACTATCAATTAACACAACGTGCCTTCCGTTAGTTTCTAAATAATGCCCTAATAATCGCGACACTTTTGAAGCACCTATAATTAAAATACCACGAGAATCATTTAAAAACACACCAACCATTTTAGCAAATAGTCGCGCTGTTGTCGCGTTTAAGAGTACGGTTCCTAATACAATTACAAAGACTAATGGCGTAATATATTCGGCATAAGCCACACCATCTTTTGCTAATTTTAAACCAAATAAAGAGGCAATTCCTGCCGCAACAATACCACGTGGCCCAACCCAACTTATAAAAAGTTTTTCGTTAAGTTTTAACGATGAGCCATAGGTACTTAAAAACACACCTACTGGTCTAATAACAAAAACTATAATGCTAAATAATGCTAAGGTTTCCCATCTGTAAATAAGGTATAAGTCTTCCATATTTATATTGGCAGCCAATAGAATAAATAAGATTGAAATTAATAAAACACTTAGCGATTCTTTAAAGTATAACAGTTCTTTTAAGTAGGGAGATTTCGAATTACCTAGCACCATTCCCATAATAACTACGGCTAACAGCCCCGATTCGTGTGCAAAAACATCCGATAAAATAAAAACAGCTAAAACGGAAGCTAAAGCGAACACATTTAATAAATAATGTGGCACCCATTGTCTATTTATAATAAAATTAAGTGCATGAGCAAAGGTGTAACCAAAAGTAGAACCAAAAAGAACGATTTTACCAAACTCCACGAAAGCGGTTTTGGTAAATTCACCACCACCATCGACTGAAATAAATTCAAATACCAATACGGCTACTAAGGCTCCAATGGGGTCAATTAAAATACCTTCCCATTTTAACACCGCCGAAACGTCTTTCTTTAAAGGTATATTCCTTAAAATAGGAGTAATTACCGTTGGGCCCGTTACAATAATAAGTCCGGCGAATAAAAAGGAAATCTCCCACGATAAATTAAAGATGAAGAAAGCCGAAACCGCAGCACCAAAAAAGGTAACCAACGATCCAATAGAAATAAGTTTGGTAATCACGGGGCCTACGTTTTTAATTTCTCCCATTCTTAGGGTTAATCCTCCTTCAAAAAGAATAATACTAATGGCTAACGAAACAAAATAGAATAAACTCTCTCCCGGGAAAAGCCCTTTGTCACCTGTCCAAATAGGTTCTATCCACTTTGTGCCATCAGAAGATAAAAATTCTGCAGCTATTGGCCCCACTAATAATCCTATAAGGATTAAAGGTAAAATTGCTGGTATTTTAAATTTCCATGCCACCCATTGTGCCAATATTCCTAAAATAATTATCCCTCCTAATTCTACCATCTTTAATATTTTGGGGTGAAATTAATAATTTAATTTTTAAGGTAGCATTAATTTTTTGGTAAATACATGCAATACAGAAGCCATAAACCCTGTCTAAACGTTTAAATAGTTGCTTTATACACTTATTTTTATCTGTTATTATAAATAAAAATACAGGCGTTTTGTACAACGGTATATCCCTTCGCAGGGCAATTAAACAAGTTTCTTAATAAAATCTTAACGTCTGTTAGCATGTAAGACATATTTGTTATTTTGCATGTTATATGAAATTATATCCAATACAAGCAGGAAAATTTAAGTTAGATGGTGGCGCAATGTTTGGCGTTGTACCAAAATCACTGTGGTCAAGAACTAATCCGGCAGATGCTAATAATATGATAGATATTGCCGCACGCTGTTTATTAATTGAAGATGGCAAACGCTTAATTCTCATTGATACAGGAATGGGTAACAAGCAAAGCGATAAGTTTTTTAGCCATTATAACCTTTGGGGAGATGATAGTATCGATAAATCTTTAGCCAAATATGGTTTCCATCGCGATGATATTACGGATGTTTTTATGACGCATTTACACTTCGACCATTGTGGTGGCTGTGTAAAATGGAATGCCGACAGAACGCTTTTAGAACCTGCTTTTAAAAATGCTCACTTTTGGAGTAATAATGAACATTGGGACTGGGCAACAAAACCCAATAGGCGAGAAGTGGCTTCTTTTTTAAAGGAAAATATTTTACCAATGCAAGACAGTGGTCAACTTAAATTTACAGCACTTCCAGAAACGGATTTCTTAGAACAATCAGACTTAGGTTTCGATATCTTTTTTGCCAATGGACACACTGATAAGCAAATGATTCCTATTATAAACTACAAAGGGAAAAAAATCTGTTTTATGGCCGATTTGTTACCTACTGTAGGCCACCTACCTCTCCCTTTTGTAATGGGTTACGATACAAGACCTTTGCTTACGTTAGATGAAAAAGAAAAATTCTTGAATCTGGCAGCAGATAATAATTATTACTTATTTTTGGAGCACGATGCACATAACGAAATTATTACAGTAAAACATACCGAAAAAGGAGTACGGTTAAACGAAACCTTTACTTGCGATTCACTATTAAATTAACTTAAAACAAAACGAATACTCTTATGAAATTGATTAACAAAACACTTATTTTATCTGCATTTGCCGCAGTATTATTATCAAGTTGTGGTGGGTCTGCGATTTTATCAACACCTATCGCAAACATAGATAATACACCAATAAAAGAAACAGAACTTACACTTGCTGAAAAACAAAATTGGGGTCACTTAGATTTAGTTACCGATACTATTCCTGGAATGAGTGTTGATAAGGCCTATTCTGAAATAATTAAGGGTAAAAAAGGAAAAACTATAATCGTTGCTGTTATCGATTCTGGTATCGATATTAACCACGAAGATTTAAACGGTGTACTATGGACTAATAAAAAAGAAATTCCAGGAAACGGAATCGATGATGATAAGAATGGTTATGTCGATGATATCCACGGATGGAACTTCTTAGGTGATGGTTACGATGAGCAATTAGAATATATTCGTTTAGTGGGAAGTGGTAACACTAGCGCACCAAGATACCAAGAAGCTTTAGCTAAATATGAAGAAGATTATAAATCTGCTTTAAGTGGAAAAGAGCGTTACGACCAAATTTACCAAAAAGTGTCTGAAGCACATGACGCATTAACAAAACACTTTAACTCTGAAGAGTACACACCGGAACAAGTAAATGCAATCGAAACGGATAATACCGAATTAGCTGAAGCAGTAAAATCGGCAAAGTTTTTCTATGCTAATGGAATGACATCTTTAGCAGAGAGTAAAAAACAAATTAAAGGAGGTGTAGAATACTTTACAGACCAAGTAAACTTTAACCTTAATAAAGACTTCAACGGAAGAGTAACAGGAGATAATCCTAACGATTTTAACGACAAGCCAGGTTATGGAAACGGAAACGTTATACCAGTTAAAAAATCTGAAAGCCACGGTACGCACGTTGCAGGTATTATTGCTGCAGAACGCAACAACGGTTTAGGAGCCAATGGTGTTGCTAACAATGTAGAACTTATGAGTGTTCGTGCGGTTCCTAATGGAGATGAGTACGATAAAGATATTGCTAAAGCTATTCGTTACGCCGTAGATAACGGTGCAAAAGTTATTAACGGTAGTTTTGGTAAAAGTTTCTCTCCGCATGCACAATGGGTAAGAGATGCTATTAAATATGCTAGCGATAACGACGTGATTTTTGTTCACGCTGCTGGTAACGATGGTAAAGATGTAGATACAGAACCTAACTTCCCAGACGATAATGTAGATTTCGTAGAAATTAGTAATACATACATTAGAGTAGGTGCTTTAGCTCCAGAATATGGAACTAACATTCTTGCTGGTTTCTCTAACTACGGTAAACAAAATGTAGATGTTTTTGCTCCAGGCGCAAAAATTTACTCTACAACTCCAGAAAATGAATACGATACTAAAGGAGGAACGTCTATGGCTGCTCCTGCTGTTGCTGGTGTTGCTGCATTAGTGTGGTCTCAATATCCAAAATTAACTGCTGCTCAGGTAAAACAAATCATTATGGATTCTGGTTTAGCTGTGCCTTCAAAAGTAATTGTTGGTGGAGATGCAAAAGATATCAGACCTTTTTCTGAAGTGTCAAAATCTAAGAAAATGGTAAATACTTATAATGCTTTAATCATGGCATCACAATTATCTAAATAATTATTAATTCTATATAAAGAGCCTCAATATCATTATATTGAGGCTTTTTTATACCTAAACTTTACACAATGAAAAACTATTTTTTATTCGGTATCGCTTTGTCATTAGCTTTAATGTCTTGTAAATCGTCACAAGAGGTTAGCGCTTCAGCAAACGTTTCACCTCTACCATCTCAACCTGCAACATCAACGTATTGGCAACAACACGTCGATTATAAAATGGAAATTGATATGGATGTTAACAACTATCAATACAAAGGAAAACAAAACTTAGTGTACACTAACAATTCTCCAGAAGTGTTAAAAAAAGTGTACTATCATTTGTTTTTTAACGCCTTTCAACCGGGTAGTGATATGGATGCACGTTTACAAAGTATTGACGATCCAGATGGTAGAATGACCAATAACTTAGGAACGAAAGACAACCCTATTTACGAAAGTAGAATTAGTAAATTAAAACCTAACGAAATTGGTTTTATTAAAGTTACCGACCTAAAACAAGACGGAAAAGCAATACAGTATGACGTCGCTGGAACTGTCCTTGAGGTTACTTTAGCGCAACCTATTCAACCGGGAGACAGCACTACATTAGATATGGTTTTTAATGCGCAAGTACCGGTACAAATACGCCGTTCTGGCCGTAATAGTGCAGAAGGTGTCGCGCTATCTATGACACAATGGTATCCTAAATTAGCAGAATACGATTTTGAAGGGTGGCACGCAGATCCTTACATTGGAAGAGAGTTTCACGGGGTATGGGGAGATTTCGATCTTAAATTAACAATCGATAGAAACTACATTGTTGGTGGAACAGGATACCTTCAAAATCCAAATCAAATTGGTTATGGTTACGAAAATGGTACGGTGAACAGACCAAATACAGATAAATTAACGTGGCATTTTGTGGCACCAAATGTACACGATTTCACGTGGGCTGCCGATCCTGAATATAGTCACGATACCCTACAAGTAGAGAACGGTCCATTATTACACTTCTTATATAAAAACAACCCAGAGATTAAAGAGAACTGGAAAAAACTTCAGCCAAAAACAGCTAGTTTAATGACTTATTACAGCGAAACTATAGGTAAGTATCCTTATAAGCAATATTCTGTAATACAAGGAGGCGATGGTGGTATGGAGTACGCTATGTCGACTTTAATTACAGGAGAGCGCAAATTTGGTAGCTTAGTAGGCGTAACAGCACACGAATTGGCACATACTTGGTTTCAGTTTTTATTAGCAACCAACGAAAGTAAACACGAGTGGATGGACGAAGGTTTTACAAGCTATATTAGTGAATTTGCTGTAGACGCGATAAATAATACACCTCGCGAAAACCCCATAGAAAGCGCATACCAAGGGTATAATTACTTAGCAAAATCTGGGAAAGAAAAACCACAATCAACACATTCAGATCGTTTTGAGACCAACCTTGCTTACGGTATAGCTGCTTATAATAAAGGGGCCGTATTCTTATCGCAATTAGGATATGTTATTGGTGAAGAACACTTAAAAACCACGTTAAAACAGTATTATATAGATTGGGCTTTTAAACACCCCACTCCAAACGATTTTATTCGTGTTGCCGAAAAAGTTTCTGGTTTACATTTAGGATGGTATTTAACCGATTGGACCAAAACAACAAATTCTATAGACTATGGCGTTAAAACCATTAACAACAATACCGTAAGCTTAGAGCGTATTGGGTTAATGCCGATGCCTTTAGACCTTAATGTAACGTATACTGATGGCACCACAGAAGCCTTTTATATCCCCTTACAAATGATGAGAGGTGAAAAACCAACGACTGCAACTATTATTAACGACTGGTCTTGGGCACACCCAAACTATACGTTTACCACTAAAAAAGCAGTAAAAGCTGTCGTTATAGATCCTAAAGGATTAATGGCCGATGTTAACAGAAGTAATAATACAAAATAAGACGTAATAACCTATTTAAATTAAAAAACCTCATCTGTACGATGGGGTTTTTTTATTAGCTCAGCATTATTACCTTTGGTCTCCCATGGAAAAAGAAAGATACACGTACAATAAGGCCGAAAAATTAAAGAGCCAAAAAGCTATAGAGCAATTATTTACAGAAGGTAAATCGGTTTCGGCATACCCTTTGCGATTGGTGTATTTAAAAACAGATACGAACTTAAAAGCTGGTGTTTCTGTTAGTAAACGAAATATTAAACGCGCCGTAGATCGTATTCGAATAAAACGTTTACTGCGAGAGGCCTACCGTCTCAATAAAAATATGCTGCTTAACAACAACGTCGAGAACTATTCGTTTATGATTTTATATACTAGTAAAGATATGCCCGATTTTAGGTTTCTAGAGACTAAAATGAAAGCACTATTTACTAAGTTTTTAACGCAATAACTTCTGTATTATGAAAATGCTTATTTATTTATTTGTCCTTGTTCTACCCTTAGCCTGTTCGCAAAATAAATCTATAAGCGACACAGAATCTTACAACGAGAGTTATGAAATTCAAGAAATAGCTGAAGAATCTGAGTTCCGTACATTCCAAAATAATACGACGAAAGACACTGATTATAACACAGATCAAAAATTAATTAAAGAATCTTATTTAGAATTCGAAACTAAAGATTTAGACCAAACTTACGCACAAATCACGCGTTTTATAACAGAAAATAAAGGCTACATTCAAGATGATACCGCTTCAAAGAATTACAATAGAATTACGCGTAGCCTTATTATTAGAGTGCCCAATACACATTTTCAGACCACAATAAACTCTATAAGCCAATCGGTAAACTATTTCGATACAAAACGTATGTCTTCAAAAGATGTCACCGAAGAATTTATAGATATTGAAGCGCGTTTAAAAGCTAAAAAAGCATTAGAAGTTCGTTATTTAGAATTGCTTTCAAAAGCAAATACAGTGATCGAAATGCTTGAAATTGAAAAAGAATTATCAAACATTAGAGAAGACATTGAAGCGACTCAAGGTCGTTTAAAATATTTAAGTCACAAAGTATCCTTAAGCACAATTCGCATTGTATTTTACAAAACCATCGTAGAAAGTAAGGTGACCGAATCGTATGGTTCTAAAATGTGGCTGGCCATAAAATCTGGTTTTAATAGCTTATCTTTATTTATGTTAGGTGTATTAAAACTCTGGCCTTTTATAATAGTTATTGGTATTTCTAGCTTCTTTTTTAAACGATGGTTACATAAAAAAAGTAAAAAATGAAAACACATTTAAAACGAAAAATTATTATCCCAATCGTTGCGCTTGGCTTATTTTTAGGAACAACTGCCTTTAAAACGTATCAAGGAGATTTCTTTGAAATCGCAAAACAAATAGAAATATTTACGACGCTTTTTAAAGAACTGAATATGAATTATGTAGATAAAACCAATCCGGCCGATTTAATGGATAATGCCATTAAAAGTATGCTAACAGAACTCGATCCGTATACCATATTTTATAACGAACAAGATGTTGAAGCGGCGCGGATAAAACAAACTGGCGATTACACGGGTGTTGGCGCGAGTATAAAAACATTTAAAGATAAATTATTGGTCATTGAACCGTATAAAGGCTACCCAGCAGATCTTGCAGGCTTAAAAGCTGGAGACGAAATTACTATTGTAGAAGGGGTTGCTGTTAAAGATTACGACGACGACGCATCAAACCTTCTTAAAGGCGCTCCTAATTCGAGTTTACAAATTACCTATGTACGCCAAGGAAAAAGCAAAACAACGGCTATAAAACGCTCTGAGATTGAGATTGATGCCGTACCGCATTTTTCTATGATCGATGAGAAAACAGGCTATATCGTCTTAAAAAAGTTTAATACTAAAGCGGCCTCACAAACCAGCTATGCACTAAAGGATTTAAAAGCGCAAGGGGCGGAAACTATTATTCTAGATTTACGCAGTAATCCTGGTGGTTTACTGCGAGAAGCTGTTTCGGTCGTTAACTTGTTTGTGCCCAAAGAGCAGCTCGTAGTGAGTACAAAATCTAAAGTTAAAAAATATAACCGAACGTACTATACCAAAAGCGAACCTATAGACACCGAAATCCCTTTAGTTGTTTTAATTAACGGTAAAAGTGCCTCGGCGAGTGAGATTGTTGCAGGAACGCTTCAAGATTTAGATCGCGCAGTTATTGTAGGGTCTAGAAGTTTTGGAAAAGGCTTAGTACAACGTCCAAAAAAACTTACTTACGGCACACAGATTAAACTTACTATTTCTCGCTATTACACGCCGTCCGGACGTTGTATACAGGCTTTAGATTACTGGAATAAAGACGATAATGGTAACGCTGTACGTGTTAAACAAAAAGATTATAATGCTTTTAAAACTAAAAATGGTAGAAAAGTGTACGATGGTGGTGGTGTATTTCCTGATGAAATTTTAGAACATTCTAAAAATTCTGCTATTACTAATGCTATTTTAAATACACAGAGTATTTTCGATTTTGCGACCTTATATTACTACAGCCATCCTGTCAAAGAGATATCAGATTTTAAATTGACGGATGCCGACTTCAAAAACTTTAAAAACTACCTAAAAGATACTAATTTCTCTTTTGAAACTGAAACTGAAAAATCGTTTGCAAAAGCCTTTGAGATTTCAAAAACAGAAAATCTAACAGATAATATTAAGAAAGATTACAACACACTTATTGCCAATTTAAACCAATATAAACAAGATGCTTTAGACGAAAATAAACCACAATTATTAAACTTATTAACAGACGAAATCGTTAAGCGTTATGTATATAGAGAAGGTTTATACGAGTACTATAAAGTGCATAATGACCAAATTAAAAAAGCTACTGAAATTTTAAATAACACTTCTAAATACAATAACTATTTAAAATAAAAAATACGTATAACGGTAAAAACGAATTATGAATAAGGTCTTATTTATACTATTTTTAGTAACGATTAGCGTGTATTCTCAAAATGAAATTACACACGATGTCTACTTCGATACCGATAAATACAATGTGCCTTTAACCGAAGAAAATAGACTCTTACTATTTATATCAGAATTAGATTCGGTAGACATTGGCAAAGTTTCTATTTACGGTTTTACAGACGATAGAGGTACGCGCGCTTACAATTTAGATCTCTCTCAGAATCGCGCCGATGCTATTAAAGAAATGTTTGCTGGCTATGGCATAAACCCCGATTTAATAACAAATGTTGATGGCAAGGGGATTATACTTTTAAAGGTGCTAAATGAGAATGAAATTAACAAAATTAGAGGTTTAAACCGAAAAGTAGAAATTATAGTATCTCCTAAACTACCAGAAAAAAAAGAGCGCAAAAATAAAACTACTGAAGCGGAAGAAAAGCCGGGAAAAACACTTGAAAAAACAATTGAAGATTTAACGAATGGAACGCTTAAAAAAGGCGATAAAATACGTTTGGACAAAATTTATTTTAAAACTAATTATAGTTATATCACCACTGAATCTCGTAAAACCTTAGAGAATATAGCTGAAATTTTAGTAAAGCACGATACCGTTTACTTTACCATTCAAGGACACGTCTGCTGTACACAAATGAGTAGAGATGCTATCGATAAAAAAACGAAGAAACGCAATTTATCAGTCGCTAGAGCACATTATATTTACGACTATTTAGCTAGAAAAGGAGTGGATAAAAGACGTATGAAATACGTTGGCTTACGACGGAAATTTCCATTGGGTGGCGCTCCAAAATTCGACCGTCGTGTAGAGATTCTAATCACTTATGTGGCTAAAAATAAAAGCTAATTATTGCTTATAAATCATTTCCATATGCGGGATACCATCTTCTAAATACTCTTTTCCCGTTGCTTTAAATCCTAGAGTATTATAGAATTTTTTGAGGTAACATTGTGCCGAAATATGAATATGAGACGTTTTGAAATGACTGTGTAAAGCGGTAATAGAAGCCGTCATAATATCGTAACCATAGCTATGTTTTCTTTCCGATTTTACAACTACAACACGACCAATACTGGCTAATTCGAAATAATCGCCCGGCGCAAAAACACGCGTGTAAGCTACAATTTTATCGTCTTTATAACCAATAATATGTAGCGCCTTATCATCTTTTCCATCAATATCTTGGTAGACGCAATCTTGCTCTACAACAAAAACTTCACTTCGCAATTGTAAAATAGAGTAGAGCTGGGTAGTTGTTAATGCACTAAAAGGTTGTACTTGAATTTTAATCATAATAATTAATCTTGAACAATAATTTCTTTAGGATCTTCCTTATTATATTCTGGTTGAATCGTAATGTGATTGATATTAAATTGGTCGAATAAAAGTATTTCAATCAGACTCAATAAATCATTAAATTCCGACGTTGAAATATCTTCTTCTAAATCTAAATGCGCTTCCAAATGTAATTCACTATCACTTAAATGCCAAATATGAATGTGGTGAAGTTTCTTTGCTTTTGGTAAGCTATTAACAGCGTTAACAACGTCCTTTATATTAATATCGTCTGGCGTAAATAACATCAACATTTTTGTAGAGGTTTTTAGTAAACCAAAACCTACCCAAATAAGATATAAAGCAATTAAAAAAGTGAGCGCGCTATCTATCCAATACAACTGGAAATACTTCATTAAAAGGCCGCCAATTAAAACCGCTACACTTGCTAACATATCTGTTAATAAGTGAAAATAGGCACTACGCATATTAATATTATGTTTAGCATCTTTTTTTAAAAGCAAAACACTTAATCCGTTAGCTAAAATGCCTAAAATAGATAACCAAATCACTAAATCTGTACCAATAAGCTCGGGAACCTTAAAACGTTTTATGGCTTCTATTATTAACAAGATAGCGACTATTATTAAGGTAAACGCATTAATAAACGCAGCGACTATTTCGGCTCTTTTGTACCCAAAAGTTTTATTTATCGAGGCTTTTTGTCGTGATAATTTTGTTGCGACATAACTTATTATTAGCGATAAAACATCGCTAAAATTATGTAAAGCATCGCTTAATAAGCTTAAACTTCCAGACACCAAACCACCAACAACCTGGGCGGCAGTAATTACGATATTTAAAACTATAGAAATTAAAAGATTGTTTCCTTTTAAGGGCTGAAGCTTCTGTTTGTGCAAATCATTCATATTAACAAGAAGAAGCAGGTATTTTATCTACTCTGTTTTGGTGTCTACCCCCTTCAAATTTAGTATCTAAGAACGTATCTACCATCGTTAATACTTGTTGTATAGCAGTATAACGCGCAGGAATACACATAACATTAGCATCGTTATGCTGACGCGTTAATGCTGTAATCTCGTTAATCCAGCAAATGCCAGCGCGAACGTGTTGGTATTTGTTGGCAGTAATAGCAACCCCATTGGCACTACCACAAATTAAAATACCGTAATCTACTGTCTTATTATTAACATCTAGAGCGACGGGATGTACAAAATCTGGATAATCGACACTATCGTTAGCATCTGTACCATAATTAGTAACTGTGTAACCTTTCGCTTCTAAATGCTTAATAACCGCAAATTTATAGTCTGTACCGGCGTGGTCATTTCCAATTGAAATAGTCATTATATTAAATGTTAAGGGTTATTGTTTTTTAAGCCTATAAAGTTACTATATAGATTATTAAAAGTGCTGTTTAAAAGGGCTAACTTTTAATACGGTTACAAATTACGGTGTAACAGTGGGGTTATTAACAAAAATAAACCATTGTTAACTTCTCCTGCTTTTAGTATTCATTACTTGTTAATATCTTGCGATGGTTTGTGATAACTTTAATTAGGTTTCTACCAAAAATTTTACAAACCAAAATCGACATGAGAGTACCAAAAAAGTTAGCTACTTTTTTTAGAATAATTATCCATTAAAAAAGTACACATACAAACATCAAAAAAATTAATACTTATTAAAACAAACAAGGGAATTGTAGTTATGAACAGTTGTTAACAACGAATTTAAAACCTTTAGAAATAAAGAACTTAACACAATAATAACTTGTTAATAATGTCTATTAAATAACAAATCAAACTAATTAAACTAAAAGTTATACCGCTATTAACACACTATAATAACCATCATTTTTTTTTTAAAATTTTAAAAGAAATAACTGATATCTATAATAAATGTTTACAACCTATTTTTTTAATTAACTTAAACTTAAAATTGATTTAATTATTAAAACGTAGCTTTGCAGTAATCTTAAAGGAGTGATGCTAGAATAAATTCATCTTTTCTACAAATGGTACAAAAGGTCTTCTTCTGAATTTAGTATTTGCTAGAATACAATTAATCAATACCTTTAAAAAGAATTAACGAATTAAATAAATGACAAAAAATAAAAAAAGGAAACCTTCACATAACAAGATCTCCGACCTTACAAACACAATTATAAGTATTTTAAAAGATGATAGAACCAAATCATTTAATTATAAACAAATAGCTTCTAAATTAGAACTTAACGACGCTAGTAGTCGTAACCAAATTATAAAAACACTTGCCAAGCTTAAAGCCAAAGAAGAAATTGAAGAGGTAGAACGTGGCAAATTTAAAATTGTAATTAATAACGAATATCACACTGGTAAATTCGATGCGACTGCAAAGGGTAGTGGTTATGTTATTTGCGAAGATTTTGAAAATGATATCTATATTGCTTCAAATAATGTTAATAAAGCATTACACGGTGATGAAGTGGAGTTGTATGTGTATAAACGTAGAAAACGTGGTAAGTTAGAGGGAGAAATCACTAAGGTGATAAAGCGTGCTAGAACGGAGTATGTTGGCGTAATTCAAATTCACCAGAAAAAGAATTTTGCCTTTGTAGTACCCGATTCTAATAAAATGTATACCGATATTTTCGTGCCTATTAACAAAATTAATAAAGCCGAAGATGGTGATAAAGTGGTAGTAGAATTAGAAGAATGGCCACAAAAAGCCGATTCTCCAAACGGAAGAGTGCTTAAGGTTTTAGGACGACCTGGAGAACATAATACAGAAATTCATTCCATTTTAGCCGAATATGGATTGCCATACGAGTTCCCTCATGATGTTGAAGAATTCGCAAACACTATCGACACGTCTATCAATCCAGAAGATATCGCCGAACGTCGCGATATGCGTAACGACCTTACGTTTACAATCGACCCAAGAGATGCTAAAGATTTTGATGATGCCTTGTCGTTTAAAGTGTTAGATAATAATTTATTTGAAATAGGAATTCATATTGCCGATGTGTCGCATTACGTGCAAGAAGGCACCATTTTAGATGATGAAGCCTACGAGCGGGCAACGTCTGTGTATTTAGTAGACCGAGTGGTACCAATGTTACCAGAAATTTTATCGAATAATGCGTGTTCATTACGTCCTAATGAAGAGAAATTAACTTTTTCGGCCGTTTTTACATTAAATAACAAAGGCGAAATTAAAGATGAATGGTTTGGTAGAACAGTAACGTACAGTGATGCACGATTCTCTTACGAAGAAGCGCAAGCGATTATAGAAAGTAAAACCACGCTAATTCCTGCTGATGTTTCGTTAACCGGTGAAGCTTATAATACCGATCAAACGATTGCCGATGCCGTTTTAAAAATGGACGATATAGCCAAAATAATGCGTAGTAAACGTATGGCTTCTGGAGCGTTGTCTTTCGATAAATTAGAAGTTAAATTCGAATTAGATGAAGAAGCAAATCCTATTGGAGTATTCTTTAAAACGAGTAAAGATGCGAATAAGCTAATTGAAGAATTTATGCTTTTAGCGAATCGTAAGGTATCAGAATTTATAGGAAAACAAAAACCTGAAAAAACCTTTATTTACCGTGTTCACGACGAACCAGACGAAAGTAAATTGATGGCGCTGCAAGGTGTTGTTGCTAGATTTGGACATAAACTAAATTTTAAAGATCGTAAAAGTATAGCATCTTCTTTAAATAATTTATTGTCTGACGTTAAAGGTAAAAAAGAACAAAATTTGGTCGATACATTAACGATTCGTACTATGAGTAAAGCCGAATACACTACAGATAATATTGGTCATTACGGTTTAGCATTCGATTATTACAGTCACTTTACATCGCCAATTCGTCGTTATCCAGATGTTATTGCACACCGTTTGTTACAACGCTATTTAGATGGCGAAAAAACAGCGAATGCCGAAATTGTTGAGGAAAAATGTAAACACGCAAGTAATATGGAATATCTGGCAACAAAAGCTGAAAGAGATTCCATTAAATATATGCAAATTCGGTTTATGCAAGATCATGAAAATGAAGAATTTGTGGGGGTTATTTCAGGGGCAACCGACTGGGGAATTTATATAGAAATTGTTTCTAATAAATGTGAAGGAATGGTAAGAACCCGCGATATAAAAGGAGACTATTACGAATTCGATCAAGAGCAGTTTGCATTAATAGGCCGTGAAACAAAAATAATGTATCAACTGGGTGATGAAGTAGTGGTAAAAGTAAAACAAGCCAATTTAGAAAAACGTCACTTAGATTTTGAATTAATAGGCAAAGTCTCAGAATAAAAAAATATAGTAGTATTTAAAAGTTTTAAAAGAGCAGTCGAGAACGAGTTGATTATTCAATTTAGATTTCGACTGCTTTCGAATAAACAAGAATTATACATAAAAAAAAGTAGGAATAAAGAATGATAGTGACAACCACCGCCTCAGTTGAAGGTTATAAAATTATAGAATATAAAGGATTAGTTTCGGCTAGTACAGTGCATTCTAAGGTGACTTCGTTTATGTATCGTGTAGAAAAATTCTTAGAGTCTATGGAGGATAACATAGACGAAGCAAAACAAGATGCCCTCGAAAAATTACAAGTTAAAACACAGGCTATTAACGCGAATGCTATAGTCGGCGTAACAATAGACATGAAAACAGACACCAATACAGGATATATTTTACTATCGGTTACTGGAACTGCTGTTACTATTATTTAAAATAAATTTAAAACTGTAACAGTTTTGTATTTAGCAACTCTTTAAGAAGAACAAAAAATTATATATTATGAAATTAATAACGTCTTTAGCACTTATTTTTATGTGCACAATAACGTTTGCACAAGAGCCAAAAGAATTGAATGTTGGAGAATTTTCAACCGTAAAAGTTTACGATTTAATTCATATTAGTTTAATAAAATCGACAGAAAATAAAGTCATAATTTCTGGTGACGATATTCAAGATGTAAACATTGTTAATACCGGCGGTACCTTAAAAATTAAAATGGCTTTCGATAAAATTTTTAATGGTAGCAATACATTTGTTGCCGTGCATTACACGCAATTAAAAAGCATAGATGGTAATGAGGGTGCTTATATTGTTGGCAACACGCTTATTGTTCAGGATAAGATTGAATTGAGAGCTCAAGAGGGCGCTAAATTAAAAATAGGTCTAGATGTAAAGGAAGTATCAATTAGAGCCGTTTCTGGTGGTAGAATTAAGACTAATGGAAAAGCAGATACGCAAACGGTATCTTTAAATACGGGTGGCATTTACGAAGGTGAAGGGTTTCCTACCAAAAATACAACGGTAACCGTTCGTGCTGGAGGAGAAGCCGATGTTAATGCCTCAGAATCTGTAGACGCTAAGGTAACAGCTGGTGGTGATGTTTATATCTACGGAAATCCTTTACAAGTCAATAAAAAAACAACCTTTGGTGGCGATATTACCGTTAGAAAAGGAGATGTAAACACAGATTAACGCGGTTATTAATTTATTATCGTATTTTAGTACAGCGGTAAAAGGCTTCAGTTTTAATTTAACTGAAGCTTTTTTCTTGTGATAAGAAAGTTTCTATTAATAATTTCTTTACTTTGTATTAAACCCGTTTAAACACTATGATTGAAGATATCCAGGCAGCAATTCCATTAGGCTTTTTTTTAAGCTTTATGATTGGTCCTGTTTTTTTTGTACTCTTAGAAACTAGTGTGATAAAAGGGTTTAGAGCCGCCATTGCTTTCGATTTGGGTGTAATTATTGCCGATATTTTATTTATTGCTTTAGCGTATTTTTCTAGTTTTCAGTTGCTTGAGAACTTAAGTAATCAACCCGGTTTATATGTTTTTGGTGGTACTATTTTAGGGGTTTACGGACTTATTATTTTCTTTAAGAAGTCAAAAAAAGAACTAGAAACTAAGAAAGAAATTGTTATAAAACGCACCAATTATTTTAAATTATTTTTAAAAGGCTTCTTTTTAAACTTCATAAATATTGGCGTTCTCGTGTTTTGGCTGGGCGTTATTATTGTTGTTAGTCCGAACTTGGATAACGATGTTAATCGGTTTTTAACCTTTTTTGGCACAATGGTCGGGGCTTATTTTGTAACTGATGTCTTTAAAATTTTATTAGCGAAACAATTGAAAAGTAAACTAACGCCTAAAATAATCGTGAAAATTAAGAAGCTTCTAGGACTTATCTTATTGGTTTGCGGTATTATTTTAATAACAAAGGGGTTTCTACCAAAAGATCAATTCGATCCTAAAGATATCATTGAAGGCATTGAGCATAGGAGGTAGGTGGCAGTAAAGTAGTAACACATTTACAAACAAAATAATTATTCTACTATTATTAATTACTGTAAGTTCTTGTGTGCAGCACCACTATCCGTATTAATAAATCTGTAGTGTATTGAGTCTATTGAAATGCTTAAAGGTCAAATTATTTAAAATGTCACAAACGACAAACTGACAAATAGTATCTCTATAATAGCACACGATGGTTTAACAAGTGACTATTTAAAGTCTTTAAATAAAATTTACACTTTACTAATCAATTCTATAAATTTAAGAAGTCTACCAGTTACGACGAATAATTTTCGAAATAAGAATACGTAAATTATTACTTTTTTACGGGAGAGAATACAATAGAAAAGGAATTGAGTTTACGTCTAAAATAAAGTGCTATAGAACTCATATTCTAAAATTGATTACAGATAATAATTAAGCAAAACGTTTCGATTCAAAATAGAAAATAAAGAACAGTCAAAACAGGGAAGGAAACAACATTAAATATTTAAATTTTATGTATCAAGATCTTTCGCTAATTGCTGGTGAGGCATATAAAAAATAAAAAATGTTAAATTTTAGAATGTTAATGTGATTACCTTAAAAAATATTCAATTGTGTGAAAAAAACACTAAATCTGTTTCTAGTATAAAGTAAAAGAGGCGTTTATTTAATTACGTGAAGTAGCAAAACAAGCGCATAAAAAAAGAGCTACTTAGAATATAAGTAACTCTTTTTGAGGTGTCGAGCGGATTCGAACCGCTGTAGATGGTGTTGCAGACCACTGCCTAGCCACTCGGCCACGACACCTTTTGTGACCGCAAATGTAAAAAAAAATACTATGCTTTACTATTTACTTTACGCTTTTCTTTTTTCAGAAATTTCAATAGTCACCATTTCTACATCACCACCAATTGGAGGATTCATTTTACTAAGCGCAACAGTTGCTACGGTAACTAATTTATTTTCAGCGAAAATACGATCTATTATACGCTTTGCAACGCTTTCTAAAAGGGCACTAGATATCGCCATTTCTTCAACGACAATTTTGTTTAAAAGCACGTAATCTACAGTATCTACTAAAGCATCGCTTTGCGCACTTTTTTGTAAATCGGCTTTTACTTTTAAATCGACACGGTAATCACTACCAATTTTTGTTTCCTCTTTAAGGCATCCGTGGTTGGCATACACACGAATATTTTCAACTTTAATTATTCCCAAAATATATATTTTTTGCGAAAATAGTGAAATCAAAGCAGTTTAATCTATATTTTATAGTCTAAGGCTTCATACGTAGCGAAATGAGATAATTATTACCCTATTGCGTTGGTTAACGGCTTTTCATTTTTACGATAGAATTTTAATTTTTTATGTGCTGTCATATATTAAAAAGTTAATGAATAGATATAACACGAATTTCCTTAATTTTGTACTACTTTAAGAATGATTTTAAAGTACTTACTAAAGCTTTCATTTTCAAACGAGATATATGTCTGAAGAAAAAAAACCGCTTAATTTTATTGAGCATATTATTGAAGAAGATTTAAAAGACGGATTAGATGCCAACGATTTAAGGTTCCGTTTTCCGCCAGAACCTAATGGTTATTTACACATTGGGCATACCAAAGCTATTGGTATTAGTTTTGGTTTAGGAGAAAAATATAAGGCGCCAGTAAATTTGCGTTTTGACGATACAAATCCTGCAAAAGAAGAGCAGGAATATGTTGATGCGATTAAAGAGGATATCTCTTGGTTGGGTTATAAATGGGCGGAAGAACGCTATTCGTCAGACTATTTTCAGCAATTGTACGATTGGGCGATAGTACTTATTAAAGATGGTAAAGCGTATGTCGATTCGCAATCTAGCGAAGCTATGGCAGAACAAAAAGGGACGCCTACGCAACCGGGTGTAAATGGACCACATCGCAGTAGAAGCGTTGAAGAAAACTTAGAGTTATTCGAAAGAATGAAAAATGGTGAGTTTAACGAAGGTGCGCATATTTTACGTGCAAAAATAGACATGCAGCATCCTAATATGTTAATGCGCGATCCGTTAATTTATCGAATTCTTAAAAAACACCACCACCGCACCGGAAACGATTGGTGTATTTACCCTATGTACGACTGGACGCATGGTGAAAGTGATTATATAGAACACATATCGCACTCCTTATGTTCGCTCGAATTTAAGCCTCATAGAGAGTTATATGATTGGTTTTTAGACCAAGTAGTCGATACCGATAAATTACGCCCTAAACAACGTGAATTTGCCCGTTTAAACTTGAGTTATACCATAATGAGTAAGCGTAAACTTCTAAAATTAGTAGAAGAAGGCGTGGTTTCTGGATGGGACGACCCGCGTATGCCTACTATTTCTGGTTTGCGTCGCCGTGGGTACACACCAACTTCTATTAAAAAGTTTGTAGAAACGGTAGGTGTAGCGAAGCGTGAGAATAGTATCGATGTATCTCTTTTAGAATTCTGTATTCGCGAAGATTTAAACAAAAGTGCACCGCGTGTTATGGCTGTTTTAAATCCGTTAAAATTGGTGATTACCAATTACGATGCCGATAAAGAGGAGTGGTTAGAGGCCGAAAATAATCAGGAAGATGAGAGTGCGGGTTTTAGAAAAGTACCATTTTCTAACGAAATATATATTGAAAAAGAAGATTTTAAAGAGGAAGCTTCCGATAATTTCTTCAGATTAAAACTAGGTGGTGAAGTGCGCCTTAAAAATGCCTATATTATTAAAGCGGAATCTGTAGTTAAAGATGCCAATGGTGAGATTACTGAAGTACACTGTACGTACACAGAAGACACGACTAAAAAAGTAAAAGGAACGTTGCATTGGGTGTCTATACAACATTCGGTTACAGCCGAAGTGAGAGAATACGATCGTTTGTTTAATGATGAGGCGCCAGATAGCCATCAAGACAAAGATTTTATGGAATTTATAAACCCGGAATCTCTTAAAATTATTGAAGCTTTTGTAGAGCCTAGTTTAGCAGATGCCGAAATCGGTCAGCAATTCCAGTTTCAACGTTTAGGGTATTTTAATGTGGATAAAGCGTCTAAATCTGGCGTATTAGTGTTTAATAAAACAGTAGGTTTAAAGGATTCTTGGGCCAAACAAAAGCCAAAAACGGAAACCAACCAACAGAAGCCGCAGCAAAAGCGTCTACCAATCGAGCTTATAAAACAATACGGTAAAAAGTACGACCGTTTACCAGACGATAAGCGCGAAGAAGCAAAGAAAGATATTCAAGAATTGGCCAAACATATTGCTTACGACGATTTAGAACCGTTGTTTAATACCTCGGTTAAAAAATCGGGTACACGTATTATTACAATGATAAGTTTGGGGGTGTTGCTCGCTAATGGGGTAGTAAAAAATGAAGCCATTAATGCGTTTATCGCGAAAGCGTTAGAAGATAAAAACAAACTGCTAGTTGAAGAAGCTAGCGCTTTATAAATACAATCCATAAGCCTTAAAACTTGTGGATTTTTTATATAATGGAAGAAAGTAATAGATGATAAATTTACAGACTGAAATGTACTAATTTATGGTGCGACGTATCTCTTTTAAAACGTATAATGGTAAATTGGTATTGTGGTTACTAAATTATTTTAGCAAACAATTAATAGTATAATTGTGAAGAGTGCTTAAAAAATGATTAATTTTAGAGGTGTTAACAGCACTTTTGAAGTGTAATTACTAAAATAACAATAAAAATATGGATACTAAAGCCAAAAATATACTTACTGAAATAACACGTTTAACAAACGAAATAGAAAATAAATACCCAGAAATTATAAAGTATTTAGACGAAACACGAGCGACATTACCACAAGGCGATTTGCATAATGCTGAGATGGACGTTACTTCACTTGAAAATTACCGCAATGGGTTAGAAGAGATGATCAAGAAATATGAAAAAGAACATTAGAGATAAAGACGTGTTCGTTTAAAATTATAAAAGGGCTGTTATGTGAGTAACAGCCCTTTTTTTGGTAGTAATTGTAGTTAAATTTATTATTCTTCTAACTTTTTCTTGTTTTTATTCGCTTTCATAGCTTCCCCAATTTGGTTACTAGCTGTAAAACTAGCGACCATATCGTTAAGCATTGTGCTACCGGCTTGCGGTGAATTTGGTAGTAGAATTAAATTACTGTTCGTTTCACTTCCAATAGCTTGTAACGTGTCGTAATGTTGTGTAACTACAATTAGCGCAGAAGCTTCTTGAGAGTTAATACCAACACGGTTTAATACATCTACAGATTCTTCCAAACCACGAGCAATTTCACGTCGTTGGTCGGCAATACCCTGACCTTGTAAACGTTTACTTTCTGCTTCGGCTTTTGCTTTTTCAACAATTAAAATACGTTGCGCGTCCCCCTCATATTGTGCAGCAGTTTTTTCTCTATCGGCAGCATTAATACGGTTCATCGCAATTTTTACTTGCGCATCTGGGTCTATATCAGTAACTAAAGTCCTAATAATATCAAAACCATAATCCATCATCGCATCATTTAATTCTGCTTTTACGGCCAATGCAATATCATCTTTCTTAACAAAGACATCATCTAATTTCATTTTTGGCACTTCAGCACGAACCACATCAAATACATAACTTGTAATTTGTTCATGCGGATAATCGAGCTTATAAAAAGCATCATATACTTTATCTGTAACGACTTTATATTGTACCGAAACTTTTAGTTTTACAAAGACATCATCTAGCGTTTTGGTTTCTATAATAACATCTAGTTGTTGAATTTTTAAACTCAATCGGCCAGCAATACGATCGATAATAGGAATTTTTAAATGTAGTCCAGAGTGCCGGATGCTCTGAAATTTACCAAAACGCTCTACAATAGCTGCGGTTTGTTGTTTTACTGTAAAGACGGAAGAGATTAAAATAATAATTCCTAATACAATAACAATGGGAAGTAATAGATTCATAGATAATTTTTTAAATGGTTAAAATTACAACTACTAAATTAAGTTATATTATGCACTAATACCGTAATTTATACTGAAAAACACTCAGTCTATTGTATTAGTAGCACGAACTAAAGGTTTCGTTACAACATTCTCAAGTGAAAAATCAAATTGAGATACAATGGTCTAATAAAAACGTGGCGGTTTTTAAATATTATGCAATGAAATCACTAGCCATTAATGGGTTTACAATACTTTAAAGATGCTTAATAAAACAGGACATTTAAAGGATAGCAAGCGCTAGGGATTTCTAGTGGTTCGACTATATTATCATCTATTTTAAGTGCGAGAATGTAATGTATAAAAAAAGCGAGCTCTAATGCGGCTCGCTTTTCTTGTTCTATATAAGCGTAGATTTATAAAGTAGCTATCACTTTGTCTATGCGTTGTAAAGTTTCTTTTTTTCCTATCATATACATAATGTCGAAAACATCTGGGCCTTGCAAAGCACCAACTAATGCTAAACGCAACGGCATCATAATTTTTCCAAAACTAATGTCGTTACTAGTTATCCATCCTTTTATTTCCGTTTGAAGGGTCTCTACTTCAAATTCTGAAGTATTGGATATAACGTCTACCAACTGAAGCATTAAGTCTTTAGTGCCATCTTTAAAGGCTTTTTTAGAGGCTTTTTCATCATAACTTTCTGGTGCAACAAAGAAATAGCTGCTCAACGCCCATAAATCAGAAATAAACGTGGCGCGTTCTTTTACTAAACCAACCACTAAACCAATGTAATTAACGTCTATAGAAGCTAATGCTGTATGTTGTGTTTGAAACTCTTCAGCAATAGCATCGTTATCCTGTTGTTGCATATACTGGTGGTTAAACCATTTAATTTTATCGGGATCAAAACGGGCTCCGGCCTTGTTAACACGCTCTAATTCGAACGCTTCTACTAAACCATCTAAGTTAAATAATTCTTGTTCTGTACCTGGATTCCATCCTAATAATGCTAAAAAGTTGATGACCGCTTCTGCGAAATAGCCTTCTTCTTTATACCCTTTAGAAACAGCGCCCTCTGGCGAAGTATATTCTAAAGGAAATACTGGAAATCCTAATTTATCGCCATCACGCTTACTTAATTTTCCTTTACCTGTCGGTTTTAAAATGAGCGGTAAATGTGCAAATTCTGGAGCTTCCCAACCAAAAGCAGTATATAATTGACTGTGTAAGGCTAGACTTGGTAGCCATTCTTCTCCTCTAATTACGTGCGAAATGTCCATTAAATGGTCATCGACAATATTAGCTAAGTGATACGTTGGCATCCCGTCGCTTTTAAATAAAACTTTATCGTCTAAAATATTAGTATCGATTTTTATATTTCCACGAATAATATCCTTTAAATTTAGGGTTTGGTCTTGTGGCGATTTAAAACGAATAACATACTCCTCGCCAGCGTTTAATTTGGCGTTAACGTCTTCGGTAGAAAGTGATAAAGAGTTACTCAGTTTCTCTCTATTATGCCAGTTATAAATAAATGTTTTTCCGTTAGTTTCGTGGTCTTTTCTATGAACATCTAACGCATCGGCGCTATCGAAAGCATAGTAGGCATGACCGCTTATAATTAAATCATCTGCATATTTTTTGTACAAATGTTTACGTTCACTTTGTTTGTAGGGTCCGCATTTCCCTTCTTTTCCCGGGCCCTCATCGTAAGGAATATTGCACCAGTTCAAGGCATCGGTAATGTAATTTTCGGCTCCGGCAACAAAGCGATTTTGGTCGGTATCCTCAATTCTCAAGACGAAAGTTCCGTTGAATTTTTTCGCAAATAAATAGTTAAATAAGGCAGTACGAACACCACCAATATGTAAAGGTCCTGTTGGACTTGGTGCAAAGCGCACACGAACGTTTTTAGACATTTTTCTGTGTTTAAGACTGCGAAGATACAATTAACACGCAATTATTTATTTGCTAAAAAATAAAATTGTAATTTTATAAGTTAAACCCAGTAAACAACGGCTATTTGAGTACTTTTAAAATTATACAGGACAAACTAGAGCAATTTATTAAAAAATATTATGTTAACGCACTTATAAAAGGAGTAATTTTATTTTTTAGTATCGGCTTACTTTATTTTCTAATCACCTTATCTATTGAGTCGGTGTTATGGTTAAATACGACGGCGCGTGCTATTTTGTTTTGGGTTTTTATAGTCGTAGAATGTGCCTTATTTTACCGATTTATCGCGATGCCTTTAGCACAATTGTTTAAACTACAACACGGCATTAATACGACTGATGCTTCTAAGTTAATAGGAAATCATTTTCCAGAAGTTAGTGATAAATTACTTAATGTGCTTCAATTGCATTCTGAAAAAACACAATCTGAACTCCTTTTAGCAAGTATCGACCAAAAGGCCAAAGAATTATCGCCTATTCCCTTCAAATTAGCGATTAACTTTAAGCATAATCTTCAGTATTTAAAATATGCCGTTATTCCATTGGCTATTATTTTTTGTGTCACCATTTTCGGAAAATTAAATTGGTTTAGTGATAGCTACAATCGGGTGGTAAATTATAAAACAGCGTACGAAGCGCCGGCACCGTTTCAGTTTTATGTGTTGAATACGCCCCTAAAAGCTACAGAGAATCAATCGTTTACTCTTATCGTAAAAACCGGTGGTAACGTCATTCCTGAGTCGGCTCAAATAGAATTTAATAACGAGATTTATTATTTGAAACAACAGGGCAGTGGGGCTTTCGAATTTGTATTCGAGCAACCGAAAACGGATATAACTTTTCGCTTAACCGCCAATGGTATTTATTCTAAACCCTATACGTTGCAAGTGGTGGAAGTACCGACTTTATTAAATTTTGAAATGGTCTTAGATTATCCGGCATATACGAATAAACGAGATGACGTTTTACAAAGCACTGGAAATGCCGTGGTACCTCAAGGCACGAAAGTTACGTGGACACTAACGACCAAAGCCACCGAAACTGTTACTTTGTATAGTGCCGACACGTTGACCTTTAAACCGTTTAAAACGGACGGTTTTCAAGCGAGTAAACGGCTTTTTACGGCAATGGATTACAGTATAACGACCAGCAATACTAACTTAAAAGACTACGAAAATCTTGCCTTTACTATTGCTGTTATAAACGACGAATATCCAGAATTAAATTTAGAAACTAAAGTCGATTCTTTAGACCTGCAAACGCTTTATTTCTATGGACAAGCCAGTGATGATTACGGATTATCAAAATTGCGATTGGTGTATTACAAAGCAGAAAAAAATAGTAAAAAGGAAATAAAAGTTATACCGATGGCGCGCTCAAATTATGCCGAATTTATAAGCGCTTTTCCAAACGATTTAGACATTGAAGACGGAGTGGCTTACGAACTGTATTTTGAAGTGTTCGATAATGACGGCGCTAATGCGTCTAAAAGTACAAAAAGTACCGTTTTCACGTATAGAAAACGGACACAAATTGAAGAAGAAGAAAAACAGTTAAAAGAGCAAAATGAAACCATTAAAGCCTTAGATAAAGTTTTAGATAATTTCGACAAGCAACAAAAGGAATTAGAGCAATTGTCGAAAACCCAAAAGGAAAAATCGGAGCTTAATTTTAATGATAAGAAGAAATTCGAAAATTTTATTAAACGCCAAAAGCAGCAAGAAAATATGATGCAGGAGTTTAATAAAAAAATGAAAGATAATTTAGAAGATTTTCAAAAAGAAGACCAAAAAGAAGATCCTTTTAAGGAGGATTTAAAAGAGCGTTTACAAGAAAATGAAGCGCAATTAAAACGCGATGAAAAACTTTTGGAAGAACTTGAAAAAATAAAAGATAAAATTTCTAAAGAAGAACTGTCTGATAAAATTGATAAACTCGCGAAGCAAAACAAAAACCAAAAACGGAGTTTGGAGCAAATGCTAGAATTAACAAAGCGCTACTACGTGACCAAAAAAATGGAAAAAATAGCGGAAGAATTGCAACAACTCGGTGAAAAGCAAGAGGAGTTATCCGAAGAGGAACAAGAGAAAAACACCAAAGAAAAACAGGAAAATTTAAATAATGAGTTTATAAAATTACAGGAGCAGTTAGACGAATTACAAAAAGATAATTCTGAATTAAAACAACCGCTTAAACTACCGCGCCAACAAAAGGAAGAGAAGGCTATTGTCCGAGAACAACAACAAGCTACTGAAGCTTTAGAAAAAAAGAAAGCAGCAGACAATTCTGAATCTCAAAAAGAAGAACATAAAAAAGCCCAAAAGAAGCAAAAAAATGCGTCCCAAAAAATGAAGGAAATGGGTCAGCAAATGGAACAGCAAATGGGACAGTCTGGCCAAGAAGCTTTAGAGGAAGATATGGCGATGCTTCGTCAAATATTAGATAATCTAGTGGTGTTCTCCTTTGATGAAGAAGCGGTAATGAATCAGTTTAAAAGCATACAAACTAATCATAACGAATACGCCAACTACCTAAAAAAACAGAAAGAACTACGTACCCATTTCGAGCATGTAGACGATAGTTTATTTGCGTTGTCTTTGCGCCAACCTAAAATTAGCGAGCAGATAAATAAAGAAATTTATGAGGTCTATTTTAATGTGGATAAAGCCTTAGATCAATTAGCCGAAAACAATTTATATCAAGGTGTTTCTGCACAGCAATATGCAGTGACGTCGGCGAATAATTTGGCTAACCTTTTAAGTGATATGTCCGATGCTTTGCAAATGCAAATGATGCCGTCTTCTGGTCAAGGTCAAGGAGGAATGCCATTACCAGATATTATTATCAGTCAGGAAGCATTGAATGAACAAATGAAACAGGGTATGAAAAAAGGGGAAAAGGGAGCGCCTAAAGAGGGCGACGGACAAAAACCAGGAGAGCAAGGTCCGAAGGGTAAAGCGGGTGAAAAAGGCGAAGAAGGAGAGGACGGGAAGTCCGGTGAAAATGGTAAAAGTGGTAAGGATGGTAAAGAAGGAAAAGATGGAGAGGGCAACGGTAATGGCGAAGGAAACGGTTCTGGAACACAAGGTTTTGATGGATTTAATGAAGATTTAAATGGTGAATTGTATAGGATATATCAGGAGCAACAGATGATACGTCAGGCGCTAGAACTACGGTTAGAAAAAGAGGGAATACGTGGTAATGGAGAGGCTAGACAATTATTAAAAGATATGGAAGGGGTAGAGTTAGACCTTATAAATGAGGGGTTTACAAACCAAACGTTATCTAAAATGATGAATCTGCAGCACCAATTATTAAAATTGGATAATGCAACGTTTCAACAAGGGCAAGATACTAAGCGTAAAGCGGTTACAAACACAAAGAACTTTAATAATACCACTAAAAATCAGATGCCTAAAGCGAAACAATATTTTAATAGCATCGAAATTTTAAACAAGCAAACGCTACCTTTGCAACCGGTGTTTAGAGAAAAGGTACAAGATTATTTTAAGCAGAAAACAAACTAACCAAACCACTATATAATGAAGTATTTATTGTTATCTGTGATATTTATACTCACAAGTTTTACAACGTTACCCAAAAAGGGAGCGATTACTTTAAGTCGTAATTATAAAGTCGAAAACACGTTTTCTGGCGACACTAGTAGTGATGAAAGTTTTTATTTAATTATAGCAAAAAACAGTAAAACGAAACAGTGCGAAATTATACCCATTACTAACACAAATGGAGAATTAAGTCAGTTCAAATCCGTTTCTTTTGATAAAATGCCGAGTGTCTCATCGTATCATTATAATGAAGGAGTTCTTACTTTAATAGTGTCTACGGAAGGAAATAAAGAGGACGATTCTACAGTGGTAGATATTGATTTAACAACAGGGGAAAGTTATAAATCGGATTCTATTTCTGGTAAATATTTTAAAGCGGTAATCATAAAAAAGAATTCAAATTTATTAGTGTTTTCAAATAAAAGTAGTGTTAACCTGATTGATGTAAAGGATTCAAAAAACAGAAATAATGTTACAGGGTAATCTACTCAGAGTACAGAGGATTTATTAAAAGATTTAAATAAAAATAGTTTGTCGGCCGTTAATACCGATACGTATGTTGCTAACGGAGCTATAGCCGAGTTCAGAGCATACTTGGAAAGGAATACTTGATTTATTACGAAGGGGGATACTAAAGAAAAAGAGACTGCCGTAGTCAGGATACCCCTGGATGGAGAGGCTAGCTTCCCTATAGAAAGTAGTGTTTATAGAAGTAAAATTAATGAGGAAGGTAAAAAAGCGACGTCGTAGGTTCTCAACGGGCAATTATTTCAAATGACTTTAGCGAAAAGCAACGGTGCTTTATCTATTTTTAATTTGCAAAATGATTCTGAAACGAACTTGAATTTAACCACGTTAAAAATTTTTAAAAAGTCTAAAGGTTTCGAATCCATCACTGAATTTTAAAGCAAGCAACACGTTTTAAAAACGAACCAACGGTGACTGTAAACCCTACTAAAGATGGTAATATAACAGTATGGTTAGACTATGTGGATAAAAAGGAATACAGTTACCGTTACAATTGGTGGTGGCATCACCATTGGGCAATGCAACAGCAGATGATGATGATGCAACAAATGAGTGTAGAACAAAGTATGAGAAATAATAGTGGATTTGGACCACGTCAATATGAGGCGGTACCTTATGTTCTCAAGACGGAAAAGCACTATTTTGAGATTGTTTTAAATAGTACTAACGTTGTTATAGACGCACCAGAATCAGAGACCATGTATACGTCTATTGATAAAAATAAATACAGTAAAGAGTGAGATGAAAAATACCAAAGTAAAATACGCATCAGCGGTGTTTATTAATGATGAATTGAGATACTTTGGGTACCATAACAAATCAAAAAAACACACAGTAATTTATAAAGAAATAAATGATTAATTTTAACTACGAGAATGATTTTACATTAGATAACGAGCAACAATTATCCGATTGGATTGCTCGGGTGGTGGCGATAGAAAAATGTGAAATAACAGAGATTAACTATATCTTCTGTGATGATGACTATTTACATAAATTAAATGTAGAGTTTTTAGAACATGATACGCTAACGGATGTTATCGGTTTTGATTACTCCATCGGAAAAAACTTACAGGGAGATATTTACATTTCTACAGAGCGTGTGGCCGATAATGCTAAGGACTTATTGCTCCCTTTTGAAGCCGAATTGCAGCGCGTAATCGTTCACGGTATTCTTCATTTTTGTGGTTACAAAGACAAAACCGAAAGTGATGCAATGGTAATGACAACTAAGGAAAATGAGCACTTAACTCGGTTGTCGTAGAAGTCGCTAATTCGCCCTATCTTTGCAAAAAGTTTAAAAAGTATATTACAATGTTTCACGTGGAACATTTAAAAATAAAATTGCCAAATAATGTTTAATGAAGAGTATGATGTAATAGTTGTTGGTGCTGGACACGCAGGAAGTGAAGCTGCTGCCTCCGCGGCCAATATGGGAAGTAAAACGTTGTTAATTACAATGAATTTGCAAAACATTGCGCAAATGTCTTGTAATCCAGCAATGGGAGGAATTGCAAAAGGGCAAATCGTTAGAGAAATTGATGCCCTTGGGGGTTATAGTGGTATTGTTAGTGACACCTCTGCTATTCAATTTAAAATGTTGAATAAGTCTAAAGGACCTGCAATGTGGAGTCCAAGAGTTCAAAGCGACCGTATGCGTTTCGCAGAAGATTGGAGGTTGCTTTTAGAGCAAACGAAGAACTTAGATTTCTATCAAGAAATGGTTTCTGGGTTGCTAGTAGAAGGCGGAAAAGTATGTGGCGTAACAACGTCTTTAGGATTAAAAATTAAATCTAAAACGGTTGTTTTAACCAATGGAACATTTTTAAATGGATTGATTCATATAGGTAATAAAAACTTCGGTGGCGGTAGAGCAGGAGAAAGAGCGGCGACAGGGATTACTGAGCAATTGGTGCAATTAGGTTTTGAATCCGGTAGAATGAAAACCGGAACGCCGCCAAGAGTGGATGGGCGTTCTTTGGATTTTTCTAAAATGGTTGAGCAGCCTGGAGATGTGTCTCCAGAGAAATTCTCTTATTTAGACACGACAAAACCATTAACGCATCAGCGGTCTTGCCATATGACGCATACAAGTGAAATTGTACACGATGTGTTGCGAGAAGGTTTCGATCGTTCGCCTATGTTCAACGGTAGGATTAAAAGTTTAGGACCCCGTTATTGTCCGTCGATAGAAGATAAAATTAATCGCTTTGCTGATAAAGATCGTCATCAATTGTTTGTTGAACCGGAAGGATGGAATACGGTAGAATATTACGTGAATGGATTTTCAACGTCCTTACCAGAGGATATTCAGTTTAAAGCAATGCGATCAATAGTGGGTTTCGAAAACGTAAAATTCTTTAGACCGGGGTATGCGATTGAATACGATTATTTTCCACCAACACAATTAAAGCACACGTTAGAAACAAAGTTAGTTAGCGGACTGTATTTTGCAGGTCAAATTAACGGAACTACGGGGTATGAGGAAGCTGCGTCTCAAGGATTAATGGCGGGTATAAATGCAGCGTTAAAAGTACAAGAACGCGATCCTTTTATCCTGCAGCGTAATGAGGCGTATATTGGTGTTTTAGTCGATGATTTAATTACAAAGGGAACTGAAGAACCGTATAGAATGTTTACGTCGCGTGCAGAATACAGAACGTTATTACGTCAAGATAATGCTGATTTTAGATTAACCCCAAAGGGGTATGATTTAGGTTTGGCTAGCGAAAAACGTTTAAGACGTATGGAGCAGAAACAAGATGAGTCTGAAAAACTGGTACAGTTTTTTAGAAACACAAGTGTAACGGCAGCAGAAGCAAATCCTGTTTTGGAAGCCAAAAATTCTGCGCCTGTTACGCAACAGGGAAAAATGTTTAAGATATTCGCTAGGCCAAATATTACGATTGACGATGTGCGACAATTTGAGGCGGTCGAAGAATACATTACGTCCAATAATTTAGATAATGAAGTTATTGAACAGGCAGAAATTCAGGTAAAATATTCTGGCTATATTGATAAAGAAAAGAATAATGCAGATAAGTTAAACAGATTAGAAAATTTAAAAATTCCGGCTGACTTTGATTACTCGAAATTACAATCAATGAGTTTGGAAGCACGGGAGAAATTAAATAAAATTCAACCGGTAACTGTCTCTCAAGCGTCACGAATTAGTGGGGTGTCTCCGAGTGATATTTCGGTGCTTTTAGTTTTTATGGGACGTTAAAAGAATAGAAAATATAGGATATGTTTCACGTGGAACATATCCTTTGTTTTAATTATAAATTATTTTTGGTGGAAAAGAGTACAGCAACTTCTTTATATGAAACGGTAAAAGATTTTACAGTTTCGGGCGAAACGTTTCAATTACTTCATAATTCTCAATGGGATTATTTGCAAACTAATCCGCAACCTTCGGCAAGCAAATTACCCGATTACTATAAAAGTGAAGATTATATTTCACATACCAATACGCAAAGAAATCTTTTTGAGAAAGTGTATCACGCCGTTCGGACGATTTCGCTGAAACGGAAATTAAAGCTAATCAATAGTTTTTCGTCTTCTGAAAAAAAAATATTAGATGTAGGCTGTGGGACCGGAGATTTTTTAGCGGAAGCACAAAAAAATAAGTGGGTCATTACGGGTATAGAACCAAATGAAAAAGCGAGAACTATAGCCAATTTAAAAACTGGAAACAAAATCGTTAATACCGATGCTTTAGAAACGTTACCGTCACATAGTTTTGATGTGATTACGTTATGGCATGTTTTAGAGCATTTGCCAAATTTAGAAGAACACATTAAATTATTTAAACGCTTATTAAAAAAAGAAGGCACCTTAATTATTGCAGTTCCTAATTATAAAAGTTACGACGCAATATATTACAAACAATTTTGGGCTGCTTTTGATGTGCCAAGACATTTATGGCATTTTTCTCAAGAAGCGATTACTCGTTTGTTTAATAAAAAAGAAATGACTGTGGTAAAAACCTTACCAATGGTGTTCGATGCTTATTACGTAAGTTTGCTGTCAGAAAAATATAAAAAAAGTAAGTGGCAACCGGTTAAAGCATTATGGCGTGGTGTTATATCTAATTGGAAAGCGAAACAGTCATCGGAGTATTCATCACTGATTTATTGCATTACAAACGCTAAATAATCAATTTAGGAGCTGAATGGGCTCTGTTTGGCGCTTCAAACCTATTGGTTGTTTAGTAAAACGAGAAACAGTCTTAAAACGCTTCTAAATCGACTATTTTTGATAAATTAAGCTTATAATTTTCATAATTGCTATAGGTTTTACTTATTCCTTTAAATTTCAATTTAAAAAATAAAAAGTCGCGCCTACTTTTATACTTTTGACTAAACTTAAAACACCAACAAATGAAATATTACATAGTACTTGCATTCGCTTTCTTAACACTAACCTCTTGCAATAAACAAAAGATTGCTTTTGTGGATAACGGAAAAGTCATTAACGAGATCCAAGAGAAAAAAGATTTAGAAGCAAAATACAAGATTAAAGAGGATGCTTTTAATGCAAAAGCGGACGGCTTAGACGAACAGATTAAATTAGAGGTAAAAGAATTTCAAGCTAAAGTAGAAAGTATGTCGCCGGCCAATCAAGAAAAAAACTATCAAGTTTTAGTGCAGAAAAAACAAACTCAAGATCAACAACTGCAATTCGAGAAACAGCAAATTACGCAAGAGTTTCGCAAAGATGTAGATAGTGTTATCGTGCGCGTTAAAACGTATGTAAAAGAATACGGTAAAAATAATGGTTATACTTATATTTTAGGAACAAGTGAGGTCGCTTCGACAGTGCTTTATGGGGCAGAAGAAAACGATTTAACCCAAACCGTAATCGCTGCTTTAGATAAAGAATACAAGAAATAAACAGTACCGCTGCAATAATTAAAAGCGTTAAACGACAGTTTAACGCTTTTTTTAGTTTATAATATGCTATCTATCAATAGATTTAATTTTAATACTTATATTTAAGTGCTATTAATTATTTCTATTTAAGATGATGAAAAACTCCTTTTGGTTGTTGCTCATTTTCTTTGCCTTTTTTAACCACACGTCTGCTCAGGTTGCGTTGCCTTTTAAAGCTCAAAAAGAGTTCTTTATTTATGGTAATGCTACCGTTATTGGTAACGCTATTTTAGGCAAAGAGGCTACAGCTGCTTTTAACGATGTCTCGCTAACCAACGACGATATCGATATGGTCTATACCGATGTTGACAACGACGATACCACGTTTAGTTCTAGTTCGGCAACCTTACAATTACCCGCCAATCATTCCGAAATTAAGTATGCTGTTCTGTATTGGGCAGCAACATATAGTTACGAACAAGGCTATAGGACAGAGTCTGGCGAACAGTTTTTGTTTCAAGGAAAACGCGTAAAAAATCGAAATGCTATTAGTAAGGTAAAGTTTAAATTACCCAATGCTAAAAATTATATACCTGTTAATGGCGATGTCGTTTTTGATGGTGCTAATGACCCTGCATTCTCTCTAAACGCTCCTTATGTTTGTCAAGCAGACGTGACCAAACTTCTAAAAAACGCGAGTATTATTAATGGCGAGTACACGTTAGCGAATGTAACGGCTTCTAAAGGTTTCGTTTCGGGTGGTAGTGCTGCCGGTTGGTTGCTTTATGTTGTTTATGAGGCACCGGTTAATACCCCACAATACATCACGATGTATAACGGGTTTGCCCACGTAGGAAATGAGGCTGTGAAGATTACTTTCGATAATTTTAAAGCCTTAGAAGAAGGCGAAATTAAGACCTCTATTACCTTATCGGCCTTAGAAGGCGATTCGGCGTTAATAGATGACGAGATTTTGATTTCGAATCCTGTTTTAAAACGAATGTCATTACTAAGTAGTAACCTCCGACCACGTAATAATTTTTTCAATAGTAAAATAACAACAAACGATTCAGAATTTACAGAACGTAATCCGGCGAGTAAAAACACGTTAGGTTTCGATATCGCAACCGTAGATATTCCAAATCAAACCCAACCTATAATTGATAACAATACCGAAAAAGTAGATCTTATTTTCAATACTAGAGCAGATCGCTTTTATCTATTTTTTACGGCTTTTCAAACGGAGATTAGCACCGTTTTTTACGAAGAACAACAACAAGAGTATGCACTTATTGAAGACAAATTAGCACCGAAAATTACTAGCGATAAAAGTAAAAAAGAAGTTTCTAAAGCACTAGAGAAAAAAAGTAGTGAAGAACCCATTAAGGGAAGTGCGCCAAAAATACGCACGGAAATAAGTCGAGACATAATCAAAGAAGTGAGTCGTGACGAACGTAACGTTATTAATACATCAGTAGCTAAAGAGACAGCAGAAGGTATTGTTGAAGATGTTAACAGCGAAACTAAGGACGGTATTACTAGTGCTAAAGGGTTAGAACAAGTGGTTAATGCTAAAGTGAAAAAGGAGAAAGTACCGAAGAAAGAAGTAGTAAAAAAGGGAGAAAAGATAACAAAAAATCAAGAGCCAATAGTTAAAGAAATGGTTCGAGAAGAAATTAAACCGTGGGAGAGAAAACCAGAGAACACGAACGTAGGCGGTCCAGAAAAAGAAGCTACCTCTAGCTCAATACCTAAAGCAAAGACACTAACAAATCCATTGCCAAGGGCAGACTATTCGCAATCAACAAAAGATAAAACGTTACCTGTTTGGTTAAAACAAAAGCAAGAAGTAGAGCCTAGACGTGATAATATATATCGCCCATCTGGGCAAATCATTTTACAGCAATCAGCTCAGAATTCACTGGCTTTAAATCGCGATAATTACGAAAAACTACTAACGGTGGAAGATTATATTTACGAAACCCAAACGTTTAAGCGCATTCTTAATCAAGAAACCACTTTTATAAACGGCATAGATAAAGGGTATTATATTATTGCCACCTTGGTCTACGATTTTGATGAAGCGATCGGGTACCAAAATGCCCTAAAAGGGAAGGGCGTCAACTCTAAAATATTTAAAGATAAAGGTGATTCTTATTATGTGTATTTGTATAACTCAGATAATTTTTACGACGTATTTATGCTCCGAAAGGCCTTTATAAAAGCCGAGTTTTTAAGTAAAGTTTGGATACTAAATATTAATATGAAAGCGGGTACACTCAAAAAGATATAAGGGAAGAGGTCTATTTCTATTCTGATTTTTTATGTAGTAAACGCGTTAATTTTATCGATAAATCTGTTAAAATTATTTTTGAGTTTCCGTTGCGTTCAATATGGTAAATGGCGTCTTGCAACTCTTTATAAATATCCAAAATATTGTTATTATGCACAAAAGGGGCAAAGTTTTCTAACTTAAATTTCTCCGTTTTAATGTCCATAAACACTAAATCTTGCGCACCGTAATTTAGCAATAACGCTTGTCGGAAAAAATCTATACAGAAATTAAGAAATTGCTTTTGTGTTTCTCTCCCTGTTTTAGCAATGTCTTCGCTCCACGTAATTAAATCGTGAATAGCGGCTTTATTTCCTTTAGCTTTAAATGCCGCACGAATCCAGAGAATAAACCAAGTTTCAAATTGAATATCCTCACTATCTTGATAGACTAAATCGCAAGCTTTATTATAATTTCCGTTAGATTGGTGTGCTATTTTCGTTGCTTCAGCATCATTTATACTATAGCTTTTAATCAACGCTTCTTTAACATCAAATTCTGCTAAGGGCGGAAAATGTAATAATTGGCATCTCGATTTAATAGTGGTAATAATCTGTTCTTCATCTTCAGCAATAAGTATAAAGACCGTCTTGCTGGGTGGCTCTTCAATAAGTTTTAACAGTTTATTTGAAGCAGAGGTATTCATCTTCTCAGCCATCCAAATAATCATAACTTTATAGCCGCCTTCGTAAGCTTTCAAACTTAACGATTTTACAATGTCTTGCGCTTCATCTACACCAATTTGTCCTTGCTTATTGTCTACGCCTAAACGCTTATACCAATCGAATAAATTACCATACGGTTGTTTGGCTAATAAATCGCGCCATTCTTCTAAAAAATGTTTAGAAACAGGATGCTTTTTAATTTTATCGTTGGTGGTAACCGGAAAAGCAAAATGTAAATCGGGGTGAGAAAACGAGTTAAATTTTAAATTACAAGAGGGGTTTCCGTTGCTGTTTTCACCCGCGGTATTTTTACACAAAATGTACTGTGCATAAGCAATCGCCATGGGTAAAGTACCGGAACCCTCTGGACCAATAAATAATTGGGCGTGAGGAATTCTACCATTATCCACGCTTTGCGTAAGATGTTTTTTTATATGTGTTTGACCTAGAATAGTACTGAATTGCATAGCACAAATATACTTTAGATAACAAATAAAAACTATTTTTTGGTTTCAATATGTTTATGACGTTTAATTTTTAAGGCAGATGGCAAACGAGTATCATAGTATTTGTATATATTTGAAGCAATTTACACCTATTTTTACTCACTGAAAAATGGTGTAATCGGACCATTTAATCAGGTTTTGAATTTTAAATATACATTCATAATAACTACAGTAATATAATGAAGACATTACAAGATTTTAATTTTAAAGATAAAAAAGCGTTAATTCGTGTCGATTTTAACGTGCCGTTAGATGCGAATTTTAAGGTCACCGATGCGACTAGAATTGCTTCGGCAAAACCAACATTAATTAAAATTTTAGAAGATGGTGGGAGTTGTATTTTAATGTCTCATTTAGGCCGACCAAAAGGAGTTCAAGAAGCGTTTTCGTTAAAACATATTATAAATACTGTTGAAGATATTATTGGTGTAGAAACAAAATTTGTCTCCAATTGTGTGGGGGTTGAAGCTGAAGAAGCAGCAGCAAACTTAAAACCGGGAGAGCTCTTAATTCTCGAAAATCTACGTTTCCACGAGGAAGAAACGGCGGGGGATAAAGACTTTGCAGAAAAACTGTCTAAATTAGGTGATATTTATGTAAATGATGCGTTTGGAACAGCACACAGAGCGCACGCTTCAACAACTGTTATTGCTCAGTTTTTTCCCGGGAAAAAATGTTTTGGTAGTCTTTTAGAAAAAGAAATTAAAAGTATTGATAAGGTATTAAAAGATGGCGAAAAGCCAGTTTTAGCTATTTTGGGAGGTGCAAAAGTATCGTCAAAAATCACAATTATCGAAAATATTTTAGATAAAATCGATCATCTTATTATTGGTGGCGGAATGGCATTTACGTTCGTGAAAGCACAAGGTGGAAACATTGGTGATTCTATCTGTGAAGATGATAAAATGGAATTAGCGTTATCGATTTTAAAACAAGCCGAAGATAAAAAAGTAAAAATTCATATTCCTAGCGATGTTGTTGCTGCCGATGCTTTTAACAACACAGCAAATACTAAAGTGGTTGCTATTTCAGCGATTCCGGAAGGGTATCAAGGTTTAGATGTAGGGCCAGAATCTATAAAACAATTTCACGACGTGGTACTGCAGTGCAAAACTATTTTATGGAATGGCCCTTTAGGAGTTTTCGAAATGGAAAACTTTTCTAAAGGCACCATTGCTTTAGGAGCGTCTATTGCAGAGGCTACAAAAAATGGCGCGTTTTCACTAGTTGGTGGCGGCGACTCTGTAGCTGCCGTGAAACAATTTGGTTTCGAGAAAAAAGTAAGCTATGTAAGTACTGGTGGTGGTGCTATGTTAGAGAGTTTAGAAGGCAAAACCTTACCAGGAATTGCTGCTATTTTAAAGGATTAGATAAGAAAATCGCTAAAGCTGCGTTAGGCTTAAAATTAAACAGTTGTAATGAAATTATATAGTATTCTATTGGGTGCTTTGTTTTGTGGTGCTCTGGCACACGGACAAGAGACCCCACCCGTGTCGAAAAAAAATGACACACTAAAGGTTAACACATTAAAAGTACCTGAATTATCTGCTGAAGTGCAATATGTTTTAGATACGATTATAGATGGTAAAACGTATTTTAGAAAATCGTTGAAATCAGATAAATTATGGGAACCTTCAGAGGTTTTATTAGATGATAAAATAGCCTCAGACTACGATAAAAAGTGGATGGAGGAGTTGTACAGCAATTCGTTATTCGATACTATTTATCGCGATGTTACCAACTTAAAATACGAAGTTGTAGACTATCCTGAATTATCTACCGATACACTAAAAGCGCGCTTAGAACGCTTAAATGCACGTACCCCTTTTAATGTGGAATACAATCCAGGATTAGAAAGTGTAATCAAATCATTTTTAAAAAGAAGGCACCAATCTTTGGAGCGCTTAATGGGATTAAGTCATTTTTATTTCCCGATGTTTGAGCGCGAATTAGACAATTACAATATTCCTTTAGAGATGAAGTATCTCGCTATCGTAGAATCGGCCTTGAAACCTAGAGCAAAATCTAGAGTAGGGGCAACCGGATTGTGGCAATTTATGTATGCTACCGGAAAACAATACGGATTAGAGGTGAGTAGTTATGTAGACGAACGTAGCGACCCTATAAAAGCAACCGAATCGGCGGCTAAGTATTTAGCGCGATTATACGAGATTTTTGAAGATTGGGATTTGGCGTTAGCGGCATACAATTCAGGGCCCGGTAACGTTAATAAAGCGATTAGGCGTTCTGGTGGCTCAAAAAACTATTGGAATATTAGACCCAACTTGCCACGTGAAACGGCTGGTTATGTGCCTGCCTTTTTAGCGACAATGTATATTTTTGAATACGCAGACGAACACGGTTTTATTAAACATAAACCACAATTTAATTACATAGAAACCGATACTGTTAGAATTAAACAGACCATAACTTTAGGTCAGGTTTCAGAATATACTGGCGTTACTATTGAAACGCTGCAGTTTTTAAACCCGTCTTATAAATTGGACGTGATTCCATTTATTAAAGACAAAAACTACACGTTAAGACTGCCGCGAGAAGATGTGGGTACGTTTGTAAATAACGAGAAAGAGATCTATGGTTTTGTACAAAAAGAGTTAGACTCTCGCGAAAAACCGCTACCACAATTGGTAAACGCCGATACAAAAACCCGTTATAAGGTGAGAAGTGGTGATTATTTAGGTAAAATAGCTCGAAAGTTCGGAGTGCGCGTCAGTCAGATTAAGAAGTGGAATGGTTTGCGAAGTAACAACCTAAAAGTTGGTCAGCGCCTTACTATTTACGCGAGAAATCCGTCGAGTGTTACTACCTCACAAAAATCGGCTGTAAATAGCACATCTAAAACCTATAAAGTAAAAAGTGGTGACTCGTTATGGAGCATCGCTCAAAAATATTCGGGAGTTTCTGTTCAGAATATTAAAGATTGGAACGATATTAGTGGTAGTAATTTAAAACCCGGAATGACCTTAAAGGTTTCCAAAGGTTAACGCCTGTTAAAAACGAAATTTTATGATGCGAAAAGGACTTTTAATTGTTGCCATTATTGTATTTGCACTATCCTGTAAAGACGATAGCGCTAAAGGACAGCGAATTATTCCAGAATCTTCTGGAGCGCTAAATACAGTAGCCGTAGTAATAGAAAATGAAAAATGGGAAGGCCAATTAGGTCAAGCGGTTAGAAATATTCTTGCGGCACCAATAGACGGGTTGCCACAAGAAGAACCGTTGTTTTCGCTAACACAGATTCCGCCACAAGTATTTTCTGGCTTTTCTAGAACAAATAGAATTATTATAAAAATTCAAAAAGGAAAAGCAGGGACTACAATTGAAGATAATGTGTACGCAAGACCACAAAAGTTTATTGTTGTAAGCGGGCAAACTATTCAAGAGATCGAACAGCAATTGCAAAACAACGCAAAAATGATTGTTAGTGCTTTTAAAGTTGAAGAAATAGCCGAAAAGCAACGTCGTATTCGCAAATCGATGTATCCTGCAACACATTTAAAAGAGAAGTTGGGAGTCGATATTCAATACTCCACAGCGTATCGAATTTCTAAAGAAGAAGATAACTTTTTCTGGATGCGTAAAGACATTCCAACAGGATACACCAACTTATTAGTATACGAGATACCCTTAAGTAAGTTAAAAGGGTCTGATAGTGTCGTTAGCCAAATTATTAAAATTAGAGATTCCATAGGAGAAAAATACATTCCAGGACCAACCGAAGGGAGTTATATGATTACCGAAAAAGCCTACGCACCGCATTTATTTAAAACAACGTTAAACAATAAGCCAGCATGGGAAGTAAAAGGCGTTTGGGATGTTAAGAATGCGTTTATGTCTGGGCCATTCATTACGTATATTATAGAAGACAAAGCGAATAACAGATATGTTGTCGCCGAAGGATTTGCTTACGCGCCTTCCATAGCAAAAAGAGAACATATTTTTGAGCTAGAAGCGATGATAAAATCCATCAAATTAGAATAATAATAATAACATTAAGACATAAAAAAACCAACGTTTTCGCGTTGGTTTTTTTATGCTTTTAAAATACTATTTATTTAGAATCTTTAGCTTTTTCTTCTTCCTCTTCTTTACTAGCGTCTTTAAATTCTTTAATTCCGCTACCAAGTCCTCTCATTAATTCTGGTATTTTCTTACCGCCAAACAATAATAACACGAGTACTACAACAACTGCTATTTGCCATGGACCAATCATTCCTAAAAATATATTTGATGCAATCATAACTTTTAATTTAGACAGCAAAGTTAATAATTTAAGTTTAAAAACAACCTTTTATAGGTAACTTTAGCATATTGTAAAACATTTAGAGTAATTATTTTATTTACTTTTGTTTAATATGGCTGTAAAGAAGAAAAAATCCAAGAAAATATCTAAAAAGCTACTGCATAAGTACAGATTAGTTATTTTAAATGAAAATACGTTTGAAGAGCGCATATCATTCAAGCTTAATCGATTAAATGTATTCGTGCTTGGCACCTTGTCTTCTATTTTATTAATAGTATTTACTATTCTTTTAATTGCCTTTACGTCATTGCGAGAATATATTCCTGGATATTCATCAACAGCATTAAAAAAGAAAGCCATAGAGCTTAATTTTAAAACAGATTCGTTACAAAAAGTAATTTCGTTAAACGAGCAGTATTATTCGTCGATAAAAAAAGTGTTACAAGGCGATGTAAAAACGGTTGTTTTTAATAGAGATTCTATAATCGAAGCCGCTAGTATTGAAGCTGCCGATATTAGTTTAAAATCGAGTAAAGAGGACTCTTTATTACGAGAACGGGTTGAAAAGGAAGATAAATACAACCTTTTTGAATCGGCGATTTCAAAAGCTAATTTTATACTTTTCCCCCCTGCAAACGGTATACTAAGCGATCCCTATAATGCCGAAATAAAACATTATGCCGTAGATATTATTGTGGCCAAAGACACACCAATAAAAGCAACCGCCGATGGAACTATTATTTTCTCTGAGTGGACGGCCGAAACCGGATACGTTATTATTATAGAACACAGCCACGGACTTATTTCCGTTTACAAGCATAACTCTTCGTTAATTAAAAGTCAAGGCGACTTAGTAAAAGCAGGAGAGGTTATCGCCATCTCCGGAAATACTGGAGATTATACGACAGGACCACATTTGCATTTCGAATTATGGAGTGACGGCTACCCTGTAAATCCAACTAATTTTATAGATTTCAAATAACTTATGTCGATTAAATCTTTACTCGCAAAACCGTTTGCGTATTTTACGTATCTAACCATAAAAAAGTGGGCCGGACAGCCCCTTAAAACGCAAGAAAAAGTCTTTAAAGACTTGATCCAGCAAGCGGCAAACACACAATTTGGAAAAGATCATAAGTTTTCTGAAATTACAACCTACGAGCACTTTGTAGCTCGGGTTCCTATTCGCGATTACGAAGATTTAAAACCGTATGTAGAGCGCGTTGTTGCAGGCGAATCTAATATCTTATGGCCAGAAAAACCGTTGTATTTTGCAAAAACATCGGGAACGACGTCTGGGGCGAAGTATATTCCTATTACAAAAGAAAGTATGCCGAACCATATTAAGGCCGCAAGAAATGCGATTTTAATGTATATTCACGAAACAGGGAACTCTAGTTTTGTAGAGGGTAAAATGATTTTTTTACAAGGGAGTCCCGTTTTAAAGACGGAAAACGGCGTACAGTTAGGGCGATTGTCTGGAATTGTAGCGCATTACGTCCCTAAATACCTTCAGAAAAACCGAATGCCGTCTTGGGAAACTAATTGTATCGACGATTGGGAAGCGAAAGTATCGGCTATTGTAGATGAAACTTTTTCTGAAGATTTAACGGTGATTTCAGGAATTCCGTCTTGGGTACAAATGTATTTCGAAAAACTTCAGAAGAAAACCGGAAAACCAGTAGGCGACGTCTTTAAAAACTTCAATTTATTTATATATGGCGGGGTCAATTACGAACCATATCGTGCTAAATTCGAAGATTTAATCGGAAGAAAAGTGGATAGCATAGAATTGTATCCGGCAAGCGAAGGCTTTTTTGCGTTTCAAGATTGCCAAACAGAAAAAGGAATGCTGTTGCAGCTAGATTCTGGAATGTTTTACGAATTTGTTGAAGCCGATTCGTTTTTTCATGAACAACCGAAACGCATCACAATTAAAGACGTTAAAGTGAACGTTAATTACGTAATGCTAATCTCTTCCAATGCTGGGTTATGGTGTTATAATATTGGTGATACTGTACAGTTTACAAGTATAAAACCGTATCGTATTATTGTGTCTGGGCGCATTAAACACTTCATTTCGGGGTTTGGTGAACATGTTATTGGTAAAGAAGTGGAGTGTGCGTTGCAAGAGGCGATGGCATCAGAAAATGTAAGTGTCTCAGAATTTACGGTAGCCCCTCAAATTAATCCGGAGTCCGGACTTCCGTATCACGAATGGTTTATCGAATTTGAAAAAGCACCAGAAAACGTAAGCGTGTTATCCTTAAAAATAGACCGCGCTTTACAAGAACAAAATAGTTATTATCGAGATTTAATTGAAGGAAAAGTCCTTCAGCCTTTAAAAATAACCACAGTGCAAAACAACGGGTTTCAACAGTATATGAAATCTATCGGAAAATTAGGGGGGCAAAACAAATTACCGCGTTTATCGAACGACCGAAAGATTGCCGATGCTTTACAAAAACTTAGTGTTGAGAAATAATACTATATTTGCACGTTAAACAGCGTATATGAAGAAAGAAAAATTTCATGTAAGAACTAGAGCACAAGAAAGCTCTAATGCCATTGAGCGTATGTATATTACTATGCGCCATTTGTTTAATAGAGGGTTTTATAAACCAATGGGGATTTCGGGCGAAACTTTGCGCGAAGCCCTTTTGGTATTGAGACCCGAAATTTATGGCTCTATTGCCGATGAAAAAGCGGAACTGGAAGGATTGTTATATGTAATAGACAGGTTGCCTTACGGAATTGAAGAGTGTCGTTTTATAAATTTAACCAGTAACGAAGGCTATACAGACTCTCACTTTGAAGTGATTATTCCTTCAAAACGTAGACGAAACTGTTACCGTATCGATAACGAACAAATGAATATTGAAATTACCAGGGGACGCTCTGAGATTTACGATATTTTAACACACTTAACCTTTTTGTTTATAGAGTCTCATAAAATAAGTAAGCGAGTCCTTATTGACGAAAAAGGAAATACAACACGCGATTGGCAAAAACTAGAAGTTGCCGTTTTAACCGAAGATAAATTAACGCTAAAAGAGCGCGAAGTAGCTATTACACATACCGCAAATATTTTAGGTCGTACGTTCGAGCAAATTAAATTGGCGTATACAAAGTTTGCAACCCCCCAGCAACCTGAACGTTTTCTACATATTATTTATTGGTTGGGGAAACTAGCCATCGATGAGGTGGTCTTTAATAATAAACGTACGGTAACGTTTAGTCCGGTATTACGAGAGCGCTTAGGGCACCATATTCACGGAGAAATGTGGGCAAACACGATAAAAGAAACCTTAGAAAAGCATAATTTATTAGCGCGACCAATACATATTATTAGTGCAAACTTACATAGTGTTATGAACACGTTGTACGCGCCGTTAGCTTTAAAACCGACGAAGAGCGAAAAAAATATTTTTGTAACCTACGAGAACTTAAGTAATCCTGAAAATGAGTCGTTACGAAAAAAAGTAACGGTAAAAGCGTTGGAGCAAGGAATGATTTTTATTAAGGACACCTCTGGAACCAACATTGATGTCCAGATATTTGATACTACGAAATTAGACTTAGAAGCCTTAGATCTCGGAGTTAAAAACCCCGACGCAGATAAAGAAGCACCCGTGCTTTTTGTTATGGATTATGCTTTTGGAGAGCAGGCCTACGAAACGATAGATGAACTCTTAAAGCCTTACAAGTCTCAAAAGGAGGATATTCTTTTAAATGTGGAATCCGTCTCTATAATGGGGAAAGCAGGTATTTTAGAAGGAGGGAAAGGCGATATTATGATTCCGTCGGCGCACATTTTTGAAGGTACGGCCGATAATTATCCGTTTAAAAACGAATTGTGTAAATCAGATTTTGAAGGTGAAGGTCTGGACGTGTACGAAGGAACAATGATTTCTGTTTTAGGAACATCGCTTCAAAATAAAGACATTTTAAAATTCTTCCACAATTCAACATGGAATGTCATCGGACTGGAAATGGAAGGGGCGCATTACCAAAAGGCAATACAAGCCGCCTCGAAAGTAAGACGTAGCATAAACCCAGAAGTAAAAGTAAGATATGCGTATTATGCTAGTGATAATCCTTTAGTAACGGGAAGCACCTTAGCTTCTGGAGGTTTAGGAACATCGGGTGTAAAACCAACCTATTTAATAACAAGAAAAATATTACAGCAAATATTCAATAAAAGTTCTTAAACTATTAATTAATGTCTAATAATCCCAATACCCCAGTGAACTCAGGTAACAATAGTACCAACGGTAGTAACGCGAACAATAACAATAACAATAACAATCAATCTGAAGAAGTCGATTTAATCGTGTTTTTCAATTTAATTGGCAATGGAATTCAAAAAGTCATTAATTTTTTTGGATCCCTATTTATAGGCCTCTACGCTTTTTTTATAGCCTGTATTAAAGTGATTTTTGTAAACATTAAAATCATTGCAATTGTGGTAATAGTAGCTTTAGCAATAGGTTTTACGTTAGATAAAGTAAAAGACCAAGTCTATTATTCTGAGATGTTTGTAGTGCCTAATTTTGAGTCTAAATATGTTTTAATAGAGAATATTAATTATTTTAATTCCCTAATTAAATTAAAAGATACTGAGGAGCTTTCACAACAATTCAATATTACTGCTAAAGAATCGGAAGCGCTTGTCCAGTTTGAAATCGAAGCAGCACCGGAGTCTAAAAATGAACAATTGAAGGAGTTTGGTTTATTTATGAAAGATTTAGATAGTGTAACGCGATCTAAAGTTGACTATGAGATTTATTTAGACAATAGAGATTTATACTCTGCTGAAATGTTTTTACTCCGTGCACGGACTAAGAATAATAAATTATTTACCAAATTAGAAAAGGGACTCTCCCAATCTATAAATAACGACTATTCAGACCTTAAAAAGCAAGAAAGAGACTCTGTTTTACGTTTAGAAAAAGAAAATTTAGAGGTGTCGTTAGCAGCGATTAGAAAAATTAAAGACACCTATTTAAGTGTTTTAGAAAAAGAATCAGAAAAAACGTCGGTCTCGTCAAACTTAGGAAACGCCTTAGGATTGCAAGTGGAGAAGACGCAAACGAAAGAAGATGAGCTGTTAGCACAAGAGATTGCGACGTTAAATAAATTAAATGAAATTAAGAGAGAGTTGGTGCTTAAAAACACAATTTTTGATAAAGTGTCGTCTTTCAGAGAAAAGGGAATTGTTGAGAATATATGGTATAAGAAGTATAAAATAATAGTACCTTTATTTGCGTTAATAGTTCTTGGTTTTTTTAGTGCGCTATTCACCTTTTATAAGCATGTCATCCGTTATAACTAATTAATTTTTATGAGTGAAATAGATAAACAAGACCCTAAATCGAATACAGAGGAAGTCGATTTGGTCGTTTTTTTTAATTTAATAGGTAATGCTTTTACACGTTTTTTTAACTTTATAGGGCGCATTTTAAAATCTATTTTGTCGTTTATTATTTCCATATTAAAAGTCATTATTAGCTTTTGGAAACCGGTGTTTATTATACTTATTGTTTTTGCTGGTTTAGGCTATATGTTAGAGCGCACCAATAAACCCATATACAGTTCAGAAATGTTGGTGGAGCCCTACTTTGGTTCAAAATACCAGTTGGTCTCCAATATCAATTATTTTAACGCACTAATCGCGAACAAAGATTATAACGCGCTAAATACCATTTTTGATAATGACAGCACCGATGTAGAAGTCAATAAATTAACGGCGTTTAGAATTGAACCAGGACCAGAATCAGAAAATGATAAATATTTGGCCTATCAAGCGTTTATGGTGCAGCTAGATAGCACCCGATCCACCGACCCGATAAGTTATGATGTGTTTGTAGATAACAGAAGTATTTATACCAGTAATTTACTTACAATAGTAGCAGAGTCCTCCAAAAAAGATATTTTTAAAGACTTAGAATCTGGAATTAGTTCGGCATTCTCCAATGCGTTTTCAAATGCAAAAAAGATTAAAGAAGAAAAGCTTTATGCCCTCCAACGTGATAACATTCAGGAAAACTTAAATGAAGTCGATTCCTTACAGCGCGTTTATATTAATCTTTTAAGAGAAGAAGCTGAGAGACCCAATCAAGAAGTTAAATTAGGAGCGTTGTCTTTAAGTCCGGAGCGATCAAGCACTAGGGAATACGAGCTTTTGGAGAAAGAGATCGCGTTGCGCGCAGATTTACAAGAAATTGAAGAAAAAATTATTTCTAAAGATGTGTTTGTAGATGTCATTTCTACCTTTCAATCTATTGGTAACCGAGTGAATAAAATAAGTGAAAAGTATACCATAATATTCCCTTTGGCGGCATTTGTGTTTTTATGCTTAGGGTTCGTAATTAATCGTGTCGTTATTTTTGTAAATAACTATAAGGAGTAAACGGGTTGTTATACGTGCGTTTTAAATGGCACTCATTCAATGCTTGTTTTGGAAGCACAGACATACCCAAGTATAGGTAACTACTTGGAGTCCTTTGCGGCGTTTATATCACGATCAGGGTTTAGCCTACTTCAATAATTGTCGTTTGTTTGCTTATTTGTTTGTTTGTTTCAAAAGAACGATTCTCCGTTTAAAATGCTATTTTTACGTTTTATTGTAACTCAATCGATTATTTTTTTGATCACAGACAAGCAACGCTTATGTTAGACCCACAATTAAATCAACAGAAAAAAGCTTTACTAATCACAGGCGGAGCCGGTTTTATAGGCTCTCATGTGGTACGGCTTTTTGTAAATAAATATCCGCAGTACCATATTTTCAATTTAGACGTGTTAACGTATGCGGGCAATTTAGAAAACCTTAAGGATATTGAATCTTGCGAAAACTACACGTTTTTAAAAGCGGATATCACCAACGAAGAACAGATTAACACGCTGTTTAAAACGCATCAATTCGAGGGAGTAATACATTTAGCCGCTGAAAGTCACGTTGATCGCTCTATCGCGGATCCTATGGCGTTTGCAAAAACCAATGTTTTAGGAACGATGATTTTGCTTACTGCGTTTAAAAACCTATGGCAAGATACGTGGGAAGACAAATTGTTTTATCACGTAAGTACCGATGAGGTGTATGGCTCTTTGGGCCAAACAGGATTGTTTACCGAAACAACAGCCTACGATCCTAATTCTCCATATTCCGCTTCAAAAGCAAGCTCCGACCATTTTGTGCGTGCGTACGGCGAAACCTACGGATTGCCTTATATAATAAGTAATTGCTCGAATAATTACGGCCCAAATCATTTTCCTGAAAAATTAATTCCATTATTCATCAATAATATCATTCATAATAAACCATTGCCCGTATATGGCGATGGCAATTATACTAGGGATTGGTTGTATGTATTAGACCATGCGCGTGCAATAGACATAGCATTCCATAAGGGGACAATAGGAGAAACGTATAATATTGGTGGTTTTAACGAGTGGAAAAATAGCGACTTAGTAAAATTGTTATGCAAACAAATGGATAGTGCGTTAGGAAGAACAAAAGGAACTTCTGAAGCGTTAATAACCTACGTAAAGAACCGTCCGGGTCACGATGTGCGCTACGCTATCGATGCCAATAAAATTAAAAACGAATTAGGTTGGGCCCCTTCTGTAACCTTCGAGGAAGGTTTAGAAGCAACGATAGCCTGGTATATGGCAAATGAAGAATGGTTGGAACAAGTCACCTCAGGGGCGTATAAAACCTATTATAGCAAACAATATAACTAAGTAACACAGACACTCAAGAATGAAAGGTATAGTATTAGCAGGCGGTTCAGGAACACGTTTACACCCTTTAACATTGGCGGTAAGTAAGCAATTAATGCCTATTTACGATAAACCAATGATTTATTATCCCTTATCGACTTTAATGTGGTCTGGGATAAAAGAAATCTTAATTATTTCGACACCGCAAGATGTCCCGTTGTTTAAAAAATTATTAGGCGATGGGTCACAATTCGGCTGTCGTTTTGAATATGCTGTACAAGAACATCCTAATGGTTTAGCCGAAGCGTTTATTATAGGTGAGGACTTTATCGGTGACGATAAAGTGGCACTTATTTTAGGCGATAATATTTTTCACGGTACAGGACTAGAAAAACTATTACAAGCAAATAGCGATCCCGACGGCGGTATCATTTATGCCTACCATGTTTTAGATCCGGAACGCTACGGAGTGGCCGAATTTAATACGGAAGGGCAAGTGATTTCTATTGAAGAAAAACCAACAAAACCAAAATCTAATTACGCTGTTCCAGGGATCTATTTTTACGATAATAGCGTAATAGAAATTGCCAAAAGTATCGAGCCGAGTCACCGTGGTGAATTGGAAATTACCGATATTAATAAAGCGTATTTAGAGCAAGGCAAACTTACCGTTAGTGTTTTAGATAAAGGAACCGCTTGGTTAGATACCGGTACTTTTAATTCGTTAATGCAAGCCTCACAATTTGTACAAGTGATAGAAGAGCGTCAAGGTTTAAAAATTGGGGCACTAGAGGAAGTGGCTTACAAAATGGGGTATATCAATAAAGAACAATTAAAAACGCTTATACAACCCCTTATAAAAAGTGGTTACGGTAAACACTTATTAAGTATTTTAGAGCAATAAAATTAAAAGGTAATGAAAGCAGTCCCAACGCAATTAGAACAGTGTTTTATTATAGAGCCAACCGTTTTTAACGATGCGCGAGGTTATTTTTTTGAAAGTTTTAATCAAGAGACCTTTAATGCGCTCATTGGGCAATCGGTGACGTTTGTTCAAGACAACGAGTCGTATTCTACAAAAGGGGTGTTGAGAGGGTTACATTTTCAAAAGGGAAATTGGGCACAAGCCAAGTTGGTAAGAGTGGTTAAAGGTCGGGTGTTGGATGTGGCCGTAGATATTAGAAAAGAGTCCCCAACTTATGGGCAACATTTTTCGGTAGAATTAACAGAAGACAATAAGAAACAATTATTTGTCCCCCGCGGCTTTGCTCACGGTTTCGTCGTGCTTAGCGATACCGCCATATTTTCGTACAAATGCGATAATTATTACAATAAAGCATCTGAAGGCGGAATAATGTACAACGATGTGGCTTTAAATATCGATTGGCAATTACCTTCGAAAGCACTTATAATTTCTGAAAAAGATGCTATTTTGTCAACATTTGAAAATGCTATTTTATGAAAAATATTTTAGTGACAGGAGGAAACGGTCAGTTGGGCTCAACATTTAAAGACGCGAAGCACAAGGCTAACGAAGCCTTTGTTTTTGTTGATAAAGAAGCATTAGACATTACTAATAAAGAGGACCTTCAAGCATTTTTTGCCAAGCATAATTTTCAATATTGTATTAACTGTGCGGCGTATACTAATGTGGAGCACGCCGAAACAGATCGGGAGACTGCTTTTTTAATTAATGCGGAAGGGGCAAAGTATTTGGCTGAGGTATGTCGCGATTTTAAGACAACGTTAATTCATATCTCCACTGACTACGTGTTCGACGGTACTAAAACGTCACCGTATGTAGAAACGGATAGCACAGCACCGATTAATGTGTACGGCGCCTCAAAATTACTGGGTGAGCAGCACGTAAAAGAAACGCTATCTAATCATTTTATTATTCGCACGTCTTGGTTGTACTCTAAGTTTGGTAAAAATTTCTTAAAAACGATGGCTAGAAAAATGGAAGAGCATGCCGAATTAAAAATTACAACGGCCGAAGTAGGTACACCTACAAGTTGTGTAGACCTGGCAGACTTTGTACTGCATAATATCCGTACAGAGAATACAGCCTATGGGACGTACCATTTTAGTAATGAAGGAGAAGTCACGTGGTTCGATTTTGGCGTTGAAATCGCCACACATTTTAAAGACTATAATCCAGCAAAAATAACCCCAGTCGACGCTTTTAAAACGCAAGCACAGCGACCTAAATATAGCGTGATGCGTAAATCTAAAATCCCGGAGCGCTATTGCCATAATTGGAAAACGAGTCTTGAACGCGTTATTAATACCTTAAAATAAGGGTGATAATCGCTATTATTGGTATAGGTAATATTGAAGCCAAATAGAAGAATGCAATCTTAAATGTTGTGTTGAGACAGAATAACAGTCAATTTAAGCAGGAAGAATTTTTATTATTATTTCTGAATGGATGTTCAAATGCTTCAGAGGTAAAAAAAGAATACAATCTCGATGTAATACAAAATATAAAATCTTGACAATCAATCTATTGTGTTGATATTGAACATCATGAGTTTCTTCCTTTAGACTGGGAGTTACTCTCAAAAAATAACACGATTATTTTTGACTTAAAAAGTGTGTTGCCTAAAGCCATAGCTATCTCAAGGCTAAGTAATAAATATGTAAAATGCTGTCTTGCAAGTCTTTAAAAGCGGCGATAAATTCTTTATTCTTCCGATAGAAACTAAGATACAATCAAGATTATCGGGTTCAGTTTTAATATTAAGCATTTAATATAGTACTTTTGCAAATTATATGTCAAGCTAGATAATAAATTTACTACGTTCTAATAATGAAAAAAAACCTCATCATTTTTGGTACGCGACCAGAGGCTATTAAAATGGCGCCTTTAGTTAAAGCGTTTTTAAAACAGTCCGGTACGTTCGAAACCAGAGTCTGTATCACCGCTCAGCATCGAGAAATGTTAGATCAGGTATTGTCTTTTTTTGAGATTACACCGGATTACGATTTAGATTTGATGACACCAAACCAAAACTTGTATTCCTTAACGGCAGATATTATTACGAATCTTAAACCGATACTTGAGGAGTTTAAACCCGATTATGTGTATGTGCACGGTGATACGACAACTACAATGGCAGCGAGTATTGCAGCCTTTTACTCTGGAGCCAAAGTATGCCACGTAGAAGCAGGGTTAAGAACTTTTAATAAGCGTTCTCCGTTTCCAGAGGAAGTGAATAGAAGTATTGCAGGTGCTATTGCCGATTATCATTTTTCACCAACAGCGACATCGAAACAAAATTTACTAAACGAAAACATTAAAGAAGAGGCTATTTTGGTAACCGGTAATACGGTAATCGATGCGCTTCAGTTTAGTGCAGAAAAAGTGACTTCAGAAACGTATTCAGATATCGAAATAGACGCCCTTAAAAGTGTCGTCGATAGTTCTAAAAAGTTAGTATTAGTGACGGGACACCGTAGAGAAAATCACGGTCAGGGATTTATAAATATTTGTAGTGCACTAAAAGAGATCGCCTTACAGAACAAAGCGGTGCAAATTATTTATCCCGTACACTTAAACCCTAAGGTGCAAAAACCAGTATACGAATTATTAGAGGGGATCCATAATATACAGTTAATCGATCCGTTATCCTATCCAGCATTTGTTTGGTTAATGGGCCAATCGTATTTAATTATTACCGATAGTGGCGGCGTGCAAGAAGAAGCGCCAAGCTTAGGGAAACCCGTTTTAGTAATGCGTGAGACTACCGAAAGACCGGAAGCAGTAGCAGCCGGTACAGTATGCTTAGTCGGTACAGATAAAAGTAAAATAGTAACAGAAGCGAACCGTTTATTAAACAATACGGAAGCGTATTCAGAAATGAGTACGTTACACAATCCGTATGGCGATGGAACGTCGTGTCAGAAAATAGTTGAATTTATTTCAAAGTTATAATTATGAGTAAACGTCCAAGCGTTGTAATGATTGGTTTAGGGTATATTGGTTTGCCAACGGCAGCTTTAATAGCTCAAAATAAAACCTATGTACACGGTGTCGATATAAATCCTAGTGTTGTAGAAACAATTAACCAAGGAAAAATACATATTGTAGAACCGGAGCTAGACATTGCAGTAGCAAAAGCAGTAAAAGAGGGCTATTTAAAAGCGGCGACTACTCCCGTTGAAGCGAATACCTATCTTATCGTGGTTCCTACGCCATTTAAGGCTAAAAATGAACCGGATATTTCTTTTGTAGAAGCGGCAACAAGAGCAGTAGTGCCTTTATTAAAGAAGGACGATTTATATATTATAGAATCGACATCTCCAGTGGGAACGACCGAAAAGATGATGCAGCTAATCTATACCGAACGCCCAGAATTAGATGGCAAAATTAACATCGCCTATTGTCCAGAACGCGTATTACCAGGAAATGTAATGTATGAGTTGGTCCATAACGATCGCGTTATTGGTGGTGTAAACGAAAAAGCGACCGAAAAAGCAGTGGCGTTTTATAAGCAGTTTATAAAAGGGGCGTTGCATAAAACAAATGCACGTACCGCAGAAATGTGCAAATTGGTAGAAAACGCGTCGCGAGACGTACAAATAGCCTTTGCCAACGAGCTATCGCTAATTTGTGACAAGGCAGATATAAATGTCTGGGAGTTAATAGATTTAGCAAATAAACACCCCCGTGTAAATATTTTGCAACCTGGTTGTGGCGTGGGCGGACATTGTATCGCCGTAGATCCTTATTTTATTGTAGCCGAATACCCAATGGAGTCTAAAATTATTGGTACAGCCAGAGAGATAAATAATTACAAATCGTTTTGGTGTGCCGAAAAAGTGCAAACAGCTAAATTAGAATTCGAGTTAAAACACGGCCGTAAACCAAGTATCGCCTTAATGGGCTTAGCGTTTAAACCCAATATTGACGATTTAAGAGAGTCTCCAGCGAAATATATCGCGCAGAAAGTATTACAAAATGCAAATAACGAAGAATATTATATTGTAGAACCCAACATAACAGACCACAAAGTATTTAAATTAACACCGTATAAAGACGCTGCAAAACAAGCAGATATTATAGCATTTTTAGTCGCTCACGATGAGTTTAAAACGCTAGAAATAGCGGAAGACAAGGTGGTATTGGATTTTTGTGGGGTTTTTAAATAGGTAATTGAAAAATATGAAGAGCGTATTATTGGTATTAATGTTAGGAGTAGTGTTCGTTTCTTGTAAAAAGGACGCGTTAACTAAACACTTAGAAACGGGGTTGGAAGATTACGATCGTGCTCGACCAGTTAACGAAATACTTATTGCAGGTATAGAGTTGGAAAAATTTGCTATAATTAAAACAGGGGCTGAAACTTACAGCGTGGTTTTAAAACTCAATGATGATGTAATTAAAGAGGAGGTGGAGAAATACACTGTAGCTTTAGAAGCTATTCTCGATGATGAGAACAAGTTACTGAGAGACTATGAGGCCGAGCACAATAAAAAGGGGTTCAATTTTAAGTCTGAATTAAAAATTGTAAACAATCATCACTACTTAATAAATAATATTGAAACTAAAATGAAGCGTTTTAAGAGTTTGGATATTTGGTTGTTTTTATTAGAAAACGAGGAGTATAAGAGTATTGGAAGCAATAGAATTCAAATAAGAAATATAGGTTTTTAATTAGTGTCAATATGTATAACGTTAAAAGATATATTTATGAAAACATTAAAAATATTTTACCAAATTCAGTTAATAATATAATTGTTGGTAACAATAATTATGCGCCATTTATTTATGGTAAGGATTATGTGAAACATCTTAATTATTTAAACACAAGAACAGATAAAAGAGATACGGAGGTTTTATTATTAAATACAGTTAATAACGCAATTAAAAATGTCCCATATTATAGAAGACTATACAAAGGAAAGGACATAAACTCTATAGAGATGTTCAAAGACACTTTTGAACCTATCGATAAAAACATTGTTCTTAATAATTTCGATGATTTTATTTCAGACAAAATAAAATTAGAAGATTATGATTATGTAACGACGTCCGGAACATCAGGAGTGCCCCTTAAAATGTATTTACCAAAAAACAGGTTTTCAATAGAAATCTCAACTCTTCATCATTACTGGTCCAAAATAGGTTATGATTTTTCTAAACGGGGGGTCATAAGAATGGGGCAATTTGCAAAAAACAAGCGATTAGAAATAAACCCGATATCTAAAGAGTATATTTTTGATGGATTTAGATTAAATGATAATTATTTATTAGAGATCTATCAATGTTTAAAAAAATATAAAATCGAATTTTTGCATGGTTATCCAAGCAACTTATATTTTTTTGGTAAATTTTTAATTAAACATAATTTAGATTATTCATTTATTAAAGGAATGTTTTCCTCTTCGGAACAAGTGTCTCCGCATATGTATTCATTTTTCAATAAAATATTAGGGATTCCATTTGTAGATTTTTACGGTCATACTGAAAAATTAATTTTTGCAGCAACTAATGGTGTGTCCAGTGATTATTATGTTGATTCTCGATACGGATACACAGAAATACTTAATTCACAAAATAATGCTACTGTAGAGGGTGAGCTTGTTGGAACAACTCTAAATAATCAAGGTATGCCCTTAATAAGATATAAGTCAGGGGATGAAGCTATTCTGAGTCAGAAAACCTCTGTAGACGATATTAAATTTGGAAACTTAGTTTTAAAGGGGATAAAAGGGAGGTTAAGTTCTAGTAAAATTTTTTATAAGAATGGTGATTATGTCACAGCCACCGCGCTGGTTTTACATGGTGATATTTACGAAAAAATAGATGGATTACAGTATTTTCAAAAAGAAAAAGGAAAATTAGATGTCAGAATTGTTAAGAATGAATCGTTCAGAAATGAGACAGAGCAAGAACTAAAGAGTGTTTTTGATGAGAAATTTAATAGCAATATAGATTATAAGTTAGTTTACGTTAAGGAGCTTGAGAAGAAAGAAAATGGTAAATTACTACTTTTAATTTCAAAAATTTAATTGTAAATGAGTAAAACTAAAAACAATGATTAATGCTTATTATTTTTATAGATTATCACATTATCTATATTTGAAAAAAGTACCTGTTATCCCAAAGATAATTCAATTATTTATTTTTCTGATTTATAATTCTTCAATTCCATTTCAGGCTAGGATAGGCAAGGGAACGGTCTTTGCTTACGGAGGTATAGGTGTTATTATTCATAAAAAAGCTATAATAGGGAGAAATGTTGTTATAGGCTCCTCTGTTGTTATAGGCGGCAAAAAAGGTCAATTTATTTTGCCTAAAATCGGAGATAACGTTTATTTGGCAACCGGATCTAAAATTCTTGGTGAAGTTAAAATTGGCAATAACGCCATAATAGGGGCAAACGCTGTTGTTTTGATTGATGTTCCAGATAATTCAACAGCTGTAGGCGTACCCGCCAAAATATTAAGAAAATAATATTATGAATATATTAGTAATAGGGCCTATTCCTAAACAGTATGGTGGGAAAGCGTTAGGAGGAATAGCAACACATATTTATGGATTTATAAATGAAGCTTTAAGTAATAATTTAAAAATATCTATTTGGTATCATAAAGGAGTTGTTAGAAAATGTCCTTTACCTCAAGGTTTAGAAATTATAGATAATAAACTACTTCTTTTTATTAAAATGTTTAGTTATTTGCCTTTGTTCTTTAGCTCAAAAATAAATTTTTTGGATTTTAAATCTCGTCTTATTATATGTTATCAATACGTTTGTTTGAGAGACCATTTAAAAAAAAGAAAGGTAGATATAATACACGTCCATTCTTTACAAAACACTTCTACCTTAGCCTTAAAATTATTAAAAGGAAAGTATTCTAAAATTCCTGTAGTAATATCAGATCATGGGTTTTGGCAGTCAGATGTAAAGAATAAAAGATTAAAACTACTAAAGAGTAACTGTAATTATGCTAAGAGAGTTATCTATATATCCGATTTCGCATACAAATATCATCAAAAATATAAATTTTGTGAAGAAGAAAAGTTAAAAAAAATCCCTAATCCGATTATTTTCGAAAGACAAAATTATGTTAAAGTATTAAACATTAAAAAAGTTTTATTTTTTAATGGATTGAGTGAATCAGTCAAAAGAAAAGGATTTGTTGAGTTAATAGAAGCTATCAATAACAGTTCTTATTTACGTGAAAATGTGAAGTTAATTGCAATAGTGAATGAGGAAGGAGAAAAGTATATTAATAAGATTGACACGAAGTTTAAATATGAACTTTTTCCTAAACTTGATTGGAACGAGATAAGACAGATTTATTTGCAAAGTGACGTTATGGTGTTGCCTAGTAAAAGTGAAAGTTTTGGTTTAGTATATATAGAAGCTTTAATGTTTGGTATTCCAATTGTTGGTTTTAATGGAGTTTTTGATGAATTTAGTATTGTTTTCCAAGAAAATTATATTGGAGAAGCGTATAGCCCAAAAGTGGACACTATTGAAGATTTAGCCGCTCAAATAGAAAAAGCATTAAATACCCCGTTTGATAAAAAAAGAGTTATTAATGTAGTAGAAAATCAATACAGTTGGCACTATAAGATAAATGATTTTATTCAATTGTACCAATCAGTATTAAATACAAGTTCTTGATTAAATGGAGTTCGAAGGAAGTAATAAACAAGTAGTTAAAAATATTCTTTTTAATGGTCTGAATTTTCTAGTGTCAATCATTAATGGATTATTAATAACTCCACTTATATTCACTAAATTAGGGAAAGAACCTTTTGTTATTATTCAGTTAACAATTAGTATTTCCATGTATGCAACTTTGTTTGCTAATAGTTTGAACGAATCTTTGAGTTTAATTTTAGTATTAAAAAAAGAATTATCTAAAAATATAATTTATTCTTCGGCAACTTTTATTTATTTGATCTTAGTGTTAAGTTTTATTCCTTTCATTTTTGTTATAGTTTATTATTCTGAGTTTATATTTTCAATATCTGAAACTTATATCTATGACAGTAAAATATTATTAGCTCTTAATTTGTTTTCATTTACTATTATAATTTTAACTAATTATTTAACTACACCAATATACATTAACAATAGGGTAGATACTTGTCAACAAATAATTACAAGTAGAAATGTAATAAGGACAATCCTAATTTTAGGAGCGATATATTTTGTTTCAAACTCCCTTATTTATATAGGTTATGCTTATTTGGCTTCTGCTATATCATTACTTATAGTGGCTTATTTTATTTTTAGAAAAGCTTTACCAGATGTCTTCATAAGCTATAAATATGTAAAAAAAGAGGTGACAAAAAATTTAGTAAATTTAGGCAGTTGGTCACTAATTTTTCAACTAGGGGTTCTAGTATTCTCTTATGGAGATATTATAATAGCAAGTATTCTTCTGGATAACAATTCAACAGCAGATTTTACCGCTTTGATACAGTGGAGGATTCTGGTATATAGTTTGGTAGGTCTATTATTACAAGTTTTTCATCCTATTTTCTTAAAGTTAATTAATAATTCTGAAGATGAAAAAATTAAAAAATTATTTTTAAAAGGATTAAGATATTTAGGCATTTTAGCAACAATTTGTTGTGCTGTTATATTTGTCTATTCTGAAACTATTCTTTTTTATTGGTTGGGAACAGAATACTTATACCTCGATAGTATGTTAAAATTAATCATCTTCTCATGGGGTATAAATTGTGCATTTACTATTTATAAATCATTATATCTTATTTATAATAAAATAAGGGAGATAGCAATAATATCTATAATTTTTGCTTTATCTCATATCTTAATATCTTGTACTTTGATTATTGTTTTTAAATTTGATATTTATTCAATTATAGTTAGTTCTGTTTCATTGTTATTAATTAGAAATATATTTGTTTATCCATACTTTTCAACTAGTTTTACAACAATTAAGGTAAGAGAAATTTTAAGAGAAATTTTAAAATTTATATTTGTATTTTTTACAGTTATTGTTCTTTACGACTTACTGAATTATTATACTGAAAATGTTTTATCGTTGTTTAATGCTTTTTTTCAGGCCATAATTTTGGGGGGCTTGACAATAATAAGCTGCTATTTTACAGTTTTGAATAAGGTGGAAAGATTATTAATAAAAAGTAAATTACAAAAATGGATTTTAAAATAAGCATTATAATTCCAGTATATAATTTAGAGAATTATATTGAAAGAACTTTAGATTCAGTCTGCTCACAAATGACGAGAGATGTTGAATTATTAATTATAAACGATGGATCTGTAGATAATTCCTTAGAAAAAATTAATAACTATCTGGAATCTAAAAATATTGACGGAGTATCTGTTTTTACTGGTGAAAATCAGGGTTTGGTCGCGGCTAGAAATAAAGGGATATCTAAATCTAAAGGGGAGTATTTGTTTTTTTTAGATGGTGATGATGTTGTTTTTGAAGGAACTATTTCAAGTGTTTTAGAAATTCTAAACTCGAAAAGTCCAGATGCTTTAATTGGTAAATATCAAAAAATTAATACAGAAGGACGAATATTGTATAATTATGATGATAAATATATAACACCTAAACCAGAAGATATTACGAGTAATTTCATATTAGAACAATGTCTATTGAAAAATATTGTTATGGTAATTGGAACTGTCTTTTATTCCAGGAAAGTAATAGATTCTATAGAATTGATTTTTGGAGATAAAAATTTTAAAGGAGCTTATGGAGAGGAAATAGAATTCTATTTTAGATTTTTGACAAATTCAACTAGCATCACCTTTCTTGATGTTAATATACTAGGATACACAGCAAGAGATAACTCTCTTATTAGTACTATAGATAAACCAATAGAGGTACTTCAAAACTATATTACTCGTATGATGTCTCTTAAGAATGAGTTAAGTGGAAAGGTACCTAATAATACTTTACGCTTATTTGATTCAACATTTTTACCTGGTTTAATATTGTCTCTATCTATTTACTCTTATTATAATGAGGTTAAGGTGCCTAGAGACATAATAAATAGACTTAAGTACGTTTCAATTAAGGATACAATATTAAAAAAGAAAAGAAGAGGTTTAGGTTTATATTTTGGTTCGTTAGCGCTGTACCTGAGCCCTGTTTTTTTTGTAACCTTATTGAAAATTTTGAAAATTAAAAATCGATTCTAAATACGATATGAAAATTAGTTTAAATAGAGATTTTTTTATAAAACATGTGTTTATATACGCTCTAGTTTTGAATTATGTTTTTGATGCTTTAAATAAATTTTTCGGTCTTTATTACCCTGACTTATCAAGAATTGGATTACTTTTCAGGGTCTCTTTTCAGATTTTAATATTTATTTTAATACTAATTTTTCTCTCCCGACGACGACTTAATGGCTTAATAATATTTGCATATTATTTGATTTGTTTTCTAATCGCCAATTTGTCTTTAAAGTTTGATTCTAGCTTGAGTTTTTCTGTTTTAGAACAGTTTATATATTTCAATAAATACTTTTTTTTGTTAATGGCTTTTTTCTTGTTCGAAGAGTTCTTAAACAATAAAGAAAATCTTAATAGAGTAAAAAATATTTTTTTAAAAATATTTTATTTTAATGGTTGGTTAGCCTTAATAGGATTCGTCTTTGATCTTAGGTTATTCCGCATCTTTACACAGCATGAAACTTCTCTAAGATTTGGGTATAATGGACTGATAAACGCAATAAATGAATCTTCTATATTTTATTTATTGGCAGTTGTTGTTGTATATCACGATTGGCGTTATTCAGCAAAAAAAAATCACTATTTTTTTTTAGCTGTTTTTTTTACTTTAATAGTTGGGACTAAGGCGGTCTACTTAGGATTGTTTTTTTTAATTATCTATCATTTAATAACAACAATTAATCTGAAAAAATTATTAATTGTATTTGGCGCTATTTTGACCTCTTCTATAATCCTTTACATGAATATTGAAAGATTGAGAATTGTTTTTGGATTTATTGTATACAAAGCTAATAATGTTGGCTTGTTATATACTTTTATGGGGGGGAGAAATGAATTGTTTTTAGAACGATTTAAAGGAAAAATAAATTTTGTGAATTTAATAAGATATTTAACCATCGGGGATAATGTGGCTTTAAAAGAAAAAGCATATTCAATAATTGAAATGGACATAATTGATGTATTATTATTTTTCGGCTTATTTAATGGTCTTCTATATTTGATGTTATTTAAAAGATATATTATCGGAGTAATTAACAATAAATATTATTTATTTGTTGTTTTTTTGTTTTTTATGATTTCTTTTTTCTCAGGACATTTTTTCACGTCAATAGTGAATGGTCTTTATATTTTAATTGTATTCAATTATTTAAGAAAATATGAATATAAATAATAATAAATATTTCATTAATATTCCATATCTAATTCTCGTTATAACAATGTTTTTAGATATAAAGTTTAACTCGATTGCTATTGTATTGCTTTTTCTGTTTTCTATTACCTATTTAGCAAAGCAGCGATTTAATCAAAGAAAATACATCCTTATATTTTCTTTATTATTTTTTTTTAATCTCCTTCACGTTTATAATGAACGTTTTGATTTCATAGTATTAGAATCTAACCTTAGTTATCTGATTTTTCCTCTAATCTTTTTTTTAAAACCAATTGTAAATAGACGAAGTTTTGAGTTGATTTTAAAGAGCTTTTTGTATTGTAGTATTGCTATGTTTTTAGTATTATTATTTAACGCTATCTACATACAATTTTTCAGTATTGGTAATTTTTATGAAATAAACTGGTTTTTATTCTCATATCATGATTTTGTAAAAATTATTAATATTGAGCCGGTTTACGCCTCTATTTTTGCAGGTTTTTCTGTGTTTATTTCTTTTTATTTTTTCAGAAATACTAATAAAAATTATTTTCTTATTTTTATAGTAATACTATTGTTGTTTCAGGTTATGTTAACGTCTAGAACACCTTTGGTTGCTACTTTTTTAATCTTAATTATTAGTATTTTTCAGACATATTCTTTTAAAAAATCAATGCTGCTGATGCTTTTATCTCTTATTATAATGATGATTTTAGTTTCGCTTCACTCTGTTAGTAGAAATCGTTTGTTAAGCACGTTCTATGGGATGCAATCAGACACAAAATTATCAAAGAATTGGGGAGAAGACAGCGGCAAATTATCAGATAGAACGTTGAAATGGGATTCTTCTTTGGAGGTTATAAAAAGGAATCCAATAATTGGAGTTGGTGCTATTCAGATGAAAGATTCATTGGTTCGTGAATATAAGAAAAATAATTACTTGATTGGTGCTCAAAAACGATTTGATCCACATAATCAATATCTCACGGAAACTTTGAGTAATGGTGTTTTTTCAGGTATAGCTTTAATTTTATTATTATTAGTACCCTACATATTAGCTTTAAGGGCTAAATATATTCTATACTCTAGTTTTGTTTTGTTGATAGTATTTAGCTTGTTTACAGAGTCGGTACTTTATAGACAAAAGGGGTTGGTTTTTTATTGTTTTTTTAACGCTCTTTTCTTTTCTTTCTATTTTCTAAAAAGCGACAAACGACTAAGGTTGAATAATAGATAAATGCATAAATTGAATTACATTCTTCATCAGTATGTTTTTTTCTAAATTAAAAATGAATAGTATGGAGGATAATATTTTAGATAAATCGTTTAACAACTTAAAAGACTTTTGTGAAAAGGAATCTTTTAAAGGCTGGGATCCCTATGATGGTTTAAATAGTTGGGTAATACAAAAAACGCCACTCGGTAAGTCTCGATTTCTTAGATTAGCCTGGATACAATTATTTAAGCGTAACCCTATAAATTTAAGAACTGTTTTTGGTATTAAAAAAGACTATAATCCTAAAGGATTAGGTTTGTTTTTAATAGGGTATTGCAACCTTTATAAGGTGGAACCTAAAATCGAGTATTTAGAAAAGATAAATCATTTAGCATTTACAATAATAAATTTAAAGACAGAGGGATATTCTGGTGCTTGTTGGGGCTATAATTTCGATTGGCAAGCTAGGGCATTTTTTCAACCAAAATATACACCTACAGTAGTAGCGACCTCCTTTATTGCAGAGGCTCTATTAGACGCCTATGAGATTACAAACACTCGTTTGTTTTTGGATACGGCAATTAGTACTAAAGATTTTGTTTTAAAAGACTTAAATAAAACGTTCGACAATGATGGAGATTATACACTTTCGTATTCTCCGTTAGATAGTACCCAAGTTTTTAATGCAGGTTTATTAGGCGCAAAACTTTTAAGTTTAATCTATACGCAAACTAACGATGAATTATTAATTCAAGAGGCTAAAAAAATTGTGGCTTATGTTTGTAAAAAACAAGCAGATGATGGTTCATGGGCTTATGGCACACTTCCTTTCCATCAATGGATTGATAATTTCCATACGGGTTATAATTTAGAGTGTATTTATGAGTATCAAAAGTCTTCAAATGACAGGAGGTTTGAAGGAAACATCGAAAAAGGTTTAAATTTTTACTTAAAAACTTTTTTTACAGGTGAAGGAATTTCTAAATATTATAATGATTCGGTATTTCCAATTGATATTCATGCACCTGCTCAGTTAGTGGTTACTTTGAGTAAGTTGAGCGTTTTTGAAGAAAATAAAGAACTTATTGACAAAGTGTTGTTGTGGACAGCTAAAAACATGCAATCATCAGAAGGGTATTTTTACTACCAGAAAAAGAAGTATTCAACATCTAAAATTCCTTATATCCGTTGGGCACAGTCATGGATGTTTTATGCATATAGTTATTATTTTTTAGAGAAGGAATAAATTAATGAGATTAAGCTGTATTAAATATCTGCATTCCAATTTTGCTGTGTTATCACTGCTTCTATTATTCATCACAGAGGCTTTTTTTAAAATTGTTTTATTCTCTACAGGAGAGACACCAGGGATATTGCAAGTCACTAAAGGAGTTTTATTATTAGGTGTAGGTCTTTATCTTTTAATACAGCAGCCTAAGTCACTAAGGCTATTAGGACTGCTTTGCTTAACTTTTGTCTTGGGACAATTTGCCTTAGATAGCGGTGCTTTTAAAGAGGCCGTAATTGCTTTTTCTAAATTAGTATACCCTGTTATTCTGTTACTATTTTTCAATAGTTATACACTCTCCATAAAACAAAGAGAAAAGTTATTTGTGATTTTTGAATATATTATGCTTTGCAATGCGTTATTCGTTTTTAGCGGTTTACTTTTCGATATTAAAATTTTTAATACGTATTTAGGTTCTCGATTTGGTTTTAACGGTTTGTTTGTTACTTCAGCTACGAGCTCTTATGTGTATAGCCTTACATTAATTTACTTAATAGCGAAGTATAAGGCTACTGTGTTTAAAAAGATTCCCAATTTAATTATTATCGGGTCGATGTTTTGTTTAGGGACGAAAGTGGGGTATCTATTTTTGGGCTGTTTTTTGGGCGTTTACATTTGGAAATATACTAGAATAAATAATAAGATAATCGCAGCTGGTGTCATTGTTTTAGGAGCGCTTACAGCTTATGTGTTTTTCTTTAAGTTCGGTATTTTTAACGAGATCCGCTTGAAAGATGGATTAGTTTCATCGGTAATGTCCTATAGAAACGAATTATTAATTGAACGGACTATACCTTACATTCAGGAACACTGGACGACGTTTAATTATATGTTTGGGGGAGTCTCAGACTTAGCCACAAAATCTCAAATTGAATTTATAGATATTTTTTATTTTTTCGGAAGTATAGGAGGTTTATTATATTATTACGTGTTTTTTAAAGCCTTTCTGGTCGTTAAACTTGAAATTTATAATGCTGTATTACTCTCGGTATTGTTCATTATCGTACTTTTGGCTGGTAATTTTTTCAGTTATCCTTCAATAGCTATATATTTAGTTGTTTTAAGAGAATACCTCAAGTAAAATGAACAAAATCAACATACTTAATACGCACATTCACAATGTATCAATGCAAGAAACCTTGGCTATTGTAGACCATACTATAAGCAAAGGTGAGCAGCTACATCACGTCGTGGTTAATGCGGGGAAAATTGTAGCGATGCAATCCGATTTGCAATTACGCCAAAGCGTTAATGAAAGCGATTTAATTAATGCCGATGGGCAAGCTGTTGTGTGGGCTTCAAAAATACTAGGGAAACCGTTAAAAGAACGCGTAGCAGGTATTGATCTTATGGTTAACTTAGTTGCATTAGCACATCAAAAAAAGTATAAAGTGTTTTTCTTCGGTGCAAAAGAGGCTGTTGTTAAAGCGGTAGTAGATAACTATTCTAAAACCTATTCTCCAGATATTATTGCAGGCTATAGAAATGGATATTTTAAAAAGGAAGAGGAGCAAGATATTGCTAGAGAAATTGCGAATAGCGGTGCGAATATCTTATTTGTAGCTATTAGCTCACCAACCAAGGAGAATTTTTTATACGACAATAAGGCATTGCTGAAAAACGTGAACTTTATTATGGGCGTTGGTGGCAGTTTTGATGTCGTTTCTGGTAAGGTGAAACGCGCACCAGAATGGATGCAAAATTCTGGTTTGGAATGGTTTTACAGATTCTCTCAAGAGCCACAAAGAATGTGGAAACGCTATTTAGTAGGAAATAGCAAGTTTATTGGTTTGGTGCTTAACGAGAAACGGAAAATTAAATAATTTTTTCGGAAGATTTTGAGTATTTTTACTTTGAGGGGTTATAGTAATGAGACGTCGAAGACATTTTAAAATCGATTTGCAGTGTTAAAATAATCTTAATTTTATGAATAGTTTATTATCTTTGTCTCGCTAAAGGCGTTAATCTGAGTTAAATCGTTATAAAATAAGTCCCTTAACCAAAATCTTAGCATATAATACAATACGTTTTTTTTGTTAAAAATGGTCCACGAACGTTTTAGAACGTATATATAACGTGGGGCTAAAACGTACTGCGTTTTAATTCGGTTAAAATTAGTGCTATAGCATTTACGCTCAACTTAAAAATAGAGATTTTATAACTACTAATCCTAAAAATGGGACTTTATAATCCCCAACGAATAAGTGAAGTACAGACAGCATCGATTTTCAGGATTAATTAAGCCGCTAGCATGTAGTATTGATATTGCAATTATAATAGGGACTATCTTTTTGTTTCCGCTTAGTATTACAAATCTTTATATCTTTATTCTATATAGTGTTTTTTTCTGGTTATTAATTGCTCTAAAAACCGGATTTTATAATATTCAAAGACATACTCGATTGTTTCGCCTAACACGTCTGGTATGCATACAGATGGGCTTTTACGCCGTAATACTATACGCTTTTATTGGTTTTTTTAAACAGCCGGAGATTAGTCGTTCTTATTTAGCGTTGTACTTTCTAACTTGCTTCGGTTTAGTGTTCGCTTTTAAAATTACAACCTATCTACTCTTATTAAAATACCGTGCTATTTTTAAAGGTAACATTCGCTATGTCGTTGTTATTGGTAAGAATAGTAAAATGAATCAACTTTTAAAAATCTTTAAGGAGCAATCGGATTTTGGATACGAAGTAAGTAAACAATTTAATACGCGATCTGAAGCGTTTTCTCTAGAATCGTGTTTCAGCTATATTTTAGAACATAAAATTGATAAAATTTACTTTTCAGTATCAGAATTAACGAACAATCAGATTAATAAATTAATTAATTTTGCGGACAATAATTTAAGAGAACTCAAATTTATTCCTGATAATAAAGAAGTGTTTTCAAAAAAATTGAAATACGAGTACTACGATTTCATTCCGGTGTTATCATTACGCGAAATTCCTTTAGATGAACCCTTGAATTTAATTATTAAACGTGTTTTCGATATTATTTTTTCAACTTTAGTTATTGTGTTTTTATTATCGTGGTTAACACCAATCATTGCTATTCTAATTAAATTAGAGTCTAAAGGGCCTGTATTTTTTAAACAATCTAGAAGTGGGTTTAGTCACTCCCATTTTGGTTGTTATAAGTTCCGTTCTATGACGGTAAATAAGAATGCCAATGTTGAACAAGCCATAAAAAATGATGTGCGAATTACTAAAGTGGGTAAGTTTATTCGAAAAACGAGTATAGACGAGTTGCCCCAGTTTTTTAATGTATTTCTCGGCCATATGTCTGTTGCAGGCCCAAGACCGCACATGATAAGCCATACCAATATGTACTCTAAAAAAGTGGATAAGTTTATGGTGCGCCATCTGGTGAAACCGGGAATTACAGGGCTGGCACAAGTAAGTGGGTTTAGAGGGGAAATAGAAACGGATAAAGACATTATTAATCGGGTACGTTTCGATATTTTTTATGTCGAAAACTGGTCGTTGTTAATGGATATAAAAATTATACTACAGACCGCCATTAACGCGATTCGAGGAGAAGAAAAGGCGTATTAAAATACAGTTTATAGTCTATTGTTAAAATGCCAAACGAACTACAATCGTACAAACACATTAAAAGAGTCGCTGATGTATTTAGTGCTACCCTATTGTTGGTTATTTTATGGTGGTGTATTTTAGTACTCATTATAATAGCGAGTATAGACACCAAATCTTATGGTGTTTTTAAACAAACCCGAGTAGGACGTTTTAAATTGAAATTTACCATCTTTAAAATTAAAACGGTACAAAATAACGGAGAAATCTCTAAGATTGGTGCGTTTTTAAGACGCTCGAAATTAGACGAGCTGCCGCAACTATTAAATATAATTATTGGAGAGATGAGCTGTGTAGGGCCGCGACCAGATGTTCCTGGTTTTGCTGATGAGTTAATAGGCGATGAAGAAATTATTCTTAGTGTTCGCCCAGGAATTACTGGGCCCGCAACAGTCTATTTTAGAAACGAAGAAGCGCTTTTAGCAAAACAACAAGATCCAAGGCAGTATAACGCGACGGTAATCTGGCCTAAAAAAATCGAATTAAATATAAAATATGTACACGAGCTCAGTTTTAGAAAAGATATATATTACCTTGTAAACACCTTTTTTAAGCTATGATTTCTAAAATTTGGCTCTCCGCTCCCCATTTAGGCACCTCCGAAGAGCAGTATGTAAAACAAGCCTTTACGGATAACTGGATAGCGCCAGTGGGGCCGCAGCTTTCTGAGTTCGAATCAGCGATAGACGTGTATTTAAATGCTTCAAGCTTTTCAACGGCGCTCTCTTCGGGGACGGCGGCAATTCACCTGGCCTTAAAATTATTAGACGTAACGATTGGCGATGAGGTAATTTGCCAAAGTTTCACTTTTTGTGCGACGGCGAATCCCATAACGTATCTAGGGGCAATCCCCGTTTTTATTGATAGCGAACCAGGGACTTGGAATATGTGTCCGGTGGTTTTAGAAGCTGCAATTAAAGACAGAATCCAACAAAACAAAAAACCGAAAGCGATTATATTTGTGGATCTCTATGGAATGCCAGCCAAAATAGAAGCCCTTTTGAAAGTCGCCTCAGCTTACGATATACCTGTAATTGAAGATGCCGCCGAAGCACTGGGATCAACTTATAAAAAGCGGAAATGTGGCACTTTTGGCCAGTTTTCAATCTTTTCATTTAATGGGAATAAAATTATAACCACGTCCGGCGGTGGCGCCTTGGTAAGTCGTACTAAAGCACTCCAAGAGCGCACGCTTTTCTATGCGACGCAAGCGAAAGAACCGGCAGCGCATTACGAGCATCAGCATATTGGTTTTAATTACCGACTCAGTAATGTGTGTGCTGCCATAGGAAAAGGGCAAATGGAGGTATTAGAGACGCGAATAGCACAACGGCAGGCTAATCATCGGTTTTATCAAGAATTCTTCAGCGGAAGCAAAGATATCAGTGTATTCACATCTCCCCATCAAAAATATCAGTCTAATTATTGGTTAAGCTGCATTCTAATCAACTCATCCTCTAGTTTTAGTCCTACAGCTCTTATAGATCATTTAGCAAAACACTTTATTGAAGCGCGACCACTATGGAAACCGTTACATTTACAGCCTGTTTTTAAAACAAACGCCTATTACGGCGGTTCCGTTTGCGAAGACTTGTTTAATCGCGGTGTTTGTTTACCTTCGGGATCAAATTTAACCCCAAGCGACCGATTACGCATCGCAGAAGTGTTATCTGAATTTCTAAAAAGGAAATAAAGCTATGTTTAAAAACAAATGTGTTTTAATTACCGGTGCGGCAGGAACGATTGGGTGGGCACTAACACATTTTATTTTACCGTTTCAGCCCAAAAAAATCATTCTGTTAGATACCGCCGAAACACCCCTTTTTAATTTAGAGCACGCTATAAATAGTGTGGTTCCTGAATCTACAACAATCCAATGTGTTCTTGGAAGTATTACCAATGTAGCGCTTATCAATAAACTATTAAGCGAAAACACGATCGATTTTTTGTTGCATACGGCAGCCTATAAACACGTTCCAACCATCGAAAAACAGCCTATTGAAGGGATTCAAGTCAATAGTTTAGGCACAAAACTACTAGCGGATGCCGCTCTAAAAAACGGCGTAAAACAGTTTGTTTTTATGTCTACAGATAAAGCGGTAAATCCATCGAGTGTCATGGGGGCCACTAAACTATTAGCCGAAAAATATATTAAAATATTAAGCGAATCGCATCCGGAGGCCACGCGCTTTATAACCGTGCGCTTCGGTAATATTATAGACTCAAATGGGTCTGTGATTCCGTTGTTTAAAGCGCAGTTAAAAGAGAACAAACCTTTAACGATTACCCATAAAAAGGCAACACGGTATTTAATTAGTGTTTCTAAAGTAGTGTCGCTGTTGGCCGAATGCTTAACATTTGCAAAAACGGGTGAGATATTGGTATTCGAAATGGGCAAACCGCAATCTATTTACGATATTGCGACAACAACTATTCAAGAATCAGGCTATAACATTCAAGATATTCAAATAGAAACCATTGGTTTGCGACCAGGGGAAAAGTTACACGAGGAATTAGTCTCTGGAAATACTAATTTAGAACCGACAAGACATCGCGATATCTTTGTGGTTAACGAACCGAACACAGTACCCTTATCAGAAATAAATAGGGCGTTTCAAAACCTTCAAAAGGCAGTAGAAACGTATGATGCTTTGGCCGCAGTAAAAGCGCTAAAAAGAACATTAAAAACCTATAAAAGCAAAAATTCGGAGTACGAAGCTTTAGATTAAACATATTGTAAGAATATAATACGCGGTTAAGCGGTTTCTTTTATATTTGCTATTACTGAAATCTAGCAGTTATACTATACGATTTATAGACCATCGTATGTCCGTTGGCAGAAGCGCAAGAGTTCGGAATAATAAGACAGTAAACAAATGAAAATAGCAGTAATAGGTACAGGATACGTAGGGTTAGTTACCGGAACATGTTTAGCAGAAACTGGTAACGACGTGCTGTGTATAGATATAGACGAAAACAAAGTAAAAAAAATGCAACAGGGTGAGGTGCCTATTTACGAGCCGCATCTTGATGTTTTATTCGAAAGAAATATAAAAGCCAACCGTTTAAAATTTTCTACGCGTTTAGAGGAAGGATTAGCACACGGTGATATTATTTTTCTAGCTTTACCAACCCCTGAAGATGAAGATGGTTCGGCCGATTTACAATATATTTTAGGCGTTGCCGATAACATCGGGAAAAGTATTAAAGACTATAAAGTCATTGTCGATAAAAGTACCGTGCCTGTAGGAACGTCCGACAAAGTGAAAGCAGCTATTGCAAAACACGCAACGGTAGATTTCGATGTGGTGTCGAACCCTGAGTTTCTAAGAGAAGGTTTTGCAGTAGACGATTTCCTTAAACCAGAACGTATCGTGATAGGAGCGCGTAGTGAGCGCGCTATTGCTTTAATGGAAAAATTATACAAACCGTATGTACGCTCTGGAAACCCGATTATTATTATGGATGAAAAATCGGCGGAATTAACAAAATACGCGTCTAATGCGTTTCTAGCAGCAAAAATTACGTTTATGAACGAGATTGCTAACTTTTGCGAAAAAGTAGGCGCCGATGTCGATAAAGTGAGAATAGGAATGGGAACCGACTCAAGAATCGGGAAACGGTTTTTATTTCCTGGCATTGGTTATGGAGGGTCTTGCTTTCCTAAAGATGTAAAAGCATTATATAAATCCGGAATAGATAATAATTACGATTTTAAAATATTAGACGCCGTTTTGGAGGTGAATAAAAAACAAAAAGTGGTGCTTATTCCTAAAATTGAGAACTATTTTAAGGGCGATCTCAAAGGAAAAAATATTGCGGTGTGGGGCTTAGCCTTTAAACCTGAAACCGACGATATTCGCGAAGCACCAGCGTTAGATGTTATAGAAAGCTTACTAAATTTAGGGTGTAATATTACCGCTTTCGATCCGGAGGCAATGGAGAACGTGCAACGCAAATTAGGAGATAAAATAACCTATGCCGACGGTATGTACGACGCTTTAGAGAATGCCGATGCTTTAGTAATTTGTACCGAGTGGAGCATTTTTAGAACGCCTAATTTCGAAAGAATGAAAGCAAAAATGAAAGGCCACGTTATTTTCGACGGAAGAAATCTTTACGATGTTCCAGATGTTGAAAACGAAAATATAACCTACATTTCAATAGGAAGATAATGCAAGAGAAAACAGTTTTAATTACAGGGGCAGCAGGCTTTTTAGGATCACATTTATGCGATCGCTTTATCGCCGAAGGATACGCTGTTATTGGTATGGATAATTTTATTACAGGCGATAAAAAAAACATCGCACACGTGTTAGACCATCCCCAGTTTCAGTTTATAAAACACGATGTTACCGAGTATATTAAAATTGAACGAGATGTCGATTACATTTTACATTTTGCGTCGCCTGCAAGTCCTATCGATTATTTAAAAATCCCTATTCAAACCCTAAAAGTGGGCTCGCTAGGGACTCATAATTTATTAGGTTTAGCGAAAGCAAAAGCGGCGAGAATATTGATAGCGTCAACTTCCGAGGTGTATGGAGATCCGCTAGTGCACCCGCAACCAGAAACGTATTACGGTAACGTAAACACGATCGGCCCGCGTGGGGTGTACGACGAAGCTAAGCGTTTTCAAGAGTCGATAACAATGGCCTACCATAGGTTTCACGGATTAGAAACGAGAATCGTTCGTATTTTTAATACGTATGGACCGAGAATGCGACTTAACGATGGGCGTGTCATTCCCGCATTTATGGGGCAAGCACTGCGTGGTGAAGATTTAACCATCTTTGGCGACGGACTGCAAACACGATCGTTTTGTTATGTAGATGACCAAATCGAAGGTATTTACAGATTGCTGTTAAGCGATTATTCATACCCCGTAAATATTGGGAATCCGCACGAAATTACTATTAAAGATTTTGCTGAAGAGATTATAAAACTAACCGAAACCACTCAGAAAATAATTTATAAAGAATTACCTGTCGACGATCCACTACAGCGCCAACCCGATATTACGTTAGCCAAAGAATTACTTGACTGGGAACCTACAGTCTCACGAACTCAAGGAATGGAAACGACCTTTAACTATTTTAAAAGTTTAAATAAAAACGAATGGTATAAAAGTGAACACAAAGACTTTTCGAGTTTTAATAGTAAGTAATTTATGGAATTTAAGCGCGGAAGATATTCATGGCTTTTAAGACCGTTTCTTATTATTTTCGACATCTCTGTTGTTAATGGTCTTGCCTTTTATTATTTCAATTTTAAAGCAAACGATCTTACGCGGTTTAGTGCCGAATATTCCGAAAATATAACTCTGATTTTCATAATCTATGCGGCTATTTTCTGGATATTTTCTTCGACTATTTTAAAATTTTATCGCGTTTTTAGGTACACGTCTGTTATTACAGTGCTGTCACTAATTATTAAGCAATTCTTAGTGTTTAGTATTATCATATTCGCTTTTGTCGGTTTGTTTAGAAGTGTTAAGCTACCGGCCTCCAAAATATTCGAGTATATTGTTTTTGCCTTTTCAATTATTGGTGCGGTAAAACTATTAAGTTATTACGGATTAAAAACGGTGCGAACGTATCTTAAAGGGAACTTGCGTCGTGTCGTTATTGTAGGGAATAACGAGAGTGCCCAAGAATTAAAAGCGCTGTTTAGGAGCCAAAAGCAATTAGGATATAAAGTATTAGCGACGTTTAGTGATACGTATATTAAATCCAACACCGGAAGTATTGCCGATAGTTTTCCCTATTTAGAGAGAAATACGGGAGTAGATGAGGTGTATTGCGCTATCGACGACCTAACAGAAAAACAAGTGAATTATTTTGTAAAAATTGCGAATATCAATCACAGTAATATAAAATTTGTTCCCAATACTAAAAAGCTATTTTCAAAGCGATTAAAAACGGACTTTTATAATTATTTACCCGTGCTTTCTATAGAAGAAGTGGCCCTGAATAGAGATTTTAATCAGCTTATAAAACGGGCGTTCGATGTTATCTTCTCATTATTTATTATTGTTTTTGTACTGTCTTGGGTAACCGCTATCCTGTTTCTTGTCATTAAATTAGAATCGAAAGGGCCTTTGTTTTATAAACACAAACGCAACGGTAAAAACTACGAAGAATTTACGTGTTACAAGTTTAGATCGTTAAGAACGACCACCGAAATAAAAGGAACCTATGTTACCGAAAATGACAATCGGGTGACCAGAATCGGAAAGTTTTTACGTAAAACGAGTATCGACGAGCTACCACAATTTTTAAATGTTATTAAAAACGAGATGTCGGTGGTGGGGCCAAGACCGCACATGCCATCTTATACTGAAGACTACTCAAAAAAAATTGATAAATTCAATTTTATTTTTCGACACAATGTAAGACCTGGAATTACAGGGTTAGCACAAATTAAAGGGTACCGCGGGGAAATTAAAACCGACGAGGATATTATAAACCGAATTAAATACGATATCTTTTATATCGAAAATTGGTCATTGTTATTAGACATTAAAATTATTTTTCAAACAATAATTAATATGTTTAAAGGGCAAGACGAAGCTTATTAACTGACTATTTGAAAGCCTTAGTTTCTATTATTACGCCGCTTTATAATTCGGAGCTTTTTATTTCCGAAACGATAACGAGTGTCCTAAATCAAACCTATTCGCATTGGGAACTATTGTTAATCGACGATGGCTCTACCGATGCAACGTGTACTATTGTAAATAATTTCGTTGCTAAATACCCTAATATTTTCCTCTTAATAAATGATACAAATAGGGGAGCAGGGCATTCTCGAAATAGAGGTATTCAAGTGGCAAAAGGTGATTTTATAGCCTTTTTGGATGCAGACGATCTTTGGAAACCTGAAAAATTAGATAAACAAGTTTCGTTTTTAAACACGCAGGATACCGACATTTGTTTTAGTAGCTATGAACTTATTAACGAGGCCAGCCAGCCGCTTAACACTAAGGTGGAGGCCTTACCTATATTGAATTATGCCAAACTCTTAAAAAGCAACTATATTGGTAATCTCACCGGAATGTATAATGCCAAAACGTTGGGTAAAGTCTATATGCCACTTTTAAGAAAACGTCAAGATTGGGTACTGTGGTTAAATGCCCTAGAACGCTCCGGAAAACCAGCGCTAAGTATCAACGACGCGCTGGCGTATTACCGCCTACGAAAAGCATCTATTTCAGCAAGCAAGTGGCGTTTAATTAAGTATAATTATTGGGTGTATAAAAAAGGTTTAGGGTATTCTATACCCGCTTCCATTTTAAAAATGATAGTGTTTTTATACGAACATTTTTTAGTAAAATCTAAACAGAATAAAACAATCTAATAACACACGCCGTTTTCCTAATTTAAAACACTCCAATACGAATTACGCACACCAAGACTCGCGTTTTCAGCACTTCCTGTTGGGCTTAAAAGACAATAATTACCTTTTCAATTAGGTTGCTTTTTTTTATTGTTAAAAAAGTAACCATAGAAATCTAGGCTTACCAAGCGTCATCTAAACTTTTCATTCGACACCTAAATGTAGGAACTCGTTTATTATAATTTGGAGTATCTACCTTTGATATGACAGGTTTTATGAGTTTATAAATTTTATATTTGTCTTCTTGTATAGAAGATTTTGTTTAATTAACGGCGCCACTAATTTATCAAGAATGCCATTCACTTTCAATTAAATAGAACTCTTAAGTTTCTCGATGTAATTTATTCATTACGTAGAAACTTCAAAAAAACACGAAATCAAAACCATATACTTAAAAGTGTCATTAGCCAATAGCTATTCACAAAAGAAAGGCATTCATAAAAAAAACTATAAATAAGAAACAAACTGCTTCAACTTCCCACTTTTAGACCGATGCAACACCTGTTTTTGTTTGTAAACAAGGTGCAGTCCTGGTTCTAAATAGATGTCGAATGCGTGTTGAATCTCTCGTTTTTTATCCTCGGAAAGACTATTGGTACTCACATAGCTTATCTTAAACGTGTTTAATTCTAGCTGCTCGATAATAAACTCTTTTACTATCGAGCCGTCTTCAATAATCGTTTTGGTAATATAATAAAAGGTGAGTCCGGCGGCTGTTTTACCACTGGGTAGCCTTGCGATATCGCTCGTTCGACCTATAAGGGTTTCTAAAAGGGGTGTCTTTGTAGTACTGGATTTTGAAAGACGCCCCAAATCACCAAGGTCGTAACGAATAAAAGGATGCGCCTTGTTGTACAAAGACGTGACTACAACACGACCTATTTCGCCGTAGGGCAACACTTTATTATCATCATCAATAATTTCAACGTATAAGTCCGCACTGTTTACGCGCCAGTGGTCATTAGCGTCTTGGAATGCTATCAATCCTAATTCGGCAGCGCCATATTCGTTAATTATGGGTACACCCAAATACTGTTCTAAAAGATGCTTGTCGTCTTCAAAAAGCATTTCGGAAGTGACAATACACGCTTTTAAAGTGGGACAAACGGATTGTAATATAATCTGTTCGCGTTTTAAATATTTAGCAAACTGTACGATGGCACTCGTGTAGCCATTAATATAATCGAACGGCGTATTCGAAAAGGTTTTTACGTTGTTTTTAAATGTCGCATCGCTTAAATCAAAAACCGAAAACCGATAGCGATTACTGAGCGCGTCTTTTAACCGTTCTTTATAGTAGCCTTGAGTATCTAAAGGAATGCCATAAAAGCGCGCTTGTTTAGAGTGGTTGAGGTCGATATTAAAAACGTTATAGCGCTTTATAAACCCTGCCCACGTTAGGGCGTGACAGTAATTGTCTTTAGCAAAAATAAAAGGGGTGCCAGACGAGCCCGACGTTTTATGAATATGGCAATTTCTTAAAGTAAACCCCTCAGATAAGCGCTGTTGCAACGGTTGTTGTACCTCTTTTTTTGTTAGAATAGGCAAAGAGTTCCAATCGGTAGTATTTATCCCTTCTGTTAAACCGCGATAAAAGGAATTGTGTTTTAAGTGATACGTTACAATCTTTTGACGTTGTTTTTCGATGTACAAAGGATATTCCGCGGAAGAGATCGCAGAAATGGCTTCAAAATCGGAGCACGCCTTAGTCATCGGGAAACCTTTAAAACGTAAAGAGAGGTTAAATAAATTCAAAAGAAAAACGGATAAATATGTTTTTGTAAAGTAAATAATTATTTTTGCGGAAACAACAACAACTATGAACATTTTAATTCTTGGTTCTGGCGGAAGAGAACACACAATTGCTTGGAAAATCGCACAAAGTGCAAAGTGTAAACATTTATTTGTAGCACCTGGAAATTCAGGGACTTCAGAAATTGCGACTAATGTGCCGCTTTCTGTTACCGATTTCGGGGCTATAAAAGACGTCGTCCTTAAAAACGATATTAAAATGGTGATTGTAGGGCCAGAAGATCCTTTGGTGTTAGGGGTTCATGATTTCTTTTTAGCGGACGCGCAACTCAAGAACGTGGCGGTTATTGGACCACAAAAAGCAGCCGCCGAATTAGAAGGGAGTAAAGAGTTTGCTAAAAAGTTTTTATTTAGACATAACATACCAACAGCCGCTTACCAGAGTTTTGATGCCACTACCGTTGAAGCGGGGTGCGACTTTTTAGAAACGCTTAAACCACCGTATGTTTTAAAAGCAGACGGGTTAGCAGCCGGAAAAGGCGTGCTTATTTTAAAGGATCTTGAAGAGGCTAAAACCGAACTAAAAGCAATGCTTGTAGATGCCAAATTTGGAACGGCAAGTACCAAAGTGGTTATTGAAGAGTTTTTAGACGGGATAGAATTAAGTTGTTTTGTGCTAACCGACGGTAAAAACTATAAGATTTTACCTACGGCGAAAGATTATAAACGTATTGGAGAAGGGGATACGGGATTAAACACTGGAGGAATGGGAGCCATTTCTCCAGTGCCATTTGCCGATAACGAGTTTATGTCTAAAATAAAGGAACGCGTGGTAATACCCACCATTAACGGACTCCAAAAAGACAACTTACCGTATAAAGGCTTTGTATTTATTGGTCTAATTAAAGTTGGAAATGATCCATTTGTAATAGAATATAATGTGCGCTTGGGAGACCCTGAGACCGAAGTGGTGTTACCGCGTTTAAAGAATGATTTAGTAGAGGTGTTTCAAGCAGTTGCGAGCCAAACGCTAAATGACATCACTATTGATATCGATGATAGAGCGGCAACAACAGTTATGTTGGTGTCTGGAGGGTATCCTGAAGCTTACGAAAAAGGAAAAGAAATAACAGGCTTAGAAAACATTGAAGGGTCTTTAGTGTTTCATGCGGGTGCAAATTTAAAAGAGGGTAAAGTGGTAACGTCTGGCGGACGTGTAATGGCAGTTACAAGCTTTGGAAAGACCTACCAAGAGGCCATAAAAAAATCTTACCAGAATATAGATAAACTACATTTTGATAAGATGAATTATCGTAAGGATATAGGTTTCGATTTATAAGAAACCTATCGCTTTAATTTATAAAAAGGAGTGAGAAGATACCGATTTATCTTCTTCGTTATTATCACTATGTTTTTTCAATTGAAGCATCCAGTATACGACCGCGACAGCAGCGATTACTATAAAGATCCAAGAAAATAAATTTGCGATCCACCAGTTCTCTAATTCTATTGTTGCTAAGGCATCAAATGGAACAAGCGCTACATTTACAAAAAAATCCTGAATGGCATAAAAAAAATCTTTCATCTGTCTTATATTTATAAGTACAAAAATACAAAAACTGCTTATGATTACAAGTTTTTTTAGTAAATCAAAACCAATTAATTTTTTAATTGTATTTCTTATATCTTTCATAGCCTTATTAACAGCTGTTTTTAAATACGAATCGGGGGCTTTTACGCTTGAGCGAATAGTAAAATTAGGCCTTGTTTTCGGGGTGTCTTACGTGTCCATTTTAGTCGTTGATTTTATAGTAACTAAGAATTCCTTAACCGGAAAAAGTAATTACGAAATACTCTTATATAGCTTGTTTTTGCTATTAGTACCCCAGGTTTTTACCAATCAAGAAGTGTTATTTTCTAATCTTTTAATCCTGCTTGCAATACGCCGTATTGTAAGTATAAGAACCCAAAAAGAGGTAATTAAAAAATTGTTTGATGCCGGATTTTTGGTGGCCTTGGCAAGCTTAATTTATTTCTGGGCTGCACTGTTTTTTATCGTTATTCTTTTGGCATTATTCTTTTTTTCGGAGCAACGTTTAAAAAACTGGTTGGTACCTTTTGTGGGGTTTTCTGCGGTAATTGTAGTCGCTATTACAGCTTCCGTAGTGTTTAACGATACGCTTTATGGCTATTTAACCCTAGCGCCTCAAGTAGATTTTGATTTAAGTCATTACAATTCCATTCAATTTATGGTAGCAATCACCGTACTATTATCGTTTGGTTTATGGTCTTCTATCTTTTATTTGAAAGACTTAAATACGAAAACAGGAACCTTTAAACCAGCTTATAAAGTGGTGTTTGTAAGTTGTCTAGTAGCAGCGGCTATTTTAATTATTGCACCCAATAAAGACGGAAGCGAATTTGTATTTCTCTTTGCACCATTATCGGTGGTCATCACCAATTACATAGAAACCATCGCAGATAAATTGTTTAAAGATTTATTTGTTATTGTACTCTTTATAATTCCCTTTTTATTGTTAGTGTTGTAGTTTTTTACCGAAAGCCAAATCGCCAGCATCGCCCAAGCCAGGAACAATATAGCCGTTGTCGTCTAGGGCTGGATCTACTGCCGAAATCCATAAATGGGTATCGTCCGGAAAGTGTTCTGACACAAAATCAATGCCTTCTTGTGCGCCAATTACAGCGACCAAATGAATATGTTTAGGGGTTCCAAAAGGTTGTAAAGCTTCAAAAGTAGCGCGTAATGATTGCCCGGTAGCAATCATAGGATCGGCTAAAATTAAAGTTTTGCCTTCCAAATCTGGACACGCTAAATATTCGACTATAATTTCGAAAGATTCAGGGTTTTTTAAATGGTGTCTATACGCCGAAATAAAGGCGTTTTCTGCGGTATCAAAGTAATTTAATAAGCCATTATGAAGTGGTACTCCTGCCCTTAAAATGGAACACAACACAATGTCATTATCTATAAGTGGTATGGTCGATGCGCCCAAAGGGGTCGTAATGGTTTGATTGTTATATTGAAACGTTTTACTCATTTCGTAGCTTAAAATTTCGCCGATACGTTCAATATTTCTTCTAAAACGCATACTGTCTTTTTGAACGGTCACCTCTCGTAATTCTGAAATAAACGTGTTAAGGACAGAGTTTTGTAAAGCAATATTGTGAACAATCATAAAAAAAGGGTTTAAGAGAACGCAAAGTTAGGTATTTCTAATGATATAGACTTAATGCGAAAAATGTAAAAAGCCTTCAAAATTTTAGTTAATAGTGTTGTGCTATTTTGTCTGTTTTGAGCGCCGTCTAGTCCTCAATAGTATACCTTTTGAAGGTCAGGAGTGTATGCGGACAGTTAATTGCGTAAGTGTTTAAAAAATTAATCATCTAAGGTTTGGTAAAACATTATTAAATTAAAAAAAAGTGTTTTACTGGCCTATCGGAAATCTATCGTAAAATTTGAAATGAATACGCCTTAAAATTTCAGACTGTTTGAGCAATCGATACAGAGGCGTCAGGCACTATTATACTGGCTGGGCTTTGATATTTAGTTGTACAATGAAAAATTTAGATAGCGGTTCGTAAGTCTAGATTTTTATGGTTACTTTTTTCAGCAATGGAAAAAAGTAATACTATAAATACTAAGAAAGTTATTAGGTATTAAAAGTTAAGCTATAGTGCGCTCGCACCTTCAAAAATATAAGAGATAAACAAAAGCTTTTGCTTTGACGCCTTTGCTAAGTAGTTCGCTATGATATTCTATTGGGTAAATATCACTAGTGTTGCGCGTAAAAAACAGAAAATGAATACCAAATTTTGAATACCCGCAGAGTGGCTAAGCTTAATTATCTTATTTTATTTGCTTAGATTTGTATTCAAAATAAGGCAACAATGAACTTTACAAGCAAAGCAAATTCAATACTTCAAGAGGTAATTAATACCTATCACGTTGTAAATACTGTAGACCAACCGTTTACTAATATATACGATGAAAAAGACCAATTAATAGAGCACTTACTATATAGAAAATGTTGGATAGATACCGTGCAATGGCATTATGAAGACATTATTAGGGATCCACAAATAGATCCAGTTGCGGCATTAACGTTGAAACGTAAAATTGATGCGTCAAATCAGGACAGAACCGATATGGTGGAGTATATTGATGGTTATTTCTTAAAGAAGTTTGCCAATATAACACCTAAAGATTCAGCTAAAATCAACTCTGAAAGTCCGGCTTGGGCAATCGATAGACTGTCTATATTAGCCTTGAAAATTTATCACATGAATGAAGAAGTAGAGCGTAAAGATGCTTCTGAAGCACATAGTGCTGCCTGCCATAAAAAACTTACTGTGTTGTTAGAGCAACGTGCAGATTTAAATATAGCAATCGATGATCTATTACAAGATATAGAATCTGGCGATAAATATATGAAGGTGTACAAACAAATGAAAATGTACAACGACGACGAATTAAACCCTGTTTTAAGAGGGCAGAAATAAAACTCTTTTAATACTATTTAGAAACGAGATGTCTACACAACCAAAGCATATTTTAGTAATAAGACTCTCTGCTATGGGAGATGTTGCAATGGCCGTACCGGTTTTGCGTGCATTTACCGAGCAACACCCGCAAGTGAGGCTTACCGTGTTAACACGAGCGTTTTTTAAGCCGTTTTTTAAAGACTTAAAACAAGTCACCGTTTATGCACCTAATTTAAAAGGGAAACATAAGGGTGTTTTAGGAATGTATGCATTGGCGAAAGAATTAAAAACGCTAGATATTGATGCCGTAGCCGATGTACACAACGTATTGCGTAGTAAATTGTTAAAATGGTTTTTAAAAGGACTTCCGTTTAAGCAAATTGATAAAGGGCGTAAAGAAAAAGAAGCACTAATAAAAGGGACTGCCGTTAAGCAATTAAAAACGACGCACGAGCGTTACGCCGATGTGTTTCGTGCGTTAGGGTTTGACTTAGACTTAAGTGCGCCTACTTTTCCAGATAGTAAGAATTTAAGCGGAAACGCTTTAGCGCTTATCGGGAACGATTCAAATAAGTGGATTGGGATTGCTCCTTTTGCACAGTACGACTCTAAAATGTATCCTATCGATTTAATGGAGGACGTCATTACTGTTCTTTCTAAACAACACACCGTTTTGTTATTTGGTGGCGGTAAGGATGAAATAAGCCTTTTAAATGCCTTGGAGAGCAAATACGATAATGTTATAAATGTTGCTGGAAAACTAACCTTTACAGAAGAGTTAGATGTTATTTCTAATACCGATGTAATGTTGGCTATGGATTCTGGTAATGCGCATATCGCCGCAATGTTAGGTAAAAAAGTAGTGACGGTATGGAATGTAACGCATCCGTTTGCAGGTTTTGCACCATTTAATCAACCGGCAAGTAATAGTTTACTGGCTAATCGAGAAGAATTCCCCCTAATACCGACGTCCGTATATGGTAATAAATATCCGGAAGGTTACGAAAAAGCCGCGAGAAGTATTCGACCTAAAGACATTATCGCTACAATAAACACTTTACTATAAACTAGTATTGGCCGATTATAGGGAGCAGACCACATGTCTTTTAAGAATAAAGAACTAAGAATTAATTAGAAACGGTCTGAACGGTCTGAAAAACAGAAAGGCGCGAAGAAAAATCCCTCACTATCTTTTTAAAACCAGTGATGATAACCAAATAAAAAGCTCCGTAAATTACGGAGCTTTTTATTTTTATAGGAGATTACTAAAACGCATTATTATACATCATCATAATCTACCGTTATTGTTGCCGTGTCGGGATGTGCTTGACAGGTTAATATTAAGCCTTCGGCAACTTCACCATCAGTTAAAATATTGTTTTTTCGCATCGTTGCTTTGCCCTCAGTTACTCTAGCGATACAACTACTGCAAATACCTCCTTGACAAGAATAAGGAGCATCTAGGTCATTGTCTAACGCCGCTTCAAGTATGGTTTGCTTTTTTTGCATAGTAAAGGTAGCCTCTTCATCGTCAACAATAACTTTAATCGTAGCGTTACCGTCGCTTACGGTTTCCGGCGTCGCTACATCGGCAGATTTTGCAGCCTTAAACAATTCGTAATGAATACGGTCGCTAGGTGTGTTATGCTCAATTAACACATCTCTTACGGTATGGATCATCGCTTCTGGTCCGCATAAATAATAAGCATCAACATCAATATGTTTATGCTTGTTTTTCATAACGTAGTTTACCGTGCTTTTTTCAATACGACCAAAGATAGCATCCTCTTCATCGGCTTGACTAAACACAAACTGAATATCAAATCGGTTTTTATATTGGTGATGTAAGTCTAATAATTCCTGAAGGAAAATAGTGTCTTCCGTTGTTTTATTACCGTACACTAAAATAACTTTACTGTGCACCTCTTCTTCCAAAGCGCTTTTAATAATACTTAAAATAGGAGTAATGCCACTTCCAGCAGCAAATAAGGCGATGTTTTTAGTTATTTTATCGTTCGGCTTAAAATTAAAACGCCCTTTTGGTGGGGCGACATCTAGTATGTCACCTTCTTTTAAGGTGCTATTTACATAGGCGGAAAAGGTACCGTCTTCAACTTTTTTAATGGCTACTTTTATGTCGCCACTTTTTGGAGACGAACACATCGAGTAATCTCTTCTAATTTCTTTTCCGTTAATCGTCGTTTTTAAAGTAATGTATTGTCCAGCGATAAAGGAAAACGTGTCTTTTAAAGTCTCTGGTATCGAAAAACTTAAAGTAACGCAGTGCGCGGTCTCTCTGTGTATGTTTTTTATTGAAAGGTTATGAAATTGCGACATAGTTTTTATTTTAATACAAAAATAGTGAAGCCCATTTAGTTTATACTTTAAATTTTAAAAAAAATGCACCTCAACTTCATGCCTAAGAAAATTATGTATACATTTATCCTGTAATGGGAAATTCAAAATTATATAAAGGAAGTCTTTCAACCATCATTTTAAAGCTTTTAAGTGAGACTGAAAAAATGTATGGTTACGAGATCACACAAAAGGTAAAAATACTTAGTCACGGCGAATTAACTATTACGGAAGGCGCTTTGTATCCTGCATTGCATAAATTAGAAGCTGAAGGCTTTTTGGAGGTTGAGGTTGTTAAAGTCGATAATAGATTTCGCAAATATTATAAATTAACAGAAAAAGGTGCTACAGAAACCACGAGTAAGCTTGAGGAATTAAATGATTATATCAAGACTATGCAGGCGTTAATGTCCCCATCTTTTAATCTGCAATAAAAAATAAATGTAAGTATTCGCTATGAAAATTACAGAACAGCAAATTGAATCACTTTACAAGTTTACTAGGCAGCATTACGTTGAGCACTATGATTTACAAACAGAACTTGTTGACCATTTAGCTAACGATATTGAATCGTTTTGGGAAGAAAACCCTAATTTAAGTTTCATTGAAGCCCGAAATTTAGCCTTTAAAAAATTTGGAGTTTTTGGCTTTATGGATGTTGTAGATAATAAACTAAAGGCGATGAATAAACGTTATGCTAAACTATTATGGGACTTTGGAAAAGAGTGGTTTGCTTTGCCTAAAATCGTTATTACCTTAATTATCTTTATCGTTTTTTTAATGTGTTTTAGCTCTCAGTATGGCAGTTATTTTATCTATGGAGTTACAGGAGGTATTGCTATTTATAGTCTCGTTAAATTTATAGTGTTAAAACGAAAATTAAAAATAAAGAGAATAAAAACAGGGCGGATTTGGTTATTAGAAGACCTTATTTTTAACGCTGTAGCTATGAACGTGTTCTTTTTAATAATTCATATACGACCGTCTTTAGAAATAATGGAATCTGCAGGTGTTATTTCCTGGTCATCTATTGGTTTTGCCTTGTTTTTTACACTGGCCTCAATTTATTCTTATATCTCTTTGAATGTCCTACCTGAAGAGTCAGAGAAATTACTAAACCAAGTTTATCCAGAATATAAAATGGTGTAATGTGTAACAAATAAAGCAAAAAACACACTAACCTTAATATAATGCAAACTAATAACCTATTATGATTAAACGCCTTTTAAGTTTCGAATGGAAACAATTTTCTCGTTCTTCCTATTTCAAAAAAGGAATCGCTATAAAAATATTATTGGCTTTTGCTGTGTTGTATTTTGGCGGAATGGCGTTACTTTTAGGGGGGAGCTTATTCTTTATTCTTAAAAAAACAATTCCGGAAACAGACCCGATGACTACCGTAAATAGCTTTTTATTCTTTTGGTTTATTTTCGATTTTATGTTGCGCTACTTTATGCAGCAATTACCGGTAATGAATGTAAAGCCTTTAATGATTATTCCCGTAAAACGCAACACCGTAATTTACTATTTGTTAGGCAAGACGAGTGTATCGTTTTTTAATATTTTACCGCTCTTTATAGTGGTTCCTTTTACCATTGTTTTACTAGTTCAAGGCTATCCCGTTATACCAGTGTTGGCTTGGCTTATAGGTTTTGTGGCGATTACGGGATCTATTAATTTTATAAACTTTTTAGTCAATAAAAATAATGTGGTGTTTTATGTTGTGCTGGCTCTTGTCGCCACCTTTGGCGTTTTAGAGTATTATTCTATTTTCAAAATTTCAGAACCGATGGGTTATGCTTTCAACTATATGTATGCGCACCCCTATTTGGTGGTGGTTCCCATTGTCGCTTTAGTCGCTTTATTTAATGCGACGTTTCATTTTATAAAAAAAGGCTTTTATTTAGACGATGCCATTTCAAAAAAAGTAAAAGAAGTGAGTACTACCGATTTATCGTGGCTAAACCGTTTTGGTGCAGTGGCTCCTTTTTTAAAGAACGATATTAAATTAATACAAAGAAACGTAAGACCGCGTCAGGTAATGATGATGTCTTTTATGTTTCTATTTTATGGGTTAGTCTTTTATACACAAGACACCTATCGCGAGATGCCAGCTCTTTTAGCCTTTGCTTCGATGTTTATAACGGGTGGTTTTTTAATGACGTTTGGCCAGTATGTGCCGTCTTGGGATAGTGAATATTACAAGTTGTTAATGAGTCAGAATATACCGTATAAAACCTATTTAGAATCGAAATGGTATTTAATGGTTGTGGCGGTATTGTTCTCCTTTATATTGAGTACGCCTTACATTTATTTTGGCTGGGATATTTTCGGTATGATTGCTGCCGGAGCGGTCTTTAATATTGGTTTAAACTCCTTCTTAACCTTATTTGGTGGGGCCTTAAACCGCGTGCCCATAGAGCTAAATGTGAAAGCAAAAGCCTTTAGTAATACTAACGGGTTTAATCCTACGCAATTACTCATTGGGCTGCCTAAATTTTTACTACCCATGCTAATATTTTATGTGCCCTATAAATTGATTAATTTCAATGCAGGACTTATTGCTCTAGCCTTGGTTGGGGTATTAGGAATTGTTTTTAGACCATATATTTTTAATAAAATAGAGCAGGTATATCAAAAAGGAAAGTATAAAACTATAGCCGCTTTTTCAGAAAAACAATAATTCATTACAATTCAATACTTATGATAAAAACAGTTAATTTAACCAAAAAGTATAATGATGTTACGGTGTTAAATATCGAGGAAATCGAGATTCCAAAAGGACAGAGTTTCGGATTGGTAGGCAATAATGGGGCAGGAAAAACAACGTATTTCAGTTTGCTGTTAGATTTAATCGCGCCGTCTTCTGGGTATATTGAGAATAATGGTGTCTTGGTGCACGAAAGTGAAGATTGGAAACCATTTACGTCATCTTTTATAGATGAAAGTTTTTTAATAGGGTATTTAACTGCCGAAGAATATTTTTATTTTATTGGCGATTTACGCCATCAAACTAAAGCCGATGTGGATACATTATTGGCTCAGTTTGCAGATTTTTTCAACGGAGAGATTTTAAAACAGAAAAAATATTTGAGAGATTTAAGTAAAGGAAATCAAAAAAAAGCAGGAATTGTTGCCGCATTAATCGGAAACCCTGAGGTTATTGTTTTAGATGAACCTTTCGCAAATTTAGACCCGACAACGCAAATTAGACTAAAACAAATCATTAAAGAATTAGCCCGGTCTAAAGGCGTTACCATACTTATCTCTAGTCACGATTTATCGCACGTTACCGATGTGTGCGAGCGTATTGTAGTACTAGAAAAAGGGGCAGTAATTAAGGATTTAAAAACGAGCCCAGCAACCTTAAAAGAATTAGAAGCTCATTTTTCGGGTCTGGTGGGTGTAGAAAAAGCGACAGACTTACAATAAAAAATATAACTCTAAAGTGCACATTTTTTGCTTTAATTGGCAAAAACTCAAAAAGATGCTTATTTTTACGTGCTTATGTAGAAAGAACATAATATTTTCGCAAGTTCTTAGTTATGTAATAGATAAAAAAATAGCACTCTTGAAAATAGCTTTAAAACCCATATTATCAGCAGTAATCGTTACTTTAATTTTAGTAGGATGTTCTCGTAAAAAAGACCGTTTTATTAATAGAAATTTTCACGCGATAACAGCCGAATACAATACCTTATTTAATGGTTTTAGTGCCTTAGAGCAAGGCCGAAATAGTTTAAATGCGTCGTATCGCGATAACTATTGGGCGATTCTACCCATCGAGAGAATGCAAATAGAGGAAGAGGTGCTTTTACCGGGACAATCTAAAAATGCCGAGTTTACTAAAGCGGAAGAAAAAGCAGTAAAAGCGATACAAAAACACAGTATGAATGTTGAAGGGAAAGAGAAAAACCCGCAAATGGACGAAGCGTATTTACTATTAGGAAAATCGCGTTATTTCGATCAGCGTTTCATTCCGGCATTGGAAGCTTTCAACTACATTTTGTACAAATACCCTGCAAGTGATAAAATAAATCAAGCTAAAGTTTGGAGCGAAAAAACCAATATGCGCTTAGATAATAACACGTTGGCTATAACAAATTTAAAGCTATTATTAGAGCAAGAAGAATTGGAAGGTCAGGATTTAGCCGATGCCACTTCAATACTCGCGCAAGCTTATATTAATACCAAGCACTTAGACAGCGCACTAATACCAATGGCGGTTGCTGCCAAATCTACCAAAAAAGACCACGAAAAAGGGCGGTATTTTTTTATTAAAGGACAGCTTTATGATGCATTGAATAAGCCGGATAGTGCTAATAGGGCGTTCGATAAAGTGATTGACTTAAATCGGAAAATTCCGAGAAAATACTTAATTAACGCACACTTAGAAAAAGCTAAAAACTTCAATTATCAGTCTGGCGATAAATTGGTGTTTACCGAGCATTTAAAAGCCCTTGAAGAAGATCGCGAAAACAGACCGTTTTTAGATCATATTTACCATCAAAAAGCGCAGTACTACTTAACGAGTGGTAACGACTCTTTAGCGCAAGTATATTACAACAAATCACTACGAGAAAATTCAACAGATAAAATTTTAGTAGCCACTAATTACGAAACGCTGGGAGATATAAGTTTCGATACCAATCTCTACAAAGAAGCCGGCGCTTATTACGATAGTACGATGACTAATATGGTAGAAAATAGCAAACCATTTAGGATTATAAAACGTAAAAGAGAAAATTTAGAGACTGTTATTTATTATGAAGACATCGCCGTAGTTAATGATAGTATTTTAAATCTTGTATTATTGTCTAAAGCCGAGAGGCTGCAGTATTTTGAAGACTATACTACAACTTTAAAACTACAGGCTGAAGCTGAAATAGAGAAACAAGCTATTATAGATCAGAAAAAGGGATTAGCGGTTAACAATGCTGGAAACACAAATGCTTCTAGTTTTGCTAAAAGTGCAAAAAGCAGTGGTAAAAGTTCAAATTTTTATTTCTATAATGACCAAACGGTAGCCTATGGTAAAAACGAATTTCTACGCATTTGGGGAGATCGCGAATTAGCCGAAAATTGGCGATGGTCTAGTAAAAGCGCGTCGAGCAACGTGGTGGCTTTAGAAAATGGAAGTGGCATAGATGCCGCCGAAAGCGAATTGTTTGATCCCGAATACTATATCGCGCAAATTCCATCGGAACCCGAGGTGATTGCGACGCTTCAAAAAGATAGAAATTATGCGTACTATCAGTTAGGGTTAATTTATAAAGAGAAGTTTAAAGAGTATAATTTATCTAAAAATAAATTCTTAGCGCTGCTTAAAAGCAATCCCGAAGAGCGATTAATTTTACCATCAAAATACAACTTGTATAAAATCTATGAACTTCAAGGTCGTAGTGATGCGGTGTCTATAGCTAAAAACGATATTGTTACCAATTACCCAGACTCGCGATATGCGCAGATTTTGAATAATCCAAACTTGGCGGCACTGCGCGATGAAAACAGTCCGGAGAGTGTTTATGAAAAGGTCTATGCCTTATTTCAAAATCAAGAATTTGAACGCGTAATTTTAGAAAGTGACAGTCATATTTCAACGTTTGAAGGTGATGCTATTGTGCCTAAATTCGAACTACTAAAAGCCTTTGCTATTGGTAGACTTAACGGTTTTGAAGCGTATGAAAACGCGATAAATGCTGTGGCAGTAACGTATGCAAATACTTCTGAAGGCTTACAAGCACAAGACATTATTAATAGCTCTTTAGAAACCCTACGCGCTTCAGCATTTGTAGAAAATGATAGTTTTAAACACTTTAAAGTGATTTACGAATTTGAAAACACACCAGAAAACGGTTTGGAAGATTTCGTAAAAACAATAGATGAAAGTGTTAAAAAGGTGAAGTACTTTAAATTAAGCACTTCGGTAGATGTTTATAATAAAGACACCACTTTTGTAGTGGTGCACGGACTAAAAAGTATAGAAGGTTCTCAAGGCTTTATGCAACTTTTAAATAAGGAAGACCGGAAAAAAATAAAGCGTCCGTTTTTCTCTATATCTTCAAAAAACTATCGCACGCTCCAAATTCATAAAAACGTAGACGCTTATAAAGCCATACAATAAATCCCAAAAATTTAAATTCAATGTTTTCCGATAACAAAAAAAACAAAAACGATAATCACGCGTCCATTCAAAATATTATTGCTAAGGGCACAACGGTAGTAGGAGATTTTACCAGCGAAGGCGATCTACGAGTTGACGGTGTTATAGAAGGTAATGTAAAAACGCCAGGAAAAGTAGTTGTAGGTAAATCGGGAGTTGTAACGGGGACTTTAGAATGTTCTAATGCGTATTTCGAAGGCACATTCTCAGGACAATTAAAACTTTCAGAAACATTAAGCTTAAAAGCGACAGCGGTAATACAAGGTGAAGTTATCACCCAGAAGCTAGCTATAGATCCCGGCGCAACATTCGATGTAACTTGCGAGATGAAAACAACAGTAAAAGATATAAAAGGTGACTCAAAAATCAAAAAAAACACTTAATCCCTATGTGCGATTTACGACCATAGCCTTGCAAATGGGGTTAACCATTTACTTGGGGAGTAAATTAGGGGAATGGCTAGACATAAAATTTAATAACGACGACCAATTATACTACAAAATAGTTACGTTGGTTTCTGTTTTTATTGCCATTTTTATGGTAATAAGGCAAGTTATTAATTTAACCAATAAAGAGTAATTTAATTAAAATTAATAGTCTACTAACTAATGACCAAACGCATACTATATTTTGTATTGGCTATCGCAGCATTATTTGCTTTAGCCTTTAGTTTACACAGTTACTTAACCACTTCCGAGCTTTCTTTTTCTTTACTAAAAGTTTATAGTTTTCACGCCATTGCATCTGTGCTTGTGTACGTGGCCATCGAGCTTTTGGCAACTACATTGCCTAATCAGGCCGGTTACGGCTACTTAATGATGATGTTTTTTAAAATAGGAATCTTTGTCTTGATGTTTCAAGAATCTGTGTTTTCTAAAGAGAGTTTATCCCAGCCCGAGCGCATAGGTCTGGTGGTTCCATTGTTTCTTTTTTTAATGGCTGAAGCTATTGGCGTGGGTAAGCTGTTAAACAGTAAATAGTTAGTGTAAAATAAGTGTAGATTTTAAACTTTGTTTTTAAGTTGAAAATCTATTAAAAAAAAAGAGTTTGGGATTTGAAATTATTCCGTACATTTGCACAAAATTTGCAGGACATAAATTTCATTATTTAGATAAAGTATGATGGTAGCAACAAAATCTATCAAGTTTTTAGTAGTATTCGTTTTAGCATTGACTTCATTTACGGCTTTTGCTCAAGATGACGCTGTTGAAAACAATTTAGTAGATTCACCAGATGAAATAAGAGAGTATATTGCTCATCACCTTAAGGATTCTCACGATTTTCATTTTTTTACAGATAATGCATCGGGAACGCACTATGGGTTTCCGTTACCGGTTATTGTTTGGACAAGCAATGGGTTAAAGACTTTTATGTCTTCGGCATTTCATCACGATGACGATGGTGAAGTTATTGTAGACAAAGACGGTGCGCAATTATTAAAATACCATTCAAAAATATACGAGTTAGAAAACGGTGCAACGGCACTTAGTTTTGACGAAGATAACCACCCAACCAACGCCAATAGAGTGCTTGATTTTTCAATTACGAAAAGTGTTTTTGGGATGATTCTAACAGGGTTATTAATGTTGCTAGGGTTCGGTGCCTTGGCAAGAGGATATAAAAAAGGTAAAACTATTCCGAAAGGATTTTCTAGAGTGTTAGAGCCTTTAGTTATTTATGTTCGTGACGAAATTGCAAGACCAAATATTGGAGAGAAAAAGTACCGTAAGTTTATGGGCTTCCTATTAACGGTCTTCTTTTTTATCTGGATTTTAAATGTACTAGGGTTAACACCACTTGGATTTAACGTTACAGGACAGATTGCTGTAACCGCATGTTTGGCTATTTTTACAATGGTAATTTATATGTTTAGCGGTACCAGAGACTTCTGGGCACACACGTTGTGGATGCCGGGAGTGCCTTATATATTAAGACCAATTTTGGCAGTGATAGAATTAGTAGGTTTTGTAATTATAAAACCCTTTTCTTTATTAGTACGTTTATTTGCTAACATTACAGCAGGTCACTTTGTAGTAATGAGTTTAATGGCATTAATGATTACAATGAAAGCCGCTTTCGGTCCAGTAGCATCAACAGGGATGTCTTTAGTACTCTCTATATTTATTATGTTTATTGAGCTTTTAGTAGCGTTCTTACAAGCCTTTATCTTTACGATGTTATCATCGTTATTTATTGGTATGGCTGTAGAAGAGCACGACGCCCATTAAAAATTACGAGTGCATAATTAGTACTCATTGTATAGTGTGACAGCACGCGAGGTACAACACGTGTTTAGCATAAAAGAAGAATTTGTTTAATTAATATTTATAAAACCAAAGTAGTATGTACAATTTAATTGGAGCAGGATTAATCGTAATCGGTGGAGGTATCGGTCTAGGTCAAATTGGAGGAAAAGCAATGGAAAGTATTGCACGTCAACCAGAAGCAGCTGGAAAGATCCAAACAGCGATGATCATCATCGGAGCCTTATTAGAAGGTTTAGCATTCGGTGCATTAATCTTAGGGAAATAAGAATTTCCTAAAAAACAAAGAAACACGTTTCTGCAACGGTTGGTTGCAGAAACTGTTTTAAATTAAACAAAAAAAGAGAATTTAAGTAATCTATATAGAATGGAAACTTTATTAAACGATTTTTCGATAGGCTTATTTTTTATGCAAGCCGCTATCTTATTAATACTAATAGTATTGATGAGAAAATTTGCTTGGAAACCAATTTTAGACGCCTTACAAACTAGAGAAGATGGTATTCAAAATGCATTAGATGCTGCTGAAAAAGCAAAATTAGAAATGCAAAACCTTACCGCTTCTAATGAGAAGTTACTTCAAGAAGCACGTATTGAAAGAGATGGGATGATGAAAGAAGCGCGTGAAATGAAAAATAATATGATTTCTGCTGCAAAAGAAGAAGCTCAGGTACAGGCAAACGCTATGATCGAGCAAGCTCAAGTGGCGATAGAAGGAGAGAAGAAAGCAGCGATGGCCGAATTAAAGAACCACGTGGCAAGCTTATCTTTAGAGATCGCAGAAAAAGTAGTACGTCAGGAATTATCTAACAAAGACAAACAATTGGTATTGGTTGATTCTTTGCTAGCAGAAGCAAAATTAAATTAAGTATAACCAAATAAATAACCTTCAGACTTTGTATTTTGTAAAGCAAATACAAAATGTAGGTTAATAGTATAGGAAACTATGGCAGGAGCAAGAGCGGCAATACGATACGCAAAAGCAATGTTAAGCTTAGCAAAAGATCAGAATTCAGCAGAAGCTGTAAGTAATGATATGAAGCTATTCGCTAAAACTATTGCACAAAGTCAAGACTTAAGCGATATGCTACAAAGTCCAGTTATTGGTGCAACTATTAAAAAATCGGCGTTATTAGAAATTTTTAAAAACTCTAATACGTTAACCGTAAATTTAATAGATACTTTAATTGCAAACAGACGTTTATCACTTTTAGAAAATGTAGCTTTACAATACGTAAAGTTGTACGACGAATCTAGAGGAATGCAAGAAGCAACTGTAACAACAGCTGTAGCATTAACAGAGGAGTTAACAGCAAAAGTGTCTGCAAAAGTAAAAGCCCTTACCGGTAAAGACGCAGAATTAATAAATATTATTGATGAAAGCATTTTAGGTGGTTTCATTTTACGCGTTGGAGACCTACAGTATAACGCTAGTATAGCGAACCAATTAAGTAAACTAAAAAGAGAATTCACATTAAACTAAGATAGTTATATCTAAATAAAGAATAAGATGGCAGAAGTAAACCCAGCTGAAGTATCAGCAATCTTAAAACAACAACTTTCCGGATTTGAAGCAAGCGCTTCTTTAGACGAAGTTGGAACAGTATTAACTGTAGGTGATGGTATCGTACGTGCTTACGGATTAGCTAACGCTCAATATGGAGAATTAGTAGAATTCGATGGTGGTACAGAAGGTATTGTGCTTAACTTAGAAGAAGACAATGTCGGTATTGTATTACTGGGGACTTCTGTAGGAATAAAAGAAGGCTCTATAGTAAAACGTACTGAGCGCATCGCCTCTGTAAAAGTTGGTGAAGGTATTGTTGGTCGTGTTGTAGATACATTAGGTAACCCAATCGATGGTAAAGGACCAATCGCTGGAAAAACGTATGAGATGCCTTTGGAGCGTAAAGCACCAGGAGTTATTTATCGTGAACCAGTAACAGAACCATTACAAACGGGTATTAAAGCGATTGACGCTATGATTCCTGTAGGTAGAGGACAACGTGAGTTGGTTATTGGTGACCGTCAAACTGGTAAAACAACGGTTTGTATCGATGCTATCTTAAATCAAAAAGAATTTTACGATGCAGGGAATCCTGTATCCTGTATATATGTTGCCATAGGACAAAAAGCATCGACAGTAGCTTTAATCGTAAAAACATTGGAAGAAAAAGGCGCTTTAGCTTATACAACTATTGTTGCAGCAAACGCATCAGATCCAGCAGCAATGCAAGTATATGCACCAATGACAGGCGCATCTATTGGAGAATATTTTAGAGATACTGGTCGTCCAGCGTTAATTGTTTTTGATGATTTATCCAAACAAGCTGTAGCGTATCGTGAGATTTCATTATTATTACGTCGTCCACCAGGTCGTGAGGCGTATCCAGGTGATGTTTTCTACTTACACTCAAGATTATTAGAGCGTTCTGCAAAAATCATCAATGACGATTCTATTGCAAAAGAAATGAACGACTTACCAGACGTTTTAAAGCCTATTGTAAAAGGAGGAGGTTCGTTAACTGCTTTACCAATTATCGAAACGCAAGCGGGAGATGTTTCGGCATATATCCCAACTAACGTAATTTCTATTACAGATGGACAAATTTTCTTAGATGGAGATTTATTTAACTCTGGTGTACGTCCGGCAATTAACGTAGGTATTTCGGTATCACGTGTTGGTGGTAACGCACAGATTAAAGCAATGAAAAAAGTATCTGGAACGTTAAAATTAGACCAAGCGCAGTACCGTGAGCTAGAAGCTTTCGCTAAGTTTGGGTCCGATTTAGATGCCGTTACTTTAAATGTAATTGAAAAAGGAAAACGTAACGTTGAAATCCTAAAACAAGCTCAAAACGATCCGTTTACAGTCGAAGATCAAGTTGCAATTATCTATGCAGGATCTAAAAACTTATTAAGAAACGTACCCGTAAATAAAGTAAAAGAGTTTGAGCGTGATTATCTCGAGTTCTTAAACGCGAAACATAGAGACGTTTTAGACTTATTAAAAGCAGGGAAATTAACTGATGAAGTTACAGATACTTTAATGTCTGTGGCAAAAGATTTATCAGGAAAATATAAAGCATAATTAACATTCCCACGAGAGTGGGAATCTTATTTCATATTTTAAAATATGGCAAATTTAAAAGAAATACGTAATAGAATTACTTCGGTATCTTCAACGATGCAGATTACCAGTGCTATGAAAATGGTATCGGCTGCGAAGTTAAAGAAGGCTCAGGATGCTATTAGTGCAATGCGACCTTATTCTGATAAGTTAACAGAACTTTTACAGAGTTTAAGTGCTTCTAACGATTCAGAATTGGGAAGTAAATACGCAGAACAAAGAGAGGTTAAAAACGTACTTATTGTTACCATAACCTCAAATAGAGGTTTGTGTGGTGCTTTTAATTCTAATATTATTAAGCAAACACAAAGGCTAATTAACGATGTTCACGCAGACAAAAATGTTTCCATTTTAGCAATTGGAAAAAAAGGGAATGACAAGTTTGCTAAAAATGACATCGTTATGGCAAATAGAAGTGACCTTTTCGACGATTTAACGTTCGATAATGTTGCCGAAGTTGCCGGGATGCTAATGGCGGAGTTTTTAAACAATAAATACGATAAAATAGAGATTGTATACAATAAGTTTAAAAATGCGGCGACTCAAATTGTAATGACAGAACAGTTTTTACCGATTGTTCCGGTTGAAGGTGATGAAGAAAATACAACAGATTATGTCTTTGAACCTTCTAAAGTAAAAATTATTGAGGAGCTAATTCCTAAATCGCTTAAAACACAGTTGTATAAAGGCGTTAGAGATTCTTTCGCCAGTGAGCATGGAGCACGTATGACAGCGATGCATAAAGCCACCGATAACGCCACTGAATTAAGAGATCAATTAAAATTAACGTACAATAAGGCTCGTCAAGCGTCCATCACCAATGAAATTTTAGAAATTGTGGGTGGTGCTGAAGCACTGAACAATTAGACGTAGCGTTAGTGAAGTCAAATTTTCAAAAGGAGCTGAAGCACTGAACAATTAGACGTAGCGTTAGTGAAGTCAAATTTTCAAAAGGTGCTGAAGCACTGAACAATTAGACGTAGCGTTAGTGAAGTCAAATTTTCAAAAGGTGCTGAAGCACTGAACAATTATAAATAGTATTTAAGTGTTAATACATTTAAAGCCTTACTTAAAAAAGTAAGGCTTTTTTTTATGCGTATTTTTTTACCATCTTCATGCTATTAGAATGGTGATTTAGTATTTAGTTTTCTATCGCTTTATAACTATTCAATTGTTAGCTATTCTATTTGTTTTTAGCATTAATCGCAAGCTATTTCCTTTTTTAGGTCTTACGAATTCAATACTTTTAGCGTAAAATAACGACAATAACTTTGAGCGGATTCAAATCTCTTTTTAAACAAACATTTATATATGGTTTAGCAACTGTGTTACCGCGAATGTTGAGCTTTCTATTAGTGCCGCTGTACACCACAGAAGACGTGTTATCTTCAGTTGAAGAATATGGTGTTGTGTCCTATATATTTGCCTATTTCGTGCTGTTTAATGTGGTATTGGCTTACGGGATGGAAACAGCCTTTTTTAGATTTTTTAATAAAGAAGACGATGCTAAAACGGTTACTGGTACGGCTTCCATTTCATTAATAATAAGCTCTATTTTGTTTTTAGGAGCTGGTTTACTGCTGCAAAATCAAATTGCAGCACTAGTTGATATTAAGGTCGAATATATTCAACTCGTTATTTGGATTCTATTACTAGATGCGCTTGTTATTATTCCTTTTGCGTGGTTGCGTGCCAACGCTAAACCAATGCGTTATGCGATAATTAAACTTATAAATGTCGCGACCAACATAGCTTTAAACTTTTTCTTTTTGCTAGCTTTAAAGAAAATAGCACCTAAAAGTGCTATTATAGAGCAGTTATATATTCCCGATTTCGAAGTCAATTATATATTAATTGCCAACCTCATTGCTAGTGGGATAACATTGGTTTTAATGTTGCCATTTTATGCGAAGCTTAAATTCTTGTTTAATACGTCATTGTGGAAACGGATGATGAAGTACGCCGTTCCTGTATTAATTGCAGGGGTTGCATTCTCCATAAATGAAACCTTCGATAGAATATTACTAAAACAATTATTACCCGAAAATGTTGCCGAGAGGGAAATTGGGATGTACTCTGCGTGTTATAAAATTGCAATGTTTATGACATTGTTTATCACGGCGTATAGATTGGGAATAGAGCCTTATTTTTTCAGCCACTCGAAAGCGAAGAATCCACAAAAGAATTACGCTAAAATTCTGGAGTATTTTGTGGCATTTGGCGCAGTTATTCTGTTAGGAGTGGTGGTGTTTGTCGATGTTTTAAAAGTAATTATAGTACAAAGTGAGGCGTATTGGGAAGCGATGTGGATTGTACCTGTCGTTTTATTAGCCAATTTCTTTTTAGGAATATATCACAACTTATCGGTGTGGTATAAAATTACAGACCGCACAAAATTCGGTGCTTATATTTCTGTCTTTGGCGCGCTGCTTACCCTAGGTTTAAATTATTGGTTAATTCCCATTTATAGTTATAAAGGATCGGCCGTCGCCACATTAGCGGCATATACTTTAATGATGATTTTATCGTTTTATTTTGGAAGGAAATATTATCCTATTCCTTATAACTTAAAAAAGATAGGAGTGTACCTTGTGCTTTCCATTGCGTTATCGATCGTTTCGTTCTATTATTTAAGAGGGAATTATGTCTTTGGAATTTCAGCATTAATTGTATTTTTAACGCTAGTATATTTTATGGAGAAAAAGGAATTAAAACAATTATTAAAACTTTAAAATGACTATTAAAATTATAAACAAATCTAGCCACGCGCTACCAAGTTACGAAACTATTGCATCGGCAGGAATGGATTTACGGGCACATATTAGCGAAAGTATTACTTTAAAACCAATGGAGCGAAAAATTGTATCTACAGGGTTGTTTTTAGAACTCCCTATTGGTATTGAAGCTCAAGTACGTCCAAGAAGTGGCTTGGCTATTAAAAAGGGAGTTAGCGTGCTTAATGCTCCGGGAACAATCGATGCCGATTATAGAGGTGAAGTGGGCGTAATATTAGTTAATTTGTCTACCGACGATTTTACTATAGAAAACGGCGAACGTATAGCGCAAATGGTGATTGCAAAACACGAGCGTGCCGATTGGCTTCAAGTAGAAACCCTTTCTGAAACCAGTAGAGGAGACGGTGGCTTTGGCAGCACAGGTGTTAAGTAAGCAGTAGAAAAAATAACCTAAATTATCTATAGCATCACAAATAAGCCAAAGGGCATTTTGTATAGAAGTGTAGCAGATAATTTTTAAGAAAGGGTAAAACAGCTTAAATTGAAGCAGCACTCAAAATCTTTAACAACGCAACCAGTTACAATTTAGGTCTTCTGAAATGTTATAAATTAGGATTAGACCCTACTAAAAGAGAGTCGCAATTGTAAAGTGAAAAGAATAGAGGGGATACATTCGGTCTGGCTGGATATTAGTCGCAATTAGTATTTCGATTTAATAATTTAAGAAATAAATAGCACTCCCAACAGAGTTAAGTATAATATAAAAACCATCTGCTTTTGCAGAGCGTAATATGAAAATAATAGTACCAATGGCGGGACGAGGATCTCGTTTACGTCCGCATAGTCTAACCGTACCAAAACCTTTAATTCCTGTTGCTGGGCAGCCTATTGTGCAGCGCTTAGTAAAAGACATTGTTAAAGTTTTAAATCAGCCTATCGAAGAAATTGCTTTCATTTTAGGAGATCGGGCGTGGTTTGGCGACGATGTGGTATCGAGCTTAAAAGAACTAGCCCAAGGGTTAGGTGCAAAAGCAACGATTTACAGGCAAGACGAGCCTTTGGGAACAGGACACGCTATTATGTGCGCCAAAGAGTCGCTTTCTGGGCCTGCCGTTATTGCGTACGCCGACACGTTAATTAGAGCCGATTTTAACCTAGATCCAGAGGCCGATGCTGTTATTTGGGTAAAGCAAGTCGCGAAACCGGAAGCCTATGGTGTGGTTAAATTAAACGCGAATAAAGAGATTGTAGAGCTTGTAGAAAAGCCGAACACTTTTGTGAGTGATTTAGCCGTAATCGGTATTTATTATTTTAAAGATGTTGCGGTTTTAAAAACAGAGTTGCAACACGTTTTGGATAACAACATTATTAATGGTGGCGAATACCAAATTAACGATGGTATTAAAGGAATGATGGCTAAAGGGAAAGTCTTTAAAACTGGCGAAGTTAGCGAATGGATGGACTGCGGAAACAAAGCGGTAACCCTGGAAACGAACCAGCGGATGTTAGGCTTTTTAACAGCCGATGGCGAAGAACAATTGGTTTCAAATTCTGTAACTTTAGAAAATTCTGAAATTATAAAACCGTGTTTTATCGGTGACAATGTGGTGTTGAAAAATAGTACAATCGGACCGAATGTGTCGATAGGAAATAATTGCACAATTGAAAACGCAACCGTTAAAAATAGTTTAATTCAGAATCATACCACTATTAAAAACGCTAATTTAGAAGAAGCAATGATTGGAAATCACGTGACTTATAATGGTGAATTCACTAAAATAAGTATTGGCGATTATTCAATACTGGAATAATTTTTGACTTTAAATTAAATATGACGCTAAAGCGCTACATAACTCTTATAATTTTCGGAATATTCAGTATTTCGCAAGCGAGTTACGCGCAAGAGGAATTAAATACACCAAACGATGATCTCGGAAATGTTACCGACGAATTTCAGGAGTATTTTTTCGAAGCGTTAAAACAAAAAGCCATCGAAAATTACGATAAATCGGTCACGGCACTTTTAAAGTGTATCGAAATTGACGATTCAGAATCTGTATTGTATTTCGAATTGGGAAAAAATTATAATCTGCTTAAGAATTTTGGTGAAGCTGAAGAAGCGCTGAAAGAAGCAGTGAGTAAAGAGCCTGATAACGAATGGTATCTCGATGAACTATATGCGGCTTATGTGCATTTAAAAGATTATAGAAGAGCTATAAAAACGGTGAAACAGCTCGTTAAATTTCATCCAGATTATAAGGAAGATTTAGCCGCTATTTATGTGCAAACACAAAATTATAAAGACGCCTTAGACGTCTTGGACGAATTGGATGAGGAATTAGGATTGTCTTCCGATCGCGACCAACTCAGAAACCGGATTTATAAGGCTACCGGACGAAAAAAAGAACAAATCGAAAATTTAAAGGATCGTGTTGATAAAGATCCGGATGTCGAAAAAAATTACTTAGCCCTTATTTATCGTTATAGTGAAAATAATGACGAGGAAAAAGCATACGAAACCGCTAAAACACTTCTAGAAATTCACCCAGAATCGCAATTAGTACATTTAGCTTTATACAAGTTTTATTTAAACGATAATAAGCAAGATGAGGCCATCGCGTCTATGAAAACCGTGTTAGGCAGTAAAGCTATCGCTGCCGAAGCTAAAGTAAAAGTGTTAGCCGATTTTGTACGTTTTGTAAGTGAAAACCAGCAATACGAAAACGAATTGGTGGCTATTACTTCGCAAATATCGCAAACCACTACAAATGCAAAAACGCTCATAGAACTCGCGCAGTATTATTTAGTTAAAAACAATAAACCTAAAGCATTAGAGTACTATTTGCAAGCCGAAGCTAAGGAGCCTGAAAATTTCGGGTTGATTAGAAATATATTACTTTTGCATATCGATTTAAAACAGTATCAACTTGCCCAGGAAAAAAGTGCCCAAGCGTTAGAGCGTTTTCCTTCGCAGCCCGTTTTATATCTTATTAATGGCGTGTCGCTAAACCAATTAGAACGCAACAAAGAGGCCGTTGAGACGTTGGAAATGGGATTTGATTATATTATTGAAAACGCAAAAATGGAAGCCGATTTTTATAAGCAACTTACTAAGGCGCATACGGCTTTAAATAATTTAAAAAAGGCACAAGCGTTTAGCGATAAAGCCAAATCTTTAGAACCTTTAGAATAAATGAATATACAACGTATTTTAGGTCTTTTACTAGTAGGAATTACGCTTAGTTTTACCGGCTGTAAGTCGACTCAAACGGTAGTTTCAGACGGTACATTAAACCCTAATTTGTCGGCTAAACAACTTATAAAAAATAACACAAAAAACAACGCAGACTTTACAACCTTAACATCTCGAATCAAAATTGAAATAGAGAATGGAAACAAGTCGCAATCGGTAAACTTCTCTTTGCGAATGGAAAAAGGTAAAGTGATTTGGTTGAGTAAATTGGGCATCGTAAAAGCTATGATTACACCAACGCGTGTAGCTTTTTATAATAAATTAGACAACACGTATTTCGATGGTGATTTCGCGTATTTAAGTGAGTTGTTGGGTACCGAACTAAACTTTAATAAAGTACAAAGTCTGCTATTGGGCGAATCGTTATTTCCTCTAGATCACAGTGATTATAACCTCTCTATTTACGAGAAGTCGTATTTGTTACAACCCAAACAACAAGAAGATGTTTTTGAGATTTTTTTATTGTTAAACCCAACGCATTTCAAAATGGATTCGCAACAAATTGCCCAATCAGAAACGTCGCGTTTGCTTCAAATAGATTACGTAACCTATCAAAATGTCGAAAATGAAATCCTTCCCGAACACATAAAAATTATCGCTTTAGAAAAAGACGAAGAATTAGAAATTAATATAGAAATGAAAGGAATAAACTTAAATGAAGACTTGCGTTTTCCGTTTAAAATTCCTTCAGGATTTGATGCAATTACTTTAGAATAATGAGAATACAACCGACCTGTTTTACGCTGCTTTTAGGAATCTTTTTATTATGTGCCAACGTGGGGTTTTCTCAATCTGGCAAGCAAAGAGAGTTAGAAGCACGCCGTGTGGAATTGCGTAATGAAATCCAAAAAATTAATGCGTTAGTATCTTCTAATAAAGACAAGCAGAAGTCAGAAGTAACGCTAATAGAAAACTTAAATTACAAAGTGAGTGTGCAGCGTAATTTAATAAAAGTAACGAATCAGCAGACCAATTTATTAACGCGAGAAATTAATAATAACCAAAAGCAAATTTCGGAATATAGAGACGAATTAACGTCTTTAAAGGCCAATTATGCTAAAATGATTCAGCGGTCGTATAAAAACAAAAATAAGCAAAGCCGTATTATGTTTTTGTTGTCTTCCAGCAATTTTAAACAAGCCTATAAACGGGTGCAGTACTTAAATCAATACGCCGAATTTCAAAAAGAACAAGGCGAAATTATTAAGTTGAAAACAAAGGAATTACAAGAAGCAAACACTTTATTATTGAAGCAAAAGGAACAAAAAGGAAAGCTAATTGCCGAGAATAAACAAATACAACAGGATTTACAACGCGAGATGAAACAGCATGAAATAATCATGCAGTCTATAAAAAGTAACTTAACAAAATACACGGCCGAAGTGAAAGCGAAGCAACAGGAAGCCGATAGAATTGATCGTGAGATCGATAAAATTATTAAAGCTGAAATTGCTAAATCCAATAAAAAGGCAGGAACGTCCAAAACAACAGCCTCGTCAAGTTTTGCCTTAACTGCCGAAGCAAAGGCGTTAGCAAAAGACTTTTTAGGCAATAAAGGTAAGTTACCTTGGCCAGTAGAAAAAGGCGTCGTAAAAGTGCGTTACGGAGACCAGCCGTCGCCCATCGATGGTTCATTAACCATTAAAAGTAGTGGGGTAAGAATTTCTACAGAGAAAGGCGCTAAAGTACGTGCCATATTTAATGGTGAAGTAATGCGCATCATTCAGCAAAAAAGAAGTAATCCAGTGGTTTTAGTTAAACACGGTAATTATATATCGGTATATTATAACTTAGGAAAAGTCTATGTAAAAGCTGGAGATAAGGTAACCACAAAACAAGATATTGGGGAGGTGTTTACAAATCCTAATACTGGAGAAACGGTATTAAAATTTAGTATTTATAAAGACAATCACACACAAAATCCATCCTCTTGGATTTATAAGATGTAAAAAAAGCTCCTGTAATTTACAGGAGCTTTTTTTAATACTATGGTGTCTTTTGGTGTTTTAAGCAAACAATGCTTTCAATTCTGTAGCATCTTTAGCTTTCATTTTTCCAGCAAGTACTAAGCTTAGTTGTTTACGTCTTAAAGCACCTTCGTAACGTTCTATTTCTAAGGGACTTTCTGCAACAATTTCAGGTATAGCAATTGGTGTTCCTGTTTCGTCTACCGCAACAAAAGTATAAATGGCTTCGTTCGCTTTTGTACGCATTCCAGATTCTCTGTCTTCCACCCACACGTCAATATAGACTTCCATCGACGTTTTAAATGCGCGAGAAACTTTGGCTTCAACCGTAACAACACTTCCTAGAGGTACAGCTCTATTAAACTCAACGTGATTAACCGATGCGGTGACAACAATACGGCGGGAGTGGCGTCTTGCTGCAATACTGGCAGCACGGTCCATTCGAGCTAATAATTCACCTCCAAATAAATTGTTTAATGGATTGGTCTCACTTGGTAAAACCAAATCTGTCATTATTGTTTTTGATGCTTCTGCTGTTTTTGCTTCCATAAAATAGCTATCTATATTCGTTTTGTAACCGATAAATGGTTTAAATCAAATGCAAAGGTAAGACCATTTGAGAAAATAGTCTTTATTTTATTAAAAATTATAAGGAAAATAGTCTTAGTTTAAGTCTTTTACTAATAACCAAGCGCTTGAGTTATTTGAGCGTTTAATAGCGTTAAGCGCGTTAATGGCGGCACGTCTTTCTGAAAAACTAGAATAAATGACTTGATGTAATCCGTATTTGTTAACGCCAATTTTACGAGCGTTAAATCCTTCATTTTTTAATTCTTCGACCTTTTTATCACAGTTGTCTTCCACTCGAAATGCACCGGCAACAATATGGTAATTTCCGGATTCTTTTTCAACTTTTAGAGTGACTGCAGGTAACGGATTACTAATTACAAAAGTAGCCTCTTGTATTTTATGTTCTAATTGTTGGTTGGCTTCTTCTTGTGCGATTTCATTATGTGTATTCACTGAATTTACATAATAATTAGCGACACCAAAACCACCTAATGTTAGAGCAATTACTCCAACTGCTGCATACTTTAAATAAGGGCGTGCACGGCGTCTTTTTGGCGTATCGGCAATAGGAATGACTTTCTCTATAGCTTCGGCTTCTTTCGTGTACGTTTCTCTGCCCATAGAATGAGAGACAAACTGAGATAAACCAAAAGCATCAGTTAAATAATTTAAATGGTACGAAGGAGTAAACTGTATTTTTCCTTCACTATTAAATACCAAATCACCAATATGTTTAAAAGTAATGATTTTGCCTTCGGTTAAAAGCGATTTTAGAGCGGTCACTTCTTTAGCGATTAATACCAAAGCGTCTTCAAACGAAATGTTTTCAACATCTGCAATATAGCGTGCTAACAAGCCATCGTTGGTTTGAATTTGTTCATTAAACGACAACAATTTTTTTGGTGGATAAAAGGCGTTTGTTGTGTTATTAACGGTCGCCGATACACGTTGTGATATAAAAGCGCCAAATTCTGGCACCATAACACAGTCGTAACGGTATAATAAATCGCTTATGTAAGTCTCTAATTGCATAATAACAAAGTTAATTTTTTTTGTTTGTGAATAAAACTTAAGCCGTACTTTTTATTAACAGTTATAAAATTTGTTTATTGTAGTCTCTAAATCAATGGTTTGCTATGACGGAAAATGACTTGCTTTATACTTTAGCGTTGCAAAATGTAGCTCGAATAGGGGACACAACGGCTAAGAAATTGATTAATCACTGTGGATCGGCTGAGGCTGTGATGAAAGAAAAACGCCATAATTTATTAAAAATTGATGGTATAGGAACACTCACTCTTAATGATTTGTTTGAAAGAAACCATTTGGAAGCTGCCGAACAAGAATTAAAATTTATTAAAGAGGAAGGTATAAAGGCGCATTATTTTACTTCTGAAAAGTATCCAGAAAAATTGAAGCATTGTATTGATAGTCCGATTTTATTATTTGAAGCCGGCACAATAAACCTCAACAAAAAACATATTATTAGTATTGTAGGGGCCCGAAAAATAACAACGAGCGGTATCGCATTCTGCGAGCGGTTGGTGGAAGAACTAGCGCTTTATGATCCTGTTATTGTTTCGGGGTTTGCTTACGGTACTGATATTACAGCGCAAAAGGCCGCCATTAAAAACAAGCTTCAAAATATTGGTTGTTTGGCGCACGGGCTGAATCAGATTTATCCTAAAGTGCATAAAAAGTATATGGCCGACGTAGAAAATAATGGGGGCTTCTATACCGATTTTTGGAGTACAGCAGTGTTTGATAGAAATAATTTCTTAAAACGTAACCGCCTTATCGCGGGCATTAGCGAAGCGACAATAGTTATCGAGTCTGCCGAAAAAGGCGGGAGTTTAGTGACGGCCGATATTGCCAATTCGTATAATCGCGATGTGTTTGCCGTTCCCGGTCGCACTACCGATTCGCAAAGTGTCGGCTGTAATAACCTCATTAAATATCAAAAAGCCCATTTGCTATCTACACCACTAGACGTTCCTTATCTATTGAATTGGCAATTAGAAGATAACGAGAAACCGGCAATACAAAAACAGTTGTTTGTAGAATTGGACGATAACGAAAAGATAGTATATCAATTTTTAGAAGGCCACGATAAAGAACTCTTGGATGTTATTGCTTTAAAATGCAATATGCCAACCTATAAACTGGCTGGCATATTGTTAACTATGGAATTAAAAGGCGTGGTAAGACCACTACCTGGTAAATTATTTGAGATTATTTAATACCCTATTTTTGCGCGCACACGTTTTAAAACGGCAGTAGCAACTACTCTTGCTTTTTCGGCGCCTTTCGCTAAGGCGTCGTCTATGGCGTCCAAATTATTCATATAATAAGTGTAGCGTTCGCGAGGGGTTTCAAAGGTTTTTAAAACCAATTCGTATAACGCTTGTTTGGCGTGACCGTACCCATAATTACCATTGTCATAGTTGGCTTTCATCGTTTCAATTTCAGCATCCGAAGCTAATAAACTATAAATAGCAAAACAATTACAGGTGCTCCAATCTTTAGCCGCCTCAAGCGCAGTGCTATCGGTTTCAATACTCATTATTTGTTTGCGTAATTGTTTTTCTGGTAAAAAAATATTAATCGTATTGCCTTTACTTTTGCTCATTTTGGCACCATCAATTCCAGGAATAAGTTTAGTATTTTCTTCTGTTTTTCCTTCCGGCATTACAAACGTGTCGCCCATTTTTGCGTGGAAACGAGAGGCCACATCACGTGTCATTTCTATATGTTGTAATTGGTCTTTTCCTACCGGGATAATGTCTGCATCGTATAATAAAATATCGGCAGCCATTAACATAGGGTAGTTAAATAACCCAGAGTTTACATCGTCTAAACGGTCGGCCTTATCTTTAAAACTATGTGCTAATGTTAAGCGTTGGTAAGGAAAAAAACAACTTAAATACCACGTCAACTCCGTAGTTTGCGGAATATCACTTTGTCTATAAAACACCGTTTTCTCTATATCTAAACCTAGAGCTAGCCAAGTGGCAGCCGTAGAATAGGTGTTGTTACGCATTGTTTTAGCATCCTTAATCTGTGTTAATGAATGTAAATCGGCAATAAATAAAAACGCATCATTATCTGTATTTTTAGACATTTCGATTGCCGGTAGTAATGCGCCTAAAATGTTTCCTAAATGTGGCGTTCCTGTGCTTTGTATTCCTGTAAGTATTCTTGACATAGTGTTTCCCACGAAAGTGAGAGTCTCATTAAATTAAACTTAATTTCAATTCTAAAAACAAAGGTACTTTTTTTAAATAAAATGGAACCATTTACGTCAATTCAATTATGTATTTTTACCGCTTATGATTTTTTTTAAATACATTTTCACCTTTCTCTATCGTGTTTGGTTTTATATCTTACTCGCTATACCGATAATAGTGTTATCGCCGTTGCTTTTAATTTCGATATTAAAGGAAGAGTGGTATCCATTTTTCTTTAAGTTAGCGCGACTCTGGGCGCGATTTATTCTTATAGGTATGGGGTGTAAAACTCGTATTAAGCGCGATCAAAAAACTATAAAAGGCAAGAGTTACATGTTTGTGGCTAACCATACCTCGATGACCGATATTATGTTGATGTTGGTAACCGTGAAAAATCCTTTTGTATTTGTGGGCAAACAAGAGCTTGGTAAAATACCGATCTTTGGATTCTTTTATAAACGTACGTGCATTCTAGTCGATAGAACGAGTCCTAGAAGTAGACACGCCGTGTTTTTAAGAGCTCAGAAACGCTTAAAACAAGGTCTAAGTATTTGTATTTTTCCTGAGGGAATGGTGCCCGAAGAACATATCGATTTGGCCGAATTTAAGGATGGTGCATTTAGGCTTGCCATTAATCATCAAATCCCGATTGTACCTATTACGTTTGCCGATAATAAAAAACGCTTTTCATACGCTTTCTTTAGCGGTAGCCCTGGTAGAATGCGCGTTAAAATGCATCGGTTTGTAGACACTGAAGGGCTGACTATTAAAGAGACTAAAATCCTTAGAGAGCAGGTAAGAAATATAGTTTTAGAACAACTTCACGTGTTTCACAAAAAACAAAAAAACTGTTCATGACACCGAACAGTTTTTTCATATGTTCTCGATAGTATCGAGAGAAAATAATAAACCTACCTACTAAGTTTACTACTTAAAATGTATAGCTAAATCCAGTATAAACCCCAATAATATAGGGTTTGAAATTTCCTGAAGATGCGCTGTAGGTGTTAATTTGGTACTTAAAAGTAGGCTCGAAATTAAAGGTAAACGTTTTAGAAAAATTATAATCTAACCCCAAACCAAGATTCGTGCTAAAGCTAATATCGTTAATGTTATTGGCTTCTCCAATTTTTGTTTTATAATTATCAAACTCGGTAACCACTTGGTTATCGCTTAAGAAAAAGGTACTCATACCACCAATTATATGTAAGCCCATACGTTTGTTAATAAGGGCGTACTCCAATTCTAAGGGCACTTCTATATAACTCATTCTCTGGCTTAAAGCGGCGTTAAAGTTATCATTAAAAATACTGTTTATTTGTTGAACATTAAAACTTTCGGTACTTAAAACCGATAAATTTTCGCCGTTGGGTGTCGTTTCAAAATCAATATGACGAAGTGGTTTTATATCTGGGTTTCCTGTCGATACGCTTTGATACACCACAACGCCAGCCGTGTCGTAACTTAACTTAAGGGTGTTTACGCCCGATCTTAATGTTAATTTATCATTTAAAGCGTAACCTACTTGAATACCGTAACTCATATTAAGTTCTCCGTCTTTAGAGTTATTTACAAATTGTTCGTCTATAGATGAGCCTGTGCCAAGCGAATTGTAATAAACAGGTGCAACATTAGCCGTAATACTCCACTTGTTAAAAGGGATCGCTCTTACTTTTTCATCCAATTTTTTTAGCCTGGCAATTGCTTCTTCTATCGATTCTCCTAACGAAGAGTCGATTATTGGGCTCTCGTCTGTAGTCTTTTTTTTTGTTAAATCGGTATAATCTAGAGGTGTTATTGTCTCTTTAGTATTAAATAATTCTTCAGTAGTTTTTACGTTGAGGGTGTTTTTTTTATAAGGATTAGAATATAAATTACTATTCTTTTTTGAAGAATTTGCGGTAATTGTAGTAGCATTTTGTTTATCAGCCGGTTGGGAATTAGATTTTGGTTTAGATTGGGAAAGGGATGAAGAGGATGTAGATGCTAATGGGGTGTTTGTGGCTGAAGTGTTTAAGCGCGTTGAAGTCTTACCTCTGTCTTTCTTTTTAGTGTTGCCGACTATTGAGGAAGGATTCGCCACTGCTGCATCTTGAGAGGCTTTAGACGGTGGATTTCCTTTTGAATAAATGCCGTTACGTTTGTTCTCTACGGAAGAACTATTCAATTCTTGAGCAGTAGAGTGCGTTACTGTCGGGGTGTGTTTAGTGCCGTTTGAAAGAGTGTTGGTTGTAGACTGATTTGTGGAATCCACTATTTGGTTTTCGTGATCGGTAACGTTTCCAACAGTTTCCTTAGTTCCTATTGAAGTTGAAGACGAGGAGTTTGTGGTGCTTCTGGTGGTCTCTTCTCCTGATGGACTATCGGTATTTGTGGTGCCGTTGGTAAATACGTTAATACCGGCAGTCATCAAAACTAAAACTATCGCAGCAATCGCTGCCCATTTAGACCATAAAGGAACGACTGGTTTAGCGGTTTCTTTTGGTGGGTTTAATTGTTTTTTAATGTTTTGCCAAACGGCGTCGCTTGGTTTGGCTTCAAAGTCTTTAAACTTTTCCTGAAAAAGTCTATCGATGTGTTTTTTGTTACCCATAATATTATGATTGGGACTGTAATCCCATTTTATATGCTTTAATTTTTGTCCTTAAAATCTGTCGCGCTCGCGCTAAATTAGATTTCGAGGTTCCTGTGTTTATTTTTAGTGCTTCAGCGATATCTTGATGCGAATAACCGTCTAAAACATAAAGGTTAAAAACCAAGCGGTATTGGTCTGGCAATTCTTGTATTATTTTCAATAAATAGTGTAGCGATACTTGATTTTCGTCTTCTTCCGTTATGGTCTCATCTGCAATATCTTCTTCTTTTATAATGGAGAATACGCCGCTTTGTTTCCGGTAGCGTTGTAAGGCTGTGTTTATCGTTATTCGTTTTATCCACCCTTCAAACGATCCTTTATTTTTATACTGATTTATTTTTTTAAAAATAGTTATAAACGCATCTTGTAAATTATCTTCCGCTTCGGCATAAGACCGCGAATACTTTAAGCATAACGAAAACAATGTGCTCGAAAAGAGCGTGTAGAGTTCGCTTTGTGCTTTAGTATCATTGGCCTTGCAATTTTCTATGAGCCGATCTAAACTCAATTATCTAAATGGTTTAGTTATTAGTTATTCTATTACTGGTATCTCGTAATTAAGGTAAATATCTTCATTATTTTCATCTTTACCACTCCAAAACATAAATTTATAAGTGCCAGCAGAAGTGGCTTTAAAATTAAAAGAGGCTTCAGTTATCGCATTAATCTCGTTACAATTCGCGTTGGTGTACACCGTACTAATAATAGAAACGGTACGTTCGTTGTGGTCTTTTGAGTAATAAATATCGCTAAAAGAATGACAATTTGTGGGTTTTATATAAAATAGCGTAATAGCATAGACGTCGTCTATTATAAATGCGTCAGGAATAGTAACAGATTCAATGGGGAGTAAGGTCTGGTAACTGCGCAATGAATCGTCATTGACGTTACACGATAACAGTAGTAGAGCTATACAAGCAAATAGTCGCTTTTTCATAGATAATAAATAGACTTAAAAAATTGCGTATTTATAGGTAGATGCAAAAAGAGCAAAAAGGTTGCGTGTAAAAACAAAAAAAATCCCGAAGAGATCGGGATTTTATTAAGTGTAGAAAGTGGTAGACTATTGTTTAGAATCTTCTTTTATAAGTTCTTTAATCTTCTGTTCTAGTTCCTCAAATAACTCAGGGTTGTCTTTTATTATGGCTTTAACAGCATCACGACCTTGTCCTAATTTGGTGTCGCCATAGCTAAACCAAGAACCGCTTTTCTTAACGATTTCTTTGTCTACCGCGACGTCTAAAACTTCACCAACTTTACTAATACCTTCACCATACATAATGTCGAATTCTGCCAATCTAAATGGTGGTGCTACTTTGTTTTTAACAACCTTAACACGGGTTTTATTTCCCATAACGTTACCATCGGTATCTTTAATTTGAGTAGAACGTCTAATATCTAAACGTACAGAAGCATAGAATTTTAAGGCGTTACCACCAGTGGTTGTTTCTGGATTTCCGAACATAACCCCAATTTTCTCACGTAATTGGTTAATAAAGATTACGGTACAATTAGTTTTGCTAATCGATGCGGTTAATTTTCTCAGCGCTTGAGACATTAAACGCGCGTGTAATCCCATTTTAGAATCGCCCATTTCGCCTTCAATTTCACTTTTTGGAGTTAATGCTGCGACCGAGTCAATAACAACAATATCAATGGCTCCCGAACGGATTAAATTATCTGTAATTTCTAAAGCTTGCTCACCATTATCTGGTTGAGAAATAATCAAGTTATCAATATCTACGCCCAATTTTGCCGCATAAAAACGATCGAAAGCGTGCTCTGCATCTATAAATGCTGCAATACCTCCTAATTTTTGTGCTTCGGCAATAGCGTGTAAGGTTAATGTGGTTTTACCAGAAGATTCTGGCCCGTAAACTTCTATAACACGACCTCTTGGGTAGCCACCAACGCCTAAGGCGATATCTAATCCTAGAGATCCAGACGGAATAGCCTCAACATCTACTACTGCAGCGTCGCTCATTTTCATTACTGTTCCTTTTCCATACGCTTTATCTAACTTATCTAATGTTAGTTTAAGCGCTTTTAATTTTGCTTCTTTTTCGCTGCTCATCTTTTTGTTTTTTCGTATTTGTTAGGCTAAAATACTACTTCATTTTAAGTATTACAATTTTATGACGCAACCTTTTTGCTCTTTTTGCATCTACTTAATAAAGCGGGAAAAAATTAGCTATGAAAAAGATTATTTACACCTGTTTTATAAGTCTAACTTTAATTAAATAGTATTAAAGTCATGAAATATTTAAAAAGAATTTTAATGTCAAAAACATTAGGTGTTTCAGTCTCTGTTTATGTTAACAGTAGCTGTAGAGCCGATGGTGGTTAGCTCGTGTTTTTTTTAGCAATAAAAAAATAATAACGAGTTAGTCTATTAAAAGTCCTTTGCAGAGCGTAAAGGACTTTTTTTTGCCCTAAACCGTAGAAATGAGTACTTTTGCAGAAATGAGTCTTTAACCTTAAAAAATTAGTATAGCATGCAACTGTACAATAAACTAAGTGCCAAAGAGAGAGTAGAACTTATAGAAAACGCCGGGCAAGAGCGTTTAACACTTTCTTTTTATCAGTATGCCAAAATTGGCAACCCACAAATGCTTCGTGATCATTTATTTTTAAACTGGGATGCCTTAGACGTCTTAGGTCGAATTTACGTCGCAACCGAAGGTATTAACGCCCAATTATCTTTACCGGCAAATCGTTTTAATGCCTTTAAAACACATCTAGAGACTATCGATTTCCTTAAAGATATTAGATTAAATATCGCGGTAGAACAAGATAACATGTCGTTTTTAAAGCTGAAGGTGAAAGTGCGCCATAAAATTGTTGCCGACGGATTGGAAGATGGTGCTTTCGATGTCACCAACAAAGGGGTGCACGTCGCTGCCACTGAATTTAATGCGCTTATAGAAGATAAAAACACAGTGCTTGTTGATATGCGCAATCATTACGAAAGTGAGATTGGCCATTTTAAAAACGCCGTTACGCCAGATGTTGATACCTTTAGAGAATCTTTAGATATTATTGAAGAAGATTTAAAGGAGCATAAAGAAAATCAAAACTTGGTTATGTACTGCACCGGTGGTATTCGCTGTGAAAAAGCAAGTGCGTATTTTAAGCACAAAGGCTTTAAAAATGTGTACCAACTAGAAGGGGGTATTATTGAATATACACGCCAAGTAAAAGCGCAAGACTTAGAAAACAAATTTTTAGGTAAAAACTTTGTGTTCGACGACCGTAGGGCCGAAAAAATTAGCGAAGACGTTATTGCAAATTGTCACCAATGTGGCGCCGCTTGCGATACACACGTAAACTGTGCAAACCAGGCGTGCCACTTACTTTTTATACAATGTGAATCGTGCAAAACAGAACTAGATAACTGCTGTTCTATCGCGTGTAAAGAGGTTCATGCCTTACCCTTCGAAGCTCAAAAAGAATTGCGTAAAGGACAAGGAAATAGCAACGATATTTTCAAAAAAGGGCGCGCAGATCATTTGCCCCATAAGAAAGAGTTAAGGACTATTTTTGAACCCGTCAAAAAATAATCGTATTCCCTATAAAATATTCAAAAGCCTGATATACTAATCAGGCTTTTTTTATGTTTTATAGTCTTTAGAATAATCTTATATTTACAAATCAAAGTAAAACTTTGTATTGTCTGGTTTTAACTTAAAAAACAGACGATTTTATTAATCATCTTCTGGCGTTAAGTCGTTCAGAATCAACATATACATATATGGCTTGTACAAGCTGCTCAACAAAAGACGGTCAACCTGGTGGCTGCAAAAATAACGGAACCTGCGGTACAGACAGTTGCAATAAGTTAACTGTTTTCGATTGGTTATCTAACATGTCTGTTCCAAACGGAGAAAAACCTTTCGATTTTGTGGAAGTACGTTTTAAAAACGGACGAAAACACTATTATAAAAATACAGAAAACCTATCGTTAAGCATAGGGGATGTTGTTGCTACCGAAGCACAATCGGGGCACGATATTGGAATGGTAACTTTAGCAGGCGAATTAGTGCGTGTGCAAATGAAACGCAAAAAGGTAAGCCAAACGGAAGACGTTTTAAAAATATACAGAAAAGCATCGCAAAAAGATATTGATATTTGGACGGAAGCGCGAGATAAAGAAGAGCCAATGAAGGTTAAAGCACGCCAATTTGCTATCGGTTTAAATCTTCAAATGAAAATCTCAGATATAGAGTTTCAAGGAGACGCCAGTAAAGTGACGTTTTATTATACCGCTGAAGATCGTGTTGATTTTAGAGAATTAATTAAACTCTTTGCCAAAGAATTTAGAACGCGAATCGAGATGAAACAAATTGGTTTTCGTCAAGAAGCAGCACGTTTAGGAGGAATTGGTTCTTGTGGTCGCGAATTGTGTTGCTCTACTTGGTTAACCGATTTTAGATCGGTAAGCACCTCGGCAGCACGTTACCAACAATTGTCATTAAATCCTCAAAAATTAGCGGGACAATGTGGTAAACTAAAATGTTGTTTAAATTACGAACTCGATTCGTATTTAGATGCCTTAAAAGCATTTCCTAAAACAGATATTAAACTATTTACCGAGAAAGGAACGGCCGTATGCCAAAAGACCGACATCTTTAAAGGACATATGTGGTATGCTTACGAAGGGGAATGGATGAACTGGCATAAAATTACTACCGATCAGGCGAGAGAAATTATAGAACTTAATCGAAAAAAAGAAAAAGTAGAAAGCTTAGAAGAATACGCTTCAGATTTATTAGAAGAAGATATTAAATCTGATTTCGAAAACGTGGTAGGTCAAGATAGTTTAACACGTTTTGATAGTCCAAAAGGCTCAAAAAAACGTAAAAACACTAAAGGCCGAAACCCAAAAAATAAAAACACGAGAAAACCTGGAGATAAAAAAGAGGTAAATACTCTAGATAAACCAAAAGGGAATGCGCCTAATAAGCCAAGGAATAAACCGGAAAGTAAAGTAGATAATAAGTCGGCCAATAAAGCGGAACCAAAAACGCAAAATAAACCAAAACCGAGACCTAAACAACGCCCGAAGCCAAGAGCTAAAAATGACGATAGGACAGCAAAAATCGACCAGAGTAAGGGGCCGGTGAAAAGTAGAGAGAAGACTCAAAGCGCTGAAAAAGGAAGTGACAAAGCATCTAGTAAAGGCAACACCAAAAGTGATCAAGGAAAAGGAGATATAAAAGGCCAAGACAACGCGTAATTCAAAAATAAAAACAAAAATGCTGAGTAGATTACTGTTAGTATTAGTGTGTAGCTTGTGTGTGTTTTCGTGCGATTCGAATGCTGTTTTCGATACGTATAAGACCGTGCCCGAAGCGTGGAATAAAAACGATGTTATAAGCTTTAATATTACGGCGCCCGATTCTATAAGTCCTTACAATTTGTTTGTAAACTTACGTAATACCAATGCGTACAAATTTAATAATCTATATCTTATCGTAGAAATGAATTTCCCTAACGGAAAAGCGGTGAAAGATACGTTAGAGTATAGAATGGCCGCTCCCGATGGAACCCTCTTAGGGACTGGGTTAAGTAGTGTAAAAGAAAATAAATTGTGGTATAAAGAAGGGGTGGTTTTTGAGGAGAGTGGCGAGTACACTGTAAAGATCCAACACGCTATGCGAAAGAATGGTGACGTTAATGGTGTGTTAGATTTAGAAGGGGTAACCGATATCGGCTTTAGAATTGAGGAACTTTCAGCAGAACACTAAAAAAGTAATACATAATAGATGGCAAAGAAAAAAGAAGCCCAAAACACTCAAAGTTTCGCTAAGTACGTTCGCGGATTCTGGATTTTATTTTTAATTGGTATTGCAGCAGTTGTACTTATATTTTCGTTAGCGTCATGGGGCGTTTTTGGTGATATGCCCGATCACACGCAATTGGAAAACCCGAATACTAATTTAGCCTCAGAAATTATTTCTAGTGATGGTAAAACGTTAGGTAAGTTTTATTTTAACGACAACCGTACGCCGGTAAGTTACGAGGAGTTTCCTAAACATTTGGTAGAGGCGTTAATTGCTACCGAAGATGCGAGGTATTATGGTCACTCTGGAATTGATGGCTTGGGAACCGTTCGTGCCCTTGTAAAATTAGGCGCTGGTGGTGGTGCGAGTACTATTTCGCAGCAATTAGCTAAGCAATTATTTCACGGTGAAGGGTCCTCGAACATCGCAGAGCGTATCATTCAGAAAATTAAAGAATGGGTTATAGCCATTCGTTTAGAGCGACAATACACCAAAGAAGAGATTGTTACACAATACTTTAATATCTACGATTTTAATAATAATGCTGATGGTATCCGTTCGGCAGCGCGTATTTATTTTGGTAAAGAGCCTAAAGAATTATCTATTAAAGAATCGGCAATGCTAGTGGGGATGTTTAAAAATTCAGCATTGTACAATCCGAGACCAAACCGAAACCCTGTAGGAGTTAAAAACAGAAGGAATGTGGTATTGTCGCAAATGGAAAAGTACGGGTATATCTCGGAAACCGTTAAAGATTCTTTACAAAAATCCGACTTAGATTTAAACTACACACCAGAATCTCACCGTGAAGGGATAGCCACTTATTTTAGAGGGTATCTGGACGGTTATATGAAAGAATGGATTAATGAAAACCCAAAACCAGACGGTTCAAAATATAACTTATATAACGACGGATTAAAAATTTATACAACTATTGATTCGCGTATGCAAACCTATGCTGAAGCGGCGGTGAAAAAGCATATGAATAAATTACAATCAGAATTTTTTCATCAAAACACACCCGAGAGAAATAAAACGGCCCCCTTTTTAGACTTGTCTAACGATGAAGTAGAGGCGTTAATTGAACGCTCTATGAAACAATCGGAACGTTGGAGACACATGAAATATGATTTGAAAATTGCCGATAAAGACATTCGCGAATCCTTTCAAAAGCCAACAAAAATGACCGTGTTTTCGTGGGGAGGAGAAATCGATACGATTATGAAACCTATCGACTCTATGCGTTATTACAAGTCATTTTTACATACTGGAATGATGAGTATGAACCCTAAAACAGGCCTAGTAAAAGCGTGGGTTGGTGGTATCGATTTTAGACACTTTCAATACGACCATGTTAAGCAAGGGAAACGTCAAGTAGGTTCTACTTTTAAACCGTTTGTATATGCCACAGCCATCGACCAGCTTCATATGTCGCCATGCGATAAATTACCGCGCTCACAAATTACTATCGAAAAAGGTAAGTTTGGTAATATGGAACCTTGGACACCTAAAAATGCTAGTGGCAGATATGGTGGTGAGGTAACTTTACAACAAGGTTTAGCGGGATCGATAAATACTATTACAGCACGATTAATGGATAAGGTGGGCCCCCAACCCGTAGTCGATTTAGCAAAGAAATTAGGGATAGAGTCTACTATTCCTGCCGTGCCTTCTATAGGTCTAGGAACGGCCGATATTAGCGTTTACGAAATGGTAGGCGCCTATGCTGCTTTTGCAAACAAGGGTGTGTACACCAAGCCAGTAATGATAGAGCGTATTGAAGATAAAAATGGTACGGTATTATTTCAGTTTACACCAGAAACTCGCGATGTTTTAAGTGCCGAATCGGCGTATGTTACTGTAAAATTAATGGAAGGCGTTACTACTTCTGGCTCGGGAACGCGCTTAAGAACGCAAGGAGCCGAAAAATGGAATAAAATGTATCAAGAAATTATTACAGGCTATCCCTATCAATTTACAAACCCTATTGCCGGAAAAACAGGAACCACACAAAACCAAAGTGACGGTTGGTTTATGGGTATGGTGCCAAACCTAGTTACTGGTGTTTGGGTAGGAGCAGAAGACAGATCGGTTCACTTTAAAACCATTACTTACGGTCAAGGAGCCTCGATGGCATTACCTATTTGGGGAATGTATATGCGCAGCTGTTACGAAGATGAAGATTTAGAAATTTCTAAAGGTGATTTTGAAAGACCTGAAGACTTATCTATAGCGGTCGATTGTGATAAGTATAACCCAGACGCAAACTCAGACGGATTAGATGAAGATGAAGGATTTCCTGATGAATTAGATATATAGTGTACACTATTGTTAGCATAAAATTTAAAAGCCATTACGCAAGTAGTGGCTTTTTTTTGTGCAAAATTTGCGTTTTTACTCCAATTACGGTTTTTACCGTAACGAAAAGTGCAAATAAGTTGTAGTTTTCGATGAATGGTACAAAAAGGTGTTGTGAGATTGTTATTATTATTATTATACACTTGCTTTTAATAAGTAAAAATTAATAATTTTTAAAACCAACCAAATTAATGAAAAAAAGAAAATTTGATAACAATTCTCAATCTGTTTCAAGTTATGAGTTTTTCGCTTGGACAGGTCTCAATGCCTATGGTCTACAGAGACAATTAACTAATAGTACTCAACTACAAAATTTAGCCAACTTATCTTTAAATGTACATAATGATGAATATACAACCCCGTGTGATTTATAAATGTTTTATTCTATTATTATTTACTTTAGTTTTTGGATGTAAAGAAAAACAAAAGAGCTTAAGTGTCTATAATGATACTTTCGATTCCTTTTTAACGAAATCTGTAATAGATATAAGGTATAACACGCCTCCCTCTTTCGAAGAATATAAAGATGGTCTTAGTAAAAAAGCAGTACTAATAAGGCCTGATAGTATAAGTAAGTTAAAATTATTTGTTGTACAAACATCTTCAGATAATTACTTAGTAAGTTACAAGAATTATCTTCCAAAAGATTATAAAAATATAATTAAAAATTCGAGTACCGAAATTAGTTATGTTCCTGAGAAAACAACAGTGTTTTCTAATCATAATTTTGCGGTGAAAATTATTGAGGAAAAAGATATTAAGTCCTTTAAAAGAAGTGAGGAATTTAGTGGAAATAATGTAGGTGGCATACTTTACTTTAGTAAAATGATTATTAATAAAGAGCACAATAAGGCTATGGTGTATGTGAGTTGGTTTAAAGAAAAACTCAATGGTAGTTCTAGTATTATTTTATTTAAGAGAGAAAAAGAAAATTGGGTTATTAATGAAGTCGTGGCTATATCTGTTAGCTAATAATGGCGTAATTAATTCTTAATTAAGACTTTAGATGTTAAGTGTCTAATGCTAAAATAAAACAGATATAAACTAATCGCGTTTACGCATATAAAAATAAAAACTAAAAGCCATTACGCAAGTAGTGGCTTTTTTTTGTGTGCAAAATTTGCGTTTTCACTCCAATTACGGTTTTTACCGTAACGAAAAGTGCAAATAAGTTGTAGTTTTCGATGAATGGTACAAAAAGGTGTTGTGAGATTGTTATTATTATACACTTGGTTTTTAATAGTTAAAATCACTAATTTTTAAAACCAACCAAACGATTGAAAAAAAGAAAATGTAAACAGTATTTTAAATTAGTAATGTTGCTCTTCGGGGTTGCATTTGTGTTATCTAGTTGCCAAAAAGAGGATGATTTAATACAAATTGAACAAAATAAAAATAGTAACCAAACGGATTTTAAAATCTCAAAAATTGACAAATCTAAGTTAGCAGAAAATACCACACTTACAAGAAAGCTAACAAAACTATCCTCTAATTTAAGAAATAAAAAATCTAATAATTCTCAAAATAAAACCTTAG
>NZ_VSKM01000064.1 GCF_008086175.1 Bizionia saleffrena
TGACGAGATCATAGTCTCCGCGTGTATAATAACCTTATTCCTCCCTTTTGTTCCTTCTTATTTATATGTCTTAATTTAGTGTTTTTATTGAAATGCTAACTTAAGCCGTGTATAATTCATTGCTAGTACTCGCCTACTTACGAAAATCCTCGCGGATTTTCTATTCGGTTTGTATTTGCTAAATTTAGTGCTGTAACACGCAACGAAATCATACACAAACACGTTGGCACCCATTAAAGTAACTTGTACAGAAACTTATGGTTATTATCCTACCATCATATCTAAATTGGTGGTTAATGTACTTGTCGTTTTTTGCAATCTTTTTACCTGTTCCGTAGCACTGTCTTTTTCTATTACTTGTTCGCTCAACCGTAGAACGTACATTATCGAAAATAACGGGTGCTAATCGAGTAGACGGCTGACAATCGAATGATTGCCAGTGCGCCTCTCACACCACCGTACGTACGGGTCTCGTATACGGCGGTTCAACGTTCATCTCAACAATTGCTCTTTACACCAATTGAAGCTA
>NZ_VSKM01000065.1 GCF_008086175.1 Bizionia saleffrena
AGGAACCGTAAAGGTTGGCGCCGTAGTATCCTCGATGTTTATGGTTTGTGTTTGCGTATTATCGTTTCCACAAGCATCGGTTACTGTCCAAGTTCTTATGAAAGACGATTCGTTAGCACAAGACCCAGCAGTTGAAGCGCCATCAGTATACGTCGCTTCTAATGTGTTAGTATCACAGTTATCAGCTTCATCGGTAACATCACCAGTTACTGTTAAGTCGGTAATATCTTGATCACATTCCAAAGTCACTTCAGTAGGAACCGTATAGGTTGGCGCCGTAGTATCTTCGATATTAATTGTCTGTTCTTGAGTTGTTGTGTTTCCACAAGCATCGGTTACTGTCCAAGTTCTTATGAAAGACGATTCGTTAGCACAAGACCCAGCAGTTGAAGCGCTATCAGTGTATGTTGCTTCTAAAGTGTTAGTATCACAATTATCAGCTTCGTCAGTTACATCACCAGTCAACGTTAAGTCGTTTACATCTTCATCACATTCTAAAGTCACTTCAGTAGGAACCGTAAAGGTTGG
>NZ_VSKM01000066.1 GCF_008086175.1 Bizionia saleffrena
AGGGTGCAAGTCCCTTATGCGCTGGGGTAACGCCTAGAAGCATTAGTAAGTCGCAAGGGTGGTAACTGCAAAGTTACATCTGAAGAAAGCGAGACTACAAAACTCGGTACTGACGAACAGAAACCGTATACAGAGGCCTATTTATTCGGGTAAGCAACCACATCATTGCAACGCCCAAAGAGTATCAAAAGGGTAAGTAGGTAGATACGGCAGGGATTGAGTGAAAGAAGATGTCATTACCTGGGGAGATCTCCAAAGTTACGAGTTGGCCTATTGGAGAAGTCAGCAGAAGTCATAGTACTTAAGGGAAACGAGGTGGGAGAAAAAGCCCATAGGACTCACAATTAAGGAAGGACGGAACAACGCTCTCTATTAAATTCGCATAGGAGCAAATTTTTGTAGCCTATGCTTAAAATAGTAGGTAGCTTCAATTGGTGTAAAGAGCAATTGTTGAGATGAACGTTGAACCGCCGTATACGAGACCCGTACGTACGGTGGTGTGAGAGGCGCACTGGCAATCATTCGA
>NZ_VSKM01000067.1 GCF_008086175.1 Bizionia saleffrena
ACGTTTAATGACTCTACTTGTAGTTGGGTTGTAACAGGAGAACAAGCAGCAGCACCAAACACAGAATGTTGGGAAACAGCGACGTTTAGTAATGATACGTGTAGTTGGGTTGTAACAGGAACACAACAATCAGAACCAACCACAGAATGTTATGAAACGGCAACGTTTAATGACTCTACTTGTATATGGGATGTAACAGGAACACAAGAAGCAGCACCAACGACAGAATGTTATGAAACGGCAACGTTTAATAATGATACGTGTATTTGGGAGGTAACAGGAACACAAGAAGCAGCACCAACGACAGAATGTTATGAAACGGCAACGTTTAATAACGATACTTGCGAATGGGAGGTAACAGGAACACAACAATCAGAACCAACGACAGAATGTTGGGAAACAGCGACGTTTAATAACGGTACTTGCGAATGGGTTGTAATAGGAACACAAGCAGCAGAACCAATCACAGAATGTTATGAAACGGCAACGTTTAATAATGATACGTGTATTTGGGAGGTAACAGGA
>NZ_VSKM01000008.1 GCF_008086175.1 Bizionia saleffrena
TTGGTTGTCCGCCAGAAACGGTCCCTGTGGTAGCATCTATTACAGCGCCATCCGTTGGTACTGGGTTAAACACATACGTTCCGCCTGGTGTTGCTTCTGTATCGACAATACCGCCGTCGCACGTTGGCGTCATTGTTATACTCGCATCGTCTACTGATAAAACGGTAAGATCGAAAGATGCTGAAGAAGGACAAGTCCCTCCAAAGCTATACTCTACTGTATAGTTAGCTCCTGAAGTTCCATTTGTTACTGCACCAGTTGTAGGATCGATTGTTGCTGTATCCGTTGGTAGTGGATTAAAAGCATACGTACCACCTGCCGTAGCAAAACTATCTACAGTTCCGCCGTCGCACGTTGCTAACATTGTAAATGAGGCATCTTCAGTCGTATTAACCACAAATGATTGTGTACTAAAATCAGGACACGTTCCATTTGTTGTGTATTCTATAGTATAAGAGGTATTAGAGGTTCCTCCTGTAACTTCACCCGTCGCCACATCAATCGTAGTACCATCTGTTGGTACTGGATTTAAAGCAAATACGCCACCTGGAGTAGTAACTGTATCTACTACTGCGCCATCACAAGTTGCCAAAACGGTAAAACTAGGATCGTCTAAAGCAGGAATTACTAAATCGAATTGCGATGTCTCTGGACACGCACCATTGGTAGTATATTCTATCGTATAGGTTGTATTTAAAGTAACATTTGTTACTTCACCTGTATTAGCATCAATTACCGCTGCATCGGTTGGTGCAGGATTAAATACAAATGTTCCTCCTATTAAGGCTACTGAATCAACAGTTCCTCCTGTACATGTTGCATCCATTGTAAATGACGCATCATCCGCCGGCAACACAGTTAAATCTTGAGTAGTAATTCCTGGACAAGCGCCTAAAGTGTTATATTCTATGGTATACGTCGCTCCCGGCGTACCGTTAGTTACTTCACCTGTATTAGGATCGATTGTTGCTGTATCTGTTGGCGCTGGATTAAAAGAAAAGATTCCACCAGTTGTAGCTATTGTATCTACAGTTCCTCCTGTACAAGAAGGGATCATAGTAAATGAAGCATCGCTATTTGAAAAAGTAATCACCACATCGTCTGTGATAGTACATCCAGCTCCTGTAACGCTAACACCATATGTTCCTGTATTAGGAGAGGCTACTGTTAATGTAGGATTTGTTTCTCCAGCAATATCTGTACCATCTAAAGTCCATTGATACGTTGCTCCAGTTGTAGCAACAGTGGCATCTAAAACAACATCTGCATTACCAACACATAAGTTTTGATCTGGTCCTAAATCTACAGAGAAAGGAACAAAAACAGTCACATCATCGGTAACAATAACAATCTCACCATTACAGTTGGTATATGTTACTTCTGCTGTATAGGTAGTATCTTGAGTTGGGCACACACTAAATGTAGGATTTGTTGAAATTACTGTACCGGCAGCATCCAACCAAGCGAATGTTACCACACTAGGTCCAGCTGGTGTAAAACGCCATGCTTCGTCAGTAGTCACCCATGGGGAATCTGAAGTATTACGTCCTGGTGGTACAAAAGCCGTAGTACCCGCATGATTTTGAATACCTACAACTGCACTACCACCGTTCCATGAACATGTTGGCTTATCTTGAATATAGATATCAATAACATTAGTTGTTTCATACATTACCGCCATATGCGTTGCTTTCTCACTAGTACAACTAAACATTGAGACGTCATAAAAAGATACCGCCAAAACTCTATTAGGCGCAGTACCTATAACTTCCCATGCTATTTCATTACCATTAGTTGATGAAGGAAGTATATCGTGTCCTGGTGTAAAAATATTAGCCTCCCCTAAAGTTGGGTTTGTATTATTAGGCAAATTCTCACTAAAACCCCAAGCATTTGTAGTGTCGGCTGGATCAACATCAAAACGAACAACCCCATTAGAACCTACCTGAAACTGAGTCTCTACGCCTCCAAAATAACAGAAATCAAAGGGTAAGCTCTCTACTGCTGCCCATCTATCATCTGTACTAAGATTTATCGAGTTCGCTAAGCCATTAAAAGGAAATGGCGGCGTAAAGGTAATTTCATTTACGTTATACGTATTGGTTAAACCAATATCTAAATATTGTGCATTTAAATCGACACAACCGGTGGCGCAATCTACAGTTAAATCGTCACCTGCATCTACGTTAGGGTTACCGACGCTAGACGCACCAATTATCGCTACTAAATCGATAGTGTTAGTACTCTGGCATCCGTTAGGATTTGTGTCTATAATAGTAAGTGTAACATCAAACAGTCCTGCTGCAGGATAAGCGTGCGTTACCGTTTGTCCCGTTGCCGTATTTCCATCTCCAAAATCCCAAGTATAGGTTGCACCTGCTCCAGATCCAGAAAAATTACCACTACCATTAAAGGTTATAGTTTCGTTAAGATCGGCTTCTACATTACCATCTATATTTAAAACTGGAGAGGTACTATCTAGAACGGCTACAATAGTTTGGCAAGGTTCGAAACAAGAAATTGTTGCTGCCCATCCAGAAGCATTTCCACTAGCATTCGATGTGAAATTTAATGTTAAACAACCCGTTGCATTAATTGTCGTATCAGAGGCTGTTACAAAACCAGGGTTAGCAGACGCTCCACCACCAGTATATGTTCCTAAAACAGGTGCAGTCGTGTCGTCCCCATCATAAATAGTTAAAAATTCGCCATTATTCTGCGTACTGTACGCAAAACCTGAAAAATCTAATTGGGTTAGAGAATTGCCCTGATCTGGACAGATAGTAATTGTAAAGTTTTCGTTTGAGCCATAACTTGCAGATGGTCCTCCAGAATCGTAAAACGTTCCCGAACACTGCGTAAATGTACCGTTTTGCATTAACACATCTTGTGAAAAGCCAAAACTTGAAAATAAAATTAGTATTAAAAGGGTAATTTTTTTCATTGTGTATTTTTTAGTGTTCGTGCTGAGGAATTATCGTTAAAATATAAGCGCTGTTATCTATGTGATATGTCACGCGTTTTTTACCATAAAACGGTAAATTGTATTTAAGTACGTTAAAGTTGTCTGAAGAGTAAAAAGCATCTCTAGTTAACGCCTTATTATAAATATTAAAAAGTGGTATACTTGATAAAGCAGGGAAGTATGATAAATCTTTATTTTTATGCTCTACAATCTCTACTCTATTTCTTAAAATGTTTTTAATATCCTTAATGCGTTGCGGACGGTTTAACACCTCTTGATCTAAGTGATCTGCGTAAACATCTTTCAACATTTTTAATTCTTTCGCTGTTAAAGGCGCCTTAACATTGTCGGCGTAAAAGACGTGTGTTGAATGCTTCTTAGTTACCGACTGAGCCTTAACATTATAAGCGCTAAAAGTAAGCATAAACACTAAAGTGTAGAGTAATTTCATAGTTGTTTTTTATATTATAGGGTCTAAAAATAAGTAAAATATCTTTAACATTACGTTAATATAATGTTCTGTTAATTATATAACAATTCAAATTTAAAAACCCCTACCTCTTAACTATGATTTTTTTATTACTTATCTTTGCTTTTTAAACATTTTACTGGATTAATGGAAATTGATAATACAACAAAAAATCACGAGTCAATTGGTGAAAACCACATAGGTACTTCGGCAGTTACGCCTATGAAAGCAGACGCTTTTAAACTAACAAGCACAGAAAAAATTGACATCATAAAAGACGATGTACGTCATATACTAGAAACCTTAGGTCTTGATTTATCAGACGATAGTTTAAGTGGTACACCAAATCGTGTCGCTAAGATGTTTGTAAACGAAATTTTTGGTGGTTTAGACCCTCAAAATAAACCTAGCGCTTCTACTTTCGATAACAAATATAAATATGGCGAAATGCTGGTAGAAAAAAACATTACGGTGTATTCTACTTGCGAGCACCATTTATTACCAATTGTTGGCCGGGCTCACATCGCCTACATTTCTAACGGTACTGTTGTGGGCTTATCTAAAATGAATCGTATTGTAGATTATTTCGCAAAACGTCCTCAGGTTCAAGAGCGATTAACCCTTCAAGTCGTACAAGAGTTACAAAAAGTATTAAACACTGAAGATGTTGCTTGTGTAATGGATGCTAAACACCTTTGCGTCAATTCTCGTGGTATTAGAGATATCGATAGTAGCACAGTAACTGCAGAGTTTGGTGGCCAGTTTAAAAACAAAGACACCAAAAGAGAATTCTTAGATTATATTAAGTTAGACACAACGTTTTAATTTAAACAAACAGTATCATAACCTATGGCAATGCAGCTTTTTAAAAACCAAACTATTAAGATCTACAATTCGCTAAGCGGAAAAAAGGAACCTTTTAAAACAATTACCGACGGTTACGTGGGTATGTACGTTTGTGGTCCTACCGTTTATAGTCATGTACACCTTGGTAACGTTAGAACTTTTATGTCTTTCGATATGGTCTTTAGATACTTAAAACATTTAGGTTTCAAGGTGCGTTATGTCCGTAATATTACAGATGCTGGGCACTTAGAAAATGATGCCGACGAAGGTGAAGATAAAATTACAAAAAAAGCACGTTTAGAAGAAATTGAACCTATGGAAGTAGTACAACGCTACACCGTAGATTTTCATAATATTTTAAACACTTTTAATTTTTTACCGCCAAGTATCGAGCCTACAGCTACTGGACATATTATAGAGCAGATAGAATTAATTAAGACTATTATTGACAATGGTTTCGGTTACGAAATTAATGGTTCTGTGTATTTTGATGTCCATAAATATAATGAGACTAATAATTACGGTATTTTAAGTAAACGCAAATTAGAAGATCTTATTCATAATACACGAGAGCTGGACGGCCAAAGCGATAAAAAGAATCCGCAAGATTTTGCGCTTTGGAAAAAAGCCGAACCACAACATATTATGCGTTGGCCATCGCCTTGGAGCGACGGTTTTCCGGGTTGGCACCTAGAATGTACAGCGATGAGTACCAAGTACTTGGGTAATCACTTCGATATTCACGGTGGTGGAATGGACTTAAAATTCCCACATCACGAATGCGAAATCGCTCAAAATCAAGCGGCCAAAGGGCAGTCGCCAGTAAATTACTGGATGCACGCCAATATGCTAGAGCTTAACGGACAGCGCATGTCTAAAAGCACCGGGAATATTATAAATCCTACCGAGCTTCTTACCGGTCATAACGATAAAATGTCTAAGGCATACAGCCCAAGCGTTATTCGCTTTTTTATGATGCAAGCTGGGTACCGTAGCGTTTTAGATTTAACCGATGCCGGATTACAGTCTAGCGAGAAAGGTTTTAATCGTTTACTCGACGCGATTAAAGAATTAGACACTTTAACACCGTCTGAATCATCGACATTAGATATTGACAGTTGGAAGCAGAAATGCTACGACGCAATGAACGACGATTTTAATACACCTATTTTAATTGCTCATTTATTCGACGCCGCAAAGTTTATTCACCAAATTAAAGACGGCTCGCAACATGTAACAATAGCTCATTTAAACACACTTAAAACCACCATTAATGCTTTTGTTTTTGAGGTTCTAGGATTAACAAATGTTACCGAAGCCGCATCAGAAACCGATACTTTAGCCGGTGCTGTAAACGTGCTTATTAAATTACGCCAAGAAGCACGAGCCAACAAAAATTTTGCCCTTTCCGATCAAATTCGCGACGAACTCGCCAATGCGGGAATACAACTAAAAGACGGTAGAGACGGTACCAGTTTTTCGGTAAATTAAACGCACGCTTTTTTAAGCCTAAACTTTTTGTAACGTGAAAAAAATTCTAATCGCCCCTTTTTTATTTATAATTAAGGTGTACCAAGTCTTTATTTCTCCATTTACACCAGCCACGTGCCGGTACCAACCCACCTGCTCGCACTACACCAAAGAAGCACTACAAGTTCACGGCCTAATTAAGGGCGGGGTACTCGCTATAAAACGTGTTTTTAGTTGCCATCCTTGGGGCGGCAGCGGTTTCGATCCCGTTCCTAAAAAGGAGGAATAATTACGATATGCTTATGGGAATTCCCTTGTAAAAAAGGAAAGTCAGGCTTTCGCTACTCGCTTCCCAAAGAATTATTGAGGGAGCTCAAAGCATTCCGCTCAACTGCGAAGTAATCACGAATACCCTTTTAAAAAAATGAGTGAATGTTCTCCTTAACTCGATTAACGCCTTATAAAAGAAACTCTGTAAAAAAAAGAAAGGACATTATTAAAATTTAATAATGTCCTTTCTTTTTTGTAACAACGTCTATGTATACAAACACCCAACGTCCTTTGATTTAGCACTAAAACCGTAATTGTTTTAAAACGGTGTTAGCCACTATTTTTCTTTTTCAGTTTTCCTTTTATTAACTCAATTTCTTTATTTATTTTTTTTTCGTCAAGATATATAATTAAACTATCGGATTTAATTTTAAAATTCCCACTATATTTTTCAACCCAAGTTCCAGTTACAAAAGTGTTTTTATTATACGGATTTGGATAAAAAGGTTCTTCATATTCAATAAATTCGGATTGCTTTTTTAGTTTAAAGTTTTGAAATTCAGATTCCGATTCTAATTCAATTAAGAAGGGTTTATGTCCTTCGTAGGTCACTTCTATTTTTGGATCATAACAAAAACCAGACATATCTCCAATTTTAAAAAGTCCGTTTTGGTTGGATTCTGAAGTTATATTTTTTCCAACCATTTCAATTTTCGCACCGTTTATTGGCTTTCCAGTTTCTGACGAAATAATTTTCCCACTTACAATAATTTGACAGTCGCAAGAACATAATAAAAATAAAATTACGATTGAAGTAAAAAAGTTTCTCATTGTCATCTCTCAAATTGTGGCTAACGGTTACGTATATGATTTGTGCGGCTTAAAATCCGCAGGATTTTCAGCCGTAACAAACAGATTATTAAATATATAAAACTTTAAAATATGAACGGATTTAATCATAAATTATATACAATGTTAGCAATAGTACTTTTTATTTTAAAGAGTCCGATTTTATGGTTTCAGGATAATGTTCACGATAATCCAACGTATCCAAATTTGACGAATCTTTTATTTTGGTGGTTAATTGCTACTGTTGTTTCAGTTCTGTTTGTTTGGTATTTTCTAAAGTGTCTTTTTTGGATTTTAAATCCGATTCTTTTATGAAATTAGCCCATATTAAAATACCTAAAGTTGCTGTTGGGAATATGTACTTAAAGAGAATGTTTTTAATATTTTTCCAGAACAAGTTTTTAAATCCGCCCAGATTTTCTAAATCGGTTATTTGTGGCTCGAAAAATTTAAAACTATATGAATTACCCCTAACCAGTTCAACTCCAAGTTTTAATTGTTCCGCTCTAATTATAGCGATTAATTTTAAAAATTCGGATTCTGGTATTTATTTAAATTTATCTGAAAGACTACTGAATGAAGTTATTTGGGCTCTATCTTCTTTGTGTTTACATATAGATAGAAGTAAATCAATGTTTTTAGCTTGTTTGTATGTCATTTCAGTATTATTGCCAACACCTTTTATAGTGCCGAAAATTCTATTTTATCCCCAGCTTCAAGATTCCATTTTTTAGATAGGCCGCCATTTATTTCTAATACATATTGCGCAGCACTTTCCGATGGTAAAGACGATTCATCCATTGGTTTGGCCTCTCTTTGAATACTTACAATCGCTCTATTGTGGTCTAAATAGATAATATCTAAAGAAATGTGCGTGTTACGCATATAAAAACTTCGCGGCTGGCTATCTGGAAATACAAATAGCATTCCTTGGTTGTCCTTTAATTCGTTTCTATACATTAACCCTAAATCGCGTTCGGTTTGCGTTAGTGCTAATTCAATATCTAAAACTTTAATAATAGAATCTGTTCCTTTTTTAAAAAGTGTTAAATCACCTTCCTTTTTAAAGGGTACTTCTACCTGCTTAATCACCTTATTCTCTTCTTTACAAGACATTGTTGTTAGTGCAAAACAAGTACTTAATGCTATTAAGACTACACGGTATGCTTTCATAATTACTGCACTTTTGTTTTTGGTTTATAGACAAACATAAAATACAGTCCGACTATTATAAATGGGATACTTAACCATTGTCCGGTATTTAACAACCAATCGGCACGCTCTGCATTTTGAGCTTCTTTTATAAATTCTACAAAGAATCTTACGGTCCATAACAACACTAAAAACAGTCCGAATAAAAAGCCAATTTGTTCCGATTTTTTTGTTTTCAAATAGAAAAACAATAATATAATGAATACGAAAATGTAACAAAATGCTTCGTATAATTGTGCCGGGTGTCTTAGCGGCACAGCCTCCAATAAAGATACAAATTGCGGATTATCGGTTACTGCGGCATACGCCTGCTTGTAGTTTTTAATTCCAGTAAGTTGCATAATTTCGCGTTTGCCATAAAATTCTTGCACAAATCGCACTCCAAAAGGAGAGTCGGTAATTTTACCTATAATCTCAGAATTAAGAAAGTTACCAATACGTATAAAAACAGCCCCAGACGCTACAGGAATCACGATACGATCTAAGATCCACATTAAGGACTTATACTTGTATTTGCGACGGTATAAATACATACCAATAACAATACCTATAGCTGCACCGTGACTTGCTAATCCAGAAAATCCTGAGAATTCGAATTCTGGAACGAAATGAAACGGTAAAAACACACTAAAGAAATCTTGAGAGAATAATTCTGGCTGATAAAAGATAACGTGTCCTAAACGCGCTCCCAACATTGTCGCTAGAACGGTATAAATAAATAAGGGATCTAAATATTCTATTTTTATTTTTTCTCTTATAAAAATGCGCTTCATTACTTGCCAGCCTACAATAAAGGCGGTAACCCACATTAAACTGTAGAAATGAATTTTAAAATTACCTACGATGTCTATTCCCGTAATAGGATTCCAGTCGATTGTTAATAAGTGCATAGATGTATTTTTAGGTTTGTAAATATAGCATTTACAGATAATTTATTACGGTTTCTTACCAAAGGATTAACGATAATTATTATCTGTGTTATGGATTATGCTTTCATTAATTATTAATAGTTTTATAAATAGCGGTTTTATTACGGATTACCCCTTCATTTTTAATTTTATAAACAGGTATTCGTTATTACTACGCCACAGAGCGATTGTTTAAGCGCTTCCAGTGTTTCTTTGGTCAGTGAACCGCGAAATCCCTTATTTTTACTAGTAATTGCAACGTCATACCCAAAACACAGCCATTAAAATTAAGATACAAAAAAGCCTTTCAAGAACAGATCTTGAAAGGCTTTTGTATTTTAAAACTTAGAATTCTTAAGCGTTTAACTCAGTGTTTTCTTCTGTTTCTACTTCTTTATCTTTTAATGCATTCGCTGTATCTCCTTTTTTAACTGAATCGTACATTATAGGTGTTGCAATAAATAATGATGAGTACGTACCTACAATTACACCAACAATTAAGGCGAACATAAATCCTCTAATTGATTCTCCTCCAAAAATGAAGATAGTTAATAACACGACTAATGTTGTTAACGATGTATTTAAGGTTCTACTTAAAGTACTACTTAAAGATCTATCTATAACCTCATCGAATGTCCAAGAAGTGTGCTCGTTAAAGAATTCTCTAATTCTATCGAATACTACCACGGTATCATTTAAAGAGTAACCAATTACGGTAAGGATCGCTGCGATAAACGCTTGATCTATCTCTAAAGAGAATGGCATAAACTTGTAGGTTAAAGAGAATACTCCTAATAGTATTAATACATCGTGGAAAACTGCTGCTACCGCACCAAGTGAGAATTGCCATCTTTTAAAACGAAATAATATATATAAGAACACGACCACTAACGATCCTATTACAGCCCAGAAAGACTCTTTTTTAATGTCGTCGGCAATGGTTGGACTTACCTTATATTTCTTCATTAAACCAGCCGTTTTAGATTCTTTATTTTCAATAAAGCTTGGGTAGTCCATACCATTTAGGTAAGGCTGTAAAGCATTAAATAAAGACATTCTTATTTCTTCGTCTGCTTGTTGTGAAGATTCGTTAACTCTAAATTTAGTAGTAATTTTTAATTGGTTATCGTCTCCAAAGGTTTTAGCATCGGCACTACCAAAAACAGCGTCGTCTGATAACAGATCAGTAATTTCCGTTGCGCTAACAGGCTGATCGAATCGCACTTGATACGTTCTACCTCCAACAAAATCGACACCTTGATCTAAACCATTTGTAAAGAAAGAAACTAAACTTACTAAAATCATTACCGTAGAGATACCATAAGCTATTTTACGTTTCTTAAGGAAACTTACATTAATACCTCTAAATAAGTTTTTAGTAACTCCTGTAGAGAAGCTTAATTTTCCACCTCTTGCATCGTACCAGTCAATTAATAATCTGGTGATGAAAATAGCTGTAAATAATGAGGTACAAATACCTATTAATAACGTTGTTGCAAACCCTTTAATTGGCCCTGTACCAAATAAGAATAAAATTAAAGCGGTTAAACCTGTTGTAATGTTAGCATCTAAAATTGAAGATAATGCATTACTAAAACCGTCTTTAATAGCCGTTTTTTGGTCTTTACCTTTATAGAGTTCCTCTCGAATACGTTCAAAAATAAGCACGTTCGCATCGACCGCCATACCAATAGTTAATACTATACCGGCAATACCAGGCAAGGTTAATACAGCTCCTAATCCTGATAAAATACCGAAGATTAATAGAATATTTAATAACATTGCAATATCTGCAAATACTCCTGCTTTACCGTAGTAAAAGAACATCCAGATTAATACTAATGTTAACGCAATTATAAAAGACATTGTACCACTCTCGATAGCTTCTTTACCTAATGTTGGTCCAATCTCATCCGATTGAATTATCTCCGCTTTTGCAGGTAAACGACCGGCACGTAAAACGTTTGCTAAATCGGTTGCTTCGTTCAATGTAAAGTTTCCTGAAATCTCTGAACGTCCGCCGGCAATTTTACCATTGTTAATTCCTGGTGCAGAATACACGACGTTATCTAATACAATAGCAATCTGGCTTCCCGTTTTAGAGGCTTTATCGGTCATTTCTTCCCAAATTTTAGAGCCTTGAGCATTCATTTGCATCGTTACTGTTGGCTTGTTCGACGGGCTGTAAGATTGGCGTGCGTCGTCTACCACTCCTCCGCCTAACGGTGGAATGTTGTCTCTGGTTCCTTTTAATACATATAATTCTGTTAGCTCGCTATTTGGTGCTGGTTTACCAAATACGAATTTTACATCTTTAAGTTCTGTTGGCAATAAAGCTTTTACCTCACGCTTTTTTAATATTGAATATACTTTAGCACTATCTGCTATGTTAAATTGATAAACGATTGGTCCGCCTTGGTAGCCTGGTCCTTTTACTAAATCTAATAATGGATTTACTTCTTTAGTTGATGTATCTTCCTCTCCTGTAAGATCACCAATAATATCATCGGTAGCGTCTTCAGTGCTCTCTTGTGCTACTGTTTCTTCTCCTTCTACTTGGTTTTCTGCTTTTATCTCGTCTTTCAACAATGTATTTACATCATTAAAATACTGAAAAAACTGCTCTCCTTTTAAAGTATCCCAGAATTCTAATTCTGCCGTACTTGTAATTAATTCTTTAGCACGCTCAACATCTTTAACCCCTGGTAACTCTACAAGAATACGCCCTGAAGTTCCTAAACGTTGAATGTTTGGAGACGCCACACCAAATTGGTCAATACGTGTACGCAATACTTGTAATGCAGAAGCGATAGATTCGTTGATTTTTTGTGATAAAACAACTTTTACATCATCGTCCGACATTCCTCTTTTGATTTCACTTTCCAAAGAACGCGTTGCAAAAATATCTGGAGACGCTAATTTAGTATCGCCTTTAATAGCATCGAAAGCCGTGTAGAAATCGTCAATAAAGTCATTCTGACTGTCTTTCTGAAGTTCGGCAGCATCATCTAATGCTTTGTTGAAAATAGGATCTTTACTATTGTTAGCCAATCCTTTTAAGATGTCTTTTACAGAGACTTGTAAAATTGCTTCTAAACCCCCTTTAAGGTCTAGTCCTAATTTCATCGAGTTTTCTTTAACATCTGCGTAAGTACTTCCTAAGAATACTTTCTCATTAGAGGCTGCTAACGAGTCCAAATAAACGACTTCGTAATCGTTAACTTTTTCTTTTCTGTCTTCTACTGAAGCATCAAATTTACTTTCCGCAATTGTTAATGCATCGCTCTCGATTGCACTATTTTTAAACGTGAAAGATAATTGGTAAAGACTTACCAATCCGAATAAAACTGCAAACAGCTTTATTAATCCTTTATTTTGCATGGTGTTGTTATTTTATTGTCGGTTTTTTTTAGAACGAGCAAATATAGAATTTACATCGAGATTCGACAATTATTTTAATAATTAAATAGGGTGTTTTCGCTTTTATAAAATAATTTTAAAAGCTCAATTTTAAAGTAGAAAAGCACTTTTATGTGTTTACGCGCTTCTAGAATAAGAGGGTCCGGCACGAACTTCTGGAATAGTATATAAACCTTTGTTTAAAGTATAGACAATGGTAGTATTTATTTTGTAAGCTACGGCTTCAGTTTCCGATGTCAAGTTACTATATTCTTGCCCTAAAAACGAACTAAAAGTAGGACTGTTAAACCGTTCTAAATCGCGTTTTTCGTTAACGACAAGCGTTCCTTTTAAATCTATTTCTGAATCTAAATTGCGAGTAATTTCATAAACATCTACATGGTAATGATTAGATGTTTTCTCTAATGGAATACCACTATTGGGTTGATTAGAGTTCGCGATATCTATTGATAATGACGATGGCGTACCTAGTATTTTTTTAATACGCGCTACGTTTGAAGCACTATAATAAGTGATCGTGTATTTCCCGTTAGACTCAGCATGCACCTGAATCGCGTAAACACCTAATTCTTGTAATTGTTTTTTTACTAATATAATCGTTTTTTCAGCTTCGTTAGCCGAAACGTGTGCGCTATTAAACTCTAGAACGAGTTCTTGATTAGGGATAACAGTGTCGTCCCTAAAAACCCCAATACAGGCAAGGACAAGTAATAAGACACTAAAACACCAATTAGCTTTCATGTGCCAAATATATGATATACAGCAAGAAATGACAATACAATTACTGTTTTTTATACAAAAAAAGAGCAACCAAATAGTTGCTCTTTTAATAGTCTTTTATATAGAATAGACTGTTTTATTGCTTCATTTCTGTATAGCCTTCTGGGGGTGTCATATTAAATTTATCGCTAGAAACAGCTTCTTCCTTAATTTCTGTTACCGTATTTTCGATAGTAATATTTTTTCCCATCTGACTCATATTTAATACAAAATACATTGGAAACCCTTCAATTTTATCGCCATACATTTGTGATTGTTGCGAATAGGCCGTAATACTTTTAGTGGTGTAAAGCGTCATCTCTACAGTTTGTCCTCCTGCCGTCATAATCACATCGTAACCCTCACACTCGTAACCTAAAACTGTTTTTTTATCATCTCTATTTGTTACCTCAATATTTTCTACTTGTGCCGCTTTAGAATCTGTACTCATCTCCATATAGCTTTTACCGCTCATAGGGTTATCCATTAGCATTAACATCTTTTTGGTCTCCGTATCAGTAATAGTAACGACGTCTCCCGTCATCGGGCTAGACACTTCCGATCTTGATTTCTTCTCTTTAATGTAAGTTGTTGTCACCACTTCTCCAACCATTGCTAATTGCGAGTTCATAGCTTCATCGTCACTAGACATTGTTTGCGTTGATATAACGGTACCTTCCGTTAGTTTATCTTGTGCAAAACTGGTAAAACTTAACGTAACTGCTAACAGTAATAATATTGATTTTTTCATCTTATTCTAATTTTTCCGTGTTTAAGTATTATTATTTGATTTAGTTGGCAACAATAATACCAAAAATTTTTCAATTTCTTTTTAAGACTGTTAAATTATCTTTTAAAAAGAGGTCCTCTATAACTACAAAAACACCTTAAAGATTTAAAACCTTAAGGTGTTTCTTTATATAATTAGAAAACCGACTATAGTTCTAATAAACCATTCGTCGCTTTTACACCTTTAGCACTTTCTTGCATATGCGCTTTTTCGGCATCGCTTAATTTAATTTCTACGATACTTTCAATACCATTTTTACCTAAAATAACTGGCACACCAATACATAAATCATTTAAACCGTATTCACCTTCTAATAACGTTGAACATGGGAACATTTTCTTTTGGTCGCAAGCAATTGCTTGTACTAAACCAGAGACTGCTGCACCTGGTGCGTACCAAGCTGACGTTCCTAATAATTTAGTTAATGTTGCGCCTCCAACCTTAGTGTCTTCTGTTACTTGCTCTAAACGTTCTTTAGACAAGAATTCTGTTACTTTAATACTGTTTCTAGTGGCGTGCGCTGTTAATGGCACCATACCTTTGTCGCTATGTCCACCAATTACCATTCCGTCTACATCACTAATAGGGGCGTTTAAAGCTTCAGCTAATCTGTATTTAAAACGTGCAGAATCTAAAGCACCACCCATTCCGATGATTCTATTTTTAGGTAATCCTGTTGTTTTATGCACTAAATATGTCATTGTATCCATTGGGTTACTTACCACAATGATTATTGTATTTGGAGAATGCGTGATTAAGCTAGCCGATACTGTTTTAACAATCCCTGCATTGATACCAATTAATTCCTCACGAGTCATTCCTGGTTTTCTAGGAATTCCCGATGTTATAACACAAATATCACTATCTGCTGTTTTAGAATAATCGTTAGTGCTTCCGGTAATTTTAGTATCGAAACTATTTAAAGAAGCTGTCTGCATTAAATCCATTGCTTTACCTTCAGCAAAACCTTCTTTAATATCTAGTATAACAACTTCACTTGCAAAATCTTTAATGGCGATGTATTCTGCACAACTTGCACCTACTGCACCTGCTCCAACTACTGTTACTTTCATTTGTATTATATTTTAGTTTGTGTTAAATTTTATCCTCCAAATTTAAGAAATTCTTAGGACGTATGTATTTTTTTAAGAAAGTTTTAAAAGCCGAAAGTCATTCCTAACGAGGCGCTACTAAAATCGGCAATTGTATAGGCTGCATTTACACTAAAGAAACCAAGTTTTACATTTGCTCCCAAAGTTCCAATAATACCGCTAGTGTCTGATTCTACTGAAAACGGATCTACAATTTCTTTAGAAAACAAAATCCCATCAGAGACGCGATAGGTTCCTAATAAGTCCGTTTTATTTTTTCCATCTAAATACCCTACAGAACCGTACACATTAAATAGTTTTAAATTTGTCCCTACTAATAGTTGGTACAACATTGTGTGAGTTTGTGTTTCCACGCGTTGGTTTTCACCCTCTACTGTACTTGTATTCACTAAATCGTATGTTCCGTTTAATTGGGTATAAGCAATTAATCCAGAAACAGCCACCGGAAATAATTTATCGGAAGGTAGCCAAGAAGTAAACTCCTGCTGAAGACCAAAACCAAATAAGCCGGCCTCTACATCTTGTTGATTTATTTTAGGAAAATAACGTGCTTTTACTTCGGTACCTTTAAAAGGCGAAAAACTTCCTTGTAAAAACACCGTCGGAATTAAATTTATATTTGCAGATCCTATTCCTGTTGGCAAAACAATATCTGTGGTTTGTTCCCCAAACAACGGATCGTCGTAAGTAATTTCGACAATAATATCCTGATCGTTATGTCCCAATGCAGTTGCAACAGGTTTTGATGCACTCCCATCTTTAAAACGTATATTTTCGTAATCGGAAGCGGTCATTATAAACTTTTTATCTTCATCGTTTATAAAGGTTGCATTTCCAATAATGGATAATGAGAAGCCAAGTCGTTTCGGTGCTTTCGCACTGTTAGACCAATTGTTATTGATGCCGTAAGCTAAACCATCGTTTGCTGGTTTAATATAGCGTTCTGAAAATTGTTTGGTATCGTCTATACCAGCCGCCAATAATTCGTTTAAGTTTTCCTGGGCCGTTACAAAATGCACAGACGCCAATGTAATAAGAAATAGAAAAGGGGTTTTCATAAATTTTATTTTTTTTATAATATAACAAAAGTAAACGTTAGATAGTGATTATAACTCGTTTAGCTTATTTTTTATTTTTAAATATAAATAAAAAAACACCTTAAGCACATAAGACGAAAGGTGTTTTTAAAAAGTATGTATTACTAATTATACATCAATTTTTGCATAAATTGCGTTTTTCTCGATAAATTCTCGACGTGGTGGCACCTCATCTCCCATTAACATAGAGAACACACGATCGGCTTCTACACCGTTATCAATTTGTACTTGACGAAGCGTTCTAAAATCTGGATTCATTGTGGTATCCCAAAGTTGTATGGCATTCATTTCTCCAAGACCTTTATAACGTTGTATTTTTGTACCATCACCAAATTCTTGCATTAAAACTTTACGCTCATCATCACTCCAAGCGTATTGCTTTTTAGCTCCTTTTTTCACTAAGAATAGTGGCGGAGTTGCAATGTAAATATGTCCATTTTCAATCAATTCTTTCATATAACGGAAAAAGAACGTTAAAATTAAAGTTTCAATATGCGCACCATCGATATCGGCATCACACATAATCACCACTTTATGATATCTTAACTTTGAAAGATTTAAAGCCTTACTATCTTCTTCTGTTCCTATAGTAACTCCTAAAGCGGTAAAGATATTTTTTATCTCTTCGTTTTCAAACACTTTATGTGTCATCGCTTTTTCAACATTCAAAATTTTACCACGTAGGGGCAAAATAGCTTGAAATGCTCTATCCCTACCTTGTTTTGCAGTTCCACCCGCCGAATCTCCCTCGACAAGGAATACTTCACATTTTGTAGGATCTTGCTCAGAACAGTCAGATAATTTTCCTGGCAAACCACCAATACTCATTACTGTTTTACGCTGTACCATTTCACGCGCTTTTTGCGCAGCGTGGCGTGCTTGAGCAGCTAATATTACTTTTTGAACTATTATTTTAGCATCGTCTGGATGCTCTTCAAGATAGTTAGAAAGCATTTCTGAAACCGCCTGACTCACAGAAGCAGAAACTTCTCTGTTTCCTAATTTTGTTTTTGTTTGTCCCTCGAATTGTGGCTCTTGAACTTTTACCGAAATAATTGCTGTTAAACCTTCACGGAAATCATCTCCCGCAATATCGAATTTTAATTTATCTAGCATCCCAGATTCGTCGGCGTACTTTTTTAAAGTATGCGTTAACCCTCTTCTAAACCCCGATAAATGCGTCCCACCTTCGTGGGTATTAATATTGTTTACATACGAGTGTAAGTTCTCAGCATACGACGTGTTATACATCATCGCAACCTCAACTGGCACTCCGTTTTTCTCTCCTTCAAAAGAAATAACCTCTTTTATTAAAGGCTCTCTACTTCCGTCTAGAAATCTTATAAATTCTTTTAAACCTTCTTCAGAATGGAATGTTTCACCTTCGAAAGAACCATCATCTTTAACCGCTCTTTTGTCGATTAAATGAATAGTAATCCCTTTATTTAAATACGACAATTCGCGCATTCTACTGGCTAATGTATCGTAGCTATACTCTAACGTTTGCGTAAATATGGTATGATCTGGTCTAAAGGTAATTACCGTACCTCTTTTATCTGTTTCTCCAATACATTTTACAGGATACAAAGCTTTACCGTGCTTGTATTCTTGTTCCCAAACTTCGCCATTTCTGTAAACCGTAGCTCTTAAATGATCGGATAATGCGTTAACACAACTTACACCAACCCCGTGCAGTCCTCCAGAAACTTTATAAGAATCTTTATCGAACTTACCTCCGGCGCCAATCTTTGTCATAACTACTTCAAGAGCAGAAACACCTTCTTTTTTGTGAAGATCTACCGGAATACCACGACCATCATCTTCGGTCGAAATGGAATTGTCTTCATTAATAGTTACCGTAATATTATTACAGTGTCCGGCCATCGCCTCATCAATAGAGTTATCTACAACTTCGTACACTAAATGGTGAAGCCCTCGAGTTCCTACGTCTCCAATATACATGGAAGGACGCATACGAACGTGTTCCATACCCTCTAGAGCCTGAATACTATCCGCTGAATAATTCTCTTTGTTAAACTCTTCTTTTTTTTCGCTCATAGTTATAGTCTTTATAATCTAATAGTCCTTTTTTGAAAACCCCATTTTCTGCAACGGGAGTCCTTTTATGCGCTATTACAATGTCTTAAAACAGTGTGTCCTTAACATAAAAAAAGGAGGCTTAAGGCATCCTTTTGAACACCACCAAATATACGCAATTTCGAGATGGTTTTAAAGCTTTTTATGGAAAGCTCCCTGTTTTTATTAACAATTATTAATTTAAAGAAAGTCGCTTAAATCGACTAAAACACATCTTAAATTGAATAGTGACTTGTTTTTAATTATTCTGAAAACTAAAAATTTAAAAACGAGCTAAAAAGACAAGTTTTGGAGCTCCCAACCTTAATAAAAAGATCTACAGACGGGAGTATTACGACTGAAAAACGCTAAAAAAGAGAAGGAATAAAACCTTTTACAAGGGTCTCTTCTCAAAGCATTCCTCTTCAATTTATTTCTCGGGAACGACGGAGTGAATCACTATTCTAAATAGCCAAATTTACCGCTATTAAAATCGTGTATCGCTTGTGCTAATTCTTCTTTAGTATTCATTACAAACGGGCCTTGTGCGGCAATCGGTTCGTTAATTGGGGCTCCGCTTAAAACTAAAACCACTGCCGCTTCAGTGGCCTCTACCGTAAATGTTTCGCCTTTATTCTCAAACAATACAAAGTGGTCGGTAGAAACATTCTCTTTGCCATTCACTTTTACCTCACCTTCTATTACGACTAAAGCCGTGTTGTAATGCGCCGGAAAAGAAAAATCGGCGTGTGCCTCTTTTTTTAGTTTTACATTTAATAGATGCAGTGGCGTAAACGTTGAAGCGGCACCTTTAACCTCTTTATAAACACCAGCGATAACCTCAACCACACCTTGCTGATCTGGTAATTGGTATTTTTTAATACTGGAAGGATCTAGTCCTTGATATTTAGGCGTAGACATTTTATCTTTTTGAGGCAAATTCACCCATAATTGCACCATCTGAAAATCACCTCCCGCAGCACTAAACTCCTTTTCGTGATATTCTTTGTGTAAAACCCCCGAAGCGGCCGTCATCCATTGCACTCCGCCTTCTCCAATAACGCCGCTATTTCCAGCACTGTCATGATGAGCGATTTTTCCTTTATAAGCAATGGTTACCGTTTCGAAACCACGATGTGGATGCACACCGACTCCACGCGGCTCGTTTGTTGGCGGAAAATAAAATTTAGAATTATAATCCATAAAAATAAAAGGATCCATTCGTTTCATATCTAACCGAAATCCGCTCGGTATAAAATTATGCACCCGAAATCCGTCACCAACAAAATGCGGTGCCCTTGGGCGCGCCACCAACTCTATAGACTTTGTACTCATTTTACGTCTCTCGTTTTTTATTTTTTATTGTGAACAACTGAAATATCCTGATATTCTGGATGCTTATCGATATACGACAAAATAAACGAACATTCTGGTTTCACTTGTAAATTATTCTCTTTCGCGTAGTCTAAAATCCCTTTTGCTATAAAGCTCCCCACGCCTTGACCAGACATTTCTGTCGGCACTTCGGTATGTGTATAAGTAATACCATTTTCAAAACGCTCGTAAGCTGCAAAGGCGATACTATCGTTTAAATGGACTTCAAATTGATGTTTGCTTTCGTTATGTATAAGCGTGTGTGACATAGTATGATTTATTTACTTCAAAAATAAAGCATACTGAGGACTTTTAAAACGGAATGTGATAGGAATAATTTATTGCATAATATTAAGCACTCTTAATAAAAAACCCTCTTATAGCTAAAAGGGTTTTCACTTCATTCTATCATATATCTTTTATTATATTATGAATACGCCGCGTCGTGCACATTTGCAATTGCTCTACCTGAAGGTTCGTTCATATTTTTAAACGCTTCGTCCCATTCTAGGGCTATTTTTGTACTACATGCTACGCTTGGCTCTTGCGGCACACTTAGGGCCGCCGCATCACTTGGAAAATGCGCTTCGAAAATGGAGCGGTAATAAAACTCTTCTTTGTTTTGCGGTGTTTGTAATGGGAAACGGTATTTGGCATTCGCCATTTGCTCATCGCTAACTGCTATATTAACAACTTCTTTAAGTGTATCAATCCAACTATAACCAACGCCATCGCTAAATTGCTCTTTTTGTCTCCACGCGACACTTGCTGGCAACATATCTTCAAAGGCCTTACGAATTACCCATTTCTCCATACGTTCACCATTAATCATTTTATCTTGTGGGTTAATACGCATCGCTACATCTATAAATTCTTTATCTAAAAAAGGTACGCGCCCCTCTACTCCCCAAGCCGCTAAACTTTTGTTTGCTCGCAGGCAATCGTACATATGTAATTTATCTAATTTACGCACTGTTTCTTCGTGAAATTCTCTAGCGTTCGGTGCCTTATGAAAATATAAATAACCTCCAAAAATTTCATCTGCTCCCTCGCCAGACAGCACCATTTTTATTCCCATCGATTTAATAACTCGTGCCATTAAATACATAGGTGTACTAGAACGAATTGTAGTAATATCGTAGGTTTCGATGTTATAAATCACATCTTTTATCGCATCTAATCCTTCTTGGATTGTAAATTTTATTTCGTGGTGTACTGTCCCAATATGATCGGCTACTTTTCGTGCGGCGGCTAAATCTGGTGAGCCTTCTAATCCCACTGAAAAACTGTGTAATTGTGGATACCAAGCATCTCTAGTATCGTCACTTTCCACCCGCTTTTGCGCATATTTTTTAGCAATTGCCGAAATCACAGATGAATCTAATCCGCCCGATAATAGAACACCGTAAGGCACATCACTCATTAATTGTCTTTTTACGGCGGCTTCTAAGGCTTCTTTTATTTCAGCAATACTGGTTTCGTTTTCTTTTACTGCATCATAGTCACTCCAATCTCTGTTGTACCATTTTACAAACTTCCCATCGGTACTCGACATATAATGTCCTGGTGGGAATAATTCAATTTTTGTACACACACCTTCTAAAGCTTTCAGTTCGGAAGCGACATAAAAAGTTCCGTTTTGATCCCAGCCAATATATAGCGGAATAATTCCCATATGGTCGCGAGCAATAAAATACGTGTCGTTGGTTACATCGTAAATAGCGAAACCAAAAATACCATTCATTTCATCAATAAAATCAACGCCTTTTTCTTGGTACAATGCTAAAATGACTTCGCAATCACTTTGAGTTTTAAACTGGTATTTACCCTCAAATTGCTTACGTAATTCTCTATGGTTATATATTTCGCCATTTGCCGCTAAAACAAGAGTACTATCAAGACTTAACAACGGTTGTTTCCCTGAGGCTGGATCGACGATAGCCAAACGCTCGTGCGCTAAAATAGCTTTATCGTTACTATAAATACCACTCCAATCTGGTCCGCGATGTCTAATTGTTTTTGACATCTCTAACACCCGAGGTCTCAACTCTTCACTGTTCTCTTTTAAATCGAAAGCACATACAATTCCACACATAATATATCGTATTAAATTTCTTATTCTGTTTTATTTATTAAGCAAATATGGTATATCTGTTTCATATTAAAAACACAAAATACTAAAACAGTTATAAATTGTAATATAATTATTAATAATAATATGAAAATGAAACAAAACACATTACTTTTATAGTATTTTACTTAATAAGTGTAAAGTTTAACAATTTAACTCGACCTTTATAGCATAACACTTATAAATTAACACCGTAGAATTATGAAAAAAACAACTTTTATCGCCACTTGCGCTTTAGCGTTTACCACTTTACTTAGCGTTAATGTTACCGCTCAAGATTTTCCAGAATTAGACAAAAGTCCAATGGACGTAGCCGCGTTTCCAACAAGTTATAAGGACGCCAACAAATTAGTAAAAATCACTTACAGTCGTCCGCAATTAAAAGACCGTGAAGTCTCTAAATTAGCACCAATGGACAAAGTATGGCGAGTTGGCGCTAACGAAGCAGCAGAAATTTCATTTTACAAAGAGATAAAATTAGGAAAAACAACTATTAAACCAGGCACCTACACGTTTTACTTAATTCCAGGAGAAAAAGAATGGACAGCCATTATAAATGCAGATGTTAATGTTTGGGGAAGCTACTTTTATAACGAAGCTAACGATGTTGCGCGTTTAACTGTTCCTGTAAAAAAAGGTGACGCTGTTGTAGAAGCATTTTCTATTGTTTTCGACGAGAACAAAGAAAACGTGAATATGCATATTGGATGGGGAAACACAAGACTTGTTGTTCCTTTTACCAAATAGATTACAAAGTAGTTGCGCTTATTAAGCGCATAAAAAAACCTTCAGAAATGAAGGTTTTTTTTGTTCTATTAGGGTATATTTAAATACTTGTGTGTTTGTAGTGAGACTTTCCACTTTGGATATTTCATCACATAGTTCACTATTTCTGGAATCATTTTATCACTTTTACTCCATTCTGGTTGCATATATAAAATACAATCCTTTCCTACTTTTGCTGCCTGCTCTTCGGCAAACTTAAAATCGTCTTTATTATAAATAATGGTTTTCAACTCGTTAGCAACATCGTAAACACCTTGCGTTGGTAACTTCATTTTTTTAGGTGATAAACACACCCAATCCCATTCTCCTGTTAATTGGTAAGCACCAGACGTCTCAATATGCACTTGCATTCCTTGCGCTTTTAACTGTGTTGTAAGCGCTGTCATATCCCACATTAAGGGTTCACCACCCGTAACTACAATGGTGTCGCTATACTTTTTAGCGTTTGCAACAATATCTTTTGTTGCTGTTGGTGGATGCAATTCTGCATTCCAACTTTCTTTAACGTCACACCAATGGCAACCCACATCACAACCGCCTAATCGTATAAAGTACGCTGCTGTTCCTTTGTGAAATCCTTCACCTTGAATCGTGTAAAACTCCTCCATTAATGGGAGCATTTCACCTTTGTTTACTAAATCTTTTACCGCTTCCGTCATAGCGGCCAAAGATAGTATATTTAGATCTTTTTGCTGTTAATATTTTCTTGTTTTCCAAATCGTTTCATCTAAGATTACTATTTTTACACAAACAAATTAAATAGTATGAGTAAACGCGACGAATTCTTTAATCATATTACCGAAGGAAACAAAACTCAAGGCGATTTTATAACTTTAGGATCGGCTATGCTAGACGGTGAAACGGTAACTAACGCTTATGTTAAGATTCCTTTAAAAACAATGAATCGTCATGGCTTAATTGCTGGAGCTACCGGAACCGGAAAAACAAAAACGCTACAGGTTTTAGCTGAAAATTTAAGCGACAAAGGAATTCCTGTCCTTTTAATGGATATTAAAGGTGACCTAAGCGGATTAGCAAAACCAAGTCCCGGACACGAAAAAATTGATGAACGCCACGAAAAAATTGGTATTCCGTTTGATGCTAAAGGATTTCCTATTGAATTGATGACGCTTTCGGAACAAAACGGGGTAAGACTTCGCGCTACTATTAGTGAATTTGGTCCTGTTTTACTCTCTCGTATTTTGGAATTAACAGACACCCAATCGGGCATTGTATCGGTAATTTTTAAATATTGCGACGATAACAAACTCCCTTTATTAGATTTAAAAGATTTTAAAAAAATTCTTCACTACTGTACTCAAGATGGTAAAGCTGAATTTCAAGAAGAATACGGTCGTATTTCTACTGCTTCAACCGGTGCTATTTTAAGAAAACTAATCGAAATAGAACAGCAAGGTGGCGATCTCTTCTTCGGAGAGAAAAGTTTTGAAGTTGAAGATTTAATGCGAACCACTCGCGATGGTAAAGGCTACATTAACATTATAAGATTAACAGACATTCAAGATAAACCGAAGCTTTTTTCGACATTTATGTTGAGTTTATTAGCTGAAATCTATGAAACGCTACCCGAACAAGGCGACTCTGAAAAACCAGAATTAGTATTGTTTATAGACGAGGCGCATTTAATTTTTAATGAAGCCTCTAAAGCACTTCTTAATCAAATAGAAAGTATTGTAAAATTAATTCGCAGTAAAGGCGTGGGTATTTATTTTGTTACGCAAAACCCAACCGACGTTCCTGAAGGTGTTTTAAGTCAGTTAGGCTTAAAAGTCCAACACGCTTTAAGAGCTTTTACTGCCAAAGATCGAAAAGCTATAAAATTAACGGCCCAGAATTATCCTGATACCGATTATTACGACACCGCGGCGATTTTAACGGCCTTAGGAACTGGTGAAGCTCTAGTTTCTGCATTGGATGAAAAAGGCCGACCAACGCCATTGGCGGCAACGATGATGCGTGCTCCAATGAGTAGAATGGATATTTTAACGGATAAAGAACTACAAGTCGTTATCGACGATTCTAAATTGGCTTTAAAATATAACGATACAATAGACCGCGAAAGTGCTTACGAAATATTAAATAAAAAAATTGAAGCTGCAGAAGCGGTAAAAGCGAAACTCGATAAAGAAGCCGATAGCCAGAAAAAGACGCGCACCTCATCTCATCGTAGCACCCCACAAAACCCCTTAATAAAAGTATTAACCAGCGCGACTTTTATACGAAGCGTGTTTGGTATTATAAAGAAAGTATTGTAGTTAACCCCTAAATAATTAAGAATAATATAATGAAGAAACTATTTTTTACCCTTACTATCGCTAGCCTACTTTTTACTTCTTGCGAGAAAGAAGTTAATCCGTTTTTAATTTCTAGTCAGAATATTGGTTTGTTAACCGATTCTACTCAAATTAACGATTTAAAAACCATTTTCGCTGCCGACTCCATAGCTAATTTCACATCTACAGATGCCTATTTAAAAAACGGAAACGATATAGAAGTTTTCGAGAAAGGCGGAAAAAAATTGCTAGAGCTATCACCTAATCATTTGATAGATTCAACGGCTACTATTGAAACTATAAAAATTATCGATCCGCGTTACAAAACGGAAAAAGGCATTAGTACCGAAAGTACTTTTGGAGATATTAAAGCAAACTATAAAATTTCTAGTATTCAAAACACCATTAGTAATGTAGTAATTTTTGTAAACGAAAATAACACGTTCTTTACAATCGACAAAAAGGAATTGCCTTCAGATCTTCAATTTAAAGTATCACAAAAAATTGTAGCTAATAATATTCCTGATACCGCAAAAATTAAATACTTTATGGTAGGTTGGAACGATTAATTTCTGCCACTACGGATTAAAACATTTCATCACTATTCAACCTTATAAGAAGCGACATAATATATGATTCCATTTATAAAAAAAGTACTCACAAAAATTGCTAATAAACGCATAAAAAGTAGCGGTGTTCTTATTGACGACCAGAAAAATGAAGTCGGTTCTATTGTTAGAAATTTAGAAATTGAATTGTCTCACGGTCTTAAGGAAACACTATATATGGTTATTGGTGTTATTTCTGCAGGGTTTGGTTTAAAAGGCTTTTTATTACCTAATAATTTTATAGATGGTGGTGTTACCGGGATGTCGCTATTAATACAAAATATGACGGGTATTTCATTGAGTATTTTACTTATTGTCGTAAACATTCCTTTTCTAGCTTTAGCAATGCAAACTATTAGTGTGAAATTTGCTCTAAAAAGTGTCGTGGCTATTACTTTACTAGCTTTAGTGGTACATTTTGTGGACTATCCAATAGTAACCGAAGACAAACTACTTATTTCTATTTTTGGAGGCTTTTTTCTAGGTTTCGGTATTGGTATGGCTATGAGAGGCGGCAGTGTTATTGACGGTACCGAGGTTTTAGCTATTTATTTAAGTCGAAAATTATCGTTAACTATTGGGGATGTTTTACTGGTTATAAATATCTTAATTTTCTCGGTAGGTGCTTATATCTTATCGGTAGAAACTGCGCTATATGCAATCCTAACGTATTTATCTGCCGCAAAAACTATAGATTATGTTATAGATGGTGTTGAAGAATACATTGGTGTTACCATTATTTCAAAACAGCACGAAGACATTCGTTTAATGCTCACCGAAAAAATGCGCCGGGCGTGTACTATATATGCTGGTAAAGGCGGTTATAAAACGGGTAAAGATGAGTATAATAAACCCATTATATTTATCATTATTACACGTTTAGAACTTGCCCGATTTGAAACTGAAATAGACAAAATAGATCAAGATGCCTTTATAATAATGAATGTTGTTAAAGATTTAAAAGGCGGAATGATTAAAAGAAAACCTTTAAAATAATGAGCACTAAAAAATATAAAATACAGAATTCTCCTTTTGTTGTACCCACCACAGATGGCAAATTAATTGAAGAGCATTTCGGGCAAGCGACCGATGGAAACCAAGACATAAGTATTGCGCATATGGTGGCACCTGCCAATTGGGAAGAGCCTTTTCAAACGCCAGAATTCGATGAGTATACTTATATTATAAAAGGTAAAAAACAATTTATTATAGACGACGAGATTATTGTTCTCGAAGCTGGGCAATCTATTAAAATAGAGAAAAACACGCGTGTGCAATATTCGAACCCGTTTACTATTGCTTGCGACTATCTGTCGGTTTGCACCCCTGCGTTTTCTATAGACAAAGTACATAGAGAAGACTAAATATATGTCTAAAACACTTATTAAAATAATAGGTAACGCGCTAAATGCTGCTAGCTACGCGTCGCAAAACTATGCCACTAGCAAAGCTTGGAGCCTATTTATAACGCCCAGAAAAGGGCGTGTTAAAGATACACAACAGCCCTTTTTAAATACTGCGGTACAGCAAACCATAACGCACGATGCTTTAAAGATTGCCACGTACCATTGGCAAGGAAGTAAAAAGACTATTTTGCTCGTTCACGGTTGGGAAAGTAATACGCACCGTTGGGAAAAACTAATTACAGAACTTCAGGCGTTAGATTACAACATTGTGGCTTTAGACGCTCCAGCACACGGTAAAACGTCTGGCAAACATTTTAATGCTATTTTATATGCAGAGTGTATTCATAAAGTGACCACTATTTACCATCCCGAAATTATAATCGGCCATTCGGTAGGTGGTATGGCTTCAGTATTTTATCAATATCAGCATCAAAATAAAGCCGTTGAAAAACTAATTCTTTTAGGCGCTCCTTCAGAATTTACTGGCGTTTTCGAGCGCTATGTTGCTATGTTAGGTTATAACAAACGTATTGAAAAAGGTTTAAATGATCGCGTATTTTCAACATTCAATAAAACACCAGATTACTTTTCGTTAGCGCAGTTTGTTAAAGAAATATCTACGGATACACTTTTAATTCACGATAAAAACGATCAAATAATTCCGTATAGTGATGCTAAACTCATTATTAAAAATCTAGAAAAAGGCCGTTTAATTACCACTGAAGGATTTGGCCATAGCCTCCGAAAAAAAGAAATTAATAGTCATATTATAAAATTTATAACCCATTAAACTTTATTGTAGCTTTGCACTATGGAAGAAAAATTAACAAGACTGAATAAATACCTAAGTGAAGTTGGCTATTGCTCGCGCCGAGAAGGAGATAAACTTATCGCTGCAGGCCGCGTTACCATAAATGGAGAAGTGCCAGAAATGGGTACAAAAGTAAAAGAAAGTGATGTTGTAGAAGTGGATGGCAAAGCCGTTACAGAACGCAAAGACGACTACGTTTATCTTGCCTTTAATAAGCCCGTAGGCATTGTTTGCACAACAGACACCACTGTTGAAAAAGATAATATTATTGAGTACATAAATTACCCAAAACGTATATTTCCTATTGGCCGTTTAGATAAACCGAGTGAAGGTTTAATTTTTATGACGGACGATGGCGATATCGTAAATAAAATTTTAAGAGGAAGCAACAACCACGATAAGGAATATATAGTGAGTGTAGACAAGACTATTTCGCAAACGTTTATAAAGCGTATGGCAGGTGGTATCCCTCTAGAAGATTTAGGCAAAACGACAAAACCTTGTGTAGTACGACAAATAGATTCGACGACGTTTAGCATTATTCTTACTCAAGGTTTGAACCGACAGATTCGTAGAATGTGCGAATATTTAACTTATGAAGTAGTCGCATTAAAGCGGGTTAGAATTATGAATATTAAGTTGGACATCCCCGTCGGAGAATATCGCGAGTTCACTAAAGACGAATTTAAAACACTTAATATGTTATTAGAGAATTCTGATAAAGAATACAATGCTAAAGTTAAAAACGGCATTCCTACGAAGAGTAGACGTTAATTGGAAGTTGGCAACTTAGAGCGGACTTTTTAATTTAATAGATGCAGTGGTATTTTATTAAATTATAGTTGTTCCGCTCTTCACCTAATACCTTTTAAACCTTCAAGCTCCAGACTTTTTTTTATCGATAAGATAAAACGGAAGATAGATCAGTAAAAAATACGGAGTTAGAAAGACCTCAACAACAATAATATATTGCGGCCTATCGACTAAATAATCTAAAGCTGATGCGTAGTTAGTTTTCGGTTTAAGTAGGAATAATTCAATCCTAAAAGAGAGTTTACAATCAGCATTACAGCCATTTAAACTTGCAACACCAAAAAAGATTTGAAGACACTTTTAATGCTCGATCGCATATTAAAAACGACGGTGCCATATAGCCATAATAGTAAAAAGCACTAAATACGCAGTCCATGATCTAAAAAAGTTAAAAACTGGAAACTCTGCGGGGATATCCGGCGTTATAATCGCTTGAGAGGTTCCTGCAATCCCCCAAAACAGCAATATCTCGTACATCCAGTAGGTTCTATAATACGTGAATTCTACGCTTATTAAGTCTAGAAAACGACATAGTAATAGCGGTAAATCGGTAGTAATTTAATCGGTGGTTAGCGCTAAGTAAGAGTGGTAGCAATAATGGCTAAAGTAACAAGCACTCCTAAAAGTTTAAAGACACGTGTTTGTATTTCCTGGGACATCGTTATAACCCGTTTTATGAGTACAATGGTAAAAACAGCCGCAATGCGTATAGGCAAAAATGCTTATAACTCCCAATTTTTACCGATGATAAAATATTGAAAAGAGTTATAAGCATTTTATAATACTACGGTTGTCTTAGTTATCTCGCTAAGTGACGTTCTCTTGCCAATAGCGTGTTTTTAAGCAACATTGCAATCGTCATAGGTCCTACTCCACCAGGAACTGGCGTAATAAAACTCGCTTTTTTACTCACGTTTTCGAAATCGACATCTCCTGTAATTACATATCCTTTTGGAGACGACTCATCGGCAACTCTTGTTATTCCAACATCGATAATAACGGCATCTTCTTTCACCATTTCGGCTTTTAAGAAGTTTGGTACACCTAAAGCTGAGATTATAATATCTGCTTGGGAGGTAATTTGCGTTATATTTTTTGTGTGGCTATGTGTTAATGTTACTGTTGAGTTTCCAGGAAATCCTTTACGCCCCATTAAAATACTCATTGGTCGTCCTACAATATGCGAACGGCCAATAACGACAGTATGTTTTCCTTTTGTAGACACGTTGTAACGCTCTAACAATTCTAAAATACCAAATGGTGTTGCAGGAATAAATGTAGACATGTCTAATGCCATTTTACCAAAGTTCATTGGGTGAAAACCATCGACATCTTTATCTGGGTTTACAGCCATTAATACTTTTTGAGTATCAATTTGTGGAGGTAAGGGCAATTGAATGATAAAGCCATCGATATTGTCATCATTATTTAACTCTTCAATTCTATCTAATAATTCAATTTCGCTAGTTGTGTTAGATAAACGCACCATTGTAGATTCGAAACCTACACGCTCGCAAGCGCGCACTTTACTTCCTACGTAAGTTAAACTGGCTCCATCGTTACCAACAATAATGGCGGCTAGATGGGGAACTTTCTCTCCATTAGCTTTCATTTTTTTTACTTCCTCGGCAATTTCATCTTTAATGTCGTTGCTTACTTTTTTACCATCTAATATTGTCATTGCTTTGTCTTGTTGCGGTATTGTTATAAAGCGCGATTGCTGTAGCTTTACTTTTAAATATCAGTTTTCATTTTCACCGTTCTTATGTTTAAGATCGGTTGGGTTTCAATTTATAATAAAATAAAAAACAAGAAGGGTTATTTCATGTTTTTCATTGCTTGCATCATACGTTTACCGCCTCCGCCTTGCATCATTTTCATCATTTTACTCATCTGCTCGAATTGCTTCAGGAGTTGGTTTACTTGTGTCACCGACGTTCCTGAACCTTTACCGATTCGCTTTTTACGACTGGCATTTATTACCGAAGGGCTTGTTCTTTCTTCTATTGTCATCGAGTGGATAATCGCTTCAATATGTTTAAAGGCATCATCATCGATATCGATATCTTTCATCATTTTTCCAGCACCAGGAATCATTCCAACAAGGTCTTTCATATTCCCCATTTTCTTGATTTGCTGAATTTGCTTTAGGAAATCGTCGAAACCAAACTGATTCTTTGCAATTTTCTTTTGCAAATTTCTCGCTTCATCTTCATCAAATTGGTCTTGTGCTCTTTCTACTAAAGACACAACATCTCCCATTCCAAGAATACGATCGGCCATACGCGCTGGATAGAATACATCTATCGCTTCCATTTTCTCTCCAGTACCAATAAACTTAATAGGCTTATTAACTACAGATTTAATGGAAATCGCTGCTCCACCACGTGTGTCACCATCTAATTTGGTTAGGATAACCCCGTCGAAATTTAAAACATCGTTAAATGCTTTTGCTGTATTTACAGCATCTTGACCTGTCATTGAATCGACAACAAACAACGTTTCTTGTGGCTCAATAGCTTTGTGAATGTTCGAAATTTCGGTCATCATCGCTTCATCTACAGCCAAGCGACCTGCGGTATCGATAATAACAACGTTATGCCCGTTTGCCTTTGCGTGTGCAATACCAGCTTGCGCAATGGCCACAGGATCGTTATTTCCTTTATCACTAAACACCTCTATATTTAATTGCTCTCCTACAATATGTAATTGATCGATCGCCGCCGGACGATACACATCACAGGCTACCAATAAAGGGTTCTTTGTTTTTTTATTTTTTAAGTAATTGGCTAACTTACCAGAAAAGGTTGTTTTACCAGACCCTTGTAAACCAGACATTAAAATAACTGTTGGTGTTCCAGTCAAGTTTAGTTCTGCGGCATCACCACCCATTAATTCTGTTAATTCGTCTTTAACGATTTTAACCATTAATTGCCCTGGCTGTAACGTGGTTAACACATTTTGCCCCAATGCTTTTGTCTTTACTCTAGTCGTAAATTCTTTAGCAATTTTAAAGTTAACATCGGCGTCTAATAAGGCACGACGTACTTCTTTTAAAGTCTCGGCAACATTAACTTCTGTTATGCTTCCGTGGCCTTTTAATACGTGTAACGCTTTATCTAACTTATCACTTAAATTATTGAACATAGTTTATTGTCTTTTTAAGAGTTGCAAAAATAAGAATTTGATGTGTCTTTTTAAAGTTTAACTACTATTTAATTAACGCAAAAAAAAAGAGCTGTTATGGCAACAACTCTTTTTCCTACTAAAAAAACTAAATCTACTCTTGTATTTCTTTTTAAATCTAAAGGTTTACCACACTAACACACTCTATAGACTGTGTTAAAGTAATCATTTTGAATGCTTTTATTACCCTAAAAGCATATACAAATCGCTCTCTTTTAAGAATTATTGTATCTGTTTTGCATCCTTTTCAATAGACAAAACACACAAAACGAGTGTTTATTTTAATTACAATCACGTTCCATCACCATTGTATTATCTCCCATTGTCATTTCTAAACGTTCTGTATCGCAATCTATAATATGCCAGATACCTGTAATGGCTTGAATATTTGGACCACTTACATTATCGAATTCTAAATACACTCCATTTGCATCTTGCGTCACGGTGTAAGTTGTCGTTAATGTTTCACCATTTCCGGTAATTACTAGGGTATTATTTATTTGAAATTCTAAGTCATAAATTATTAAATCGTCACTACCATTAAAATTTACAACATTCCAATCGCATTCTTGTAAGTAATTAGTAAGATCGGTTTCGGAACACGTGGTAGGATTGCAGTTTTCTAGAATTAGTTCAAGTTCAAAAATTTCAAATTGATATGGATTATTAACTAATTCTACTCGTACGTATAATGTTGTTGGGTTTGTCATATTTGTATACGGAGATGTTATCGCGTATGCACCTATTTCTGCATCTACTAATGTTTCGTGATAGGTAATATAAAATTCACCGTTTGGATTGCAATTGGCATAAGCCGCGTCTAAATCGAATTGCGCAAAACCATCATTGTCATCGTCGCAACCTATTAATTCTTCATTAAAGCTCTCAAAACAACCAAACGTTTCAGGGCTACAATCGCGCTCTAAAATTAAAGTGTCTTGATTTTGTGCTAGCTCTAAATCATCATCATCGCACTCTACAATTTGCCACTCCCCTAACATAAGCTCTATAACGCTCGCACTAATATTACTAAATGTAATCACTAAACCTTCGTTCGTTTCTGAGACTTCCCAGTTACCATCAACATAATTGCCATTATCTGATATTAAAACTGAACCATCACTGTTAAATTCGAAAGTAAACACACTTAAATCGTCGTTACCGGTATAACTAGCAACACTCCAAATACATTCTACAATATTTCCATTAATGGTTTCTATAGCGCAATCGTCGTCTTCATTCATATCATCATCGTCGCAAGTATCGCCGACAGCTTCAATAACGGCTTCTAATTCCACGTTATTATTTACTTCAATTGTAGAACCATCGCTTAAAATTAAAGTGACAGGAAAATTAAGACTCGCTAAAATACCGCCATCTAAATCTTCAATAAAATTATATAACGCTTCATCATCTTGAATGGTTACCGTCTCGGTGACTTGAAAATTAGAATTGTAGACAGAGAACACAATGGGATACTGAAAATCGACACATTCAATAGCGTCATCAAGTTCTTCATCATTTAAACATTCATCCACCAACACCTCTAACTCTGATTGATTTGTGATTTCTAATGTGGTATAATCATTTAAAATAATCGTTATAGGAAACTGGATTTCTAGAGAATCATCGTCATCGCTAAATTCTTCAAAAATATTTATGATAATTTCATAATCATCTTCAGAATTCACAACAAACACAGACCCATTAATTTCAATAGTGACTGGCAATGCTATTGCAAAGCAACTTGCGTTATCGATAATATCGTCTAATGAACCATTTAAAGAGGATACACTAGACAGTAAGTTAGACAAATTAGAATTTGCACCGATGGTGTCTTGATTATTTGGGAGTGTTACCTCTACTATTTCATCTTGGCAAGACGTGACTATAAACAAGGCCAAGATTGGCAGTATAAAAAGTTTTTTAAAGAATTGTAAATGACTTTGTGGTTTCATACTTAATTATTTTTTTAGGTTAAATTCCAGAAGCCCTTTTAACTTCCTTACTTTTATTAAACAATTTAGTTCTTAAAAGTCCTACCTTGACTTTTTAAAAATAATGTTGCTACTTTGTATGCGATAGCATAACAACTATATGAGTAAAAACCTTCGAAAAGATATTTGCAACGAAACGCTTTTTAATTCTATTTTTAAAAAGCACGCAAAAAGTTTACACGATTTTCTGTACTATAAATTTGGCGCACACCTAAACCCTAAAGATAAAACGCAAGACGCTTTTATTAAACTATGGGAGAATTGCGCTAAAGTAACTCCCGACAAGGCTAAAAGTTATGTTTTTACTATTGGTAATAATTTAATGCTAAATGAAACCAAGCATCAGAAAGTGGTTTTAAAATACCAGCAAACCAAACCACAATCTTATACCAACGAAACCCCGGAATATATTATGGAAGGCAACGAGTATATGGAGAAATTACAGCGTGCTATCTCTAATTTAACCGAAGCCCAACGTACCGCTTTTTTACTAAATAGAGTTGAAGGTAAACGCCACAAGGAGATTGCAGCACTTCTCGAGATTAGCACAAAAGCGGTAGAAAAACGAATTTATGGCGCCTTAAAAAAACTTCGAGAAGATCTCGATACTATTTAGAGTGTACAAAAGGTAGGAATTATTAACTGTTAATTGTTATATAGTTGAATACACATTATGAAAAAAGAAGACTTAATATTAAAATGGTTAGATAATAACCTTAGCCCGACAGAGCTTGAAGCGTTTAAAAACCTTGAAGATTATGAGGATCTAGTGACGTTATCTCAAGCGATAATGCGCTTTAAAACCGAAGATTATAATAGCGATGACGCATTAGCCGATTTGCAAGAAAAATTAAAGGCAAAACAACAGACGAAGCAAAAAAGGAACTGGATGAAACCAATATTACGTATCGCTGCCGTTTTAGCGATTGGTTTTGGAACTTTTTATTATACCGCTACTCAAGACACTAATTTTGAAACTTTAGCAGCTCAAAAAAACACTATAACATTACCCGACGCCTCTACAGTTACTTTAAATTCATTATCTTCAATACGTTTTAATCCAAAGAATTGGAACGGTAATCGTGAAATAAAACTAAACGGTGAGGGGTATTTTAAAGTAGCCAAAGGCGCAACTTTTAGTGTACAAACGAAACACGGTATTGTGACTGTTTTAGGCACGCAATTTAGCGTAAAAGAGCGCGACTCTAATTTTGAAGTGGTGTGCTACGAAGGTTCTGTAAGTGTAAATTATAACTCAGATTCGATAATTTTAAAACCCAATGAAAGCTTTGTTGTTATAGATGGAGAACGTAAAGCAACTGAAATTGTTTCGATTGGAAGTCCGTTATGGCTTGCAAACGAAAGCACTTTTAAAAGTATGCCGCTTCGTTATGTTATTGCAGAGTTTGAAAGACAATACAACGTAACAGTAAATACTAAAGACATAAATACTACACAATTATTCACAGGAAGTTTTACGCACGAGAATATAAATGTAGCTTTACAAGCAATAACGCTACCTTTACATTTAACATTTAAAAAAGACAGCGACGTTATACTGCTTAGTAGTGAGTAATAAGAGAACACTTACTTTTTTATTTTTCTTATTTGTTTTTAATGTTTGTAATATATTTTCGCAAACCATTACAGACGATAGGCACCCGCTTGTTTCCGTTTTAGAAATTATACAAGAGCGTTATACTATTCGTTTTTCTTATGCTGATATCACCATAGCGAACAAAACAAGTGTTCTTCCAGCTGAAAATTTAGAATTAAACGACGTTTTAAATCGGTTAGAAAGAGATTGTCACTTAGAGTTTAGCGTTCTTAATTCGCGCTTTATTGTGATACAACCTGCAAAAAAGAATGTTACGGATATTCAAAAATTAGATGAAGTCTACCTCTCCGATTACTTAACCTCTGGAATCTCAAAAACGAAAGCTGGAGGCATTGCCATTCGAACCAAAAAATTCGGAATTCTTCCCGGATTAATAGAACCCGACATCTTACAAACCGTACAAGCGCTACCAGGTGTTTTAAGCACCGACGAATCGGTGTCTAATTTAAACGTTCGCGGTGGTACTCACGACCAAAACCTTATTTTATGGGACGGGATTAAAATGTACCAATCGGGACATTTTTTTGGTTTAATATCGAGTTTTACTCCCAACTTAACACGAAAAGTAGAGGTCTCTAAAAACGGAACTAGCGCGCAATTTGGTGATGCGGTTTCTAGTACGATTGCTATGGAATTGGATTCTCAATTAAATAATGAAGCGTCGGGAGGTTTAGGATTAAATCTAATTAATTTTAGCGGTTTTGGTAAAGTACCTATTACTGATAAATTAGAAATGCAAGTCTCGGCCCGCCGCTCGATAACCGATGTCTTTGAAACCGCTACTTATTCTAATTATTTTGAGCGTGTATTTCAGGATACCGATATTACGAATAGTGAAAACACCATTAAAAACGATGCCTTTTATTTTTATGATGTTAATTCCAAACTTATTTATAAGCCTTCAAAAAAAGATCAAATAAGTCTTAGTGCAACCACAACTTTCAATGCGTTACGTTATATTGAAAGCCCTACAGGAACGAGCACTAATATTTCAAGTGGTATTGAGCAGCGTAATCAAGCAGTTGGCATTACCTATCGCCGAGATTGGAATTCTAAATTTTCGACAGAAGCACAAGCGTATGTTACCCATTATAAATTGGATGCGCGAAATTTTAAAATTGAAAACAACCAGCAACTACAACAACAAAATGAGGTGTTAGAAACGAATCTTAAATTGAATACTGAGTTTTATGTGAACCCAAATTTAATTTGGCTTAATGGAATTCAAGTGTTCGAAATTGGTGTTTCAAATGGAGAAGCAACGAACAACCCTCCTTTTAAAAGTCGTCTAAAGAAGATAGCGATAAGTACATCAGGGTATAGCGAAGCCATTTGGAGCTCAACTTCCAATAAAACATTTATAAAAGCTGGCTTGCGCGCTAATAAATATTCTATTTCCAACCAGATACACATTGAACCACGATTAAGTTTTAGTCAGAAGTTTTTAAAATATTTTAAACTCGAAGTATTAGGCGAATATAAAAGTCAAATTACGTCGCAAGTTATCGATAGGCAAAACGATTTTTTAGGAATCGAAAAAAGGCGATGGGTATTAGCTAATAACACTACAATCCCTACCTTAAAGAGTAAACAAGCGTCTTTGGGATTACAATACAAAGCCAATAAATTATTGGTCAGTGCGGAGTTTTACGCCAAAAACGTAAACGGTATAACAACGAGAAGTCAGGGCATGCAAAACCAATATCAATTTGTAAATGCTATTGGAAGTTACCGCGTAAACGGCATAGATTTCTTAATAAATAAACAATTTACAAACTTTAGTATGTGGTTAAGCTACTCGTTAAGCGCTAACGATTATACCTTTGAAACCTTAAACGATGGTGCAACTTTCCCAAACACTACAGATATTACTAATGCTTTAACATTTGCCAACACGTATACCATAAACAACCTAAAATTAGCACTTGGTTTTAATTGGCATACAGGAAATATTACGACAGCTCCTGTGGTTGGAAATGAAGTGTTTGACGGCAACATAAATTATGAATCACCAAACAGCAGACATCTAAAAGATTATTTTAGAACAGATTTTTCGGCGACTTTCAATTTTAAATTTACCGAAACCACAAAAGCCGATATCGGTGTTTCTATTTGGAACCTTTTCAATACCAAAAATAATCTGAACACCTATTATTCTATAGAACCAGATGATTCGATATTAAAAATTGAAAAAAGATCGTTGGGAATAACGCCAAACGTTAGTTTTAAATTAACTTTTTAATCGGTTTAGAGTCCGTAATAAATTAATATCTTCACCGTAATAAATCCTATTAGTTATAATGAATCGCGCTTTACTCCTATTTTATTTTTGTATTTTACTGTATACCACTAAGGCAATATCACAAACCTACAATCCGTTTTATGGCGATATTGTGAACACGGTTTCTGCCTCTAACATCGTAACAGACTTAACCACATTCGAAAATTTCGGCATTAAAACAAATGGATCTACCGCTATAAATAATGCCAAAAATTGGATTGTTTCGCGTTATCAATCTTTGGGTTATACGGACATTGTTGAGCAACCTTTCACTTATTCAGGTAATACAACAAATAATATTATCGTGACAAAAACGGGGAGTGTTTACCCTAACACCTTTATAATAATCGATGCGCATTACGACACCTTAAATGGTCCAGGAACTAACGATAATGGAAGTGGTACGGTTTTACTTTTAGAAATGGCCCGTCTTTTACACAATATAAATACCGAATATTCAATAAAATTTATTCATTTTAGTGGTGAAGAAGCAGGATTAATTGGCAGCAATTATTATGTAAACAATACCGCTATTCCGGAGAATTTAGATATTTCTTTAGTTTTTAATATCGATCAAGTGGGTGGCGTTAATGGCGCACTAAATGACACACTAATTTGCGAGTATGATGCTAGCAATCCTACAGAAAACAATGCAGAGTCCCTTACAAAAACAAATAGTCTTGCCAATTGTATAAGTTTATATTCTAATTTAAGCACCGAATTATCGTACGCTTACGGCTCTGATTATGTGCCTTTTGAAAATGCCGGGAAAGTAATTACTGGATTGTACGAAAAGAATGAAACGCCGTACTCGCATACTGCAAATGATGTATTAGCAAACATGGACCCTAATTATGTGTTTGAAGTTACCAAAGGAAGTCTAGGTGCTGCACTAGAGTTTGCTGTTGGAATAAGCACATTAAGTACTCAAGAAGTTCTCCCTAGCCAAAAAAAAAACATTAAAATCTACCCCAACCCTTCAAAAGGACTAGTAACCGTATCATCTAATTTTAAAAGCATGACTTATTATACGGTATTTATTTCTGATATTTTAGGTAAAAAGGTATACGAAAAAGCCCTTAATAAACAGACTCAAACCTTAGATTTAAGCCGCTTAAAAAAGGGCGTTTATATACTTACTTTTAAAAATAAAACCGAAGTAGTTTCAAAAAAGTTAATTCTAAATTAATCTCTAATTAAAGGCATTGTACTACAACGTAACAAGCCTTCTTGTTTCGCTATTTCGGCGTAAGGTACTTCTTCAACAGTAAATCCTTTCTCTCTTAACCACGTGTTTAAACGCGTAAAGTTTTGTTCTGAAATGATAACATCTTCAGAAATGGAGAAAATATTACTATTCATGTTATACATTTCATCTTTAGAAATAACAAAACAATTATCCTTTCCGAAGAAATCTAACAACCAATTAAACTCAGTTTCATCTCTAAATCCTTCTTTATGAAGTATCGCTTTATCTTTTCCAATAGGTTGGAAACAACAGTCTAAATGTAATGCATTATCGCGAGCTTGAGTTTGGGATTTCACTAAATCAAAACTTTTTACTTTTTTATTCGGAAAAGATTCGGCTATAAAATCGACTCCTGCTTTATTAGTTCTAGCTACGATATAATTGGAGTAATCTTCACCACGATAGGTTCCAATAAAGATATAATCATTCCATAACATAACATCACCACCTTCAATATGCGCTTCCTCTGGAGGACGAATAACCTTTTTAGGATCTATTTTATCTATTATGTGCTGTATAGCATCAAGTTCTTTTTCTCTTTCGGGTAAAATGTTTGCTTTTACCAAAACATCGTCGATTACAAAGGCAATATCTCTTGTAAAAATCTGGTTATAATCCTCAATTAATTCTGGTCTGTAGACTTTTACATCATACGTATTTAAAACAGCGGCCACGGCCTCCATTTCCGTGACCATATCTTTCTCTATAGGATATGTTCCCGCTTTAATATGCTCTAACGATTTTGGGTCGTAAGCATCCTCTATTTTGGGCGTTTCACCGCAACTTTTAGCCGTTCCTAAAATAACTGCTCTTAAACGAGAGGTTTCGTTTTTAACGTTTAGTTTCAACATAATTTAAGATATAAAAAAGCTCCATAAGAATTAATTATGAAGCTTTGTGTATTGTGTTTCTATATAATTAGCGATTATCGATAGCTTTAAAATCTCTGTGATTTTCACCGATATATACTTGTCTTGGTCTTCCAATTGGTTCTTTACGTAAACGCATTTCTCTCCATTGTGCAATCCATCCTGGTAAACGTCCTAATGCGAACATTACTGTAAACATTTCGGTTGGGATATCCATTGCTCTGTAAATAATTCCAGAGTAGAAATCGACGTTTGGATATAATTTACGTTTTACAAAGTAATCGTCTTGTAGCGCTTCTTTTTCTAAACCTTTAGCAACATCCAAAATAGGATCTTCCATTCCTAAATCTTCCAACAATTCATCAGCCGCTACTTTAATGATTTTTGCTCTTGGATCGAAGTTTTTATAAACTCTATGTCCGAAGCCCATTAAACGGAAAGGATCTTCTTTATCCTTCGCTTTCGCCATATATTTTTTAGTATCTCCACCATCTTCTTTAATCGCTTCTAGCATTTCTAAAACAGCTTGGTTTGCACCACCGTGAAGTGGGCCCCAAAGTGCAGAAATACCAGCAGATAATGAAGTGAACAACCCGGCGTGAGAAGATCCTACAATTCTAACCGTAGATGTAGAACAGTTTTGTTCGTGATCTGCATGTAAAATTAATAGTTTATCTAAAGCGTTTATTAAAACAGGGTTTTGCTTGTACTCTTCGTTAGGTTTCTTGAACATCATTTTAAGAACGTTTTCAACATAACCTAAAGAACGATCACCGTAATCTAATGGCAATCCTTTTTTCTTACGCATTGTCCAAGCTACTAACACAGGAAATTTTCCTAATATTTTTACAATAGCTCTATACATATCGTCTTCCGACTCTATATTTACAGACGATGGATTAAATGCGGTTAAAGCACTGGTTAGAGAAGCTAAAACGCCCATTGGATGCGCCGTTTTTGGAAACGCATCTATTATTTTTTTAATGTCGTCGTCTACAACAGACTCATCTTTAATGTCATTATGAAATTTCTCTAATTGCTCTTGCGTAGGTAATTCGCCAAAAATTAAAAGATAAGCGACTTCTAAGAAATCTGCTTTTTCTGCTAATTCCTCTATTGAGTATCCTCTGTATCGTAAAATACCCTCTTCTCCATTTAGAAAAGTAATCGCACTCTCACAAGCTCCTGTGTTTTTATAACCTGGATCTATTGTAGTAACACCTCCTGTTACTGCTCTTAGAGTTTTTATATCTATTGCGATTTCTTTTTCAGTTCCTTCTATTAAAGGAAATTCGTGCTTTTGGCCATTAATTTCTAACGTAGCAGTTTTTGACATATTTACTTTTTGTTTTACTTGTTTTTGCGGAATGCTAAATTACAAAAAACCACTCGGTTTAGGAAATGCATTAACAAAGGTTTTAACAATTATGATATCACTAAAATTTATAATAATATAATACGAATGCTATTTTAATAACATTCATTCAATAACACCGTTTATATATAAAATAAAAGTTTACTTTGTAATAATTATTTTCTTATCTATTACCGTGGAATGCGCCGTTATTCGTACAATATAAACACCACCTTCTAAAATCGAAGTACTAACCTTTAATTTTTGTTCTGAAATATTATAAGTCTGTTCAAAAACCATTCGCCCTCGAATATCGAATAATTGCACTTTTGGATTTTTTAAAATTTTAGTAAAAGATACATCGAATTGGCCGTTATTCGGGTTAGGATATACAGAAAATATAGACTTATCGAAAGTATTGATAGCTAAAGTATTTAATAATATTTCTATTTCTAGGCGCTCACTTTCACATTCGCCATCTGGCATTTTACTCACATAAAAAGTACCATCTGTTAGTGAGGTTGACATAGAAATAAAGTTTCCTCCCGTTAAGGTATCATACCATTGCAAATTGTCTCCATTAATAATAACGTCTGCAAATGTTGGATTTGTAGCACTTGAGAAAGACTGTGGAGAAGCTCCTGTTGGCAACGTTGAAATAGTATTTATCGTGAATGCAACAGTCGAACTATTCGCACAATTACCGTTGGTGGTGTAAGTAATGTTATAAGAATTGGTACCACTTGCTGAGACATCAACACTACCTGTAGTTCCATCAATCACTAATCCGGAAGGGGAACTTGTAAACGTTCCGCCAGCTAAACCTGTTACCGCCGGCACTGCATCTGAGTCTGAGTCTGATGTACAGAATGTTGACGCCGAATAACTAAAACTCGCATCATCTAAACTGTTTACCGTGAATGCAACAGTCAAATTATTCGCACAATTACCGTTGGTGGTGTAAGTAATGCTATAAGAATTGGTACCACTTGCTGAGACATCAACACTACCTGTAGTTGCATCAATCACTAATCCGGAAGGGGAACTTGTAAACGTTCCGCCAGCTAAACCTGTTACCGCCGGCACTGCATCTGAATCTGAGGTACAGAATGTTGATGCCGAATAACTGAAACTCGCATCATCTAAACTGTTTACCGTTAGTGACACCGTCGAACTATTTATACAATTACCGTTTGTTATATACGTAATGGAATACGTATTAGTAGTGCTTGATGACACATCAACGCTACCTGTAGTCGCATCAATAACTAATCCGGAAGGGGAACTTGTAAACGTTCCGCCAGCTAAGCCTGTTACCGTTGGCACTGGATCTGAGTCTGTTTCGCAGAATGCCGACGCGGCGTAACTAAAACTTGCATCGTCTGCACTATTTACCGCTAAAGAAACAGTTGCGCTGTTTACACAATCACCGGTGGTGGTGTAAGTAATGGCATATGTGTTGGGGGCACTTGCTGACACATCAACACTACCTGTATTAGCTTCAATTATTAGTCCTACAGGAGAACTTGTAAACGTTCCGCCAGCTAACCCGTTAATCGTTGGTGAAGGATCGTAAGCTGTATTACAGAATGTGGACCCTGAATAACTGAAACTCGCATCATCATCTGCTAATAATGTGACTAGAACCTCGAGTCTAGTATCACTTTCATCTCCACCCACTGTTTGGGTTGCAAAATAACTTGTATTATCCAATAAACTTGTTCCAAGAGGTAGTGTGTTTCCTAAAGAATTAGCATCGTACCATTGAATATTATTACCGTCTACAATAACATCACTAAGTGTGGGTAAGGCGGAAGAGCAAAAGGACTGATTAGCATCTCCCGTTGGCGCCAAAGCACTTATAGTAATCGCCGTTAGGGCAGAGGGCTGCACGTCCGAAATAGCACGTTTTTTGGATTCATTATTCTTTGCCAATTCTGATTTTTGCTGAACTTTCAGAATGTCATTATTTTGTGCGAAGAGCGGCATAACTATAACAGATAGTATTGCAAGAAGTAATTTTATTTTCATAGTAGATTTTTTAGGTTTAGGGGCGTTAATTAATTCTAAACTGAATAGGGGCTAGCTTAACAAAAATACTATTCTTTTCAAATAAGAGATGTGTTTTTCGTTATTTCTTCAGATTAAACGTATTGTTTTAACGATTAAAAGCGTTATAACGCAATAGAACTACGTTTAACGACTATTTATTCAATTCAACGATTACACTTCTCACTACAAAAAACGGACTAAACCACCTTGATAAAGGTCATTTAGTCCGTTTGTAGTTATATAAAAGGTAAACTTACATCTAGAAAGCCACTTTAAACGCTTTTTCTCTTGGGTAATACGCAATGCTACCTAATTCCTCTTCAATACGTAATAGCTGATTGTATTTAGCCATACGATCACTTCGCGACGCAGAACCTGTTTTTATTTGTCCGCAATTTAAGGCTACTGCTAAGTCAGCAATAGTATTATCTTCCGTTTCACCAGAGCGGTGAGACATAACAGAGGTATACCCTGCATTATGTGCCAAATTTACAGCCGCTATCGTTTCTGTTAGTGTTCCTATTTGGTTCACTTTAATTAAAATAGAATTGGCAATATTTTCAGTAATTCCTTTGGATAGTCTTTCAACATTAGTAACAAATAAATCGTCACCAACCAATTGCACTTTATCCCCAATTTTTTCTGTTAAGTATTTCCATCCTTCCCAATCGTTTTCATCCATTCCATCTTCAATAGAAAGGATCGGATATTTTGCTGCTAATTCAGCTAGATAATCCGCCTGCTCTGTACTCGTTCTAATTTTCCCAGACTCCCCTTCAAATTTAGTGTAATCGTATTTTCCGTTTACATAAAATTCTGCAGCAGCACAATCTAAAGCAATCATTACATCTTCACCTAAAGTATATCCTGCATTATTAACAGCGACCGCAATGGTGTCTAAAGCATCTTCAGTACCTTCTAATGTTGGTGCAAACCCACCTTCGTCGCCTACGGCAGTACTTAGATTACGGCCGTGTAACACCGCTTTTAAATGATGAAAAATTTCAGTTCCCATTTGTAAGCTATGTGAAAAGTTTTTCGCTTTTACCGGCATTACCATAAACTCCTGAAATGCAATTGGAGCATCACTATGTGAACCCCCATTTATAATATTCATCATAGGAACCGGTAATGTGTTAGCGCTAACTCCACCAACATATCTATACAATGGCATACCAAGTTCGGCAGCGGCAGCTTTAGCCACGGCTAAAGACACTCCTAATATGGCATTGGCACCTAACTTTGATTTATTAGGTGTACCATCGATTTCACACATTAAGGTATCTATATAGTTTTGTTCGAAAACATTTACGCCCAGAAGTTCTTCGGCTAAAATAGTATTAACGTTTTCTACAGCATTTAAAACACCTTTTCCCATAAAGTCTTTCCCGCCATCTCTAAGCTCCACTGCTTCGTGTTCTCCAGTAGATGCTCCAGAAGGCACTGCTGCTCTACCAAAGTATCCGTTTTCTGTTTCTACATCGACTTCTACTGTTGGGTTCCCTCTTGAATCAAAAATTTGTCTTGCGTGGACGTTAATTATAATACTCATAATATATGTTTAAGTTGGTCTTGTGTTCAAATTTACTGTTTAATTTCAAGCTAAAAATAGTTATTAGTAAAGAAATACAAAAAACTATCTCGCTTTTATTAAAGTAAAAAGGACAATGAAATTATATTCATTGTCCTTTACATTTATTTAGATTTTATGTTTTCTATAAATTGATCGAATAGATAATTAGCATCATTTGGCCCTGGACTAGCTTCCGGGTGGTATTGCACCGAGAATACATTTTTAGATTTCATTTTAATACCTGCAACAGTATTATCATTTAAATGAATGTGTGTAATCTCAATATCCGAATGTGCCTCGGCTTCTTCTCTGCTAATAGCGAAACCATGATTTTGAGAGGTGATTTCTCCCTTCCCTGTCACTAAATTTTTTACTGGGTGATTAATCCCGCGATGGCCATTATGCATTTTATAAGTAGTAATTCCATTGGCTAAAGCAATGATTTGATGCCCTAAACAAATTCCGAAAAGCGGTAAATTTCTACTGATTATTTCTTTTGCTAATTCTTGTGCTTCCATCAAAGGCTCTGGATCTCCAGGGCCGTTAGATAAGAAATAGCCATCAGGATTCCAGCTACTCATTTCTTCGAAAGAAGCATTGTAAGGATACACTTTTATATAGGCATCTCTTTTAGCAAAATTAATTAGAATGGATTTCTTTATACCGATATCTAACGCGGCTATTTTAATTGAAGCGTTTTCATCTCCTATAAAATAGGGTTCTTTAGTCGATACTTTTGAGGCTAATTCAAGACCATTCATATCTGGAGTATCGGCTAAAAGCGTCTTTAATCCTTCGATATTATCGACGTCTGTAGACATAACAGCATTCATTGCACCGTTATCTCTAATGTAGCTTACCAACGCTCTTGTATCGACATCTGAAATGGCTAACAAATTGTTTTCATTTAGGAAGTCTTCTAATGAGCCTGTTGCGATATCTCTTGAATAATCGTAACTAAAGTTTTTACAAATTAAACCAGCGATTTTTATAGAATCTGATTCTACATCGTTTTTAGTAACACCATAGTTACCAATATGTGCATTGGTAGTTACACATAGCTGACCGAAGTAAGACGGATCCGTAAAAATTTCTTGATATCCTGTCATGCCGGTATTAAAACATACTTCACCAACAGCGCTACCCTCTCTACCTACAGCTTTACCATGAAAAATAGTGCCATCTGCGAGTAAGACAATTGCTTTTTTAAGTTTTTGATATTTCATTGATTCCAAAAGTTTGACAAAATTGCATAAAAAAAAGGATAAACTAAAATAGTTTATCCTTTTATTTTAAATGCTTATTAACATTTTTATTCTTCTTCTTCGTTAGAAGCTTTAGAAGCCGTATCTGCAGCTGGTTGAGTTTTACCTCCTCTTCTACTTCTACGCGTCGTTTTCTTTTCAGCTTTACCAGCATTATAGATTTCGTTGTAATCAACTAATTCTACCATTGCCATATCAGCGTTATCTCCTAAACGATTTCCTAACTTAATAATACGTGTGTATCCACCTGGACGATCACCTACCTTAGCTGCTACATCTCTAAATAATTCTGTAACGGCCTCTTTTTGTCTTAATCTAGAAAAAACAATACGTCTGTTGTGTGTTGTATCTTCTTTAGATTTTGTGATCATAGGTTCAACAAATTGCTTTAAAGCTTTAGCTTTAGCTACAGTAGTATTAATACGTTTGTGTTGTATTAAAGAACAAGCCATATTTGCTAACATTGCTTTTCTATGCGCTGTTTGTCTCCCTAAGTGGTTTACTTTTTTTCCGTGTCTCATGACATTTAGTTTTAATCACCATCTTGCTACTACTCGTTATAGAGGAGCAAAATATGATGTTTTAATCTTTATCTAGTTTATATTTTGATAAGTCCATTCCGAAGTTTAAACCTTTAACATTTACTAGTTCTTCTAGTTCTGTTAATGATTTTTTACCAAAGTTACGGAACTTCATTAAATCATTTTTATTGAATGATACTAAGTCTCCTAAAGTATCTACTTCCGCAGCTTTTAAACAGTTTAGTGCACGTACAGATAAATCCATATCAACTAATTTTGTTTTAAGCAACTGTCTCATATGAAGCGATTCTTCATCGTAAGTTTCAGTTTGCGCTATTTCATCAGCTTCTAATGTTATTCTCTCATCTGAGAATAACATAAAGTGGTGAATTAACGTTTTGGCTGCTTCAGTTAAAGCATCTTGAGGCGATATAGATCCGTCTGATTGGATCTCGAAAACTAGTTTTTCGTAATCTGTCTTTTGTTCTACTCGGTAGTTCTCGATACTGTATTTTACGTTTTTTATAGGCGTATAAATCGAATCTGTAAAGATCGTTCCAATTGGCGCTGAAGCTTTCTTATTTTCTTCTGCAGGAACATAACCTCTACCTTTTTCGATAGTAAGTTCCATATTAAAATTAACTTTAGATTCTAAGTTACAAATAACTAAATCTGTATTTAATACTTGGAATCCTGAGATAAATTTCTGAAAGTCACCAGCTGTTATTTGATCTTGTCCTGAAATAGAAATTGAAACAGATTCGTTATCAACATCTTCAATTTGTCTTTTAAAACGTACTTGTTTTAAATTCAAAATCATTTCAGTCACATCTTCTACTACACCAGCAAGTGTTGAGAATTCGTGGTCTGCACCTTCGATTCTAACTGATGTAATTGCAAATCCTTCAAGAGAAGATAGTAAAACTCTTCTAAGAGCATTCCCTATTGTTAATCCGTAACCTGGTTCTAAAGGTCTAAATTCAAATTTACCTTCGAAGTCGGTAGAATCAATCATGATTACTTTATCGGGCTTCTGAAAATTAAATACTGCCATATTTGCGATTTCTATCAGTTATTATTTAGAGTATAATTCGACTATGAATTGCTCATTGATGTTTTCTGGGATTTGGATTCTAGCAGGAATAGAAACGTAAGTTCCTTGTTTCGTGTCGTTATTCCAAGTAATCCACTCGTATACGTTACTTGAGCTAGATAAAGATCTATCTATAGTGTCAAGTGATTTTGATTTTTCTCTAACCGCAACAACATCTCCACTTTTCAAGTTGTAAGATGGTACGTTTACTAACTCACCATTTACAGTAATGTGTCTGTGAGAAACTAACTGTCTTGCTGCGCTACGTGTAGGTGCAACACCCATTCTAAATACAACGTTGTCTAATCTAGACTCACATAATTGTAATAAAACTTCACCTGTAATTCCAGGAGATGCTGTAGCTTTTTTAAACATATTTCTGAATTGTTTTTCTAAAATACCGTAAGTATATTTAGCTTTTTGCTTTTCCATTAATTGGATTGCATATTCAGATTTTTTTCCACGTCTTCTTGCGTTACCGTGTTGACCTGGAGGGTAATTTCTTTTCTCGAAAGCTTTATCGTCTCCAAAAATAGCTTCGCCAAATTTACGTGCTATTTTAGTTTTAGGACCAGTATATCTTGCCATTTCTAATTGTTTTTTAAAGAGTGATTATGAATTAAGGTCTTAATCTTATCCTTCGATAATCGTTGTTCTCTTATTAATACTTGATTATTTTTATAATTTGCAAATTTAAACATAAAAAATTAATACCAACTATAAATTAATTATAATTGATATTAATTCATTTTTCTGAATAAATTATACTCTTCTACGTTTAGGAGGGCGACATCCATTGTGAGGTAAAGGCGTAACATCAATAATTTCTGTTACTTCAATTCCTGCATTATGGATAGAACGGATAGCAGATTCTCTACCGTTACCTGGTCCTTTTACATAAACTTTAACTTTTTTAAGTCCGGCTTCTTTAGCAACTCCAGATGCATCTTCTGCAGCTAATTGAGCTGCGTAAGGTGTGTTCTTTTTAGAACCTCTGAATCCCATTTTACCAGCAGATGACCATGATATAACGTCACCTTTCTTATTTGTTAAAGACACAATAATGTTGTTAAAAGAAGCAGTAATGTGAGCTTCCCCAACCGCGTCAATTATAACTTTACGTTTTTTTATGCTTTTAGTATTTGTCTTTGCCATACTACTTATTATTTAGTTGCTTTTTTCTTATTGGCAACTGTTTTTCTTCTACCTTTTCTAGTTCTAGAGTTGTTTTTAGTACGTTGCCCTCTCAATGGAAGACTCGCTCTATGACGTATACCTCTGTAACATCCAATATCCATTAATCGCTTAATGTTCATTTGAGTTTCAGAACGTAATTCACCTTCAATAGTAAAAGTTCCAACAGCTTCACGGATCGCTCCAATTTGCTCATCTGTCCAATCTTGTACTTTGATGTTCTCATCAACATTAGCCGTTGATAAAATCTCTTGAGCTCTACTTCCCCCTACACCATAGATGTAAGTTAATGAAATCACTCCTCTTTTCTGTTTTGGTATGTCTACACCTGCAATTCTTGCCATAATTACCCTTGTCTTTGTTTGAATCTAGGATTCTTTTTGTTAATGACGTAAAGTCTACCTTTTCTACGCACGATTTTACAATCTGCACTTCTTTTTTTAACTGATGCTCTTACTTTCATCGTAATTAGTATCTATAAGTTATGCGAGCCTTACTTAAATCGTAAGGGCTCATTTCTAATTTTACTTTATCACCTGGTAATAATTTAATATAATGCATACGCATTTTACCGGATATATGTGCAGTCACAATGTGACCATTTTCTAATTCAACACGAAACATAGCATTAGATAATGCTTCTATAATTGTTCCGTCTTGTTCTATTGCTGCTTGTTTTGCCATAGTATAATATTTAAGCTACTGCTTTTCTATTTTTACCAGTTTTCATCAAGCCATCATAGTGTCTATTTAACAAGTAAGAATTTACTTGTTGCATAGTGTCAATTGCAACTCCAACCAAAATTAATAATGATGTACCACCAAAAAATAGAGCCCATCCAGATTGTACGTTTAACAACTTAACTATAAACGCCGGGAACACAGCTATTAGTGCCAAGAATATAGAACCTGGTAAGGTGATTTGTGACATAATTTTATCAAGATATTCAGATGTTTCAGAACCCGGACGAATGCCTGGAATAAAACCTCCACTTCTTTTTAAATCGTCTGCCATTTTATTTGTTGGTACCGTAATTGCCGTATAAAAATAAGTAAAAACTATAATTAAGAAAGCAAATAAAATGTTGTACCATAGTCCAAATATGTCTGAGAAATTAGCTTGCATCCATTGTCCAGTTGCAGTCCCTTCTAAGAAAGACGAACTCCCAATTAAACCTGGAACAAACATAATCGCTTGAGCAAAAATAATGGGCATAACTCCTGAAGCATTCAGCTTTAAAGGTATAAATTGTCTTGCTCCACCAAACACGTTTTTCTCATAGCCTCCAGTTGCAGATCTTCTTGCATATTGAACAGCTATTTTTCTAACAGCCATTACTAACATTACACATCCTAAAATAATAGCCATCCAAATTACCAATTCAAAAAGAATCATCATTACGTTATTACCAGTCTCTATTCTAGATACTGCATTTTGTAAAAATGACTTAGGCATATTTGCAATAATACCTACCATAATTAATAATGAAATACCATTACCAATTCCTTTATCTGTAATTTTTTCTCCTAACCACATTGCGAATACACACCCTGTTACTAAGATAACTATAGAAGAGAAGTAGAACACCCCTCCTTGACCTAATAAGAAGGCCGATTCAGGGATACCAAACATAGTACTTAAACTCGCTAAATAACCTGGCGCTTGCACTAAACAAATTGCTATGGTTAACCATCGTGTAATTTGAGTAATTTTTTTCTGACCACTAGCCCCTTCTTTTTGTAGTTTTTGTAGATAAGGAATTGCTATTCCCATTAACTGTACTACAATTGAAGCGGATATATAAGGCATAATACCTAATGCAAATACAGAAGCATTAGCAAAAGCTCCCCCTGTAAACGCATTTAGTAACCCCATAATACCATTTTCGGTACCGCTCTGTAAGTTTTCCAACTGTGCGGCATCGATTCCCGGTAAAACGATTTGGGCTCCAAAACGGTAAACTAATAATAGACCTAGTGTAACTATGATTCTATTTCTTAGTTCTTCAATTTTCCAAACATTTTTTAAAGTCTCTATAAATTTCATACTCTAAATTGGTCTTATAAAGTTACAGCTTCTCCACCAGCAGCTTCAATTGCAGCTTTTGCTGAAGCAGTAAATTTATGAGCTGTTACATTAAGTTTTGATTTTAATTCGCCTCGTCCTAAAATTTTAACTAGTTCGTTTTTACCAACTAATCCTAAATCTACTAGCGTTCCAAAATCTAATGTACTTTCGATTTTTTTCTCATCAACTAATTTCTGTAAAGTATCTAAGTTAACACCTTGATAGTCTACTCTGTTGATATTTGTAAAGCCAAACTTAGGTACACGTCTTTGAAGTGGCATTTGCCCTCCTTCAAATCCAACTTTCTTAGAATAACCAGAACGAGATTTAGCTCCTTTGTGACCACGTGTTGCAGTACCACCTTTACCAGAACCTTGTCCTCTACCTATTCTTTTACCTTGAGTTTTAACTGAACCTTCTGCAGGTTTTAAATTACTTAAATCCATTTTTCAGTATTGTTTTTTAAGCTTCCTCAACAGAAACTAAGTGATTTACTTTTCTTACCATTCCTAGTATACTAGAAGTGTTATCGTGCTCTACAGTTTGCCCAATCTTTTTAAGACCTAAAGCTACTAAAGTTTGCTTCTGAGTTTTAGTACGATTGATTGCGCTTTTAACTTTTGTTACTTTTATTTTTGCCATTGCTTTAAATATTAACTGTTAAAAACTTTTTCTAAAGAAATCCCTCTTTCACGAGCAATTGTTTTCGCATCTCTTAACTGTAGTAAAGCATCAAAAGTTGCTTTTACTACGTTATGTGGGTTTGATGAACCTTGTGATTTAGATAAAACATCATGTACTCCTACTGCCTCAAGAACTGTTCTTACAGCTCCACCAGCGATAACCCCTGTACCAGGCGCTGCAGGAATAATGTTTACTCTCGCTCCACCAAACTTACCTTTTTGTTCGTGTGGTAATGTTCCTTTCACTAAAGGAATACGTACTAAGTTTTTCTTAGCGTCTTCGATGCCTTTAGCAATTGCACTAGCTACATCTTTAGATTTACCTAAACCGTGACCTACTACTCCTGCTTCGTCTCCTACAACAACAATTGCCGAGAAACCGAAAGCTCTACCCCCTTTAGTTACCTTTGTTACCCTTTGTACACCAATTAAACGATCTTTAAGATCTAATCCACTTGGTTTTACTAACTCTGCACTTTTGTATTTATGATACATAATTTCTTAGAATTTAAGTCCTGCTTCTCTAGCTCCTTCAGCTAATGATTTTACTCTACCGTGATATAAATAACCGCCTCTATCAAAAGCGATTGTTTCTACACCTGCCTTCAAAGCTTTTTCAGCAACCGATTTACCTACCAAAGTAGCGATATCAGCTTTGCCTCCTGTTGCAGCACTAATGTCTTTATCTCTTGAAGATGCCGCGCTGATAGTTTTACCAGTTACGTCATCGACCAATTGAGCATAAATTTCTTTATTACTTCTAAAAACAGATAATCTTGGCTTTGATTCAGTACCAGAGACAATTTTACGAATTCTGTTTTTAATTCTTATTCTTCTTTCGTTTTTTGTTAACGCCATAACTTAATTATTAAGCTGATTTACCTGCTTTTCTTCTTAACTCTTCACCTACAAATTTAATTCCTTTTCCTTTGTAAGGCTCTGGTGGTCTAAAGCCGCGAATCTTCGCTGCGATTTGCCCTACCAATTGCTTATCATGAGAAGTTAATTTGATAATTGGATTTTTACCTTTATTTGAAACTGTTTCAACTGATACTTCTGGTGCTATACTCAAAACAATGTTGTGAGAAAACCCTAAAGCCATTTCTAGTTTTTGTCCTTGGTTACTTGCTCTGTAACCAACACCTACTAGTTCTAGTTCTTTAGTCCAACCTTTAGAAACTCCTTCTATCATATTATTTACTAAAGCTCTGAATAAACCATGTTTGGCTTTGTGATCTTTAATATCAGATGTACGTGTAACTATAACTTTTCCTTCTTCAACCTTTAAATCTACAGCATTGAAATTTTGAGTTAATTCTCCCAATTTTCCTGTTACTGTGATTACGTTATCTTTTACTTCTACAGTAACCCCTTCTGGAATTACTACTGGATTATTTCCTATTCTTGACATTTCTTCTCCTTTTTTAGATTAGTAAACGTAACATAAAACTTCACCACCAACATTTTCTCTTTCTGCTTGTTTACCTGTCATAACACCGTGAGATGTTGAAACTATGGCAATACCAAGACCGTTAAGAATACGTGGTAAGTCGCTTGAACTAGAATATTTACGTAAACCAGGTTTACTTATTCTTTGGATCTTTCTAATTACAGGTTCTTTAGTATCCTTATTATACTTAAGAGCTATTTTAATAGTTCCTTGTACTTTTGAATCATCGAACTTATAACTTAAAATATATCCTTGATCGAATAATATCTTAGTAATGTCCTTTTTTAAATTTGATGCAGGTATTTCAACTACTCTATGGTTAGCACGCACAGCGTTTCTAACTCTAGTAAGGTAATCTGCAATTGGATCTGTATACATGTGTATTTATTTGCGGACTTGGTTTTTAAGTTTGCTTCTTAAACCTTAGTCCAATTTATAATTCTACCAGCTTGCTTTTCTAACTCCTGGTATTAATCCTTGGTTCGCCATTTCTCTAAACATTACACGAGAAAGACCAAATGTACGCATATAACCTCTTGGTCTACCCGTTAATTTGCATCTATTGTGTAGACGTACAGGTGAGGCGTTTTTTGGCAACTTTTGTAATGCTTCGTAATCTCCAGCTTCTTTCAAAGCTTTACGTTTCTCTGCATATTTAGCTACTGTTTTAGCTCTTTTCACCTCGCGGGCTTTCATTGATTCTTTAGCCATAACTTAGTTTTTTTGAAAAGGTAACCCTAATTCAGTTAATAATGATTTTGCTTCTTTATCCGTATCGGCTGTTGTTACAAATGTAATATCCATTCCTGAGATTTTATTAACTTTGTCAATATTTATCTCTGGAAAAATAATTTGCTCAGTAACTCCTAAATTGTAGTTACCTCTACCGTCGAATCCAGTTGCTTTAATTCCATTAAAATCTCTTACACGAGGCAAGGCTGAAGTAATTAAACGGTCTAAAAAGTCGTACATTTTTTCACCACGTAAAGTTACTTTAGCGCCAATTGGCATTCCTTTACGTAATTTAAATGTTGCAACATCCTTTTTAGACAACGTTGAAATAGCTCTTTGTCCTGTTATAGACGTTAGTTCCTCCACTGCGTGATCCACTAACTTTTTGTCTGCTACTGCAGCACCAACACCTTTAGATAAAACTATCTTAGTTAGTTTTGGTACTTGCATTACATTACTATAACCAAATTCTTCTGTAAGAGTTGCAATTATTTTGCTTTTATACTCTTCTTTGAGTCTAGGTGTATATGCCATAACTATATTACTTCATTAGATTTTTTAGAAAATCTTACTTTCTTATCTCCTTCTACTCTGTAACCTACACGTGTCGCTTCTCCTTTCGAAGTTAACAGTGATAGGTTAGAGATTTGAATTGGAGCTTCTTTTTCCACGATTCCTCCTTGAGGATTTTGCGCGCTAGGTTTAGTATGTTTTTTAACCATATTAATACCCTCTACGATCGCTTTGTTGTTATCTGTCAATACTTTTTGTACAACACCTTCAGATCCTTTGTGATCTCCAGCTATTACTTTTACAGTATCCCCTGATTTTATTTTAAGCTTTGTCATCTGATTTATCAATTAAAGCACTTCTGGTGCTAATGATACAATTTTCATGAATTGTTTATCACGAAGTTCTCTAGCAACCGGTCCAAAAACACGCGTTCCTCTCATTTCCCCTGTAGGGTTTAAAAGGACACAAGCGTTATCATCAAATCTTATATAAGATCCGTCTGGACGTCTCACTTCTTTTCTAGTACGAACAACTACTGCTGTTGAAACGGCTCCTTTTTTAATGTTTCCATTAGGAGTCGATTCTTTAACTGTAACAACAATTTTGTCTCCTACAGAAGCATATCTTCTTTTAGTACCACCTAGAACACGTATAGTTAATACTTCTTTTGCCCCAGTGTTATCTGCTACTTTTAGTCTTGATTCTTGTTGTACCATAATTACTTCGCTCTTTCAATTATTTCAACTAATCTCCAACATTTAGATTTACTTAAAGGTCGTGTTTCCATGATCTTTACTGTATCTCCAATGTTACAGTCGTTTGTTTCATCGTGCGCAACATATTTCTTTGTCTTTAACACGAATTTACCGTACATAGGATGTTTTACTTTTTTCACTTCAGCAACTACAATTGATTTTTGCATTTTGTTACTAGTAACTACTCCTATACGTTCTTTTCTTAAGTTTCTTTTTTCCATCATTAAGCAGAATTATTGTAATTCTCTTTTAGTTATTTCTGTTGCCAATTTCGCTACATCACGTCTTACAGAGCGTAATTGAATTGGGTTCTCTAAAGGAGATATTGCATGTGCCATTTTAAGGTCTGAATAACTCTTTTTTGTTTCGCTAAGTTTCTCTTGTAACTCAGCTACAGATAATTCTTTAATTTCTGATTGTTTCATAACATCAAATAAATTATGCTTCGTAATCTCTAGCGGTTAAAAACTTAGTTTTTACAGGTAATTTTTGGGCTGCCAATCGAAGCGCTTCTTTAGCAACTTCTAACGACACTCCTCCTACTTCGAAAAGTATTCTACCTGGTTTAACTACTGCTGCCCAATATTCTACGGCTCCTTTACCTTTACCCATACGTACTTCTAGAGGTTTCTTTGTAATAGGCTTGTCTGGAAATATCTTAATCCAAAGTTGCCCCTCTCTTTTCATGTGACGAGTAGCTGCAATACGAGCTGCTTCTATTTGACGCGAAGTTAAAAAGTTCGAATCTAGTGATTTTATTCCAAAGGTACCGTTTGAAAGTTGGGTTCCTCTTCCCGAGTTCCCCTTCATACGGCCTTTTTGCATTTTACGAAATTTTGTTCTTTTAGGCTGTAACATTTTTTCTTTTCTTTAAAAAATTACTTTCTACGACGAGATTGGTTTTTATTATTTCCACTTGCACGCCCACCTTTTCCTTGCTTCTTAGATAATCCAACAAGAGGAGAAAGTTCTCTTTTACCATATACTTCACCTTTCATGATCCACACTTTAACACCTAATCTACCATAAGTAGTATGTGCCTCAACAAGTGCATAGTCAATATCGGCTCTAAAAGTTGATAAAGGAATACGTCCTTCTTTGTAGTGTTCAGAACGCGCCATTTCAGCGCCATTTAAACGACCACTAATTTGGATCTTAATTCCTTCAGCGTTCATACGCATTGTTGCCGCGATAGCCATTTTAATTGCACGTCTGTAAGAGATTCTGTTCTCAATTTGACGGGCAACACTTGAGGCTACTAAGAATGCGTCAAGCTCAGGTCTTTTTATTTCAAAAATATTAATCTGAACTTCTTTACCAGTAATTTTCTTAAGTTCTTCTTTTAACTTGTCTACCTCTTGACCGCCTTTACCAATAATGATACCTGGACGAGCCGTTGTGATAGTAACGGTTACAAGTTTTAAAGTTCTTTCGATAATTACTCTACTTACACTAGCTTTAGATAAACGCGCGTGAACGTATTTTCTGATCTTATCGTCTTCGGCAAGTTTATCACCATAATCGTTTCCCCCATACCAGTTAGATTCCCATCCTCTGATAATTCCTAAGCGATTCCCGATTGGATTTGTCTTTTGTCCCATATCTATCTTAGCTTTGTGTATTGTTTTTAGCTCCTACCACAATTGTTACGTGGTTAGAACGTTTTCTAATTCTGTGTGCACGACCTTGTGGCGCTGGACGCAATCTTTTTAACATTGATCCGCCATCCACTGTAATCTCCTTAACAAAAAGTTCTGCTTCTTCGATGCTTTCGTCTTCGTTTTTTGTTTGCCAGTTAGCGATAGCTGATACTAACAACGTTTCTAAACGATTTGATGCTTCTTTAGAACTAAACTTTAAAATGTTAAGTGCTTTTTCTACGCGTTCACCTCTTACTAAATCGGCTACTAAACGCATTTTTCTCGGTGATGTAGGACAGTTATTAAGTTTTGCAAAAGCGATTTGCTTTTTACCTTCCTTGATAGCGTCTGCCATTTGTTTTTTACGACTTCCCATAGCTTACTACTTTTTACCTTTATTTTTAGCACCAGAGTGACCTCTAAAAGATCTTGTTGGTGAAAATTCTCCTAACTTGTGACCTACCATATTCTCTGTTACGTAAACAGGTACGAATTGGCGACCGTTATGCACTGCTATTGTTTGTCCAACAAAATCTGGAGTAATCATACTGGCTCTAGACCATGTTTTAATTACTGTCTTTTTGTTAACTTCTACGTTAGCAGCAACTTTTCTCTCTAGCTTATAATGAACGTAAGGTCCTTTTTTTAGTGATCTTGACATATCTTATTTCTTTCTACGTTCTACAATATATTTATTACTCGCTTTTGTTTTAGAACGGGTTCTATAACCTTTAGCAGGTATTCCATTTCTAGAACGTGGATGTCCACCAGAAGATTTACCTTCACCACCACCCATTGGATGATCGACTGGGTTCATTACTACTGGTCTTGTACGCGGTCTTCTACCTAACCATCTACTTCTACCAGCTTTTCCTGAAACTAATAATTGATGATCTGAGTTAGATACTGCTCCTATTGTCGCCATACACGTAACCAAGATTAATCTTGTTTCACCTGATGGTAATTTAATAGATGCAAATTTACCGTCTCTTGCCATTAATTGTGCAAATGATCCAGCGCTACGAGCCATAACAGCTCCTTGACCTGGACGTAATTCAACACAAGATATAATAGTTCCTAAGGGAATAGTCGCTAGAGGCATAGCGTTTCCAATTTCTGGAGCACTACCTTCGCCTGCAACCACGGTTTGTCCAACTTGTAAGCCATTTTGAGCAATGACATAAGTTTTCTCACCATCTTGGTAATTTAACAACGCAATAAACGCTGTTCGGTTAGGATCGTATTGAATTGATTTCACTTCAGCAGGAACTCCTACTTTGTTTCTTTTGAAATCAATGATACGGTACCTTTTCTTATGACCACCACCTATGTAGCGCATAGTCATACGACCTTGACTGTTTCTTCCACCTGAACGTTTTTTCGGAGCTAATAAACTCTTCTCCGGCTTATCAGTAGTGATGGCGTCAAATCCATTTACTACTCTAAATCGCTGTCCTGGTGTGATTGGTTTTAATTTTCTTACTGACATTTGTTTTTAATTACATGTTAGTGTATAAATCAATTATCTCACCTTCCGCCAGTTGTACAATTGCTTTTTTAAGAGCATTTGTTTTACCATGTTGAATACCAGTTTTTGTAAACTTAGTTTTTCTATCTGGACGGACATTTATAGTACGAACTTTTTCAACAGAAACGCCATAAGCAGCTTCCACCGCTTTTTTAATTTCTACCTTGTTCGCCTTGGTATTCACGAAAAAACTGAAGCAGTTGTTTAACTCACTGTTTGCAGTTGCTTTTTCTGTGATTATAGGTTTAATTAAGATACTCATTGTTTCTCTATTTACTTAAATTCGTTTCAATTCCTTCTAAAGCACCTTCTAAAAGGATTACTCTACTTGCATTTAAAATCTTGTAAGTGCTTAATTCTGAACTAGTTATAACTTCAGAACCTTTTAAATTACGTGAAGACAAATATACATTATTATTTGAATCACCCAACACAAACAGAGATTTTTTATTCTGTAAGTCTAAAGCCTTTAATACGTTAGTGAAGTTTTTTGTTTTTGGTGCGTCGAAATTAAAATCTTCTAATACCATAATTGACTTCTCACCCGCTTTGATACTCAATGCCGATCTACGTGCTAAACGCTTCAACGTTTTATTAAGTTTCATTGTGTAGCTTCTAGGTCTTGGGCCGAACATACGTCCACCACCTCTAAACACACCAGACTTAATACTACCTGCTCTTGCAGTACCTGTTCCTTTTTGCTTCTTAATCTTACGTGTACTTCCAGAAATCTCAGCTCTTTCTTTCGATTTGTGAGTTCCTTGTCTTTGGTTTGCTAAATATTGTTTAACATCCAAATATACAGCGTGATTATTAGGCTCTATAGCAAAAACACTGTTAGAAAGGTTTGCCTTTCTACCTGTTTCTTTTCCGTTTATATCTAAAACTGCTATTTCCATTACTTTCTAATAATTACATAAGCGTTTTTGTGTCCAGGTACACACCCTTTAACAACAAGTAGGTTCTTTTCAGCAACTACTTTTAAAACTCTTAAATTTTGAATTTTTACTGAGTCTCCACCCATTCTTCCTGCCATACGCATTCCTTTGAATACACGTGCTGGATAAGATGCAGCTCCAATTGATCCAGGTGCTCTTAAGCGGTTATGTTGACCGTGAGTAGCTTGACCTACACCACCGAAACCATGACGTTTTACAACCCCTTGAAATCCTTTACCTTTTGATGTTCCTGAAACATCTACAAATTCACCTTCTGTGAAATGCTCTACAGTGATTGCATCACCTAAATTGTACTCCTTATCAAAACCTTGAAATTCTACGATTTTGCGTTTTACAGAAGTTCCTGCCTTTTTAGCGTGACCTAGGTCTGCTTTAGTAGCACTTTTTTCTGTCGCGTCATCGAAACCAAGTTGAACAGCTCCATAGCCATCAACTTCTTCAGTTCTGACTTGGGTAACGATACATGGTCCAGCTTCGATTACTGTACATGGAATATTCTTTCCATTCTCGTCGAAGATGCTGGTCATACCGATTTTTTTTCCAATTAACCCAGACATAATTATTGTTTATTATATTATAGACAACTCGCGATTTGTCCATTTTATTTTTTCTGTGATTAAGTCGCGACTTAACCCTTATTAAAATACAAGGCCGAAAATACATTTTCAGCCTTGAATTGTATTTTTACCGTTTTTCCTTAACCAGTCGTTAAGGACATGTAGATTTCTGCAAAAATAGAAATCTCTTCTTAGATACCCTAAATAAATTTAGGTTATTTTAAATAAGCGTCTTAAGTGTTACCTGCGGACTATTTTACTTAAACTTTAATCTCAACTTCTACGCCACTTGGTAATTCAAGTTTCATTAAAGCGTCAATTGTTTTAGAAGATGAAGAGTAAATATCTAATAATCTCTTGTAAGAGCTTAATTGAAATTGTTCTCTTGATTTCTTATTTACGTGTGGTGAACGTAATACAGTAAAAATTTTCTTATGAGTTGGTAACGGGATTGGCCCTGTCACTACAGCTCCTGTACTTTTTACTGTCTTTACAATCTTCTCAGCAGACTTGTCTACTAAATTATAATCGTAAGATTTTAATTTTATTCTTATTTTTTGACTCATTTCCTTAAGATTTACGATTCAGTGCCTTTAGCAGCTTTGATTACTTCTTCTGATATATTTGAAGGGGTTTCAGCGTAATGTGAAAACTCCATTGTTGATGTTGCACGTCCTGAAGACAATGTTCTTAATGTTGTTACATAACCAAACATTTCTGATAAAGGTACAGTCGCTTTTACAGTTTTTGCTCCGGCTCTGTCTCCCATATCACTTAATTGTCCACGACGACGGTTTAAATCTCCTACTATGTCACCCATATTTTCTTCAGGAGTAATTACCTCAAGTTTCATAATAGGTTCCAGTATAACAGCTTTTGCTGCTTTTGCAGAATTTTTAAATCCTAATTTAGCTGCTAATTCGAATGATAATTGATCCGAATCGACATCATGGTAAGATCCATCCTTTAAAGTTACTTTCATTGAATCTACTTCGTAACCTGCAAGTGGTCCATTAACCATAGCCATTTTAAATCCTTTTTCAATAGAAGGGATAAATTCCTTAGGAACGTTACCACCTTTAATTGTAGACAAGAACTGTAATCCAACAACACCTTCATCTGCTGGTCCAATAGTAAATACAATATCGGCAAACTTACCACGACCACCAGATTGTTTTTTGTAAACTTCTCTGTGTTCCGCAACTTGTGTAATAGCTTCTTTGTATTCAACCTGTGGCTGACCTTGGTTTACTTCCACTTTAAACTCACGACGTAAACGGTCTACAATGATATCTAAGTGAAGCTCACCCATTCCTGATATAATTGTCTGACCTGAATTTTCATCAGTTCGTGCTGTAAACGTAGGATCTTCTTCAGCTAATTTAGATAACGCCATACCTAATTTATCAACATCTGCTTTAGTTTTTGGCTCTACCGCGATACCAATTACTGGATCTGGAAAGTCCATAGACTCTAAAACAATAGGATGTTTCTCATCAGACATCGTATCACCCGTTTTAATATCTTTAAACCCTACTGCCGCTCCAATATCTCCTGCCTCGATATAATCAATAGCAATTTGTTTGTTGGCGTGCATTTGGTAGATACGAGAAATACGCTCTTTTTTACCTGAACGGTTATTCAAGATGTACGAACCAGCATCTAAACGACCTGAATACGCACGAAAGAATGCTAAACGTCCTACGAAAGGATCGGTAGCAATTTTAAACGCTAAAGCAGCAAAAGGCTCTTTAATATCTGGTCTACGTCTTTCTTCTTTATCTGTGTTTGGGTTAACTCCTATTACACTTTCTCTATCCATAGGAGAAGGTAAGTAACGACAAACAGCATCTAATAAAAATTGTACACCTTTATTTTTAAATGACGACCCACAGATCATAGGAATGATTGCCATATCCATTACAGCAGCTCTAAGTGCAGCGTGCACTTCTTCTTCTGTAATAGAATCTTCATCTTCCATGAATTTTTCTAGTAAGTTTTCATCATAACTAGCTACTTCTTCGATTAAGAAGGCACGATGTTTACGTACTTCCTCTTTCATTTCTTCTGGAATAGCAACAACATCAAATGTAGATCCGAAGTTGTCATCATGCCATACAATAGCTCTGTTTTTTACTAAATCAACGATACCTCTAAAATCTTCTTCTTCACCAATGTTTAAAACTATTGGCACAGCGTTAGATTTTAACATATCCTTTACTTGCTGACACACTTCTAAAAAGTCTGATCCTTGACGGTCCATTTTGTTAACGAAACCAATTCTAGGAACTTTATAATTATCGGCTAATCTCCAGTTTGTTTCAGATTGTGGTTCTACACCATCAACAGCACTAAATAAGAATACTAAACCATCTAGCACACGTAATGAACGATTTACCTCTACAGTAAAATCTACGTGGCCAGGAGTATCAATAATATTAAAGTGATAGTCTACTGCCTCAGCTGTTGGCTCTCCATTTTCTTTAGGAAATGTCCAATCACAAGTTGTTGCGGCAGACGTAATTGTAATACCACGTTCTGCTTCTTGCTCCATCCAGTCCATTGTAGAAGCTCCATCATGAACTTCTCCAATTTTATGAGATACACCTGTGTAAAAAAGAATACGCTCTGTTGTTGTTGTTTTACCAGCATCAATATGAGCAGCAATACCTATGTTTCTTGTATATTTTAAGTCTCTTGCCATTTCTTATTAAAATCTAAAGTGAGAGAATGCTTTATTTGCTTCAGCCATCTTATGAGTATCTACTCTTTTCTTAACCGCCGCTCCTTCTTCTTTAGCTGCTGCTAAAATCTCTGAAGCTAAACGTTGCGCCATCGATTTTTCATTTCTTTTACGTGAATAGGTAATTAACCATTTCATCGCTGTTGAAACCTTACGATCTGCTCTAATAGGATTAGGGATCTGGAATGTTGCACCACCAACTCTACGACTACGTACTTCTACGTGAGGCATAACGTTAGATAAAGCATCTTTCCAAGTTTCTAAACCTGTTTTTTCTTCGTCTGTTTTCTTTGACTCTACGATATCAATTGCATCGTAAAATACTTTAAAAGCTACTGACTTTTTACCGTCCCACATCATCATATTGACGAAACGTGTTACCAACTGATCGTTAAACCGTGGATCTGGTAAAAGCGGTCTCTTTTTTGCTGCTTTTTTTCTCATGTCTTCTTCTTAAAGTTTTAATTACTTTTTAGGGCGTTTTGCACCATACTTAGATCTACGTTGCGTTCTTCCTTCAACACCTGCGGTGTCTAAAGCGCCACGAACAATGTGATATCTAACTCCTGGTAAATCTTTTACCCTTCCACCTCTAACCAATACTATCGAGTGCTCTTGTAAATTGTGTCCTTCTCCAGGGATGTAAGCATTTACTTCTTTACCATTTGTTAACCTTACACGCGCTACTTTACGCATCGCTGAATTTGGTTTTTTTGGTGTTGTTGTGTAAACACGCGTACATACCCCTCGTCTTTGAGGACACGAATCTAAGGCAACCGATTTACTCTTCTTGGTTATTTTGGTTCTTCCTTTTCGTACTAATTGTGAAATTGTTGGCATATATTTTTATATATAATTTTACGTTACCTCTGTTTAAGAGGGGTGCAAATGTATGCATTTTAATTAATAATTCAAATCATAACTAATTAATTTTCAATAGAATTTCAAAAAAACAGCTTCTTTATAACATTCCATTAGTTTTTTCCATTAATTTTATACCCGTTTAAAATGACTGTGTTAGTGAAAAAAAAACCTCTTGTATTCCTTATTATTTTTATAATCCTTTCGTCAACGTCGGTAGCCCAAAACCTATACTTAGAAGTGACAGGAGAAACAGATTCTATTACTGAGATTTTAAAAAACTACAGTACCTTAAAAAAATTTCCAGAGGCCTCTGCGGTTTTAGATGCTCTAGGCAGCTTAAAAGAATCTCTTTATAACGACGGTTATATTAATCACACCCTTATTAATAACTCCAAAAAAAACGATAGTACGTTTGCATATCAAGTTCGGTTGCATTCAAAATACGAATACATCACGATTACATTTAATAAGAATACGATTAATCCTAAGGAGGTGAAACACATTTCAAAGTTAGTAACCGAAAACGAATTTACTATTCCCTTTCAAGACATCGAAGCGACTTTAGATTTCCTCACTATTAAAGTTTCAAAAAACGGATTCCCCTTTGCGCAATTAAACCTTGAAAACATTTCAGCTAAAAACAAAAACACGCTACAAGCCGAATTAAAAATTAGTAATACTACAGAAAAAAGAAAACTAGATGCGATCGTTGTTAAAGGCTATGAAAAATTCCCTAAATCCTATTTGAGACGTTTTTTAAAAATAACCCCTCAAAAAAGTTTTAATATAGAAACCATTAAAAAAAAGCTAAATGGTTTAAACAATCTTCGTTTTGCAAAACAAATTAAAGACCCAGAGGTATTATTTAGTAAAGACTCTACAACTTTATACCTCTATCTTGAAAAAACCCAAAGCAATGCTTTTGATGGGTATTTAGGATTTAGTACCAATGAGGAAACTAACACTCTAGAATTTAACGGTTTTATAAATTTAGACCTTAATAATAATTTTAATTTTGGCGAATCTTTTGCGCTTCATTATAAGAGTACCGAAAATGAACAGAAAACTTTCGATGTTGCTTTAAACCTTCCCTATTTATTTAACACTCCTATTGGCACCGAATTCGAATTAAACATCTTAAAGAAAGACTCGTCGTTTACTACCGTGAAACAAAGTGCTAAAGTATTTTATCAGATAGATACAAAATCGCGCTTTTTTTTAGGAATTGATACTTACACCTCCAATAGTTTATTAAAAAATCCAGTTTTTACGACTACCGACGATTATACCACCAACTTTTACACGTCGAAATATACTTTTGAAAACAGAAACGCATCCGATCTACTCTTCCCTATAAACACTTATTTCGCATTAGAAGCTGGGTTAGGCAAAAGAACACGAGACAACACCGGCGAAAAACAGACCAAACTAGCTGTAACGACCTTTCATAATATTAAATTTAACGCTCAAAACAGTTTTTTTGTTAAAGTGAGCGGTGCTTTATTAAATACTAAAAACCATTTGGAGAACGAATTATTCCGTTTTGGAGGTATAAACTCCATTCGAGGCTTTGCGGAAGAAAGTTTGTTAGCTACAAAATTTGCAGTGATTAATACCGAGTACCGTTACCGATTAAGCAAGACCATCTATGCGCATAGCATTATAGATTATGCGACATTAAATAATACACTTACCCAACAAAAAAACAACTTATATGGCTTTGGTATTGGTTTTGGTATTATAACAAGAGCTGGGGTATTAAAATTAAATTATGCTAATGGGAAGACAGAATCTCAGGAATTCGAATTCTCAAACTCCAATATTCATCTCAGTTTATCTTCCTTTTTCTAAGTATCTGCAGAAATAATACACGTTTTTTTAAAGTTTTTTGAAATTTTAACCAATAAATATTGTTTTATTAACTTTTTATTATGATTTTTGGCCTAGACTAATTCAAATAAAATATAAAATGAAAACAAAGTTTAGTGGAATTTTAACGCTGTTTCTAGCGTTTGTTGTGCAACTCACGTTCGCACAAGAAAAATCAATTTCAGGAACGATTTCCGATGAAAACGGACTACCGTTACCTGGAGTAAATATTGTTATTAAAGGCACTACCAGTGGTACGCAATCGGATTTCGACGGAAACTACGCGATATCTGCAAGCACAGGCGATGTTATTTCTTACTCATTTGTAGGATATAAGAGCGTTGACAAAACTGTAGGTGCAGCTAACACAATTAGTTTTACAATGGAAGTAGACGTAGCAGCTATCGACGAGGTAGTTATTACGGCGCTAGGTATTAAACGTAAGAAAGACGAGGTAACAACCGTTTATCAAACTGTTAGTACTGAAGAACTGGCTAAAGCTAACAACCCTAGTGTTGTAAACAGTTTATCAGGTAAAGTATCTGGTTTAACTATTTCTCAAACTAGTAATGGTGTTTCTGGAGATAGCAGAATTGTTCTTCGTGGTAACCGTTCGATCTCAGGTAACAATGAGGCTTTAGTGGTTATTGATGGTGCAATTTCTAGCACAACCTTTTTAAATGCTTTAGATCCAAACCAAGTGGAATCTTTAAACGTAATTAAAGGTGCTGCAGGTTCTGCATTATACGGATCGCAAGGTTCTAATGGTGTAATTGTAGTTACTACTAAGAAATCAACAAAAGGTGGAAAAATGACTATTCAAGTGAATAGTTCTATCGATTTTGAAAGTGTCGCTTATGTTCCAGAAAAACAGACCCGTTATGGTCAAGGATGGGATTTAGGAAATGGTTTCGAAAACGTTATCTACGAAAACGGTGGATGGGGTCCAGAATTTGACGGAGAAATGGTTCCTGTTGGATTACCTCAAGCTGATGGTTCGTTCGTAATGGCTCCTTACTCAAGTAGAGGAAGTGACAGTATGAAAGAATTTTTTCAAACAGGTATAACAAGACAAAACTCTATCTTATTCTCTTCTGGTGATGAAGACGGATACCTTACTTTAGGTGCTAGAAATATCTTGAATGAATTTATTATTCCTGGTGATCAAAGAAAAAGAAATACACTTACTTTAAATACAGGTAAAACTGTAGGTAACTGGAGTGTTGGAGGTAATCTTATTTACACAAATACTTCTGTTGAAAGACATAATGGTGATTTAAATACACAATTATTACAATCTGCATCAAACATTCCTGTTACTGCATTTGAAAACTCTGGAAACGAAGGAAACTGGAATGCTTATTTTACAAATCCTTACTGGAATCTTGCTAATCAACGTTCTGAAGGAGAGTCTAATAACTTAAGTTTAACTGGAGATTTAGGATACAAAGTAAACGATAACATCTCTTTTAAATTATTAAGTAATGCTAGAATTAATACTAGCCAAAGTTTATCGTACCAAAATGGTTATACAGAGCCAAAGGAGATCATTGACAATACAGGAGGAAATAGATCATTAATTTCTCAGGTAGACATCCGTAATGATAGAAGTAGTCAGTACTATACCGATTTCTTTATGAATTTAGATTATATGTTAACCGAAAAAATATCTTTTGGAGCTAACATAGGTTTAAACAACCAATACTTTAAAAATGCTTTTGTAAGAGCTGGTGGTAATGGTTTAACGGTAGATGGTATTTATACTATTCCTAACCTTTCTAGTGGACCAAGTTCTGAACTTCTCGGAGATAATTTACCAAGAACAACAGATTATAGAAGTTCTAATTCTAGAATTGGTGCTTTTGCTAACTTAGATTTTGGTTACGAAGATTTCTTATTTGTAACATTAACAGGGCGTAATGACTGGTCATCTACTTTAAATAAAGCTAACCAATCATTCTTCTACCCTTCTATAAGTGGTTCTTTTATCCCTACTAAAGCATTCGATAATTTTGGTGGTGATGTATTAAACTACATGAAAGTAACTGCAGCCTATGTGAAAATTGGTAACGATGGTGGTGTTGGTCCTTATGCTATTCAGCAAACGTACAACACAGCAGGTGGTTTCCCTTTTAACGGTCAAAACTCTTTTGTTGTAGATCAAACTATTACAGATCCTTTTCTTCAGCCTGAGTTTACAACCACTGCAGAAGTTGGTTTATCTCTTGGTTTCTTAAAAAACCGTGTTACTTTAGATGCGAGTTATTCTAGCTTTAACACGACAGATCAAATTGTAAGAATTAATACTTCAGATGCTTCAGGTTTAGCTAATACAAGAATTAATATTGGAGAAACTAAAGGATACGCTTTAGAATTTGATTTAGGTCTTAAAGTATTAAAGAGTGAAGATTTTAAATGGGATGTTAACGTAGGCTATTCTACGACAGACAACGAAGTTGTTAAAGTATCAGACCAAGCAAAACAAGTATCTCTTGGTGGTTACACAGGGCGTGCTGAAGTATTTGCTATAGAAGGTGAAGCTTTCCCAGTAATTCAAACAAATTCTTACGAGAGAGATCCTCAAGGAAGAGTTATTATTAATTCTGCAGGAAATCCTACGGAAGCAGCTGGTTTAAAAATTGCTGGTAGAACGACTGCTAAACACATCGTTAACTTAAATACGAATTTTACGTATAAAGCTTTTACTTTATCTGCTACTATGGATTACAGAACAGGACATGTGTTCTATTCTCATCACAAGGAAAACATAACATGGTCTGGTCACGCAGTTGAAACTGCTCAAGGTGGTCGTGGTGCGTTTATTTGGCCAAACTCTGTAGTAGAAACATCTCCTGGTGTTTATGCAACGAATACATCTGTGCCTTCTGGAGGAACCACAGCTGGTTCTTACATTAACTTCTTTGGTAACTATAGAAGTATTGGAGAAAACAACATAGTGGATGCCACTGCATTTAAAGTGAGAGAATTATCATTATCTTATGAATTGGACAAAAAATTCTTAAAGAATACAATGATTACAGGTTTAAGAATTAGTGCTAATGCTAGAAACCCATTTACAGTTTTACCATCTGAAAACAGAGGGTATAGTGATCCAGAATCTGGATTTTCAACTGGAAATGCACAAGGTATTACAGAACAGTCGGCTTTACCACCAACAAGAACTTTTGGTTTAGGTCTTAACTTAACATTTTAAAAAAAATAAACAATGAAAAAATATTTTAATAAAGGATTCATACTTCTTGCTTTAGGTGTATCTACATTAGCGTGCGAAAGTACCCTAGATATCAACGAAACAGAAGTAGGGTTTACAACAGAAAACGTAACTCCAGACTTATTGTTAGCTGGAGCGATACAAGCACCTCGCTATAGATTTGAGGTTACTGGTAGCGAAACTGGAAGTATCTTTATGAACCAATGGGCAGGCGATATTAATAACGTAACTGGTGGTTTTCAAGATGAATTCAGATTGAACTTTACACAAACTTATGGACCAGGATCTGTGATATGGAGAGATATCTACGCAGGGATGGGTACTTACCAAGCCATTATAAATTATGAAGGGGCGGAATACAATAACCATAAAGCGATCTCTAGAATATTGAAATCTTATTACTTCCAGTTCTTAACTGACGTATATGGAGATATTCCTTACAGTGAAGCATTACAATTTGGTGAAAACTTTACTCCTGCTTACGATGATTCAAAATCTATTTATAGAGATTTAATCACAGAATTAAACACAGCAATTGGTACTTTAAACAACTATAGTGCTGCAAACCCAGTAGGTGTTGAAGACACTGTTTTTGCTGGTGATGCAAATGGATGGATTCAAGTAGCTAATACTTTAAAGCTTAGAATTCTATTAAGACAATCTGAATTAGCAGCGACTGATTCTGAAACAGCGTCTTACTTAGCAGATCAATATGCAGCATTAGATACTAACTTTTTAACGACTGATGCTACTATAAACCCAGGTTACGCTAACGCTGATGGGCAATTAAATCCATTTTGGGAAAACTACGGTCAAGATACAGCAGGTAACGATACGTTCGATAATGATTTTATCGTACCTTCTGAATACCAAGCTGAATTCTTAAAAGGATCACAAACTGAAGATGGTTTATCTACTAACGTACCTGACCCAAGACTTACACGTATGTACGAGCCAGTAACTCAAGGTCCTGATGATGGAAATGTAACGGGTGTTCAACAAGGAGCAACTAATACTACTGCTCCACCAGAATTATCTGAATTAGGTCCTGGTTTCTTAAAAGGCCCAGACCAAGATAGTTTCTTATTTACTGCTGCAGAAAGTTTCTTCTTACAAGCAGAAGCTGCTGAAAGACTTTATATTTCAGGTAACGCTCAGCAATTATTTAATTCAGGTATTCAAGCATCGTTTGATATATTAGGTGCAGGATCTGCAGCGACATACATTACAGCATCTGGTAATACTAATAGAATTGGATATGCAGGTTCGACTAATAAAATTGAAGCTATTATGACTCAAAAATGGATCGCCCTTACAGGAATTAACGCTATGGAATCTTTTATAGATTACAATAGAACAGGTTTCCCTTCGGTTCCATTACCAATCATTGCAGAACAATCTAAATTACCATATAGATTATTATATCCTGCATCAGAATCTTCTTCTAACTCTGCTAACGTGCCTAACCAACCAGGATCAGCAGCGTTTAACGACAGATTATTCTGGGACGTAAACTAATTAAAAATTGCTAAAACTTAGAAAAATGAAAAACATAAAAATATTATTGCTTGTTCTTACATTATCTGCGCTAAACTTCTCTTGTTTAGTAGATGATGAAGATGAAGGAGGATTACAAGGCATCGAAAATAGTGCGTACCTTATTGGTTTCGCTAAGAAAACAGAAAATGAAAGTTATTTCGTAGATGAAGGGGCAGTAGAGAAAAACTACCCTGTAAGTATACTTGGTGGAAACTCTGGATACCCTACTCAATCAGACGTAGCCGTTACTTTTACAGTAGACCCATCATCGACTGCAGTAGCAGGAAATGAATATAATTTAAGCGGTAGCTCTTTTGTTATTCCAGCTGGAGAAAACTTCGGAACAATTCCTGTGACTATTAACACTGGAGGATTAGATCCTGATACCCCAACTTTTTTAAAGTTAAATTTAACGTCATCAACTGGTTCAGTTATATCAGATTTAAATGACACTTTAACAATAAACTTTGTTGGTTGTCAATCACAAGTAGACGCCTTTACTTATGACGTTTCTACGATACGTGTAAGTGATGGAGGTTTAGTGAACCAACAACCTGAAAGTATTACTATGGAATCTGTAAACGTTTTTAGAACTGCAACCGTTGGTTCTTACGGTCCTGGGGCTGCTAATGGATCAATTGGTGGGACAGAAGGATTTACATTTTCAGATGTATGTGGAACAATTAATGTTGAAAGTCAAAATTTAGTAAGTCTATATTCAAATCAAGTATCTGGTTCTGGTTCTGTTGATCCAGTTACTGGAGACATTGTAATCACTTATACTATTACATTTGAATCTGGTGACCGTTTATATGAATCGACTTATGTAAAACAATAATTAAATATTAAAAATATTAAAATGAAAAACATATTAAAAACAAGTTTAAAATCATCTTTGCTAGCACTTACGTTAGTGTGCTTTTTTAGCTGTATGGACGATGACTTAGATGGAATGGACACTCAGCCTAAGACATCTGCATCTACAACTGTTAGTTCTTTAACGATTGCTGAAGGTGGTTCTGATGTTATTCCATTTACAATGGAAAAAGCGATAAACATGCCCTCTCAGTTTAAAATAGAAGTTGTTTCTGGAACAGCGACCCAAGGTGTAGATTTTACAGCTGGCGATGCTGCTACAGATTCTGACACTGGTATTCCAGGTGACGGTTTCGAAATCACAGTTCCTGCTTATGCAACCTCTTTCGACATCCCTGTTAACACAATGATGGATATTTTTGCTGAAGATACAGAAACTGTTGTTTTAAAAATATCTGCAGCAGGTGTACGTACGGTATTAGCAGATGCTACGGTAACAGTTAACATTACAAATATTGCTACCGAGAGTTTAGCTATACTATTAGAATGGGACAAGGACGTTACTTACGAATGGTTAGAAACTGTAACTGAAGAAGATGGTGACGACGAGGATATCATCGTTTCTGAATTTACTGAAAACTTATGTGATGTCGTTGATTTTGATGTCGTTGGTTTATTAGAAACCGCTGATTGTCCAGAAGTAGATTATGCTCTTGGTGTTTTAGCTGATGGTACTTACAATATTGAAGTTGATCTATGGACGGTAACTACGGAAAAAACTCCTATTGACGCTTTTGCTATTCCTTTAACATTAACATTAGGAAAAACAGGAACATTTACTACTACTTTAGAATATAACGATGTTTACACATCTGACTATCCTGCAAGTGAACCAGGTGGTAATGGAACTATTGTAGCTGCAACAATTGTTGTATCAGGTGGTTTATATACTATTTATGACAAAGACGGAAATTTAGTAGCTGCTGAATAAGTTATTTAAATTACGACTTAATTAATACTAAAAGAGACTGATGAAAATCAGTCTCTTTTTTTATGTTTTAATTTTTATGAAAAAACTAACTTAAACTAGTTTAAAGGAAAACCATTAATAAACATAAAATAAGATTTTTAAAACCACCTCTTTTCGAGGTGGTTTTTTTATATCTTTGTGCCGATGGAAAAAGACACACAAATTTTCGGTTTAAGAGCAATTATTGAAGCTATAAATGCGAATAGTACAATAGATAAAGTATTCTTACAAAAAGGATTAAAAGGCGAGTTATTTCAAGAACTAGAGTTTGCTATTAAAAAAAATGGCGTAAACGCATCTTACGTGCCTATTGAAAAACTAAACAAATTAACTACAAATAATCATCAAGGTGCTGTTGCACAAATATCACCAATTACATTTCACGACTTAGAAACTTTAGTAGAAAAGACTATAGCAAGTGGTGCAACTCCCCTATTCTTAATGCTCGATCAAATAAGCGATGTTAGAAATTTCGGAGCGATTATTCGTACAGCAGAATGTACTGGCGTAAACGGTATTATAGTTCAGAAAAAAGGGGGCGCTCCCGTAAATGGCGATGCCATTAAAACGAGTGCTGGTGCAGTATTTAAAATTCCTATTTGTAAAGTAGACCACATTAAAGACGCCATGTTCTATATGCAAGCGTCGGGTATAAAAGTAATAGCAGCCACAGAAAAAACCGATAATACTATCTACGATATTTCTCTAAAAGAGCCTTGCGCAATTATTATGGGGTCTGAAGGTCGCGGCATTAACCCTTCGGTATTAAAATTAGTGGATGCAAAAGCAAAATTACCCCTATTAGGTGATATTGAATCTTTAAATGTATCTGTTGCCTGTGGCGTATTTTTATATGAAGTGTTAAGACAACGTTTATAAATCGTTGTCTTTATCTTCCGCATTCTCTTTATTTTCCTTAAAAATGTAGCGTATATTTTGATTTGATAGCGTTGCAGATGTCTCTGTGAGCGCAACGTTTTCTTTTTCTGCTTCTATTTCTGTTGGTACAAAATTACCACTGGCATCAAAGTGTTGCATAAACTCATCGTCTTGTGCGTTGTACTGCTCCTGTTGCCAATCGTATTTTGCAACTTTCGCTATTTTCTTTCTAAAAAACAACGCAAAAATAAATCCGGTAATTAATCCTGCCGTGTGGCCTTCCCAAGATACTTTTTCGTCTATCGGAAACGCATAAACAAACATACTTCCATATAAGAAAATCACTAATAGCGATAAAGCAATTAGCCGGTAATGTCTCGTAAAAATACCCTTAAAAAAGTTAAAGCTAAATAACACATAGATTAAACCGCTAATACCTATATGGTACGATGGCCTTCCTATAGCCCACGTTATTAATCCTGAAATAATAATACCGTAAATAATAACCTTAAACGCCACCTCTTTATAAAAATAAAACAAGGCTGAAGACAATACAAACAACGGAATGGTGTTAGAATATAAATGTTTTATGCCCGAATGAATAAACGGACTAAAGATAACGCCACGCAATCCTTTTAAGGTTTTAGGATAAATACCAAAATTATTGAATCGGTAACCAAAACGGATTTCAATAGAAAAAACAAGCCATATTAGTAGCACTAACAATAACGGATAGAGAATAACATCTATGGAAAATTTAAACGGATCGGTTGGTTTATTCATAGTTACAGTATAGCAAAAGAGCTACCATTTTATAAACAGAGGTTAAAATGTCAGTTGCGTGAGGGATAGAATGGCCTGTTTAAAATCCTTTTTACCTTCTTAAAAAGATTGAGTAATGATAGCCCGGTTATTTTTGAGAGGAACGACAAAAAAAACACGCCCTAAAAATTAATTGACCTCTCCCCTTTTTATTACAATATAATCCTTTAATTTTGCATTATGAATGCACCTTTAGCAGAAAGATTACGTCCAAAAACCTTATCAGACTATATAAGTCAGCAACATTTGGTGGGCGAAAACGGGGCGTTAACTAGCCAAATAAAACAAGGTTTAATCCCGTCGTTAATATTATGGGGTCCTCCTGGTATTGGAAAAACGACTTTGGCAAATATTATTGCTACCGAGTCGAAACGTCCGTTCTATACCTTAAGCGCCATTAGCTCCGGCGTAAAAGATGTGCGTGAGGTTATCGATAAAGCGAAACAAAGTGGCGGCCTATTTACAACGAAAAACCCGATTCTATTTATAGATGAAATTCATCGCTTTAGCAAATCGCAACAAGATTCGTTATTGCAGGCCGTTGAAAAAGGGTGGGTTACTTTAATTGGCGCGACTACCGAAAACCCTAGTTTTGAGGTAATCCCCGCATTATTGTCACGCTGTCAGGTTTACATCTTAAATCCCTTTGAGAAAACCGATTTAGAACAACTTTTAAAGCGTGCCATTACCGAAGATGAGCTCTTATCTCAAAAAACGATTCACCTAAAGGAAACCGAAGCTTTACTAAGGCTTTCTGGTGGTGATGCACGAAAATTATTAAATATTTTTGAGCTTATTGTTACTGCAGAAAATAACGATACCGTTACCATTACAAATGCTTCGGTATTAGATAAAGTACAAAACAACACGGTGCGTTACGATAAAACTGGCGAGCAGCATTACGATATTGTTTCGGCGTTTATAAAATCGATTCGTGGTAGCGACCCCAATGCAGCGGTTTACTATTTAGCACGTATGGTTGAGGGTGGCGAAGATGTTAAATTTATTGCCCGCCGATTACTTATTTTAGCGAGTGAAGATATTGGTAATGCAAACCCAACGGCACTTGTAATTGCAAATACAACCTTTCAAGCCGTGTCGAGCATTGGGTATCCAGAATCGCGCCTTATTCTAAGCCAATGCGCTACTTATTTAGCGTGTTCTCCAAAAAGTAATGCCGCCTATACGGCCATAAACGACGCCCAGCAATTGGTTAAAAACACAGGAGATTTATCGGTTCCATTGGGTATTAGAAATGCGCCAACCAAATTAATGAAGGATATTGGTTACGGCGAAGATTACAAATATTCGCATAATTACGAGAATAATTTCGCACCACAAGAATTTTTACCTAAAGAAATACAAAACACCACGTTGTACACGCCAGGCAATAATGCCAGAGAAAATGGACAACGCGAATTTTTAAGAAACCGCTGGAAAGATAAATACGGGTATTAGAAGTGTAGTGACATTATTTTTGATACTGTTTTTCCTTTAACTACGGAAGAATAGATCCAAAGGCCCGCTTCTTTATAAACGATAGCATTGTTATCTTTTACAATAAAGACGTCTTTTAAGTTTGATTGCCACAAGGTAAAAACCACCATTGAAGTCTCGTCTACAACTCGATAACCATTTGGAATTTCTTGAGCATATAGCGACGCACTGTCTGTAGCTTTAATTACTGTTTGAAGTGGAACAGATTTCTTTAGTACGTTTCTATTCGTTTGTGGCGTTTCGGTCGTTTCTACTCCTGTAATTTTCTCTTCTCTTAAGGTTTCTATCTCCTTTTTAAGACTATTAATTTGCTCTTGCGCTCTAGTCGTTTCCGATGGTATTATAATTTGATTAGCATCTGGTGCATAGCTGTAATTTAAACCATCCAAAGACTTTGAAGCCCCACGTAAAGCTAAATTATAAGCTACAGCACGGTCTTTCTCTCTAGAAATGCCCTCTAGTGTTGTATACACGATATCTCCTTTACAATTTTTAAGTTCTATCTTTAAAATGGTTTTGAAAAAACCAGAATCGTCCAAAACATTAGCGCGTAACGCTAAACAACCATTTGAGATTACTTCGTCTGGAAACGCATCGTTTTCCATAAAAGTTACGAAATTGTATTTTTCGAATAGGAACTTGGTCAATTCGTTTAATCTGTATTCGTTAGCGCTATTTAAAAATTTATAACTATTCGGGACGATGACATATTTATAATTATTAATATTATTTTGAGCATATCCTGAATACATTGCTAAAAAAAGCACGGCAAAAATTACTATTTTCTTCATTCTTATATATAAATTATTCACACTTTTAAAGTAGCGATTTTATTTCTAATAGCGTATTAACTTGTTTAACGTTACCGGTGATTACTGTTTTATGATAGTTGAAACAAATGGCATCCAACCCTATATTTAAAGCACCTAAAACGTCGGCTTCATAATTATCGCCAATCATAATACTCGATTCTTTTTTAGCCTTTGCCAACTCTAATGCGAAATGAAACATTTTAGGATTGGGTTTTTTAACCCCGACCATTTCAGAATTTGTTACGGTTTTAAAGTAGTGACTAATATTCGATTTTTCTAATTTACGCTGTTGCGCTTCTCCAAAACCATTGGTTATAATATGCAAATTATATTTTGGTTTTAAATACTCTAAAAGCTCTATAGTGCCTTCAAAAATGTGATTATAACTGGTTAAATAAGTGATATAGTCAACGGCTAATTTATTAATAACCACATCTTCAATCGTAATGTTTAAAGCCTTAAAAGCGTCACTCAATCTACCGTAACGCAAAGACACTTTATCAACCTTTTCTTCGCGGTATAATTTCCAGTACTTTAAATTTATAGGCTCATAAATGCTTATAAAATCGTTTAAATTGAGACTGATATCATTCATTTTAAAAATCATCTCAAAAGTTAAAGAGGAATTTTTATCGAAATCCCAAAGTGTATGATCTAAATCGAAAAACACATCTGTTATGTTATGACTCATTTGTAGATTCTATTATAATATTAAAAAGTTCTTTATATCCTCTCCAGCGCTCACTATTGCCGAAAGTATAATTATGAAACACGGGTACGAACTCACCATCTACCTTTTTTACTTCGTTAATAATACGATTAAGTATCATTTTTTTGTCTAATAAAGAATAATGTTTTAATAGCGCAAAATCTAAAACATGATAGGTATTAATACGTAATGGCGTTTGTATTTCGTAGTCCAAATCGTAGAAAAGAAAAGGGGTGCAGGTTCCTGCTCTAAACCCAACATGATTAATGTAACCCATCGTAAAATCTTCTAAAATTTCTAATTCGGTTAAATTGCGATACGATTCTGGTAAATTTAATTTAGAATACGATTGTCTTGCGGCAGGAATATCCTGATTAATAATGCGTTCTAACCGTTCTTTTTCCATTTTTAACGTGGGCTTATCGTCTAAGGCAAAAAATGAAGATTTTAGCCCTACTCTACAATAATCTCCCACTTGTTTTATTAAGGATACAAAGCCCGTTTTTTGAATACTGTTGTTTTTATTGTAAGTCGAAAAGTCGCCCACCGAAAAGAAAAACATAAACTTATGCGTGGTATGTTTTTGACGATTTACAATATATTTAAAGGTGTCGTAAGGATCATTCTGAAACCCTAAAATTACCATATACCGGGTGTAAATCTCTTTAAACTTAAAACCAAAAAGATCTCTACATGTTCCACCAACAGTGCGCATTATACCTTTAAACCTATAATCGTAGGCCATTGGCACATCGATTACTGGCGTTATTTTATAACTCCGCTTTTGATAGTCGTAATTTGGGAATTGTAGTTTTAACAATTTCAGAAATTTAAAAGCCCAAATATCTACAACCGGCTGCTCCAAAAACTGATGCTTATAAGCTAAACTTTCCTTGGCTGTAAAACGACCGAATTCGTCCTTTACATGAGGTAAATACTCTTCGTAGCGACTTATAAGATAAAAGGAAGCCGCAAAAATATCGAAAGGCAAAGCACTTTGGTCGTTATTGGGAAAAAAACATTTAGTTTCCTCCCAGTCGTTCACCTTTATCTCCCAATCGTTTAACCCTTGTTCGAATAATAATTCATGAGAGCGCACAAATATTTCGTTACCTAACGACTGCCGCGCATACGACATTTTTAAACTATCGTGTGCAATAAAATCTTCAATTGTTGTTGTAAAACTTACAGGAATACCCAATATGCGCGTGCATATTTGTTTAAATATGTATTTTATTCGTGGTGTTATTTTGTGTGTGTAAACTAAGAGCATTTAGTGGTGCATTCCGATAGTTATAATTTTTAGACTCAAAAATACATAACTTAATCTTTAATCACTCATTGCGACTTGTTTTTTGTGTCTATTTAAAGCGTATTACTACAAAACACCTTCGTCGGCAAAACTAAAATAGGTGGTTTCGGTAACAATTAAATGGTCTAAGACTTTAAGGTCTAAACTTTGGGCTGCAATTTTTAATTTCTCGGTTATTTGCTTATCGGCAGTACTGGGTTTCAATGTTCCCGACGGATGATTATGAGCCAGTAATAATCCTGTGGCGCCAACTTCGAGCGCTGTTTTTAAAACCAACCTTACATCTACTAATGTGCCTGTAATTCCGCCTTTACTCAATTGTGATTTCTGAATTACTTTATTAGAATTGTTGAGATAGATAATCCAAAATTCTTCGTGCGGTAAATCGCCAATAATAGGTTGCAACAGTTCAAAAGCTGAAGCACTCGATGTTATCTTTGTGAGTTTTAAAGCATCTTCTCCTCTACGACGTCGCCCTAACTCTAAAGCGGCAATAATGGAAATGGCTTTCGCTTCTCCAATGCCTTTAAATGTCATAAGTTGGTTAATAGATAACTTTCCTAACTGACTTAAGTTGTTGTTTGAACTTGCTAAAATACGTTTGCATAAGGCCACAGCACTTTCCTCCCGACTTCCAGACCCAATTAAAATGGCAACCAATTCGGCATCACTTAGCGTGCTTTTACCCTTGTGCAATAGTTTTTCTCGTGGCCTATCGTCTTGAGACCAATTTTTAATTGAAAATGATGATGACTGTTCCGACATACAGTAAATCTACATTTTTTTTATTAATAACTAACACTCTGTTCGATAGTAGTTTAAAAACGGATGCGTTATTTCGCCTTAACAAGAAGGGTTCACGATTTCGAAATGAAAAGTGAACCCTTATTTATGTTGTATGCCTATTTTTTACTTAATTAATTCCTTAATCGCGTTGAAATCTAAGCCACCATAATTTCCAGAACTCATTAATAGTAACGCTGTATTCTCTAGATTTTGAGACAACAAATAGTTTTTAAAATCTTCGGGATTAGTGTAAATTATTAAGTCTTCGCGTTTAAAAGCATCGGCAATTTGCTGGTGAGAAATGGCCTCTAATTGTTTCATTTCTAAAGCGTCTGGCGAATAAAACACCACCGCAACATCGGCGGCATCTAGCGCGCCTTTATACTCCTTTAAAAAATCGGCATTTAAACTACTGTAGGTATGCAATTCTAAACATGCCACTAACTTTCGGTTGTTGTATTGCTCTTTTACCGCTTGCGTTGTCGCTATTACTTTACTAGGTGAATGTGCAAAATCCTTATAGGCGACGCTTGTTTTACTCTCGGCAATTTTCTCAAGGCGTTTACTTGCGCCTTTAAAAGTGGTTATGGCTTCGTAAAAATCGTCTTCATCTATTCCCATATGTTGGCAAATCCATTTGGCGCCTGCAAGATTATTCAAATTATGTTTACCAAAAATCTCTATCGGTAAAGCACCTTCTGGGGTTTCTAAGAATGTTTCGCCATCTTCTACGGTGTATTCTGGTGTGTGATACCCAATTTTACGAATCGTGTTTTCGCTCGCTTCCACCACTCGGGTTACCTCAGCATCTTCAGTGTTGTAACTAATACTTCCGCCGACAACAATACTATCTACAAAAAGACTAAACTGCTCCACATAATTCTCGTAGGTAGGAAATACATTTATATGATCCCAAGCGATGCCACTTAACAACGCGATATTAGGTTTGTACAAATGAAATTTTGGTCGGCGGTCTATAGGCGAACTTAAATACTCGTCTCCCTCCAATACAATAAAATCGTTGTGTTCGGTAAGTTTTACCATCACATCAAACCCTTCCAATTGCGCGCCCACCATATAATCGACATCGCGATCGTGGTAATGCATAACGTGCAAAATCATAGAAGTAATGGTCGTTTTACCGTGACTTCCACCAATTACAACTCTGGTTTTATGCTTTGACTGTTCGAAAAGAAACTCTGGGTAACTGTAAATTTTAAGTCCTAATTCCTGGGCTTTTAAAAGCTCAGGGTTATCGGCTTTTGCATGCATACCCAACACGATAGCGTCCAAATTAGACGCGATTTTCTCCGGAAACCAACCAAAGGTTTCAGGTAATAATCCTTTGGCAGCTAATCGCGATTTTGAAGGTTCAAAAATAGCGTCGTCACTTCCTGTTACTTGGTATCCTTTGTTATGTAATGCTAATGCTAAGTTGTGCATTGCGCTTCCGCCTATGGCTATAAAATGTACGTTCATATCCTGATTTTGTAGGCGTAAAGATACTTTTTTTAGGCTGAAATTCCGAATGGTTTACAGCTTCAATTTCAAACGTTTTGAAAGACTTTTGAAAGGGGGTTCATACTCTTAAAAATGGAAAGTTACAAACACTACATTTGAAGAATATCTATTAAAAAAAGGTTCACAATGTATTTATTAGCTCCTTTTCCGATTTAAAAACAGCAATATCGGGTAATTCGGCAATTGCTTTATTTATAAAGAATAGTGCCTTTTGCGAGTTGTTTTTGTGTTTGTAAATTTGTGCCAAACGGTAATACGCCCAGCCTTTAGGCACACCATCGTTAGCACTATAATTCTCTAAATAAACGTTTAAACAATATACCCCTTTTTCTAATTGCACATTATAATCGGCACAGACTTTACCAATTTGATAATGCAAAGCATTGCGTTTATGCTTCATATTTGCGGCTTCTAAAACGCTAATCGCTTGGTTAGTCTTCCCTTCTTTCTCGTAAAGTTTAGTCAGTTTATCGTAACACGTTACCGAGCCACCAACAGTAATTGCCAGCTTATAATATTTCTCGGCTAACTCGGGTTCGGCATCATATTCGTAAATATAACCTTTAGCCAAATAGCCATCCACTTGGGATAAGTTCTCTAATTGGTTGGCATACTCCAAAGACTTGCTCTTACTTCCACCTATAATTCCGGGTAATTGCATATACAATTCCACCAGCGCCCAACGCGCATCGATGTGTGCGGGATCTAATTGTGCAGCTTTCAAAAATGCATGTTTTACGTCTCCAATAATTCCTAAGGCTCTAATTTTATTTATCGTTAGTGCTTTCATTCCCAAAGCACCACCATATTTAAACTGGTAATTAGCATTATCCGGCCTTTTATCGACCAAAACCTGATACTGTTCTATAGCGCTGTCCCATTTTTTTTGTTGGCCGTTAGCATCACCAAATAACTCAATGGCTTCTAAATGATTTGGGTTTTCTGCAACAAACGGCGCTAAAAGTAAAGATGCTTTTTTGTATTCTTTATTGGTATATAAATTCTCTGCATCGTTAAATGCCGTTTGTCCGAAATTAAGCAACGGAAAAAGGAATAGAAATAGTAGGGCTCTCATATTTATTATAAATTAGAGCTAAAATAGTATTCTAATTGGTATTGTTTTTGATTTTAGCGCAACAATTAAAAGTGACACCTTCAAAAAAGAGGCGTTCACGCATTAAAACGCGTCGTTTGCGTAGTTCTTATTTTTTATAAAAGTACAATACGATAAATTGCTTAAAAATGATGTTTATGAAAAATCACGTTATCTTATTACTGATTATATTTTTTGCTAACGCCTCCTTTTCCCAAGATAAAAGCTACGACCAATTATGGCGTGCTGTTGAATTTGAGGAAGTTAATGGGTTGCCAAAATCGGCTTTAAAAATAGTGGAAACTATTGAAGCCAAAGCAACAGCCGATAATAACGAACCTCAACAGATTAAAGTGTTGCTTTTTAAAAGCAAGTTTGCTTTAATTTTAAAGGAAGACGCGCAATTACAAATTGTAAATGCTTTTAAAGCCAAAATTAAAACGAGTACAGCTCCCACTAAAAATATTTTAGAAAATGTACTTGCTAATCTTTACTGGCAATACTTTAAAGCGCATCGCTATCAATTCTACAATCGGACTAAAACGGAAGAAAAAGTAGATGCCGAAGATTTTAGAACTTGGGATTTAACAACGCTAATTGAAGACATTCAACTGCATTTTGATAATTCTCTACAAAACGAATCCCTGCTTCAACAAACCGATTTAAACAATTACAATATACTTTTAGATCGAAAAAAAGACTCAAAGTTATACAGACCAACACTATTCGATTTTTTAAGTCATAATGCGTTAGATTTTTATAAAGCTTCAGAGGCGCGTATTACAAAACCTGCAGACAACTTTCGCATAGATGACCCTAACTATTTTAGTGATGCTGAAACCTTTTCTAGGCTATCTATTCAATCCACCGATTCTCTTTCCTCTCAACTAAAAGCTTTAAAAATTTATCAGAAATTAATACAGTTTCATTTAAATAAACCTGATAAAACAGCTTTAACCGATGTTAATATTAGCAGATTACATTATGTTTATGCTAATACCGTTGTTGCCGACAAAGAGAATTTGTTAATAGATAGTTTTAAAAAAGAAAGTGATAAAAACACAGGAACGGAAAGCGAAGCCCAATATGATTATGAAATAGCACATTTATTATATAAACAAGGGTTGCAATATGACAGCAATACAAATGCTGACGTACGTTGGAAAATAAAAGACGCTGTAGAACTTTGTGAATTCGTTATTAAAAAACATCCAGAAACTAACAGTGCAGAACACTGTGCCCTTTTAAAGCAAAGAATTTTAAGTCGATCTCTTGGCATTCAAACAGAGTCGAATTTACCAATTAATAAAAATGCCAAGCTATTAGTTACCTATAAAAACATTGAGCAATTAGAATTTTCAGCTTATGCCCTATCGGAAAAGGAAATTACTAGCTTCAACGACCTTCATAAAATTGAAGAACAAAAGGCTTTTATCGGTAAGTTATCTGCAACAAAAACGTGGAAAACGCCTTTAATTGATGAAGGCGATTATCAGTCGCATACCATTGAAATTTTAGCCCCAAAATTAGACAACGGTCGCTATTTAATAGTCGGTGCAGCCGAAAATGACGGTATAGACATTGCGCATAGCCTAGTGCAAGTTACCAATACAGCTTATATAGAATACCATGACCATGAATTTAAAGTTTTTCAGTTTATAGATCGCAATAACGGACAACCGCTTACTCAGGTTGAAGTTACGATTACCTATGAAGATAAAAAGAGCAAAAAGACGATAACAACCGATGCGTACGGTAAAATACGCGTAAAAGACAAAACAGATAGATACGGCAGCTTTAGCTTAACGGTAGCCAACGGAACAGACACAGCCGTATTTAAAAACTTATACTTACGTGGGTATTACCCCAAGAATATGCCAGAAAAAACAAGCTATAAGTCCTTTTTATTTACCGACCGTAGTATATACAGACCAGGACAAACAGTGTTTTTTAAAGGAATTATTATAGATGTTGATCGTAATAGATCGCTAGTAGTTAGCGATTATAAAACGAGTGCTAAATTGATTGATGTTAATGGTAAAGAACTTAGTAATTTAGAACTTATAACAAATGACTACGGATCGATTTCTGGTGAATTTATTCTTCCAAACACAGGATTAACGGGGCCATTTGCTATTCGTTTACAAGAGCAAAATGAAAAGTATACAATAAATAGTCAAACCATTTTTAGTGTTGAAGAATACAAACGTCCGAAATTTAAAACGACATTCAAGTCCCTTACTGAAACAATAAAAGTAAACGATAGCGTTACCGTAAAAGGTGAAGCCTTAGCGTTTGCAGGATCTACAATTACTGATGCTAAAGTGGTCTATCGTGTTAAAAGAAATATTCAATACGCACCGTGGTTTTACAGATCGCGTTATGCGCCACAACAACCGGAGCAAGAAATAGCACACGGAGAAACCACTACAAATAATAAAGGAGAATATTCCATACCTTTTAAGGCTATTCCAGATGCTAATGTCGATAAAAAAGGACTCCCTATTTTTAGTTATGAAATTACAGCTGATGTTACCGATATTAACGGTGAAACCCAAAGCGCATCCACTTTTATAAAAGCGGGATACCATACTATTACAGCAGCGCTCTCTATTGCAGATCAGTTAGAAAAATCGAATAAAAAACATACGCTTCAATTAACGACGAAAAACTTGAATGATGAATTTATTTCGACCACCGGAAGCTTAAAAATATACAAACTACAAGCACCAGATCACGTTTTAAGGCCGCGACCTTGGGAAGCGCCAGACTATCAGAATTTTACAAAAGAAGACTTTAAAACACTTTTTCCACACGAAGCGTATACCAATGAAGACCACATTGAAAACAGGGAAAAAGGAGCATTAGTTTTTGAAAAAACAGTGACTACCGACTCACTAACAGATATATCTCTAGGAAATATAAAACGATGGGATTCTGGGGCGTATATTATAACGTTTGAAACTAAAGACCCTTCCGGGTTAACTGTTAAAGATGAAATAAAGATATCTGTTTACGGTAATAATGACACGGTTTTAGCCGATAATCAGCTTTTTAGCATTACAACCAATAAAATAGAATATGCACTTAATGACACGGCAGAAATTACTTTGGCTACGGCAGCAGAAGACTTAGTTATTAATGTAGATATTGAGAAAGACCATAAAATTATAAAATCGTACACCGTACCACTACTTGCTAACAAGAAAACCATTAGTGTGCCTGTAACAGCTAACGATTACGGCGGATTTGTCGTTCATGTTAGCTATGCTGCTTTTAATAGTTTTTATAGTTCATCTCTACGCATTAATGTGCCTTATCCTAAATCTGAATTAGAGATTGAAACGCTAACATTTAGAGATAAACTTCAGCCTGGAAGTGATGAAACCTGGTCGTTTAAAATAAAAGGTCCGCAGGGCGAAAAAGTATCTGCCGAGCTTTTAGCAAGTATGTACGATGCTTCCTTAGATCAATTTAAGAAACATCAATGGCAATTTTCACCACTGTATCAACCACAATACTACTCACAATCTCGACGTAGTGGGTACAGCTCTTTTTTTAATTCTAATTTTAAAGTGCAACTAAATCAGTTATACAATTACTTCCCTAGTCCAAAAAACTATGACAGTCTTAATTGGTTTGGCTTGCATATAGGGAATGAGAACCAATACAAATATTATTTACGTGATTTACAATCAAGAAGAAGGCAAATGCCAACATTCGATAAAGTCATCTCGGGAATAGTTCTCGACGAAAATGGATTACCACTTCCTGGTGTAAATATTATTGTTGAAGGTACAATTTATGGCACACAAACAGATTTCGATGGTCATTACAGTCTTAAAGTAAAACAAGAGAGTCAAGTCTTTTATTCGTTTGTAGGCTATGTCACAGAGAAAAAACCAATAACTTCACAAACCATTTATAATTTATCCATGGCAGATGATGATAACGTAGAACAGGTTGTTATTAGCGCTTTAGGAATAAAGCGCAATCGTCCTGAATTAACTTATGCAATAGGATTTAGTGATCAAAAAGCTGACATTCAAGGTGCTCCTATGGAAGAGGAGGATTCCTATGAAGTCGCAGAAAAACATATAACAGAGGACAAACAAGATGCTACAAATAACGATTTCTCCAATGTACAGATTAGAAAAAACCTACAAGAAACTGCTTTTTTCTTCCCACAATTAGAAACCGATAAGGATGGCACTATTAGTTTTAACTTTACGACACCCGAAGCTTTAACACAGTGGAAATTACAGTTGCTTGCACATACTAAAACCTTAGAAAGTTCTATAAAAACCTTGGATGCTGTAACCCAAAAAGAATTGATGGTTATTCCAAATGCGCCTCGTTTTTTACGTGAAGGTGATCGCATAACAATTAGTACAAAAATCGTAAATCTTACCAATAAAGAATTAAATGGTACGGCGGTGCTTCAGTTGTTCGATGCGGTTACTAATAACCCTATTGATGCCCAACTGAATAATAGCAATAGCAAACGTGCGTTTACAGTAGCCGAAAAAGGAAATACACAAGTCTCTTGGCAATTAACGATTCCGAAGAACATCCAAGCCGTGACCTATAAAATTTTAGCACAATCGGGGAATTATAGTGATGGTGAACAAAACGTATTACCTGTTTTAACCAATAGAATGTTAGTTACAGAAACTTTACCAATGTGGATAAGCAGTAACGAAACGAAAACATTTACGCTCGATAAATTAAAAACAACGACCTCACCAACGTTAAAACATCATAAACTGACATTAGAAATAACAAGTAATCCTGCGTGGTATGCGGTGCAAGCTTTACCGTATGTAATGGATTACCCTTACGATTGTAACGAACAGATTTTTTCGCGCTATTATGCAAATAGTTTGGCACACTCCATTGTGTCATCTAATCCAAAAATAAAAAGGGTTTTTAACCAATGGAAATCTCACGATGGTTTACTCAGTACTCTAGAAAAAAACCCAGAATTGAAATCTATTCTAATTGAAGAAACGCCATGGTTGCGAGATGCTGAAAGCAAGACAGAACAAAAAAAACGTATCGCACTACTTTTTGATTTTAATACAATGACGAATGGATTATCAAAAGCGATTCGCAAACTAGAAAATAATCAAATGGACTCCGGTGCGTGGTCTTGGTTTGGGCAATACCGAGAAAATAGATTTATCACGCAACATATTATTTCGGGCTTTGGGCATCTTAAAACATTGGGTGTAAACACAGAATCTAATAGTAAAATGATTAGTAAAGCCATTGGGTATTTAGATACGCAATTTGTGAAGGAATACAACGATTTAACAAAACACAGCGCTAATGTAGACGTATCGGCAGATCATTTGAGCTATAGTCAATTACAGTATTTGTACATGCGAAGCTTCTTTAAGGACGTAAAAACAACGAAAGAAGTACGCAAAATAATGGACTATTATCAATCGCAAATCAATGCGTATTGGTTACAGCGTTCTCTTTATGCGAAAGGAATGATGGGGTTAATTTCGAATAGAAATGGTGATAAAGCGACAGCTCACCAGATTTTAGAATCGCTTAGAGAAACTAGTATTACATCAGAAGAATTAGGAATGTATTGGAAAGAAAACACAAGTTCTTGGCAGTGGTACGAAGCGCCTATTGAAACGCAATCGCTACTTATTGAAGCGTTCTCTGAAATTGAAGAGACCTCAGTACGTAAAACCGGAACTATAGATAACTTAAAAATATGGTTGCTTAAAAACAAGCAAACGAATAGTTGGAAAACCACAAAAGCAACAACCAATGCCGTCTATGCCTTACTATTACAAAGTAGTGATTGGTTAAGTGTTACCGACAGTGTAGAGGTGTCGATTGGAGGACAACCCCTTTCTCCGGAGACTCTTGAAAATGTAAAAGTTGAAGCCGGAACAGGCTATTACAAAACGAGTTGGAACACCACAGAAATAAAACCAGAGTTGGCTGACGTAACCCTTACTAAAAAAGGAAATGGCATTGCTTGGGCCGGTTTATACTGGCAATATTTTGAAGATTTAGAGGCCATTACTTTTGCCGAAACACCTCTTAAACTACAAAAAAAACTCTTTAAGAAAACGCAAACAGATACTGGTGAACTCTTAACTGACATCACAAAAAATACAACGCTTAATGTGGGTGATGCTATTCGTGTGCGCATTGAAATAAGAAGTGATCGCGCTATGGAATTTGTGCATTTAAAAGATATGCGTGCGTCAGGCTTAGAACCCATAAACGTATTATCGCAATATAAACACCAAGACGGTTTAGGGTATTATGAATCTACGAAAGATACGGCAACGCATTTCTTTTTTGATTATTTACCAAAAGGCATTTACGTTTTCGAATACGATTTACGCGTTACCAACGCCGGAGAAATGAGTAATGGCATTACAACCATTCAAAGTATGTACGCACCAGAATTTACAAGTCATAGCGAAGGGATTCGTATTACCACCAAAGAGTAAATAATAGCCAATATAAATGATGAAGTATTATAAAGAAAGCAATTTTAATTACGTATAACGTAAAACGCAAGTTCTCGACTACACCTGAACGGACCATGGCGCTTCGTTTAGAAATACAATAAATATTTTTGCCAGAATCACTACTAATTAAACAGACATTACAACACAAAAAAGAGGCTTCGCGGCCTCTTTTTTATACTATAAATTATTTTCTATTCTCTTATTTTGAAGGCGGCATCGCTGGTCTTACCTCAATTTTACTTGGTAACGTTCTTGGATTCATTTTTAATACATCGGCTACTAATTCGCCAATATCTTCGCTTTGAATTTTCCAAGCATCTGCATCATTTAGCGTATGTCCGTTAAAATGAGTGGCTACCGATCCTGGCATAATCGTGCTTACTTTTATACCGTGCTGACGTAAATCTAACATTACCGCTTGCGTAAATCCTGTAACACCAAATTTACTGGCGTTGTATGCAGAACCGTTTGCAAAGAAGTTCTCGCCTGCTAAACTTGAAATTGTTAAATAATAACCTTTTGTTTTCTTTAAAGCATTCACACTGGCTTTAATAGAATTAAAAACCCCAGTTAGATTAGTGTCAATGGTGTCTTTCCATTGTTCTTCCGTGATGTCTTCAATACTTGCAAAGTGCCCTATTCCAGCATTAGCAACCATAACGTCTAGCTGTCCGAAAACATCTTCAACGGCGTTTACTGCTTCTTGCTGACTTTTAAGATTTCTAACATCGGCTTGAAAACCTATGGCTTTTGCTTCCGTTTTAGAATTAGCATTCAATCGTTCGGCTGCTTCTTGAGCAGATTGTAATGTACGACTTGTAACGGCTACGTTTACACCTTCTTGTAATAAACGTTCGGCAATACCATATCCTATTCCTTTTGTTCCTCCTGTAATAAGGGCTACTTTATTTTTTAATGTTGTCATTTGTATTCTGTTTTACTCAAAATTACAAAAAAGGCAACGGATTACAGTATTTTAAAGGTTATCAAAATGATAAAGTTTACTGTTTTGGTTTGGGTGGATATTGCGTGAATATCTTATCTACAACAGCACGAAAATAAGATTCTCGTTGCTCAGGAGATGCTTTAGGATTCATACTACTTTCACCTTTACCTTGCCAAAACAACCCCATTTTAGAGTCGTCTACAAACTCAATTAAAAGACTCTGATTCACTTTATTTTGCCCCATAGGAATACCAATAGAGATACCCCCACCAATACCTCCATTTCCGCCGCCAAGACCAACGCCTACATTATTTCGTGGCGCTTCTTGATGTTGAGACATTTTAAAATCGATTAAAAAATCAGGCGTTTCAGAAACCGATAATCCTTGTTTTGACAGACTTTTAGTAATGGCAATAATTAAACGCTTATCGTCCAATTCATTTAAACCTGATTCTATATTAGAGAAATAGTTATAGGTTTTATACTCTGAAAACGTAGCTGTTTTTTCATAATCCGATGTCACTTGAATAGCGCTACAAGAGCACAAAAAGACACACAGTAGGAGGAGTTTAATAAATTTCATAGTTCTAGATTTTCAATAAATATAATCATTAGCGGCCGATTAAAAATAATATAGTTTAATTAACCCGTTCAAAACAGATTATTTCGATAGTTTTTAAACCGACATCTTATTTTTTTAGAAATAAATTTAAAGATATAGAGAAGGCTTTTTAAGGTTTGCTATGCGTTTAACAAATGGTAATAATTTGGTCTAGTTTCTTAGTTTTAAAAGTGAAACGACCTTGAATCGTTTATCGAAAAAAAAGTCTAATTAAGATTTAGTCCTTTTTATCGACAGACCGTGTTAGTGCTGAAGAAATAATACCTGTTGGAATAGCCACGATACCTAAACCAATCATTAAAATAAAAAAAGTAAAGATTCGACCACCAACCGTAACCGGGTAAACGTCGCCGTAACCCACCGTTGTTAGCGTAATAATAGCCCACCACAAACTATCGAAAATAGACGAAAAGTGTTCTGGCTGTGCTTCGTTTTCGAAATAATAGATGCCTACTGCCGAAAAATACATTAAAATAAGCGTGATTAATATAAAGAGTAATATTTCTTCTTTTGCTGATTTAATTGCAGCATTAAAATGATTCATCGCTTTATTGTAGCGCACCAATTTAAGGATCCTAAACAATCGTAAAAAACGAAGTGCTCTTAACGATCGTAAGTCAACTCCCATTGCAATATAAAATGGAAGAATAGCCAGCAAATCAATGATGCCGTAAAAGCTGAAAATAAATTTCAGCTTTTTCTCAGACACATAAATTCTTAGTATATATTCAATAGAAAAGATAACCACACAAAACGTCTCGAAAATCCTTAAGAGAAAGCGTGTGTCTGGCTCTAAATCTGGAAGCGTTTCAATAGAAAACGTTACTACCGACAGTAATATTAGCCCTTGAATAAAAAAAGCAAAAACACGACTTGAAGTAGTGTCGCCATTTTCTATAATAGTTCTAACTTTCTCTTTCACGGCAGTGGTATAGACGTTATTTATTTAACATGGCCCATAACTTATCTTTAAGCTCTATTAAGCCTTGTTGGGCTACAGATGAAATAAACAAGTATGGAATTGGCAATTCGTTATCTAGCTCTACTTTAAGCTCCGCTTTTAATTCGTCGTCCAGCATATCACATTTTGAGATCGCAACAATGCGTTCTTTATCTAACATCTCTGGATTGTAACGACGTAGCTCGTCCAACAAAATATCATATTGTTTTTTAATGTCTGGCGCATCGGCTGGAATTAAAAACAATAAAATAGAGTTTCGCTCGATATGGCGTAAAAAATAGTACCCTAACCCTTTACCTTCGGCAGCACCTTCTATAATCCCAGGGATATCGGCCATTACAAAAGTTTGGAAATCGCGATATTGCACGATACCTAAATTAGGTTTTAAAGTTGTAAACTCATAATCGGCAATTTTAGGTTTTGCAGAAGTGACCACAGATAATAACGTTGATTTTCCGGCATTAGGAAATCCAACTAAACCAACATCGGCAAGCACTTTAAGTTCCAACGTGATTTCACTTTCTGATAGAGGAATTCCTGGTTGCGAGTACCGTGGAGTTTGGTTTGTAGGCGTTTTAAAGTGCCAGTTTCCCAGCCCTCCTTTTCCTCCTTCGGCAACAATTATTTCCTCACCTTCATCGGTGATTTCAAAAAGAATCTCGTTCGTTTCGGTATCTCTAACAACAGTTCCTAGAGGCACATCTACGTACACATCTATTCCATCGGCACCACTACTACGACTTTTACTACCGTGTAGACCATGTCCAGCACGAAAGTGTCGTTTATATTTAAGATGTAATAATGTCCAAAGGTTAGAGTTTCCACGCATAATAACGTGTCCACCACGACCTCCATCTCCTCCATCTGGTCCTCCTTTTGTAATGTATTTTTCACGATGTAAATGCGACGATCCTTTCCCTCCGTTACCAGAAGTTACGTGCATTTTTACGTAATCTACAAAATTTCCTTCAGTCATTGTATTAGTTTGTATTAAGGGTATTTTAGTTGAGCTGTAATTAAATTTAAACGTGATTAATTTCTTATAATGTATCTATTACTGTGCTTAAACGTTCTGTAATATCTTCAATCGACCCTATACCATCGACACCAAAATATTTATTTTGATCTGTATAGAACTCTTTTAATACCGCTGTTTTTTTATAATATTCTTTAATTCTATTTCTTATAATCCCTTCATCTGCATCGTCAGGTCTTCCGCTTGTTTTACCGCGTTCTAACAACCGTTCTACAAGTATTTCATCTTCTACTTCTAAGGCAATCATTGCATCTATTTGTGAGTCCTTATCACTCATTAATTGATCTAAAGCTTTTGCTTGAGCAGGCGTTCGCGGAAAACCATCAAAAATAAATCCTTTTGCTCCAGCATTTTTTTCGACTTCAGTATTTAACATATCGATAGTTACTTGGTCTGGTACTAATTCGCCTTTATCTATAAAAGATTTAGCTAAAACACCTAACGCCGTCTTGTTTTTTATATTAAACCGAAAAACATCTCCCGTAGAAATATGCACAAGATTATATTGGTCTTTTAAGTAATTTGCCTGCGTACCTTTACCTGCTCCTGGAGGGCCAAATAATACTATATTTGTCATATGTTGTGTTGTTTTTAATTGGTATATTTCTGGTAAGTTTCGTCCCAATCCGTCGTAGTCTAAACCATAGCCTACAATAAATTTATTAGGAATTTTAATACCGATATAATGCAGTTTAAAATCCTTTTTATAGGCCTCAGGTTTGTAAAAAAGAGTCGCAATAAGCAACTGTTTTACGTTTGCATTTTCAAAAATCCTGTGTATTTCTTTTAGTGTTTTTCCAGAGTCAATAATATCTTCTAGAATAACAACTGTACGCCCCGATAAGTCTTGTGTTAAACCAATTAAACGTTGAATATCATCAGTAGACTTAACCCCTTCGTAAGACGCTAATTTAATGAAGGTCACCTCACACGGTTTTGGATATTTTTTCACAAAATCGCTTACTACCATAAAAGATCCGTTTAAAACACCAACAAATACAGGCACTTCATCCTTTAAATCGCTTGCCACCTCTTGAGCTAAACGTGTTATAGCTTCCTCTATTTCTTCTGCAGATATAAACGGCTTAAAATATTTATCGTGGAGCTTTATCATAAGGTTGTTTTTACGAAAGGGGCAAAGATAAGGATTTGTATAACGATATTCGATTTTGAACTCGTTTTTTAGACGCTCTTTTCATATTTAAATGTATTTTTGTACTATATATCTTGATAATTATAAGCTAAATTTATAGTCTGTCGCTTATAATTATGAATTTGTATTCTAAAATAAGCAAAAACAATGAATTACTTTTCATCAGAATTTAAACTGGGAATACTAGGTGGTGGCCAACTAGGCAAAATGCTACTCAATGAAACACGAAAATTTGACATCCAAACATACGTTTTAGACCCAAGCGCTGAAGCACCCAGTAAAATTGCATGTAACCGTTTCTTTCAAGGTGATTTAATGGATTTTGACACCGTTTATAATTTTGGAAAACAAGTAGATGTCTTGACTTTCGAAATTGAAAATGTAAACGTGGATGCTTTAGAAAAATTGGAACACGACGGCATAAAAGTCTATCCCTCTTCTAAGAATTTAAGAACGATACAAAATAAGGCTACTCAAAAATTATTTTATTTAGATCATAATTTACCAACCTCAGCATTTTCTCGCTTTGCCTATCTTTCTGAAATTGAAGATGCTATTTCTAACGGCGGATTAAAACTGCCCTTTGTTTGGAAATGTACTCAATTTGGCTACGACGGTACAGGCGTTAAAATGGTTAGAACGCTACACGATTTAGAAAACCTACCAAAAGGCGAATGTATTGCCGAAGAATTAGTCGATTTTAAAACCGAATTAGCCGTAATTGTTGCTAGAAATAGCGCTGGTGATGTTAAAACCTATCCGGTTGTTGAAATGGAATTTCACCCAGAAGCCAACCAAGTAGAATACGTTATTTGTCCGGCACGAATTACCGAATCCATTGCCCAAAAAGCGCAAGAGGTCGCTTTAGCCGTTTCCAAAGCCTATAACCACGTAGGGCTTTTAGCTGTAGAATTATTTTTAACAAAAAATGACACCCTTTTAATTAATGAAGTCGCGCCAAGACCTCACAATTCTGGGCATCAAACTATTGAGGCTAGTTACACCTCTCAGTTCGAACAACATTTACGCGCCGTTTTAAACCTTCCGTTAGGAGAAACAAAAAGTAAATTGGGTGGTATAATGGTTAATTTGGTCGGTGCCGAAAATTATACTGGCGATGTGGTTTACGAGAATATCGAAAAAATTATGGAAATGGAAGGGGTTACCCCGCATATCTATGGTAAAAAACAAACCCGACCATTCCGGAAAATGGGACACGTTACCATTGTTAATGAAAATTTAGACACTGCGCGACAGATTGCAGAACAAGTAAAAAATACGATTAGAGTTATAAGCTAATCACAACATTAAAACACAAACAAATGAGTAAAGTAGCCATAATAATGGGTAGCAATAGCGATCTTCCTGTAATGCAAGAGGCCATCGATATTTTAAAAGGATTTGATATTGAAGTGGAAGTCGATATTGTTTCTGCACACCGCACTCCAGAAAAATTATTCGAATTCAGCAAAAATGCGCACACTAGAGGTATATCGGTAATTATAGCGGGCGCTGGTGGTGCTGCACATTTACCCGGAATGGTAGCCTCATTATCTCCGCTACCAATTATTGGAGTCCCCGTAAAAAGCAGCAACTCTATAGATGGTTGGGATTCTATTTTATCTATTTTACAAATGCCAGGGGGTGTCCCAGTAGCTACCGTTGCTTTAAACGGTGCTAAAAACGCGGGTATCTTAGCGGCACAAATTATAGGTAGCCACGATTCTTGTGTGCTGGACAAAATTATAGTGTACAAAGAAGGCTTGAAACTTAAAGTCGAGGACGCCGCTAAAATAATAAAACAATAACATAAAAAAAGCTCTGATTTTCAGGGCTTTTTTTACTTTTACTCTTCGGCATATTTTAAAGCAGATGAACTAAAGGATTTTGTTGCTCTTAGCACAAAAAAAAAGCCTCAGATAAATCTGAGGCTTTTCATCGCTATTAATCAATAATTTTTAAGTGAGTAACCAGCTCACAGGAAAAAATCAATTGCGAATGTAATGATTATTACGACTTATTACAATGCATTTTTCATTATTTAACATTTTTTTATAAATTAAACAGCAATGAATACACTTTTAAAACACTTTAGCACACCATATAACACGGCACCGTTTTCTAAAATTAATACTGAAGACTATAAACCCGCCATAACAACATTAATTGAAGAGACAAAAGAGGAGATTGATGGCATTGTAAATAATCCTGAATCACCTACTTTTAAAAATACGATTGAAGCATTAGAGTTTAGCGGGCAGCAATTGGATCGTGCTGCTAGTATCTTTTTTAATTTGAATTCTGCCGAAACCAACGAAGAGATTCAGAAAATAGCACAAGAGCTCTCGCCTATTCTTTCAGAGTTCGGCAACGATATCACATTAAATGCGGCATTGTTTAAACGCGTAAAAACCGTTTACATTAGTAAAGACACTTTACAACTTACCACCGAACAGCACACGTTGTTAGATAAAACATACAAAAGCTTTTCTAGGAATGGTGCTAATTTAAATGCAGACGACCAACTTAAACTGCGTGATATCGATAAAAATCTGGCCCAACTAAGTTTAAAGTTTGGGGAAAACGTTTTGGCCGAAACTAATAAATACCAATTGGTAATTTCCAACGAAAACGATTTGTCGGGTTTACCAGAAGGCGCCAAAGAAGCTGCAAAACAGTTAGCAGAAGGTAAAGATATAGAGGGCTGGCTTATTACTTTAGATTACCCCAGTTATATTCCATTTATGACTTATGCCGATAACCGCGCATTACGAGAAGAACTAGCTAAAGCATCTGGTAGTAAAGCTTTTAAAGGTGACGCTTTAGACAACCAGCAGAATGTGTTGGATATTGCTAACCTACGTTACCAACGTGCTCAGCTGTTAGGTTATAAAACACACGCGCATTTTGTTTTAGAAGAACGCATGGCTGAAACACCAGAGAAAGTAGACTCCTTTTTGAATGAACTATTAGAAAAAGCGAAACCAGCAGCCGAAAAAGAATTTAAAAATCTTCAGCAGTTTGCCAAAGAACTAGATGGTATTTCTCGTTTAGAAAAATGGGATTCGGCGTACTACTCTGAAAAATTAAAACAAAAACTTTTCGATTTAGATGACGAAAAACTAAAACCTTATTTCAAGTTAGAAAACGTTATAGAGGGTGTATTTACAATTGCAAAAAAATTATACGGTTTAGAGTTTGAACAAATTACCACGATCGACAAATACCACGACGAAGTACTAACCTATAAAGTAACTGACGAAACGGGGGCGTTAGTTTCCATTTTTTACGCTGATTTTTTCCCAAGAGCAGGCAAAAGAAATGGAGCTTGGATGACCTCTTACAAATCACAATACATCGAGAATAAAGTTAACGAAAGACCACATATCTCTAACGTATGCAATTTTACAAAACCAACAAAAAGCAGACCTTCCCTTTTAACGTTTAATGAGGTCACTACCTTATTTCATGAGTTTGGTCACGCTTTGCACGGTATGTTTGCAAACACTACTTACCCTAGTCTCTCTGGCGCTAACGTGTATTGGGATTTTGTAGAATTACCAAGCCAAATATTAGAAAATTGGTGTTACGAAAAAGAAGCTTTAGAGCTATTTGCAACACATTATGAAACGGGAGAAGTTATTCCGATGGCATTAGTATCAAAAATTAAAGACTCTTCAACATTCCACGAAGGGATGCAAACACTAAGACAACTTAGTTTCGGTATGTTAGATATGTCTTGGCACGCTATAAACCCATCATCGATTAAAGATGTAAAAGCGCACGAAAATGAAGCATTTAAAAACACAGAGTTATACCCCGATGTAAAAGAGAATTGTATGAGTACTGCGTTTTCTCATATTTTTCAAGGCGGCTATTCGTCGGGTTATTACAGTTATAAATGGGCAGAAGTTTTAGATGCCGATGCTTTCGATTATTTTAAACAAAACGGCATTTTCAATACTGAAATTGCGGCTAAATTTAAAGATAATATATTATCTCAAGGAGGAACAGAGAACCCAATGGTGCTTTACAAACGCTTTAGAGGTCAAGAACCACAACCAGAGGCCTTATTAAAACGCGCCGGATTATTACCAAAATAACAGTATAATAAACCTCTAAAAAAGGCAGACCAATTGGTCTGCCTTTTTTTTTAATCGTTATTTCTAAGGGAATAAAAACAAAGAAAAAAAAGCTTATTTTTGAACAAACGAAATTCAATTTATGCCAACTCACAAAATAGATCCTAATCAATGGATCACTTTGTATTCCGATTATCTTTTTAATTACACTATTTCTAGGATAAATGATAGAGATATGGCCAAAGATATAGTGTCGGAGACGTTTTTAGCGGGTTTAAAATCGATGAGAAATTTTAAAGGAGAAGCGAGCGAGCGCACCTGGCTTATTTCGATATTAAAACGAAAAATTATTGACTATTACCGTAAAACAAATTCTAAGAAAGGCAAAGCCGAAGTGCGTATATCTTATAATAGCGATACCGAAAATGAAGGCGATTGGCTAGAAGAACGTGTTGCAGATCCTTTCGATAAAACGGCCGAAGACACCATAGAAAACAAAGAACTCGCTTTAGCAATTAAACAGTGCTTAAACAAACTCCCTAAAAAACAAGCGACCGTTTTTGAAATGAAAACCATTTTAGATTATGAAACAGAAACTATTTGTAATGAATTGAATATTACTGCGTCTAATTTATGGGTAATTATACATCGCGCGAGAACTGCAATGGCAAGTTGCCTAGAAAAAAACTGGTTTTAAAATGACTAAAAAGAACTCTTTATTTATGCCGTGCACAGCGGCGAACGTGGTCTGCGATAAAGCGCAATACAACGAGGCAACGCTATGGGAGAAAGTACAGATGTACATTCATTTAGTAATGTGTAAACTCTGCAGAAAATACACCAAGAATAACCTTAAATTAACCAAACTGATAGACGCTAATAGAAATGAAAAATTTCAGCGTTTAGACCACCATTCGAAGGCTCAGCTTAAAATAACCTTTGATAAGGAACTAGCCAAACACCATAATGAGTAACCAAAGTATCGGAATACTTTCTACCCAAAACGCACTGTAGTACATACTATTATTTTTATTAGCAAACAGTATAAATCCTGCTGTAACAAGCGTTACCACCATTAAAGTTGCAAAATTAACGGCTACCAATTCATTTTTAAAAAATTCTAGAAATAAAAATAGCATTAATAAAAACAAACCCATTATTTTGGTTTGCTTCACCCCTATTTTTTGAGGTATAGTCGCTAGTTTAAAATTGTCGAACGTTAAATCTCGTATTTCAAAAGGTAACATTATGGCGATAAGGAAAACAAACCGTTGAATAGTTGTTAAAATAACATCCGCATTACTGGTTATATTGCTATTTATTAAAGGTAAAATAACGGTCACGCCGGCCCAAACAAGTCCTATTATATAGACTTTTAATCCACTAATATCTCTTAAGTTATGATTGCTATCTACATACAAGCGTTTAGGTATAATAGGCATAGCATATAAAAAAGTTATAGCGGCAAATACAGATAAATAAAGTAGCACTCTCATCTCTAATTGCAACATAAAATAGCCCATACATAGAAAACATAGAAGAGAAAAAATCTGGATAATTTTTAACCATTTTGCTAAGCTGCGATAGTGCCATTTTGCTATCCCAAAAAATTTAACAAAATTATAACCTGTAATTGTAGCAAAAAAAATGAAAGATAAAACGTTATAATCAGTAGTAACACCAAATTCTTTTACCGTTATAAAGGACAAAGAAACCACCGATAATGCTACGTGTACACTACTATTCAGGTAAAAATTAAAAAGCTGTTTGATTAGGTTCATTCTACAAAGTTACAGAAACTGTTAATAAACTAAGGCTTTGGTTAAAAACTTTCGTTTTAATACCAAATTAAACCTTAGGTTTTCAGTATTTTTGCAAGATTAAATTTTCAACACTACTATAATGAATACAAACTCTTTTGCACTACGCCATATTGGACCTAGAGAAGAAGACCAACACCTAATGTTACAATCACTTGGCGTTGACTCGATGGAACAACTTATTTATGAAACTGTTCCAGATGATATCAGATTAAAAAAAGAATTAAATTTAGATGTAGCGATGAGCGAGTTTGAGTTTTCGTCTCATATTAACGAGCTCTCTAAATTAAATAGTATTTTTAAAACATATATAGGTCTAGGATACCATCCTACTATTTTACCTGCGGTAATACAGCGTAACGTTTTAGAAAACCCGGGTTGGTACACCGCTTACACACCTTATCAAGCAGAGATTGCTCAAGGTCGTTTGGAAGCGCTTTTAAACTTCCAAACTATGATTGCCGATTTAACCGGTATGGAATTAGCAAATGCTTCACTTTTAGACGAAAGTACTGCGGCAGCCGAAGCAATGAGTTTGTTATTTGCTGTAAGAGATCGCGATCAAAAGAAAAACAAAGTGAATAAATTCTTTGTTTCAGACGCTATTTTACCTCAAACCTTATCTCTGTTACAAACACGTTCTACACCAATTGGTATTGAATTAGTGATTGGTGATGAAACGACTTTCGATTTTTCAACTGAATTTTATGGAGCAATTCTTCAATATCCAGGAAAAAACGGACAAATTACAGATATCAAATCTTTTATAGCAAAAGCAAACGACGCTAATATAAAAGTAGCTGTCGCTGCCGATATTTTAAGCCTTGTAAAACTGGAAGCTCCAGGTGCTTTTGGTGCTGATGTTGTTGTAGGAACAACACAACGTTTTGGTATACCGATGGGTTATGGCGGGCCTCACGCTGCTTATTTTGCAACTAAAGCCGCCTATAAACGCGATATTCCTGGACGTATTATTGGCGTTACAAAAGATGCTAATGGTAACCGCGCATTACGTATGGCGCTTCAAACCAGAGAGCAACATATAAAACGTGATCGTGCGACCTCAAACATTTGCACAGCTCAAGTACTATTAGCTGTTATGGCTGGAATGTATGCCGTTTATCACGGTCCTAAAGGTTTAACCTTTATAGCCGATAACGTGCATAATGCTGCTTCTACTTTAGCAAAAGCGATTACAAAGTTAGGTTTAACACAAAAAAATAGCTCTTTCTTCGATACGTTACAAGTTGAAGCCGATGCGGAAAAAGTAAAAGCTATTGCCGAAAAAAATCAGGTTAACTTCTTTTATCCAACTGCAAATACGGTTACGATTTCTTTAAATGAAACAACTAGACTTTCAGATTTAAATGACATCATTGCAATTTTTGCTGAAGCTGAAAACAAAACAGCTTTTACCATTGAAGCTATTGAAACGTCTAATAATATTACTGAAGAGTTACAGCGTGAAACTGAATTTTTAACTTTAGATATTTTTAACTCGCACCATTCAGAAACTGAATTAATGCGTTACATAAAGAAATTAGAGCGTAAAGATTTATCGTTAAATCATTCTATGATTTCTTTAGGATCTTGTACAATGAAACTTAATGCTGCCGCCGAAATGTTGCCAATAAGCTCACCAAACTGGGGAAGTATCCACCCGTTTGTACCCATCGAGCAAGCCGAAGGCTACCATACCGTATTAAGAAAATTAGAAGAACAATTAACCGAAATTACTGGTTTTGCTGCAACTTCATTACAACCAAATTCTGGAGCGCAAGGTGAGTACGCTGGGTTAATGGTTATTAAAGCATACCACGAATCTCGTGGCGATTACCATAGAAATATTTGCTTAATTCCATCGTCTGCGCACGGTACAAACCCAGCGAGTGCTGTAATGGCAGGAATGAAAGTAGTGGTTACCAAAGCAACAGCCGAAGGTAATATCGATGTTGATGATTTGCGTGAAAAAGCAGAATTACATAAAGATAATTTATCTGCGTTAATGGTTACTTACCCGTCAACTCACGGTGTTTACGAATCGGCAATTAAAGAGATAACGCAACTTGTTCACGATAACGGCGGACAAGTTTATATGGACGGTGCTAATATGAATGCTCAGGTTGGTTTAACTAACCCAGGTAATATTGGAGCCGATGTGTGTCACTTAAACCTACACAAAACATTTGCCATTCCTCATGGTGGTGGTGGCCCTGGAGTTGGACCTATTTGTGTTGCAGAACAATTAGTGCCCTTCTTACCAAGTAACCCAATTATAAAAACAGGTGGTGACCAAGCCATTTCAGCCATCTCCTCAGCACCATTTGGTTCTGCGTTAGTTTGCCTAATTTCTTACGGGTACATCAAAATGTTAGGTGTAAAAGGGATTAAACAAGCGACAGAAGTTGCTATTTTAAATGCCAATTATATTAAACAACGTTTAGAAGGTGCTTTCGAAACCTTGTACTCTGGAGAACGCGGTCGTTCTGCTCACGAGATTATTATTGATTGTAGACCTTTTAAAGCGAATGGTATCGAGGTCAATGATATTGCAAAACGTTTAATAGATTATGGTTTTCACTCACCAACTGTTTCTTTTCCAGTAGCAGGAACAATGATGATTGAGCCTACAGAAAGCGAAGGCAAACAGGAAATGGATCGTTTTTGCGACGCAATGATTTCTATTAAAAATGAAATTGAAACCGTATCTAAAGAAGACACAAATAACGTATTAAAAAACGCTCCACATACTTTAGCAATGGTAACTAGCGACGAATGGTTGTTCCCATACTCACGCGAGAACGCAGCCTTCCCAACAGAACACGTAAGAGATAATAAATTTTGGCCAACGGTACGTCGATTAGACGATGCTTATGGAGACAGAAATTTAATCTGTACTTGCGCACCGATCGAAGCATATATGGAAGCGTAACATCTAAAATAATTCAATAATTAAAGAAATTTAAGATTGCCTTTATAATTTTACTAGTATTTTAGTTACATTAGTAAACTATAAAGGCAATTCTCTTTTATGAACATAAAAATTACGGGTACGGGAAGTTATATTCCAAATACCATAGAAAAAAACGAAGCGTTTCACAATCACCAGTTTTTAAATGCTGACGGATCAACAATAAATTCTACCAATGAAATTATCGTTGAAAAATTCAAGGCCATAACTGGTATTGCCGAACGCCGTTACGCAGAACCTGAATTAAAAAATTCAGATTTAGCCTTTTTTGCAGCTGAAAAAGCAATAGCCGATGCCAAAATTGATGCCGAAGAGCTTGATTATATTATTTTAGCACACAACTTTGGTGATATAAAAGCAAACACTCTTCAAAGTGATGCTGTACCGTGTTTAGCGGCACGAGTTAAACATCTTTTAAAGATTAAGAATCCTAAATGTGTCGCCTACGATGTTTTATTTGGTTGCCCAGGATGGAATGAAGGTTTTATTCAAGCCAGTGCTTTTATTAAAGCGGGAATTGCAAAAAAATGCTTAGTTATTGGTGCAGAAACCTTGTCTAGAGTTATCGATAAACACGATAGAGACTCTATGATTTATTCTGATGGGGCAGGTGCAGCAGTGGTAGAAGAAACAAACGAAGAAGGTGGTATACTTACTCATGAGAGTGCAAGTTATACCTACGAGGAAATTAAATATTTATTTTTTGGCGGATCGTACAACACAGCATTAGATCAAGATGTGAAATACATCAAAATGTTTGGACGTAAAATTTACGAATTTGCTTTAAGCCACGTTCCCGACGCAATGAAATTGTGTTTAGACAGAAGCGGATTAGCTATTACCGATGTTAAGAAAATAATTATTCATCAGGCTAATGAAAAAATGGACGAAGCTATTGTAAAACGTTTTTATAAACTTTACGATATGTCTGTTCCAGAAGGTGTTATGCCAATGAGTATTTACGAACTTGGTAATAGTTCGGTGGCAACTATACCAACGCTTTTCGATTTGGTTAAAAACAACAAAATTAAGGATCAAAGTCTAAATAAAGGTGATGTAATTATTTTTACAAGTGTGGGTGCAGGAATGAATCTTAATGCTATAGTCTATAAATACTAACGTTTCTAAACACAAATTCATTACTAGAAAACGCATTATGTACGAAGGCAAATTTCCTCATAAAAGGTATAAGCTTACCTCTCAATTCGTAGAAAAACACCTTTCTAAATCTGAAACAATTTTAGATTTAGGCGTAGCAAATCCCTTTACTCAAGTGTTGCTAAATAAAGGTTATCAAGTAAAAAATACCTCGGGTGAAGATCTAGATCGAGATACCTCCGCAATAGAAAATGATGACGCTACAGTTGTAACTGCGTTTGAAATTTTTGAACATTTATTGTCACCTTTAACAGTTTTAGAGGCTATAAAAGCAGATAAATTGGTAGCAAGCATACCGATGCGCTTATGGTTTGCTCCAGCATACCGTAGTAAAAATGATATGTGGGACAGACATTTTCACGAATTTGAAGATTGGCAATTCGATTGGCTTTTAGAAAAAGCAGGATGGAAAATTATCGCTCGTAAAAAATGGACTAATCCAACAAAAAAAATTGGTATTCGCCCCATATTACGATGGTTTACACCCCGCTATTATATTGTGTATGCTGAACGTATTTAATATAATCACAATTCTTTTAGCTTACTTATTTTGAATATTTACATTGTTATTCCGGCTCATAATGAAGACCGCTGCATAGGCTTAATGCTTCAGTCGTTAGTGGAACAAACAGTTTTACCAAAGCAAGTGGTGGTAGTAAATGATAATTCTACCGACAGTACCGAAGCTATTATTTCAAAATATACCACTGCTTTTCCGTGGATACAATCCATCAACATACAATCGTCCATAGATCATATCCCAGGAACAAAAGTAATTAATGCCTTTTACAAAGGTTTAGAAACGCTCGATAATGATTACGATGTGCTTTGTAAATTTGATGCCGACATCATTTTACCCAACACTTATTTAGAAGCTGTAATTGCCCTTTTTCAGTCTGAGGACACCGTTGGAATCGCTGGTGGTTTAGCTTATATAAAGAAGGGAAATATTTGGGTTTACGAAACTATCGCGTCCAAGAAACACGTTCGCGGTCCGTTTAAAGCCTATAGAAAAGAATGTTTTGAAGCTATTGGCGGATTGAAACGCAGTATTGGCTGGGACACTTTAGATGTCTTGTTAGCTCAATATTATGGTTGGACTATAAAAACCGACACGTCGTTACACGTGAAGCATTTAAAACCCACGGGGAAAACCTATCATAAAAGCAGTAAATTCCTACAAGGAGAAGCGCTTTATAAAATGCGTTTCGGAATTGCACTAACCACGTTATCCGCCTTAAAAAGTGCTGTATCACGACGTAGTATAACCTACTTTATAGATACTATACAAGGTTATTTTAAAGCACAATCGCATAACATTACACCACTAGTTACAAAAGAGCAAGGTGAATTTATTCGCGGAATACGATGGGAAGGTGTTAAGCGGAAACTTGGTCTTTAAAACGCCTTAAAACTTCCAATTTTTATAATAAGCTGAAGCTTCAAGCTTATCTTCTAAAGCGTCATCCAACTGATTAAAGAAGTCTATTCCTGTTAATTTTTCAACAGCATCTAAAGTTACCACGTATTGGGTTAAAGCTGCGTTAGACTCTTCATGAGGCATTAAGAACGCTATCAATTTTGGGTTACCATTATTATAATCAAAAACTATTTTATAAAACTGATTTGGCACGGCTACATTCTCGTTACCAATCGTTTTTAACCCGGTTTCTAAAACACCTCCAGTTACTACGTACACACCATTATATCTCTTTGCCCAATAACGCACGCGCTGTTCTAGACGATTCCAAACACCAGCGTTAAAAACGTGACTTTGCGGGGTGATATTACTCGTTAAAAAAGTTTCATTAAATAGAAATTGTGATTGACGTCGGTCGCCAGCAGGACATAAATGTCCACGATCGTAGCCAGAGTTCTTATAATTCCTCCAGCTCGCCGCTTGCGTTTTAACCGCGTAATCAATTTCAAAATACGGTCGTTTAAAATTATTAGTCGATAAATCGCTGGTTTTCAATTCGTATGCCACCCACTCTGCTTGTTCGTGCGGCTCACTGTAAGATAAAGAATAGCCTTGATGATGCACCACTTGCTGCGTGGTACTTGTTGGTAAGAAATTAACATTAGTTCCGTTCTTTACGACGCTTCCTTCCGATACTTTTTTACGGTCTACCTCATGTTCTACATATAAATTATAAGAATATACAGCTATCAAAAGTAAAGCTGACAATAGAGAATACATCGTTTTTTTAGACATCTTACTGCTTTACGAACTTTTTCGCTATTTTTCCGTTATTAACATCTACAATCTCTAGGATATACACTCCATTTGACACCTTTGGAAGTTGAATAACGTAGCTTTCAACAGCATCTAACGTCATGATCTCCTGACCGAGAACACTATACACCGTAAGTGATTTTATGTTTTGTATCGTATCGTAACCTCTAATTTCCAGTTGCTGATTGGTCGTGTCGTAAATTAGCGATATTCCGTCGCTTACAGCAATAGCATCTGCACTCAGCGTGTCGTCTTCGTGATACACTATAGAATACCGATTACTGTATTCGCCAGCTTCAAAAAAGAGTGAGGCGTCCTCAGTTTTTAAATTATAATACAATCCGCTTACGTTATCTTTTAAATAGATTGGTGTTGCCTCAGGAAAATTTAAAGTTTCTTTTAACCCTATGGAATAATCACCCGCCGTTGTAGTTTTAATAGCTAAAGGCATTTCGTTAGCAACAGCAAAATTGTTTCGGCCTTGAATAACATACTTAACGCCTTGAATATCCCATAACATATGGTCTGGAAAAACATCGTAATCTAAAGCATCGTAACCTTTATCGTAATTGGTCGTTGCGTTATCGTCGTACCCTAAACCAATTTCGCGAACACGTTGTGAGGGATCGGTAAATGTTAACCACAATTTAGTACGTAAATCTGTAGAAACTGTATTTTGAGAAGCTCCATTTGTCTTAAAGAAGGTCGACTCATCGAGCACACTCTCCTTTGCAAAAACACGCTGTGTGTTTTTAAATACGACATCTCCACCATTGCTGTCTGCCTTCACAAAGAAACCTTGACCTACAGCTATGTTTTTTGTTGGCGCTCCTTTAGAGCTATTACCACCATTCGCTGGTAATGCGGCGGCGGCGGCACCCATCATTAAGTTATAGGTAGCATAACCACCTTGGTAGTTAACTGTGACGTGCGTATTATTAGCAGGAAATTGTTCGTAAAAATATAATGCCCCCGTAATACTTGATGCATTATCGCTAATAAATTTATCAGCATCTAAGGCAGAGGGATAGGGATTACCCACCAAGATCTCGTTCCCCGTTGATAAAGGATGGATATATCTGCCATTATTAGGAGTTCCTCTAAACACATATTCTTGACCAGTGATAGGAATAGGCGACGGAAATCCAGCTCCAGAACCTTTCATAGTATACCCTATGCCTGGCGAAACGTCTGTATTTTCACCTATATGCAACCAATCGTAGTAATTTTCACTTACACCATTAAAGGCGTATAGCCATTTGCTACTAAGCGTTATAGGAACTGTGCTAGGATCGGCGTCATTTTGAAAAGCCCAATTTAAAACTCCATTATTATCTTCTAAATAACTTATTTGCCAGCCTCCCATTCTATTTACCGGCGCACTCCAATAGTTGTAATTAAATAAATTTGAAGATCCTTGTTGCCTAATTATTAACTCACCAGCTCCTGTATTCTTATCCCCTCCAATTGTGTGTTGAATAAGTTGAGATTCTCCATTTATGAGTATCTTTCCGTCATTATGTATATTATTTACCACGTCAAGTAAACGATTGTTATTTACAATTAACTCCGCACCAATTGCAAGTTCTACTTCGCAGACGTGTGCATTTTGGGTTAGCGTCGCCGTAGTGCCTGATAATATTAATAATTTTTTATCTGAATCGGCATTCGTTGGCTCACCAGCCCCTCCAGAACCACCCGTAAAACTTGTACCATCCCAAACTATTAGCTCTTCACGATAACGTAGAGTAAAATGTCTCTTATCGCCAATAGTTACATCATTTACAGAAGCTATATCTCCCACAACGGTTAAAGGATAAATTTCTTGAGGACTTGAAAAGATACTGTTGTACTCATTTTCAGAAGTGCCAGAGTAATTATAATGGTCACTTCCTATAACTAATTCTAAAGGATAACATTTACTTAATCTTGGGATGTTAGAAATATCGAACGAGATATCGACACGCCCTAAATCCTGTACATCTTCACTTTTACTAACCCTCCAAATCGTATTTAGATGATTGTAATTATGTAAAACCCCACTATCATCCTCAGCGATAATTGCGGTATTAAAATTATAATCACTCCCCATTTTATTTTGCCCCCAAAATAAATACTTATCATTGGTATTATTTAAGTCACTTGGGCCATTGATTCTTACAATACCGCTACCTTGAGAATCCAGGTGAGTTGTATTGCTTACCCTTGCGATTCCGGCCACGTGATGATCGTAATTACCGTTTGTTAACGCATCTTGAGTATAAAGATTGTTAGATTCTAAACCCAGGGGAATATTATATTTAGCAGACAAGTAATTATTTACTATTATCGTTTCGGCGGGGTTTAATTTATAGTTATAGTGTATAACTTCTGCCATTTCACTCTTGGAAAAACGCAAATCTCCAATATTCAATCTACCCAAAGTAATTGGAGCATTCGAATTCATAATAGATACTGACGCCTCAAATCGTCTGTTAAAACTTAAACCGTTACGCGAAACAGCACTTCTATTACTATTAGTAAGGTTGCCATCAAAATCAAAACTTAAAATATAATTTTCATCATTATTAAACACAGTATTACTTGTGTCATAGCGATCATTTGCAGTAACAATATCGTTAGTTAATTTGTCATTATAAAAAAAGAAAGTATATGCATAATTTAGATTAGCGCCCTGATATCCATTCCTTTTAGATAGAATTGTTTGCACGGTATTACTTGCGCCCAAACCTTTAGGCTTGTATACACTAAAAAAGTTAATTGAAGTAGTTCCATCTAATATATCGGCATCGTTTATCTTCATCCAATCGTTAACACCGTCGAAATTTAATGACGGATAATTGTTAAACGAAGAAGCTCCTATTATGGAGGGGCTCTCATTTAAAGTTGGTTGATTTGCGTCATTTCCATTACCAGAAGTGTCTTGCCAATTAGAAATTCCTTCCCCGTTGTCAGCTAAACTGAAATCATCGGACTTTAACCAGAGTCCATTTGTAGTGGCATTGCCCACGCCACCAGGTCCGGACTGTGCAAAAGTGAAAATTGACACAAAAAAAGATGCTAACAGTAAGTGTTTAGAATAGTTAATCATTATTATTTCTTAAAAGGCCGCTCCTAAATTACAAGACAAAATATAAATAAACAAATATCTAATTAAAATTTTACAAATATTTTAAACCAACTGCACATAAGTGCTGATAACAACTGGGTATAGATAAATGTTTTAGTCTTTCACAAATTTTTTCGCTATTTTTCCGTTATTAACATCTACAATCTCTAGGATATACACTCCATTTGACATCTTTGGAAGTTGAATAACGTAGCTTTCAACAGCATCTAACGTCATGATCTCCTGACCGAGAACACTATACACCGTAAGTGATTTTATGTTTTGTATCGTATCGTAACCTCTAATTTCCAGTTGCTGATTGGTCGTGTCGTAAATTAGCGATATTCCATCGCTTACAGCAATAGCATCTGCACTCAGCGTGTCGTCTTCGTGATACACTATAGAATACCGATTACTGTATTCGCCAGCTTCAAAAAAGAGTGAGGCGTCCTCAGTTTTTAAATTATAATACAATCCGCTTACGTTATCTTTTAAATAGATTGGTGTTGCCTCAGGAAAATTTAAAGTTTCTTTTAACCCTATGGAATAATCACCCGCCGTTGTAATTTTAATAGCTAAAGGCATTTCGTTAGCAACAGCAAAATTGTTTCGGCCTTGAATAACATACTTAACGCCTTGAATATCCCATAACATATGGTCTGGAAAAACATCGTAATCTAAAGCATCGTAACCTTTATCATAATTGGTCGTTGCGTTATCGTCGTACCCTAAACCAATTTCGCGAACACGTTGTGAGGGATCGGTAAATGTTAACCACAATTTAGTACGGGTATCTGTAGAAACTGTATTTTGAGAAGCTCCATTTGTCTTAAAGAAGGTCGACTCATCGAGCACACTCTCTTTTGCAAAAACACGCTGATTATTATTAAATACTAACGTTCCATTAGTTATTATATTAACGAAGAAACCTTGCCCAACAGCTATGTTTTTTGTCGGCTTACCTTTAGAGTTAAAACCCCCATTGGTATTGGGCACAGCCACTGCACCAATAGCCAATGTTAAATTGTAAGTAGCATACCCTCCTTGATAGTTAACTGATACGTGTGTATTATTTGTGGTAAATTGTTCCCAGAAATATATTGTACCATCTATAACCGGAAGGTTATCGCTAATAAACTGCAAGGCATTTAATGCCGATGGATAAGGATTTCCTACTAAAAAGTCGTTACCTGCGCTTACTGTATAACTATAATCACCATCATTAGGAGTTCCTTTGAATATATAATCTTGCTCTATAGAAGCTCCAGATCCTTTCATTGTATAACCAATACCCGGCAGAATATTACTGTCTGCACCTAGATATTCCCAACCATAATAATTATTCTGTCCTGCATTAAAACCGTAAATCCATTTGCTACTAAGTGTCATAGGGGAAGTGGTAGGATCGGCGTCATTTTGATTCACGAAAGCAAAAGCACCACTAGCCTCTTCTAAATATCCCAATTGCCAAGCACCCAATCTATTTACTGGCGCGCTCCAATAATTATAATTATATAAATTTGAAGATCCTTGCTGTGTTATTTTTAAATTACCCATACCCGAGTTTAAACTCGCCCCTGTATGTTTTTGAATAATTTGTGCTTCGCCTTGCAAATCTATAATACCTTCATTAAAGATTCCACTTTCCACCGTTAGCTCAACGCCATCAGCAATTTCAAGAATAGCCCCCGCTTTTATCTCTACAGACTCTACGTGTGCATTTTCATTTAACGTCGCAGTATTTCCTGCTTTTATTTCAAGCTTAAAACAAGCATCATCCATATTTGGTACTTCAGCACTTCCAGAACCATTATGAAAAGCACTACTTCCATCCCAAACGATTTTATCTACATAACGTAAGGTAAAATAATCGCCATCATCAAAACCTAAACCATCTACATCGTATACATACTCGGTAGCTGTTTCTGATAAATCATAAACCACCACAGAAGCCCCTGTAAAATCCGGATTGTCCGCCATAACTAATTCTAATTTAGCACAACCAAAAGTTGATGTTAGATTAAGGTCGCTTTTTTTAATGTTAACTCTTAATTTAGCATTAATATTAATAGGCTCACTAACCCGCCACATTGTATCGATATAATTTTTGTAGTCTCCGAGGACATTTAGCGAAAAACTATAGTTACTGTTTTTGTTGTTTTCTCCCCAAAATAGAAATTTATTATTTGCTAAACCATTTTTACTGATTCTGATGATCCCCGTTCCTTGAGAATCTAGATGTTGATTTAAATTATCTACTTTAACAATACCTGCAACATTATGATCGAAATTACCCTTTGCAGATTGGTCTTGTGTATAATAGTCTTCAGCAATATCGATGTTATATTTTGCAGCTAAATAATTATTTACAATAATACGTTGTGCATCATTTATCACGCTATTATACATAATAATTTCTCCAATACCTCCTTTGAAATAGTAATCTGGTGTACTCTCATTCCGCCCTGCCCCTAACCTAAAAGGAGATGTCGTATTTAATAACATATTTTGAGAAGTGCTTTGACTTAAAACACTGTTAACAAACAAATTCTTACCGTTAGAGAATTGGCCTTTATAAGCTATATTTTGAATAGACCAAACACTTTGCGTAGAATTAGAACTATTTGTTGTTGCCCAAGATGTTTCTGCGCCAGTCCAAAATGACCAATTATTAGAAGTTGGTATAGCATACAATATAAAGCCACTTCTATCATCGCCACTATTCACCTCGTGTCGATTTGAAAATACAGCCTTATATTTATCAGAAGGCAAAACGGTACTCACCGAGAAAACACTGAACTTATTAGGGTTAAGTTTACTCTCGAAAGATTTTTCTAAATATTGATTCGTTCCGTTAAAATTATAAGCGCTATAACCGTTTACGTCATTACTATTTAAAGTAGCTCCCGACCCCGCTGTAAAGTTAAAGTTGTTTCCTGATTGATCTTCTAGCACATTATCAGTATTTACGCCTTTATCAGGGTTTAACCATAAGACGAGTTCTGAAGTTCCGTCGGTAGATCCAACACCTCCTGGTCCTAATTGAGCAAATAAATTTGGAGATAAGACTACTGATAACAGTAATAAAAATGAAGATACTTTATACATAATATTAATTTAGGGTCCTCAAATATATAAAGAGAAGCCCCCGTTAAAAAAAATTTAACGGAGGCTTTATATTGCTTTTCGATAAAACGTAAGAATAATCCGTCTTACTGCAAGTTATTAATACTTGTTTTTAAGGTTTCTATTTTCGCTAATGCATCAGCTTCTTTTTTACCCTCATTTACAATCACTTGCTCTGGTGCACCCGCTACAAAACGCTCGTTAGATAGTTTTTTCTGAACCGATTTTAAAAACCCTTGAGTGTAGGATAATTCTTCAGTTAGTTTTATAATTTCGGCGTCTACATCTATCGCGCCTTCCATAGGTATAAAATACTCGTTAGATTTTACACGATACGTTAAAGCACCTTCAACCGCTTCAGAAACATAATTGATGCTGTCTAAATTACCTAGTTTAATAATAACATCATCAAACGTAGTCGCTACTTTTTCATTGTTTATTACCGAAAATCCTATGGTATCTTTAAAGGCAATGTTTTTATCTTTTCTTACCGTTCTTATTCCTGAAATCACTTCAGAGGCAAACTCAAATTGAGATATTAATGTAGTATTAATTGGTTTTGCTTCTGGCCATTTCGCGACAATTAAGGCCTCTTCCGGCGTTCTTTGTGCCGTTTTTTGCCATATATCTTCGGTTAAGAATGGCATAAATGGATGCAATACTTTTAAATTATCTTCAAAAATAGCAATTACTTCGTTGTACGTTGCTGCATCAATGGGTTGTTGGTATGCTGGTTTTACTATTTCTAATAACCATCCGCAGAAATCATCATATACCAATTTATAAGTAGACATTAAAGCATCACTTAATCTATATTTGCTAAAATGATCTTCGATTTCTAATAACACCGTTTGAAACTTAGCACGGTACCATTCTAAAGCAATTTTACTTGAGTTTGGTTGTCCAATAGTATCACTAACCTCCCACAGATTCGTTAAATTATAGGCATTCCAGATTTTGTTTCCAAACCCTTTTCCCTGCTGGCAAAGCGATTCGTCGAACATTAAATCGTTACCCGCAGCGCTACTTAAAAGTAATCCTACACGCACCCCATCGGCACTATAATCGTCAATTAATTTTAAAGCGTCTGGCGAGTTCCCTAAAGATTTACTCATTTTTCGACGCTGTTTGTCGCGAACTAGCCCTGTTAAATACACATTATTAAAAGGCTTTTGGTCTTTGTATTCGTAGCCTGCAATAATCATACGTGCTACCCAGAAAAATAAAATATCTGGCCCCGTTACTAAATCGTTTGTTGGGTAGTAATATTTTATCTCTTCGTTTTCTGGATTACGAATACCGTCGAACACACTCATTGGCCATAACCAAGAGCTAAACCACGTATCTAAAGCATCGGTATCTTGTTTTAAATCTTCAGCTTTTAATTCTGATTTCCCCGTTTTTTCTTTTGCTAACTCTACTGCTTTTTCTATAGTTTCGGCCACCACAAAATCTTCTTTTCCGTCGCCATAGAAATACGCAGGAATTTGTTGCCCCCAAAGTAATTGACGCGAGATATTCCAATCGCGAATATTCTCCATCCAGTGGCGGTATGTATTTTCAAATTTCTTCGGAAATAATTTAATTTCAGCGTCATCTCCAAGCACTGCTTCAATAGCAGGTTTAGCCAACTCCTTCATTTTTAAGAACCATTGGTCGCTTAATCTTGGTTCGATAACGGCTTTAGTACGTTCGCTAGTTCCTACTTTATTTATATGTGTTTCAGTTTTTACCAAAACACCTGTTGCATCTAATTCTTTGGTTACCGCTTTTCTGGCATCAAAACGATCTTGACCTTCAAATTGTAATCCGAAACTATTCAGCGTCGCATCATCATTAAAAATATCGATAACTTCTAACTGATGTTTATCACCTAAATTTTTATCATTTTCATCGTGAGCAGGCGTTACTTTTAAACATCCTGTCCCAAATTCTAAATCAACATATTCATCCTCAATAATAGGAATAACACGATTACAAATAGGCACAATAGCTTTCTTACCTTTTAAATGCTTAAAACGTGCATCGTTAGGATTAATACAAATGGCAGTATCCCCAAAAATTGTTTCTGGTCTAGTGGTAGCAATAGTTAAAACATCATCGCTACCTTCAATTTTATAATTAATGTAATATAGATTTCCTTGGCGCTCTTCGTGAATTACTTCTTCATCAGACAGTGTCGTTTTTGCTTCCGGATCCCAATTTACCATGCGATAACCACGATAAATTAAGCCTTTGTTATGCAAATCGACAAATACTTTTATGACAGCTTCAGACATATCGTCGTCCATTGTAAACTTTGTTCGGTCCCAGTCGCACGAACACCCTAATTTTTTAAGCTGTTCTAAAATTACACCACCATATTCTTCAGTCCATTCCCAAGCGTGTGCTAAAAACTCATCGCGGGTTAAATCGTTTTTATCGATGCCTTGTGCTTTTAACTTCGCTACTACCTTTGCTTCGGTAGCAATAGACGCGTGATCTGTACCCGGTACCCAACACGCATTTTTACCCTGTAAACGGGCGCGGCGAATTAAAACATCTTGAATAGTGTTATTTAACATATGCCCCATATGCAATACTCCGGTAACGTTTGGCGGAGGGATTACTATGGTGTAAGGTTCTCTTTCATCTGGCGTAGAATGAAAATAATTATTTTTCATCCAGTAGTCGTACCATTTGCTTTCTACTGCTCTAGCATCATATTTCGATGTAACACTCATTTTGGAATAGTTTTTGAATAATATTTAGCAAAAATACTTATATTTCTCTTTACAAGAAATTATAAAGACCAAATATTATGACCTTAAAATACATATTAGGTTTTGCCAATGTATTTTACAAATGATATTTTTGTTTAGAAATTAAAAGTGTTTACTTTTACAAATGAATAAAAACGAAAAATTATGAAAAATTTATTTACACTTCTATTTGTTGGTTTAATTAGCTTCGCAGCTACAGCGCAAGCTAAGATTGAGTTTAAAAGCACAACTATAGATTATGGTACAATAGAAAAAGGAGCTGATGGTCTTAGATCTTTTGAATTTACTAACACTGGTGATGCCCCTTTAATTATCTCTAAAGCAACTTCTACGTGTGGTTGTACAGTACCTACGCCTCCAAAAGAGCCAATTATGCCCGGAAAAACTGGTAAAATTGATGTGAAATACGATACTAAAAGAGTGATGCCTATTAGAAAAACAATTACTGTTATTTCTAACGCTGAAACGCCAACGGTCGCTTTAAAAATTAAAGGTGAAGTTGTTGATCCTTCTAAAACAAGTGTTTTAGATCAAAACAAAAAAAGTGTAATGGAGCAATAAAAGCTTTACTACCTCTATATTTTAGAAGCCAAAACACTCGTTTTGGCTTTTTTTATTTTAATGGAGATTCTAAATTGAATTTCACTTTTAGTAATACCCCCTGTCTATCGACTTGCAATATTGTTTTTTTGCCTTCATCTTCATAAAACTCACCCATAAGTTTTTGTAAATTGTACGTTTTGGTATCGTTACCATTAACAGTTAAAACAACATCGCCTACTCTTAAACCCGCGCGGTGTGCGGGCGAATCGTCTCTAATTTGAGAGATTGTAAATGCTTTTTTGAATACCATTTTTTCTTCAGACACATACACCGCTTTAACTTGCAACTTATTATATTTTTCTAAAAAGGGATTAAAGTTGTGCTGTAATTTAGAATTCGACTCGGTAACTAATCGCAAACCCGAATTTTCTAAAGTAATTCCACTTTTATTATAACTAAATGGCGCTTTAAAATTACGATTGCGTTTTAAAGTTAATTGATTGTCGCGGTAGTTGACCACGCAATTAAACCGTTTTAAGAGTTCACCGCCAATGCTTCCTTTCCTCCCTTTAATTTTTACAAGATCTCTAATGGTTTCCGGATCTGGAAACGCAGCTTTTGGATTCTTAACGACTAAAGCCTTGAATGAAACCTCATCTATTTTAGAGCGCTTACCGTTAACCACTCCACTTAATCCATAACCCAAAATATCATTAAAGTAATAATCGTGAACATACAAACCTGTACTTTCATTTTCGAATAACCATAACGCATCACTACTTCCCGAATCGATTAAAAGCTTAACGGGAATGGTTTTAGTATTTACAGTTACAGTAACGTTTATATAAGGCTTGTCGTTATAAAACTGAATATTGAATGTTTCGCAACGTCTGCATTTTTTGTTTTTATAGCGTTCTGGACTCGTAATTTTTAAAAACTTTCTTGCGTAATTAATTTCTACAATTAAATCTTTAAAAAAATCGAAGCCCAAAATCCCGTGAATAGGCACTCCTAATTTTGGTGCGAAATCTATTGAAGAATCAAAAACAATGTAAAACGACTGATCTAAATTGATAGCATTGCCGACCTTAAAAGTATTATGCGACGATTTTAAAGCTTCGACTACACCGTCGTTTCCAAGGCCTTTTAAAAAAATCTTTTTTGAATTCAAAATAGGAATCGAATCGCTTGCATTTATAAAATCAAAAAGTATGGGCCGACTCACGCCCGTATCCAGAAGAAAAGAGCGTTTAATTCCGTTAATTTCTACGGGAATTATAATTACATTATTTATTAATTCAAAGGGTATTTTATCATGCCCCTTTTGGGTATCAATAATATAGTTCCCTTGCCCTAAAACTAGAAAGTTTGAGAGGATAAACAACGAAACTATAAATTGTTTCAATAATGACATATAACCCATTAAGATACATAAGTTATATTTAACAGTTATTAACTCTTTAATATAATTAAGATTAGATATATTTTTTGCAACTTTGCCTTTTTAAAAACGTACAGTTATGCCAAGTATATCTAAGAAAGGGCAGTTAATGCCACAATCGCCGATAAGAAAATTAGTTCCCTTTGCGGAGAAAGCTTATTCGGAAGGAAAAATCGTTTACCATTTAAATATTGGTCAACCAGATATAAAAACCCCTCAAGTCGCTCTAGACGCTGTAAAGGTTCACTCTTTAGAGATTTTAGCCTATACACGATCTGAAGGTTCTGAAGATTATAGAAAGAAAATTGCAACATATTACGCGAAAAATGATATTAATGTAACACACAGTGATATTATTGTAACTACTGGAGGTAGTGAAGCGTTATTATTTGCTTTTGGAAGTATTATGGATGTGGATGATGAGGTTATTATTCCAGAACCATTTTATGCCAATTACAACGGGTTTTCTACAGCCTCAGGTATTAATATTGTTCCTGTAATTTCTAAAATTGAGGATAACTTTGCATTACCTGCAATTGAAGAGTTCGAAAAGTTAATCACGCCAAATACAAAGGCCATTTTAATTTGCAATCCGGGTAACCCAACAGGATATTTATATTCGAAAGAAGAAATTAAACAATTAGCAGATCTTGTTAAAAAACACGACTTGTTTTTAATTTCAGACGAAGTATACCGCGAGTTTACCTACGACGGCGAAAAGCACAATTCTATTATGGAAGGGACTGGTCTAGAAGAGCATGCTATAATGATCGATTCTGTTTCTAAACGTTACAGTATGTGTGGCGCAAGAATTGGTTGTTTAGTCTCTAAAAACAAGGAGGTAATCCAAACCGTTTTAAAATTTGCGCAAGCACGATTAAGTCCGCCAACATTAGCACAAATTGCAAGTGAAGCGGCATTAGACACGCCACAAAGTTATTTTGATGATGTCCTTGAAGAATATCAAGAACGCAGAGATGTCTTAATTAGAGAATTAAAGACAATTGACGGCGTTAAAGTAGGCACACCCAAAGGAGCTTTCTATTGCATCGTAGAATTACCTATTAAAAACAGTGATACTTTTGCGCAATGGTTATTAGAAGATTTCGAGATTGACAAAGAAACAGTAATGGTTGCACCTGCTGGTGGATTCTATTCGACTCCTGGAGTTGGCACTAACCAAATAAGAATCGCTTATGTACTTAATCAAGAGAGTTTAGTAAGAGCAGTATACCTGTTAAAAGAAGCCCTTAAAGTGTATAAAGATTAGTGCAAATTCAAGATAACATATCTTTAAAAAGCTTCAATACTTTTGGTATTGATGTAATCGCAAAACACTTTGTGTCGGTACGTTCGCTCGACGAATTAAGGGCTGTTTTAAAATTAGATCAATACCAAAATAAGTTTATTCTTGGCGGCGGTAGTAATTTACTACTTACAAAACCTGTTGATGCTTTAGTAATCCACATTAATATTAAAGGAAAAACAATCCTTTCAAAAAAAAATGACACCGTTTTAATTGAAGCGCAAGCGGGAGAAAACTGGCACGAATTCGTGTTATGGACGCTGACGCACGATTTTGGCGGATTAGAGAATATGTCGCTCATTCCTGGCAATGTAGGGACAGCTCCTATACAAAACATCGGTGCTTACGGTGTAGAATTAAAAGATTATTTTAGTTCTTGCCAAGCTTTAAATTTAAACACCTTAAAAGTAGAAACCTTTACCAAAGATTCGTGTAATTTCGGCTATAGAAATTCCGTTTTTAAAAGGGAAGCCAAAGGTAGATACATTATTATAAGTGTCGTTTTTAAATTAACGACAGCGCAGCACCTTTTACAAAAAAATTACGGTGCAATAACCTCACAGCTCGATACTATGGGGGTAACATCACCTACTATTCAAACCATCTCTCAGGCCGTTATTGCCATTAGAGAAAGCAAATTACCAAATCCAAAAGAGATTGGAAATAGCGGAAGCTTCTTTAAAAACCCTGTAATTTTACTGTCAGAATTTAAAACTCTTCAGCATAACTTTCCAAATATACCGAGTTACCCAGTATCGGAAACAGAAGTAAAAATACCTGCCGGTTGGCTCATAGAGACCGCCGGTTTTAAAGGCAAAACCTTCAACAATTATGGTGTGCATAAAAATCAAGCTTTAGTGCTTGTAAACTATGGTGGCGCCAACGGCAAAGATATTTTAGCCTTATCCCAATTAATACAGAAAACAATTTATCGTATCTTTAATATATCAATAGAAGCTGAAGTAAATATTCTATAAACACACAGATTTTCGGCTTTTAAAACGCTAAAACTAACGCATACACACAATAATTTTGAGTACAACACTAGAGATCGAAATAGTAGAATTGCTTAAAAATGGCGACAAAAAAGCCATGACCTTACTCTATAACAATTATTCTAGTGCCCTTTTAGGAGTCATTAAAAAAGTGGTTTCCGATAATGATTTAGCACAAGATGTCTTACAGGAAAGTTTTATTAAGGTGTGGAAAAACGCTAAAAGCTACAATCCTGAGAAAGCGAAATTATTTACTTGGCTCTATCGCATTGCTTATAATTCTGCAATTGATAAAGTAAGATCTACAAACAATAAATCGCAAAAAGAAATCCAAATTGAAGATTCTAACGTATATAAATTAACCACCAACTGTTTAAATCAAGACACCTTAGACATTAAAAAACATTTAAGTTCTCTCGATTTAAAATACCAAATAGTTATAAATGCGCTGTTTTTTGAAGGAATGACACAACAAGAAGCTAGCGACGAGTTAGAAATCCCTTTAGGGACTATAAAATCAAGGTTAAAAATAGGATTACGTGAACTTAAGAAGATTTACAACCCTTAATTGTAGTAATGATGAACGTTGAAATAAATACATTTTTAGAATCCGGTTTATTAGATCGTTATCTTTTAGACCAAACCTCTCCACAAGACACACTTTTGGTTGAAAGTTACATTAAGGAACACCCTGATGTTGCAACCGCTTACAAAACACTTCAAAATAACTTAGAGTTAGTTGCTATGGTTAATGCTAAAGAAGCGCCACACCATATTTTAGATTCTATATTAAAAGAAATAGATACAAAGCCAGTAATAACTTTAAATAAAACAAGCAAGAAATCGTGGTTCAACTATGCGGTTGCCGCTAGTATTATTGCGTTTCTATTTGCCGGTAGCTCTGTGTTTTTACTAAATAAAAACGCGGAACTAAATAATGAGAACCAAGTAATCGTAGACGAACTTTTTGATATAAGAAGTGATTTACAAAGGAACAATGACAGATTAGAAGCTTTGGCTTTAGAGTTTAAACAGCTTAATAATCCTGAAACAGAAAAGTACATTCTAAAAGGCAATAGAAGAGCTAAAAACTTAAAAACGGTGGCTTATATCAATCCTAAAGACAAAACATCTGTGATAGATGTGGTGACTTTACCAAGCTTACCTGCCGAAAAATGTTACCAAATCTGGGGAGACATACAAGGTAAGATGGTAAGCCTAGGGATTTTAAGTGAAACCGATAGACGTTTACAAAAGTTAAGTTACTCTGAGGGCACAATGGGTTTAAGCATAACCATAGAGCCTAAAGGCGGAAGCTTAAAATCTACCAACGAAACGCCTGTTGCCGAAATAGAATTTAACACCCACGAAAACGACTAGACGTTTTTTTAATAATAAATTAACAAGCCACACCTTAAAAAGTGTGGCTTTCTTATTATATATAGGACAATAAAATTAGTATCTTTGTAACCTAATAAAAAATGAGAATACAGTGAAACTATTTTTAATTACATTAGCATTACTTAGCCTAGCAGTCGCTGGAATTGCCATAAAAATTTGGGCCAAAAAAGACGGTAAATTCGCAGGTACTTGCGCGAGCCAAAATCCAATGTTAAATAAAGAAGGTGAATCGTGTGGTTTCTGCGGGAAAAGTCCAGAACAATACGAAAACTGTAGCGAACCTCAACACTCGTAATACAAAATGATAGTACTTGATATTGTATTCTATAGCTTTGTCGTTATAGTTTGTATTCAAGTTGTGTTTTACGGTATCGTTTTCGGCAGCTTTGCTTTCTATAAACCGCGTCAAACAACACCGAGTACTCTACCCGTTTCGGTATTAATTTGTGCTAAAAACGAGGCCAAAAATTTAGCTTCATTTTTACCCTCCATATTAAACCAAAATTACCCTAATTTCCAGATTGTGTTAATTAATGATGCTTCTAGCGATAACACATTAGAACTAATGGAGTCGTTTGCCGAGCACCACTCCAATATTAAAATTGTTAACGTTAAAAACACTGAAGCCTTTTGGGGTAAAAAAAAATACGCATTAACCTTAGGTATAAAATCTGCAACCCACGAGCATTTGCTGCTCACCGATGCAGATTGCCAACCTGTTTCGAAGAATTGGATAAGCGAGATGACCGCCCATTTTTCTGAAAAAAACACGATTATTTTAGGTTACGGCGCTTACGATAAAGTTAAAAATTCGGTATTAAACAAAGTAATTCGCTACGAAACGTTACTTACTGCCATTCAATATTTCTCGTTTGCTAAAATTGGTATTCCTTTTATGGGTGTTGGCCGTAATTTGGCTTATAAACGGTCAGAATTTTTTAAAACAAATGGCTTTATAAATCATATTGATATTCGCTCGGGAGACGACGATTTATTCATTAATGAAGCGGCCACTTCAGAGAATACTACTTTGTGCTTTACACAAGATAGTTTCACCTCTTCTATTCCTAAAACATCATTAAATAACTGGTATAGGCAAAAGCGACGACATGTATCTACAGCAAAAAAATACAAGCCTCTTCACAAATACCTGCTAGGACTTTTTTACAGCTCTCAATTGCTATTTTGGTTATTTTCGATAGTATTATTGGCCATTGGTTTTTACTGGCAGTTTGTAGTAGCACTTATATTACTCCGATTTGTCATTCAGTTTTTTGCTATAGGTTTTTCTGCTAAGAAATTAAATGAGTTCGATTTACTTATTATATTACCCTTTTTAGAACTCTCTTTAATTGTTTTTCAATTCACTATATTTATAGCCAATCTCATTTCAAAACCAAACTATTGGAAATAGAAAAAGCCATAAAAAAGGCGAAACAGAACAACCAAAAGGCGTTTAATTTTTTATTAAATGAATATTGGGATTACGTGTACGGCTACCAATTAAAACGCATTGAGAACGAAAATGACGCCGAAGATATTACTATCCAAACGTTTTCTAAAGCCTTCGACAAAATTGATACGTACAACGACACGTATACTTTTAAAACCTGGTTAATTACAATTTCCAAAAATATTCATATCGATTTAGTCCGTAAAGAAAAAGCCTCCATCAATTCTAAAATTATCAATAGTCAATACAATACGGTCTACTTGGTGGCGGACGAATCACCGTCTGCTGAAGACAAATTAATCACCGAACAAAACTTAGCTAAGCTTTTAAAAGATATTAAAAAGTTAAAGCCCCATTATCAACAAATTATCAATCTTCGGTATTTTCAAGAACTGAGTTATAAAGAGATTAGCGTCGCACTTAACGAACCTATGAATAATGTTAAAGTAAAGTTATTACGTGCCAAAAAACTACTTGCCGACATTATAAGAAAAAGCGACTCTTTGTCTTAAAAACACTGTATATTCTGTTTTTACACACGTTAATTCTTTAGAGAATTTAAGCGTAGTACACCAAAAAAACGCACACCAATTCTAGCCAGTTTTAGAGATTCTTTATAACTAGTTTATAGAATACTTTGTATCTTTGTCGACAGAAAATTTTATATATGAAAAGCGAAACAGTTTCCAATATATTACCAGAACAAAAAAGAAAACCAAAATGGTTACGTGTAAAATTACCAACAGGTAAAAAATACAAGGAATTACGTGGTTTAGTAGATAAGTATGGCTTAAATACGATTTGCGCTTCTGGAAGTTGCCCAAATATGGGCGAATGCTGGGGTGAAGGTACCGCAACATTTATGATTCTTGGTAATGTTTGTACGCGTTCGTGTGGTTTTTGTGGTGTAAAAACCGGAAGACCAGAAACTGTAGATTGGGACGAACCTGAAAAAGTAGCGCGCTCTATTAAAATTATGGGCATTAAACACGCTGTTTTAACCAGTGTGGATAGAGATGACCTAAAAGACATGGGAAGCATAATGTGGGCCGAAACGGTAAAATCTGTGCGCCGTATGAATCCTGAAACTACTATGGAAACTTTAATTCCGGATTTTCAAGGTGTAGAAAAACACATCGATCGTATTATTAATGTCGCACCAGAAGTGGTTTCTCATAACATTGAAACCGTAAAACGTTTAACTCGTGAGGTCCGAATACAAGCAAAATACGAAAGAAGTCTAGGGGTTTTAAAATACTTAAAACAACAAGGTCAACGTCGTACCAAATCTGGAATTATGTTAGGTTTAGGTGAAACGCGTGAAGAAGTTATTGAAACGCTTTATGATTTAAGAGCTAACGATGTAGACGTTGTAACAATTGGTCAATATTTACAGCCTAGTAAAAAACACTTACCTGTTAAGCAATTTATAATGCCTGATCAATTTGAGGAATATAAAACAATAGGCCTTGAACTTGGCTTTAGACATGTAGAAAGTAGTGCTTTAGTCCGTTCGTCTTACAAAGCTCAAAAACATATTAATTAATATGATTACTGTTGCCATTAATGGTTTTGGTAGAATTGGACGTCGCGTTTTTAGATTGCTGCAGGAATACCCGAATGTAAATATAGTAGCTATTAACGACCTTTCGGATGTTAAAACACTCAGTCATTTACTAAAATACGATAGTATACACGGTATTTTTAAAGGCGAAGTATCGCACGACGATTCGCATATTATTGCTAATGGCAGAAAGACAGTACTACTTAACCATAATCACCCAAAAGATATAAACTGGAATCCGTATAACGTCGATTTTGTTATTGAAGCGTCAGGAAAGTTTAAAACTAAAGCGGTATTAGAACACCATATTAAAAACGGAGCACGACGTGTTATTTTAACCGTTCCGCCAGAAACTGACGACATTAAAACGATTGTTTTAGGCGTTAACGAATCTATCCTTGACGGTTCTGAAAAAATAATCTCTAACGCGTCGTGTACCACCAATAATGCAGCACCAATGATTGCTGTAATAAAAGAACTTTGCGGTATTAATGAAGCTTACATTACTACGATTCATTCTTATACAACGGATCAAAGTTTACACGACCAACCCCATAAAGATTTACGTCGTGCGCGTGCCGCAGGCCAGTCGATAGTACCAACAACTACTGGTGCCGCAAAAGCGTTAACCAAAATTTTTCCTGATCTTCCCAATGCTATTGGTGGCTGCGGTATTCGTGTTCCTGTAGCAAACGGCTCGTTAACAGATATTACCTTTAACGTGCAGAAAACAGTTACTATTGAAGACGTAAATGAGGCTTTTAAAACCGCGTCACAAAATCAGTATAAAGGGATTTTAGAATATACCGAAGACCCTATTGTTTCCATAGATATTGTAGGCAATACACATTCTTGCATTTTCGACGCCCAAATGACATCGGTTATAGGAAATATGGTAAAAATAATTGGTTGGTACGATAACGAGACAGGGTACTCAAGTCGTGTAATTGACTTGATTATCAATTTATCGAGAAAATAAATACTTTTATAGTATAAATAATTATATTTGTGTACTAATCCTACATACTACCTATGTATATTTCCAATAAGTTATCAGTATTCATAATTCTTTTTTTTTGCCTCATTTCTAGTGTTTCCAATGGGCAAGAAAGAATTGCTGAAACTATTATTGTGAAGACCGATCAACTTATTTTAAGAGCACAAAATGATATAGACACCTATCATTTTTTTGATGCACAACAAAACTTAGATTCTGCTTTAATTCTCGCTAAAAAAAGCAATAACAGTCAGAGTCTAGGAATTATTTACTCTAAATTAGGTAAATTACAATTCATTTTTGAAGAGAACGATGAAGCGATTAAAACGCTTATTAAAGCCATCGAAATTCAAAGGGACATTAATGACTACGCCAATTTAGCAACCACCTACAACACTATAGGCAGGGTTTATTTATCGATAAAAGATTACAATAATGCTTTAGATTACTTTATATCGGCAGCTACTTTCTACGAACAAGAGAATCTATTAAAATTAGAAACTCAAGCTCAATTAAACACAGGAAAAGCATATTTAGCTCTCGAAAATTACGAGAAAGCCACGAATCGGTTTCAAAATGTTATTCTTGTTTCAAAACAATTTCAATATAATAAATTATTGTGTAGCGCTACTTTGCACATGGCACAAGTTCTCACCCATACCAACCAATTGGATGCGGCTTTAGAAAAGGCACAAATCGCCTACGACATTGCCAATAACAATAACTATAAATCACTTTTAGACCGCAGTTATTTTGTATTAAGCCAAGTCTACGAGAAAAGAGGAGATTTACAAAAGAGTAACGACAATTTAAAAAAGTATATCCATTTATCAGATTCTTTATTATCTGTAAAGCGCGGTTATTTTTACCCACAGAACAGGCGTACTTCGTTAAAAAACAACTTTACAGATTACATCAGTGAGACCGAAGCTGAAATTCAAAAACGATCTAATAAAAATACATTCGACCAGCTTACCACTATCTTAAGTATTGCACTTATTACCATTTTATCGCTGCTAACCTTGTCACTTTATAAAAACAATAACATCAGGCTTAAGTCTAATAATGTGTTACATAAAAAAAATGCAGAGTTAATTATTGCCAAAGAAAATGCAGAGTTAGCCTCTAAAACAAAAGCCAACTTTCTCTCGACAGTAACGCACGAATTAAGAACACCACTGTATGCCGTAACAGGCTTAACAAATATGCTGCTAGATGAATCGCCAAAACCAGAGCAGATTCCGCATTTAAAATCCTTGAAATTTTCAGGTGAGTACCTATTAACGTTTATTAATGATATCCTTCAGATTAACAAAATTGAAGCGAATAAAGTCGATGTCGATCCAGAGATTTTCAATTTAAAAAAGAAGATGTCCAACGTTATTTCAGCCTTAAACAATTCGGCATTAGATAATAATATCATACTTCATTTAGACTACGACAAAGAACTGCCTTTAAACTATAATGCCGACCAGTTAAAGATTTCTCAGATATTAATTAATCTTATTGGTAACGCCATAAAATTTACTAAAGATGGAGATATACGGGTACGCGCAAAGAAAGTAAATGAAGAAAATGGCACCTATAACATTCGTTTTGAGGTGGAAGACAACGGTATAGGTATTAGTAAAGAGAAACAAGACCATATGTTCGAAAGCTTTTCTCAAGGCTCAATACAAATTAATCGGAAATATGGAGGTACTGGTTTAGGTTTATCTATTGTGAAAGGATTAATCGATATTTTAAAAGGTAATATTTACTTAAAAAGTGCCTTAGGAAAAGGAACTACTTTCTATTTCGATATTCCGATGGAGCACACCGACGAAATTATCAAAGAAAAGAAAACAAATTACTTTAAAGATATTAGCGAAATTGATCTTACAAAAATTAAAATCTTAGTGGTTGAAGACAATAAAATTAACCAAATGATTACCAAAAAGATTTTGAATAAAATGAAGCTTAATTGCGACGTGGTCGATAATGGTGAAGAAGCTGTAGACATAGTAAAAACAACAAAATATGATGTTGTTTTAATGGATATTCATATGCCAGGAATTAGTGGTATTGAAGCCACTAAAATTATACGCACATTCGATAAAGAACTTACTATTTTCGCATTAACGGCCGTTACTATAGAAGATAAAATGCAAGAGTTTGATGACGCTGGTTTTACCGATATTATTTCTAAACCCTTTAAGCAAGAAGATTTCGAAAAGAAATTATACAATGCTTTAATTACACCTGAAGCTTAATATTTGGCTACGAAAGCTGTAATTAAATTATTAAAATTTTCAGAATTATCAATTTGCGCTTCAATGGGTAAGTAAAACAATTTATGCTTTAAGCGCTCATTATTTTTTAAACGCATAAAATCTTTTTCTGTAGTAAGTAATAACTCTTCAGCTTCAAAGCTTTTTATATCGGTTGCTGTAAAGCTATAATGATCTTTAAATTCTAAATGTTTAAAAGCTAATCCTTCAGCATTTAAAAAAGCGACTAAAGGCGATGCATTGGCAATACCAGTGACCAAAGTAAATTTTGGAAGCTGTTTTAAACCTCTTGATTCCGCATCCGAAAACACCATTTCACTATAAACAATGGTACTAAAAAACACAGTTTGGTGCACTTCTGGGCTAATCTCCTTTACAATTTTAGCTTTCTCGCCATCTGTAATATCTTTAGGGCATTTGGTAACCACAATAATATTTGCGCGCTTTGCGCCTACTCTAGGTTCTCTCAAATTGCCCGTTGGCAATACGCAGTCCTTATAATACAAATTAGAATACGTGGTGAGTAAAATATTTAATCCTGCTGTTACTTTTCTATGTTGAAAAGCGTCGTCTAAAATAATAACTTCAGGTTTCGATAGCACACCTCTTAGTTCGGCAATTCCATTTTGTCGGTTAGCGTCTACCGCTACTTGAATGTCCTTAGAGAATTTACTATAAAACTGAAACGGCTCGTCTCCTAACGTTTTGGCAGTATCTTTTGGTGTCCCTAGAACAAAGACTTCCGTTTCCCGCCCGTATCCACGACTTAAAGTCGCGATTTTGAAATCGTCTTTTAATACACGTATCAGGTATTCTACCATTGGCGTTTTTCCAGTCCCACCGGCACTTAAATTACCAACACAAAGCAAAGGGAAATCGTAACTTTTAGATTTTTTAAAACCATAATCGTACAATACATTTCGTAGCCAAGTGACAACGAAATAAAAGGGCATTACAGGGAAGAGAAGAAAGCGAAGTAATTTCATAAACAAGAAACCAATTTAAATAGTATTGCTTGGTAACAACGAAAGTAAATATTTTATATTTGTTACTAAATCAATTCACTAATAAATATGATTATTCAAGACGTTGTAAACCTTTTAGAAAACTATGCGCCTTTGGCCTATGCCGAAGATTTCGATAATGTAGGTTTGCTTGTGGGTGATAAAAACGAAAAGTTAACAGGCGTTTTGGTTACTTTAGACACGTTAGAAAGTATTGTTGATGAAGCTATTGATAACAACTGCAATCTTATTGTAAGCTTTCATCCTATTATTTTTAAAGGACTAAAAAGCCTTACCGGAAAATCGTATGTAGAGCGAACGGTATTGAAAGCCATAAAAAACAACATTGCAATTTATGCTATTCACACCGCATTAGACAATCATATAAACGGTGTCAATGACATAATAAGCGATACATTAGAATTAAAAAATAAACAGATTTTAATTCCCCAAAGGCACACTATAAAAAAATTAATTGCATTTGTGCCCCATAAAAACGCGGCCACTTTGCGAACGGCACTTTTTGCTGTTGGCGCAGGAAACATAGGCAATTATAATGAGTGCAGCTTTAATATTGAGGGTGTTGGCACCTTTAATGGGAACGAGAATTCCTACCCCGTTATTGGAGAGCGAGGCATCACTCAGTTTGAAAATGAAACCCAAATTTCGGTAACATTCGCTAAGCATTTAGAATCGAAAATACTATCGTCGTTATTTAAAAACCATCCGTATGAAGAAGTTGCTTACGAAATAACCACCATAGAAAACACGAACCAGCATATTGGTATTGGAATGATTGGCGACTTAGAAGAAGAGTTTTCTGAATTAGACTTCCTAGACTACCTTAAGACTAAAATGAAGACAAATACCATTCGCCACTCCTCTTTATTAGGGAAACCAATTAAAAAAGTGGCGGTTCTTGGAGGTTCGGGAGCCTTTGCTATTTCGGCTGCAAAAGCTCAGGGTGCCGATATTTATGTGACGGCCGATTTAAAGTATCACGATTTCTTTAGTGCCGAAAACAAGCTCGTTTTAGCCGATATTGGTCATTATGAAAGCGAACAGTTCACAAAAAACGGTTTAGTTGCGCATCTTACAAAAAAAATCAGTAATTTTGCAATCGTTTTATCGAACAAAAATACCAATCCTGTTAAGTACTTTTAAAATATGGCAAAGAGTAAAGAAGTAACTGTAGAAGAGCGTTTAAGATCTCTATACGATTTACAATTAATCGATTCTAGAATCGACGAGATAAGAAATGTTCGAGGAGAACTACCTTTAGAAGTTAGCGATTTAGAAGATGAAGTAGCTGGATTAAAAACCAGATTAGAAAAACTTCAATCAAGCCTAGATACTGTAGATTCTGATATTACAGGTAAGAAAAACCTTATTGAAGAAGCTAAAACATTAATAAAAAAGTATAGTGAACAACAAAAAAATGTTAGAAATAACAGAGAATTTGATTCATTAACTAAAGAAGTAGAATTCCAAGAACTTGAAATAGAATTAGCTGAAAAGCACATCAGAGAATTTAGAGCTCAAATAGAACAGAAAAAAGAAGTTCTGGCTAAAACTAAGGGGCATGTTGACCAACGTGCAGACCATTTAAAGCATAAAAAAAGTGAATTAGACGCTATTTTATCTGAAACTGAAAAGGAAGAAGAGGCACTAATAAAAAAATCTGAGGAATACAAAAAGAAAATTGAGGAGCGTTTAGTAGCTGCTTACACACGTATTCGTAAAAACGTGAAAAACGGTTTAGCTGTAGTACCTATTGAAAGAGGTGCTTCTGGAGGATCTTACTTTACTATTCCACCACAAGTGCAGATGGAAATAGGATCGCGTAAAAAAATTATTACCGATGAGCATTCTGGACGTATTTTAGTCGATGAAATTTTAGCTCAAGAAGAAAAAGAAAAAATGGAGAAAATGTTTAAAAAACTATAATTCATTACAATACAACGCTTAAAGCCTCTATTTTTATAGAGGCTTTTTTTATTTAACAAACTTTTATAGTTTATATTTTAAGGGTTAGCCATTTACAGCGACTAAAAAGCTAAATCCATTACCAACTATGAAAAAAATACTGCCCCTATTATTTATTACATTCTTATTAAGCTGCCAAAATAAAGCACAAAACAAGACACTAACAGATAAGCAGAATAAACTAAAAATGGCCACCCCCGTTACTGTGCCCTCAGACAATGGTATGGAACGCGCCTATTTTGCTAGCGGATGTTTTTGGTGTGTAGAAGCTATTTACGAAAGCGTAACTGGTGTTAGCGAAGTAATAAGCGGTTACGCTGGCGGTCACACAGCAAACCCAACCTACGAATCCAGCAACACCGGCAGAACGGGCCACGCGGAAGCGGTAGAAGTTATTTACAATCCTACAATCGTTAGTTTTGAAACGCTGCTAGAGGTTTATTTTGCCTCTCAAAACCCGACACAAGTTAACGGGCAAGGGCCCGATAACGGATCGCAATACCGTTCAATTATTTTTTATCAGAATAGTATTCAGAAAGAACTCATACAACGTAAAAAAGAAGCCTTATCTAAACAATTAGGAAAATCTGTAGCTGCGGAAGTCTACCCGTTTCAAAAATTTTGGAAAGCTGAAGCCTATCACCAAAACTACGAAAAACTAAACCCTAATAACGGTTACATTAAAAATGTTTCGGTACCACGGTTAAAGAAATTTCAAGCAAAAATGACCGCTATTTTAAAGAAAAATCATTAAGGTTTTGTTGCTTTAATTTCGAAAGTTAACGGATACAGTTTGTCTTTAGTACTATAATTACCCGATTTTGTTTTCAGCAAATCGGGTAAAACGTTATATGGCGTTTCATTGTATTCATTTAAATATTCTATATGTAAACCTGCATCAGATAAAGCGTTTACAACCGCACTTAAACCGTGGTTCCAGCAATATTCTTTACTAACCATTTTATGATCGGGTTCGGCGTAAGTCCCTTCATATTCTTCGTAAATAACCTCAACTTGCCTATAGCCGTATTTCAGTACTGGTTGTCCTTTTAAATAATCGAACATCCACGCTATAGGATGAAATTCTACCATATAAAATGTACCTCCCGTATTTAGGCGTTCCGCTATCATTTGTCCCCACGGTTTTAAATCTGGCAACCAGCCAATAACACCATAACTTGTAAATACAATATCAAATGTTTCCCTTACATATTGAGAGGTTTCTAAGACATTACAACAAACAAATTGCGCATCAAGTTTAAGCGCTTCATTTAATTGTTGTGCTAATTTTACGCCTTCATCGCTTAAATCAACGCCAACACACTTTGCCCCTAAGCGACTCCAACTTAATGTATCTTGACCAAAATGACATTGTAAATGCAATAAACTCTTATTAGACACATCTCCCAAAGCATTTAACTCGTAAGACTTCAACGACGATTTCCCTTTTTTAAAAGCGCCTAAATTATACATCTTAGAGGTAGCGTGGGCCTTAACTTTTGCATTCCAAGTGGCCTTATTGGTTTCAAAATATTTTGTTAAATCATCCATTATTATCGCTTTGAAACATCCAAGTTACCTCTTTTACTCGTATATCTATTAAACAACTATTCCGCTTCGTGCGCCTATATATATTTGAAGTGCTTTTACCACTGGTAAGAGCACTTTCTGTTTTACACAAAATCGTAACAATATGTTTATAACTTAGCAATATTTATTAATTTTACAAAAAACACTTCACATTATGTCTAAATATATTTTTATCTTCTGCCTCGCTCTTATCATTTCATCTTGCAAAAACGAAAAACAAAGTGACGTTACAACAGAAACAACTGTTGTAAAAGAAGTATCTATTGCAGAAAAAATCGCGAATGCACACGGCTATGACCATTGGGATGTTGTTACCGAAATTCAATTTACATTTAATGTGGATAAAGATTCTACGCATTTTGAACGCCAATGGAAATGGTTCCCAAAAGAAAATAAAGTAGAACTTATAAAAAACACTGAAAACACTATAAGTTATAACCGAAATGCTGTAGACAGTTTAGCGATGACAATAGACAAGGGTTTTATAAACGATAAATATTGGTTGCTAGCGCCTTTTAATTTAGTTTGGGACGAAGGCACGTCGGTCTCTGAGCCTACAAAAGAAGTCGCTCCAATTAGTAATAACACTTTAAATAAAATCACTTTAACCTATTCTAATAATGGTGGTTACACCCCTGGCGATGCCTACGATATTTTCTACGGTGACGACTACCTAATTAAAGAATGGATCTATAGAAGAGGCAATAGTGCAGAACCAACAATGGCGACGACTTGGGAAGATTACGAGACTTTTGGCGGCTTAAAAATCGCGAAATCTCATAAGAAATCGGGTGAGAACTGGAACCTAAACTTCACCAATATTAAGGTGATTTCTAAATCGCTTTAGAAATTTAAAATTGCTTCTCTACTAAATTATTAATCCTTATTTTTGTTGGAAACCAAAAAATAACACATTTTGTCCAACTACAAATTAGGTCTTGATTACGCTAAGCAATTAGATAAAGAAGACGAACTAGCCCACTATAGAAACCAATTCCATATACCAAAAGATAAAACTGGAAACGAACTTATTTATCTCTGCGGAAATTCTCTAGGTTTACAACCAAAAGCAACCAAAGACTACATTCATCAGGAGCTCGAAGATTGGGCAAATCTTGGTGTTGAAGGGCATACCGATGCTAAAAACCCTTGGCTTGCCTACCACGAATTTTTAACCGAAAGTATGGCAAAAGTGGTTGGCGCTAAACCTATAGAGGTGGTAATTATGAACACCCTTACGGCAAATCTTCATTTTATGATGGTTAGCTTTTATAAACCTACCCCAAAACGTTCCAAAATTTTAATCGAGTCGGATGCGTTTCCTAGCGATAAATATGCCGTAGAATCTCAATTACGCCATCACGGTTACGACGATAAAGAAGATTTAGTCCTTTGGGCGCCTCGTAAAGGGGAAGAATTAGCACGTTACGAAGATTTAGAAGCTATTTTAGAAGCGCAAGGTGACGCTATTGCTTTAGTAATGATTGGTGGTGTAAATTATTACACGGGGCAATACTTCGATTTAAAACGCATCGCGGCTTTAGCACACAAACACGGCTGTAAGGTTGGTTTTGATTGTGCACACGGCGCCGGAAACGTCGCCCTTAATCTTCATGATTCGGGAGCTGATTTTGCTGTGTGGTGTACCTATAAATATATGAATTCTGGCCCAGGAAGTCTAGGCGGATGCTTCGTACATGAAAGACATGCCCACAACAAAGACTTAAACCGTTTTACAGGGTGGTGGAGCCACAACAAAGAAACACGTTTTAATATGCGTGGCGAATTTGAGGCACTTGCTGGTGCCGAAGGTTGGCAGTTAAGCAACCCTCCTATTCTATCAATGGCCGCTATAAAAGCTTCTGCCGATATGTTTAACGGGGTAGGAATGGAAAAACTAATTAAGAAATCGAAACTTATTACAGGTTATTTCGAGTTTTTAATTCAGCAATTAAACAATTCAGATATTAAAATAATAACACCAAGTAATCCAGACGCGCGTGGCTGCCAATTATCTATTCAGGTAAAAAATGCAGACCGTTCACTACACGATAAATTAACGGCTGCGGGAGTGATTAGCGATTGGAGAGAACCAGACGTTATTCGTTGTGCTCCAATACCGTTTTACAACACGTATCAAGATGTGTATTTAATGGTTGAAAAACTGAAAACTATTTTAAATGATTAAGGAAAAAAACATACAGATAATAGGCGCAGGACTTTGTGGTTCTTTATTAGCTTTACGATTAGGTCAACGTGGTTACAACGTTACCGTTTTCGAAAAACGCCCCGACTTACGAAAAGTAGATATTTCTGCTGGACGTTCTATAAACCTAGCGCTTTCAGATCGCGGTTTTGCAGCAATAGATTTGGTAGGCATTCAAGATAAAGTACAACCATTTTGTATTCCTATGAATGGACGTATGCTTCATGATACAGAAGGTAACACCGTTTTGGCACCATACAGTGGACGCGAACACGAGTACATTAACTCTATTTCTCGTGGTGATTTAAATAGTTTATTATTGGATGAAGCGGAAGCGTTACCGAACGTTACCTTACATTTTAATTACGACTGTCGTTCTGTGGATTTCGAAAATGCAACGTCACATTTTTATAATTACGAAACTAAAAAAGAATCGTCCCAATCCGCAGATGTTATTTTTGGTACCGATGGCGCAGGATCTGCCCTTAGAAAAAATTACTATCTAGAAAATAAGTTTTTATTTAGTTTTTCGCAAGATTATTTAACGCACGGTTATAAAGAATTAAGCATTTTACCAGCCGAAAATAACGGCTATAAAGCCTATAAAAATGCATTGCATATTTGGGGGCGTGGCGATTTTATGCTTATCGCATTACCAAATTTAGATGGTAGTTTTACTGTTACTCTATTTTTAAGCTACGCGGAAGGGGACTACAACTTTAATAACTTAACCACTAAAGAGCGTGTTTTAGAATTCTTTGAAAAATATTTTAAAGATGCTCTAGAATTAATGCCGAACCTCATCGATGACTTTTTCGAAAACCCGACAGCTCCACTAGGCACTGTTAAATGTTCACCTTGGCATTATAAAGGAAAAACAATTTTATTAGGCGATGCCGCGCATGCTATTGTTCCGTTTTACGGACAAGGTATGAACGCGTCTTTTGAAGATGTTGTAGAATTTGATAAATTTTTAGATCTAGATTTCACCACTTGGGAACGTGTTTTTGAAGCTTTCGAGAAATCGAGAAAACAAGATACCGATGCTATTGCCGATTTAGCTATAGACAACTTTCACGAAATGAAAGGTCACGTCAATCACACAGATTTTAGAGAAAAAAGAAGTTTGGAAATGGCTTTCGAAAAACAATTCCCTAACGACTATTCTTCAAAATATTCTTTAGTGACTTTCAATGAAAAAATAGGATATCGTGAAGCGATGTTAAGAGGTCGCGCACAAGACAAAGCAATTTTAAATATGCTTGCGGATAAGGTCATAAAAACACCCTTAGATTTATCGCCTGATACTCTTAAACAAACTTTACAAAACGTACAAAAAGAAACCAATAACATTCTAGAAGACGATAGAGTTGCTGGTTTAAAATAATATATAATGAAAGATCAACACACAGAAGCTTCAGCTTCAAACGAGACAAAAATAGTAACACCAAGAGGTGCTTATCCGCACACAAAACGCGTAGGCGATTTCATATTTGTTTCTGGTACCAGTTCTCGCCGAGCAGATAATACAATCGCTGGTGTAGATATTATTGACGAAATGGGCACTAAACACTTAAATGCCGAAGTACAAACGCGTGAGGTTATAAAAAACATAGAGAAGAACTTAGCGAAAGAAGGAGCAACATTAAAAGATGTTGTCGATGTCACCTCCTTTCTTGTTAATATGAATGACTTTGCAGGTTATAATAAAGCGTACGGAGCGTTTTTTAACAAAGAAGACGGCCCAACAAGAACCACAGTTGCTGTACATCAATTACCACATCCAGATTTGGTGGTAGAAATTAAAGTGATGGCTTATAAGAAAAAAGAATCTTAAGAATTAAATTTTTTAATGAGGGCTTTTTCGGTTCTATAAATAACATAAAAGGATCCCATTATAAAAAATGGAATAGCTAAGGACGGCCCTGTTACTTCACCGAGGTTTATAAACAAACCTATACACCCTAAAATAAATAGTAATAGGTCATATTTAATAAATAATTTTCCAGAATACAAATGAGCAAAGTCCCAATGCAGTTGACTTTTCATTGGGTTCTATGTGATAAAGCCGTAAAACCAATTCACTGATTGTGGTGTGTATTTTTTAAACCAATATCCGGTAAGAAACGTGAAAAATGAAAAACCAAATAGGATTATAGAAAAAAGATTTTCTGGTGTAATCATAAAGGCTGTTTAAAAGAAAGCTAAAGGATTAAAATAATATATTTCAATAAATATTTAGATATAAATCATAATTTTAATGACTATACAAAACTACATCAACGGGCAATTTCAAGATCCTTTAGAAAATAATTGGATCGATAACTATTCTCCTGCAAATGGTGAAATATACGGTAAAATACCGAGTTCCACAACAACCGATGTTGACGCAGCTTATACGGCCGCAAAACAAGCATTCCCTAGTTGGTCTAAAACCACTTTAGAAACCCGCAGTCGTATTCTTATTAAAATTTCAGAATTATTAGAAGCCCATATTCAACGGTTCGCAGCAGCCGAAAGCAAAGACAATGGCAAACCCATTAGTCTTGCTAAGGCTGTAGATATTCCTAGAGCAGCGAGCAATTTTCGTTTCTTCGGAAACGCTATCACCCAGTTCGCTAGCGAAAGTCACGAAAGTGTTGGCCAAGGCGCCGTAAACTATACGCTACGCCAACCTATTGGAGTTGTGGGCTGTATTTCACCATGGAATTTACCCTTGTATTTATTTACGTGGAAGATCGCTCCAGCCATTGCTGCAGGAAATTGTGTTGTAGCCAAACCTAGTGAGGTTACACCAATGACCGCTTATTTACTGGGAGAGATCTGTAACGAAGCTGGGCTACCAAAAGGTGTTTTAAATATTGTGCATGGCTTAGGTACTTCCACAGGTCAAGCTATTGTAGAACATAAAGATATTAAAGCGATCTCATTTACAGGCGGCACAGAAACTGGTGCTCACATTGCGAGAGTAGCTGCCCCGATGTTTAAAAAACTATCTTTAGAATTAGGCGGGAAAAACCCAAATATCATTTTTGCAGATTGCGATTATAACGATATGCTGAATACAACAGTACGCTCTTCCTTTGCCAATCAAGGACAAATTTGCCTGTGTGGAAGCCGCATCTTTGTGGAAGCTTCTATTTATGAACAATTTAAAAAAGATTTTGTAGCAAAAGTATCCGCTTTAAAAGTAGGTCACCCGTCTGAGGAGTCAACAAATATCGGTGCTTTAGTCTCTAAATCGCATTTGGAGAAAGTAATGGGTTATATTGCTATCGCTAAAGAAGAAAATGGTACAATACTTTGTGGTGGTAATAAAGTCACGGTAAAAGGCTACGAAAACGGCTATTATTTAGAACCTACTGTTATCGAGGTTACTACGGACGACTGCCGTGTCAATCAAGAAGAGATTTTCGGGCCTGTAGTTACCATTATGCCTTTTACTACTGAAGAGGAGGTTCTTGAAATGGCCAATAAAGTAAAATACGGTTTATCGGCAACACTATGGACCAACAATTTGAAACGCACAATGCAATTAAGTAACCAATTACAAGCCGGTATTGTTTGGGTAAACACGTGGATGATGCGCGATTTACGCACGCCTTTTGGTGGTGTAAAAGCAAGTGGTGTTGGCCGCGAAGGTGGTTTTGAAGCCCTGCGGTTTTTCACCGAAGCGAAGAATGTGTGTATTAAATATTAGAAAAATAAATATAAGAAATCAACCCGGTCTCGACTGCGTTGGAACGGTCAACGAAACGAAATTATAATGCATTCAAATTTCACCCTCGAATGCAGTCGAGAGGCTACTTTTGAAAAAATAAATTACAAAAAAAATGAACTTAAACTTAAATAATAAAAACGCATTGGTTTGCGGAAGCACAGCAGGAATAGGAAAAGCAACGGCTATGGCTTTAGCTGAAGAAGGTGTAAACGTGACTTTAATTGCGAGAAATGAAGACAAATTGAAAGCTGTTTTAGCCGAATTACCTCAGCATAGAAACCATAGTTATATTGTTGCCGACTTTTCTAATCCTGAGACCTTAAAAACAAAGGTTTCTGAGTATGTTAAAGCGAATCACGGATTTCATATTTTAGTAAATAATACTGGAGGCCCAAAAGGAGGTCCCGTATTTTCGGCGGAGTTAGCTGAGTTTGAAAGTGCCTTTACGCAACATTTAAAATGTAACCACGTTTTAGCGCAAGCAGTAGTACCGTTTATGAAAAAAGAAAGTTACGGTCGTATCGTAAATATTATTTCCACGTCGGTAAAACAACCTTTAGACGGTTTAGGCGTTAGTAACACCATTCGTGGTGCAGTTGCTAGTTGGAGTAAAACGTTAGCCAATGAGCTTGGTGGTTTTGGCATCACGGTGAATAATGTATTACCGGGCGCTACAGGAACGGAGCGTTTAGAAGAAATTATAAAAAATAAAGCAGCCAAAACAGGTGTTAGTATTGACGCTGCAAGCAATGCGATGAAAAGTGCTGTGCCTGCAAAACGTTTTGCTAAACCTGAAGAAATTGCCAATGCGGTTACGTTTTTAACTAGTGAAGCCGCAAGTTATATAAACGGTATTAATCTTCCTGTTGACGGTGGAAGAACAAAATCGTTATAAAAGCAACGACATTCTTTTTTTGATGTGTAGAATAATGCTTAATTTTAATATCGAAATCTGCGTTAAGGATTGATGCGGCATCCTTTTTATAGACCTTATGCAACTGCAGAATGTCTATAAAAAGATATAGCGGAAAGCCTGCCCCGATAGGGAAACGCCCAAAAATATAAAACCATGAGTAATTTAGTATCGCCTTTAAATTTTAAGGCTTGGATTGAAGAAAACAGACACCTTTTAAAACCGCCAGTAGGTAATAAAGTAGTGTGGAAGGATGGTGATTTTATTGTAATGGTTGTTGGCGGACCAAACAGTAGAAAGGATTACCATTATAACGAAACACCCGAGTTTTTCTATCAAGTTGAGGGTGATATGGTGCTTAAAATTATTGATAATGGTACACCAAAAGATGTGCATATTAAAGAAGGTGATATTTATTTGTTACCTCCAAAAGTACCGCATTCCCCGCAACGAGAAGCCAATACAGTAGGACTCGTTATAGAATACAAGCGCCCAGAAGGTATGCGCGATGCCTTACTTTGGTTTTGCGAAAATTGTACTACAAAATTATATGAAGAAGATTTTACGGTAGAAAATATTGAAACGGATATGCCTAAAATTTTCGATAAATATTATAGTGATAAAGACAAGCGTTTGTGTCCAAATTGTGGCGAAACGATGCAACCACCAAAACAAGTAAAAATAGAATAAATACGGTGTTACTTTTTTAAAAACACTACGAAACCAAATACAAATTTACTTTCTGTTTTACAGAAAAAACCATTAAAGATTCCTGACCTCTCAGGACCAGAACTATGAAACGTAAACTTAGAATCAACGGCCACTCTCACCTCCTACCTTATCCGGAAGAGATTCCTCAATTTATGAAGGATAAAGAGATTTTTTGGGTAGATAATGATCGGAAATTTATGCTTCAAAAAGACTGGAGCCGACCGGTAACAGATTCTAGTTTTTTCTTGGATGAAAAGTTAGCATGGATGGAGCGTTTTAAAATTGACCATGCGGTTATTTTAAACTTATCACAATTGTATGGTAATGGTTTGCGTGTTGAAGAAATGAAGCAAGCCTTGCGTTTTCAGAACGATTTTAATGCTAAAGTACAACGCGAAAACCCGAGTAAATTTACTTGCGGTTTTGTAGTACATCCTGGTTTTGTTCGCGGTGCATGTTGGGAAATTGAGCGTTGTGTGGAAGAATTAGATATGCGTTTACTATGTTTACCAACCCACTATATGGATACGATTGGAACATGGCGTTGTATTTTTGACGAGGAAAATGAGCCTATTTTTGAACTGGCTAACAAGTATAATTTGGCAGTTGAGATCCACCCGTACGATGGTGAGAAATTTATAAAATTAGAAAACACCTCTTGGCGTTTTCACTTGATATGGATGTTGGCACAATGTGCTGATGCCTATCACTTTTTAACCTTAAATGGTTATCAGGATAAATTTCCAAATATGAGAACGTGTTTCGCTCACGGTGGACAGTTGGCACAAATTAATTTAGGCCGCCGTATTCAAGGTTTTGATGGGAGACCCGATTTATTTGAAGGGAAACACCACCCGCGTAAAGCTGTTGGCCATAGAAACATATTCTTCGACACTTTAGTCCACGATACGGGTTCTTTAGAGCTGCTATTAGGTAATCAAGGATCGAAACAAGTTATTATGGGGTTAGACGATCCGTATCCTTTAGGGGAAATGGAAAGTGCTCAGCAATCGTCTTACCCAGGGAAAATATTAGATTTAGCGATAGAACGCGATATTATTGACCAAACGGATTATGATGCGATTTGGGAAGACAATGTGGTACGCTGGCTATGCGGTGATGACGAGGCTGAAAAGAAAAAATTAATGGACAGAATTTTAGGTAATTAATGCATTTTATACCCGAAAGACTAGATGATTATGTCGTAGCACATTCTGAAAATGAGCCCCTATTATTACAACAATTAACACGGGAAACTTTTCAAAAAATATTACAGCCCCGAATGTCTAGCGGACCGTATCAAGGGCGTGTGCTCAGTATGATTTCGAAATTAATTAAGCCGAAACACATTCTTGAAATAGGAACGTTTACGGGGTATTCGACATTATGTTTAGCCGAAGGACTACACGGTGACGGCACGTTAGACACTATTGATATTAACGAAGAGCTTTTAGATTTTCAAAAAAAGTATTTTGAGGCGTCTGATTTTGGTTCTCAAATTTTTCAGCATCTAGGCAATGCATTAGATATTATACCCACTTTAGAGAAGACTTTTGATTTGGTTTTTATAGATGCTGATAAGGACAATTATAGTAACTACTTTCATTTAATCGTTGATAAGTTAAACCCTGGAGGTATTATTTTATCGGATAACGTGTTATGGAGCGGTAAAGTGATTGAACCTTTGGATCCTAAAGACAATATGACGAAAGCCGTTTTAGAGTATAATACTTTACTTAAAGAAGACGATCGCGTGGAAACGGTACTGCTACCTATTCGCGACGGATTAACGATTAGTAGAAGAAGGTAGCCATTATTCGCCGTTAAATAACGCAAGGCCGCTACACTTTTAGAATCAAGAATCCTAACGTGATATGAATTATCTAGAAAACAGATTGATTTTAAAAGGAAAGATAACGCGCTAGCTTCTTAAGATAAGAACTTGAAAGCAAAGCGCCTTTAAAAATTAAGTGGCGTCAATTCTTTTGGAAGGCGTGTTGAGATTGTATTCTTTTTAATCGCACACTTCTAATTATACACTATAAAAAAAACCTCTTCATTACGGAAGAGGTTTTTTTTTATGATTGATTCATTTTTTTTTAAATAGTGTCTCTCACTGAACAGCCTGTAGTGCATCGATATTACCATAACCAAAATTTGAATTTCGATTTGGATAAAATTCTGACGCTTGTTTTAACTTATTTAAAACCTGTGTACGTGTCCAATTAGGGTGTTTAGACCACACTAAAGCAGCTATTCCCGCAGTTGTTGCGGTGGCTACAGACGAACCGCCTGTATAACGACGTTCGTTGTTATAAAACCCTAAAACTGGAGGTGCTTTACTGGTGTTATTTTGTCCTTCCATAACAATCGTAAAATCGATTTTAGCGCCACTATGGCAAACATCGCATCGTTGGTAGCTAGTTCCATCTGTTACTCCAGTTACAGCCACAGTTTCACTCATAGTCGCCGGAAAAATAACTCCATAACCATTTGTAAAACTTGTCGATGTGCCTCCTGCAGCAAAAATTAGTTTACCTTTACTATGTGCATATTTTACAGCGTCTTTAATATTACCAATAGACCACACATAACCAATAGACATAGATATGATTTTTACGTCACTCCTATTTCCCAATTCTGTTAAAGCAGCACTTACACCTTTACGCTCGTGATAATCGTTTAAAAGCACGTCCTCTGTCGCTCTATACGCTACTAAATTTGAATTATAAGCAACACCAACCGGCAAACCGTTGTCATTTCTTGGTGCCGCAAGAGCAGATGCCATAGCTGTACCATGACCACATTTGTCGTGCGGTCCATCGTAGTTATTTGACCACCACCAATTAGAATCGATGAAGGTGCCATATTTTTGAACGGAACGCCCGTTAGAATATCCGTCGTTAAAACCAGCCGTATTTAATAAAGATTGTGACTGAGACACTCCGGTATCGATTAAACCAACCGTTATACCCGCTCCCGTACTATAGTTCCAGGCTTGAGGAATATTATGTTTGTAAAAATGCCAAGACACCTGTGCATTATTAGGAGCAATTGTAGTGTAATGTGCAGTATTTATAGATTCTCCATTTTTACTACATCCTGAGCTAGACTTATACGCTGTGTGCATCGCGTACTGGTTATAACCATTAGGCTCTAGATAGCGAATACCTTTTGTTTTACGTAACTCTTTAATGGTTGCGAAGCTTTCCACTTTCACATCCATAACATTTATAATCTCGTGTTCGACGACGGTTTCTTTTCCGCGTTTGTACGACTCCGAAGCTTCAACACGTTTTAAAATTTTGTCTTTTATGGTTTCTAAGGCCGATGAACGCTGTTCGCTAAAACTTTGTCCCTCGTTACCATAACCCACAGTTAAAATATTATTACCGTGGTATACAGCACTCCAAAGCAGATGATCGCTTGTAGATTCCCAATCGAAGGTTTGTTTACGGCTCAATTGGTCTTCAATGTATGCATTAATTTCGTCCACCGATAAAGGTTTGGATTGCGCATTGACTTGTTGTCGTTCTTCTTCTTGAAGGGTTATTACTTCATCTTTAGAACAGGATAAAATAATTACTAACAGTAGCATTAGTAATTTAAAATGTTTTCTTCTCATTTTATATCTCTTTGATAAATTGATTATCAAGATATTAAATAATTAACATTTTTTTAATAAATTTTATAAAAAATAGATAAAACACCCTTTTAGACATAGAAATTACATTTTTCGTCTTACCGATCCTGTAAATTCTTCCAATTCGTCCTTCACTTTTGTAATTTCAGAATTAATGTCTTTGGTAATACTTGTATCGATACCATGGTTCTCTGCACTCTTAGAGATTTCACTTTTAATACCATTCGTTGCGTCTTTTAGAGTACGCATAGTTTTGCCAAGACCACGGGCTATTTCGGGTATTTTATCGGCACCAAAAACCATAACGATTATTAAAGCAATAATCGCAATCTCTGCCCCGCTAATAAATAAAAAAGTTCCTAGTTGTATCACAGCACAAATATAGTAAAGTTGTAATGGCAAAATTAAATTATTAAGTTAATTTTAGAGGCTTACTTAATAATTATTTAAAAGAAAAAACCCTTCAATTTTAATGTTGAAGGGTTTTTATGTCTTTATATTTTAAAGTCTCCGTTCGTTTTGTGTTCACTGTTTTCGTAACGATCTACACATTTGTCAAGGATAGCGTAAGCTTCTTTTGCGTCTCCCCATCCACCAACGTCTACTATTTTCTTTTCTAAATCTTTATATACTTGAAAAAAGTGAGTGATTTCTTTTATTCTATGCGGGTTTAAATCTTCTAAATCGTTGTAGCTATTCCAGATTGGGTCACTTACTGGTACACACACTATTTTTTCGTCTGGTCCTTTTTCGTCTGCCATATGGAATACTCCTATTGGCTTTACCTCCATTACACACATTGGAAATGTTGGCTCAGCACCCATTACTAAAACATCTAAAGGATCTCCATCTAAGGCTAAAGTTTCTGGAATAAACCCATAATCTCCAGGATACATCATTGAAGAGTACAACATACGGTCGAAACGAATTTTTCCTAATTCGAAATCGTATTCGTATTTATTTCTACTTCCTTTTGGTATTTCTATTAAAACGTCGAACGTTAATTTTCCTTTTGGGCTCATATTTTATTGTTTATTACTTTTAATTTTTTCTACCCCACTTTTAAGCTAAAGTGGCGTTTTCAGCCTGCAAAAATACTCAAACATTTAAGTTTTAACAAGAAATAGTTACTTTGTTTACGCTATGAGCTCTTGATTTTTAAAAATTTATAGACTTATTTCTACATTTTCACTGCAAAACAAGAAAACCGCTTACAAAACCAATTTGAGAGCCGCTTATAGATTAATCAACGATTTATTATTCGTTATTATATGCTCCTAAAACAGGGTAATCATTTCTTTTTGACAATGACAACTGTTAGTTTCTAAAATTTGAATTTTCTGATTTAAGCTGACCCCCTTAGCGACTTCCACTTAGAAATAAAAGCCAAAACTTCCGGTAACACCAAACGGTCTCGCCTCTGGATTTAGATCTTCGTTTAAATAATTACCTCTAAAATTAAAATCTAACCTAAAGATTTTAAAAATATTTCCAATACCAACGCTATATTCATAATACGCCTCCTTATTTGGTGCTACATACGTTAATCCTGACGCATTAAGCGCTCTATTGCCCTCTGAAATATCACCAATAACACCTCTAAAGCCAACAATAGCTCTTAAATTATATTTTTTTAGCAACGGTATTCTCGAAAATAGGCGTCCGTTAAAGTTATGCTCAACGTGAAGCGTCGCATATTCATCGGTAACAAACTCGTAATAATCAAGCTGTGAAAATGAATTGTAAATGGAGAAATACGTCTGGTTACCCGGCACAACACTCATTAAACCTAAAGGAACATCGCCATAAGTTTTACCCACTTCTATAGTGGTCGTTAAGCGGCCAAAAGCACCAAGCGCCCATGGTTGTAAATAGGAGAATTGTAATTTTGTATAATCGAAATCACTATTGATAACGCCTTTATCGCCACGAGTTACCTGCGCAAATAATCGTGGAAAATCTGAATTTTTAACACGACGTTCTACGCCAAAACCCGTCATTTCCCGTTTTGGAAAATACGATACCGAGAATGCCGTTTCGTATTGTTTAATTTCCGATTTCGTCATTGTTTGTGCCGTATCAGTATAATAATCTAAACTAAAGGTAGGCGATGCCGACTCTAAAGTTCTATATGTACCGCTTACGCGCATAACGAGATTTCTTAACGGTTCTGCTTCAAAAGCCATAGTGGTTAAGTTTACGTTTGTTAGTTTATCATTGGCTCCTGTTCCTATTACAGATGATGAGGCCAAACTGCGACCCAGCACATCGGTAGACGTGGTAAGGCTGGCTCCTATTTGCTCGACATCACGTCGATTACCTCCAGATATTATAAACCTGTTCTTTTTATCGATAAGCCATTTTCCAGAAATACCGTACTTAAACTTATTATCTTTAAAGCCATACGCGGTAAACCCCTCGACACGCCATAAATCGTTTTGTCCGAAATACGTGCGTCCGCCAGCTCGTAATCTTACACCTTCAACCTCATTATAACCAAAAGTTGAAAACACCGAACCGTAATCCAAATTTAATTCATCGAACTCAATATAACCGGACGCCAAAATGCTTCCGATATTGTATAAACGCTTAAATTTTTTGGTTTTCTTTAAAGAATCCAGCATCGTGTACACGCCTTTTTCATCTTTACTTAGCGATTCCATTCGGTTTTCGTCCCAAAAGGCTTCATCTTGATTGTATAAATCTTCATTAAAGCTATACACTTTCTCTTTATAAAACTTTGGATCTTTTTTCTTATCGAACTCGTAATTATTATAAAGCGTTGTTCGCTTACCGTAGATGCCTTGCGATTTCTCCTTTTTATTAAAGGCAAAATCCGACATAAAGTAATCGCGTTTTATAAGAAACACAGAGTCGTTTAAAACCTCATACTCTTGTTCAATGTAAATCTCTTTTACCCAGTTTATATTGGCACTCTTTGAGGCTTGTAAGTTAATATCTTTTATAGCAAATGTGGTATCTGCTACCCAGAAATCCCCTTTAAAAGTCAGTTCGTTCTTACGCCTTGGGTAATAAATAATGTTATAACACCATTTATTGTCTATGTAAGCACTATCGGCCAACGCATAGTTATACGTATTAATTCCTGTTCGCGATAACGGACTTGTAAAACTCTTATCGAAAAATTTTAGATAGTTATCGTAGATATCAAATTCGGAGTACAAATCGTCTATAAAATCGATAATGATTTGATTATTACTAAACCCTGAATTCTTGTTTCCTTTTAAAACATTTCGTTTCTCATTACTAACATTATCACCATACACCTCGCTATACGACTCGTTAATGAACATTGGCAAATACGTTTTACCCGTTACTTTGGAAGTGTCCACTTGATCGAAAACAAACTCCATACCTTTAAATAGTTTACTATTAATAGTGGCACTATCGATTGTATTTAAGTCGAATTCTACTTTTTCGTATTTATCGTATTTATACTGCTTGTATTGCTTAAGGCCGTTTTGCCGTTTGTTAGCCCATATTTTTCTTAAAATATCAATAGCTGGATTATTTTTTTTGGGTTGCTTACCAGAAATGATAACCACTTCTTGCAGCGCTGCTACATCTTCTTTTAAAACAATATCGAAATTATAGTTTACCTTTTGGGTTAAAGGAATAGTCTGCGTTTCGTAACTCACAAAAGATATGATTACGGTATCGTGGTCATTGTAATCTTCTAAATAAAAGGTACCGTTTTCATCGGAAATGGTTCCAATACTTGTGCCTTGAAAAAAGACATTGGCATAAGCAATGGGCTCATTGGCTTCGTCATAAATGTGACCACTAATTTTTATTTGCGAATAAACAGAAAGACTGCTTAAAAGAAAAAAAAAGACTATTAATTTATAATTCATATAGAGGTTTTAACACAAAAACTTCATCAACGAAAGGGCTAATGAAGTTTCATAACGTTATTATTTCACTATTATTTATACATCACCTTCTTCACTGCTTTAATGACTTCCTCGTGGTTTGGTAACCATTCGGCTAATAAAACTGATGAATATGGAGCAGGTGTATCTGCTGTATTAATTTTCACAATTGGAGCATCTAAATAATCGAATGCTTCAGATTGTACACTATAAGCTAAATCTGTCGAGACGTTTCCAAAAGGCCACGCTTCTTCTAAAATCACTAAACGATTCGTTTTTTTAACCGATTCTAAAACTGTTTTCTTATCTAAAGGTCGTACTGTTCTTAAATCGATAATTTCACAAGAAATCCCTTCTTTTTGTAATTCTTCAGCAGCAATGTAAGCTTCTTTAATAATTTTTCCAAAAGAAACAATGGTAACATCGGTCCCTTCTCTTTTAATTTCAGCAACACCCAATGGAATTGTATATTCTCCTTCTGGCACGTCGCTTTTATCACCATACATTTGCTCACTTTCCATAAAAATTACAGGATCGTCATCGCGAATAGCCGATTTTAAAAGTCCTTTGGCATCGTAAGCATTTGATGGTACAACCACTTTTAATCCTGGCGTATTTGCAAACCAACTTTCGAATGCTTGCGAGTGTGTCGCTCCTAATTGACCAGCCGAAGCTGTAGGCCCACGAAAAACAATAGGACAATTAAATTGCCCACCAGACATTTGTCTAATTTTTGCTGCGTTATTTATAATTTGGTCAATACCTACCAGAGAGAAGTTAAAGGTCATGTATTCTACTATCGGTCTATTTCCTGTCATAGTCGACCCAATAGCGATACCAGCAAAACCTAATTCTGAAATGGGAGTATCGATAACACGCTTTGCTCCAAATTCGTCTAGCATTCCCTTAGATGCTTTATAGGCACCATTATATTCTGCTACTTCCTCGCCCATTAAGTAAACGCTCTCATCTCTGCGCATTTCTTCACTCATCGCTTCGCAAATAGCTTCTCTAAATTGAATTGTTTTCATTTATAACATTTTATTGAAAAGCAAAAATAGCAATAAAACGAAACTATTACGGAAAGAATTATTTAAAATTTATATTATATAAAATAAAAGCTAATAAATTTGGGTAATTAGTTTTTTTGTTTTTTTTAGCAAGCACTAATATAAACCCAAATTATTTTAAATGTTATTGCTATTGTTAGTATATCTTTTATGAATTTCGCGAACACTAATGATTTAAAAGTTACTTAAATATCGCGTTAGACAATGGAGAGCGCAAAATTATATTGGTGTGTAGCCTATTATAGCGAAACTACTACGAACCCTATGGATGGTTCTACAACAGTAACTACTTATTATGCTTGCACAGAAATCTCTTTGTAAACTTAAAACCAATCACATAACTCAAGAGCCATTTACTCTTAAGTTATTAAAAAATATAAAATGAAAAAAATACTTCTAATAACACTTTTTATATCGTCTTTTAGTTACTCTCAAACTTTAAAAGGAATTGTTTCATTTAATGCAAAAAAAAGTGTGAGCGACGAAACAGAATTGAGTAAAAAAGCAAAAAAACCGTTTATATATAGTTATATTTACTCTAATCAAGTCTCTCTACAAGAGTTAATATCTGAAGAAAAAACGTCTATAGACACTACTATTGTTGAACACTCTGAAGTAAAAGGGCTAACCCAAGAAACGGTTCAAGTGGTAAACCGTCCTTCTAAAACATCGTATTACAAGAACACAGAAACAGATGTCTATAGATTAGAATTTTCAATGAACGCTAAAAATGTTAGCATAAAAGACGCTATTCCAGTTTATGACTGGAACTTACAGAACGAAACTGAAACCATAATTGGATACTCTTGTAAAAAAGCAACAACAGAAAGAATTTTATTTGGCAGAAAACAATACATTACTGCTTGGTATACAGAAGATATACCTATAAATAGTGGCCCAATGGATTTTACTGGTTTACCAGGACTAATCTTACAAATTGAAATTGGAGATATGAGTGTTACAAGGTTTGAAAAACTAAAATTCATAAAAGATTCAACCTCAACTATTGAAGAGCCTAAAAATGAAAGCAAGATATTAAGCATTAATGAGTATCAACTTAATGCAATGCGAGGAAATTAATGATAAGATCTTTAATTAATATTACTAATTTAAAAAAGCAGCTTTACTGCTTTTTTTTATTTGTACCTGCTTTACTTATTAGTCAAACTAACATTGACGGTAGTATAAAAGATACTAACAACACCCCCATTGATGGTGCAAATATTATTCTTAAAAAGACAGATACTGATGAAATTGCAACCTTCACAACCTCTAACGCCAAAGGGTATTTTAACCTACAAACACAAACAGGTAATTATACTTTAAAAATTAGTGCTTTGGTTTTTTAAACCATTATAAAAAACATAGAACTAAAAGACACAACCTTACCACTTAACAATATTACATTAATAGAAAATAGCACGGCTTTAGAAGAGGTAATAATAAACGCAGAAAACAATGGTGTTGTTCAAAAAGGGGATGTTACACAATACAAAATTGAAAAGTTTTTAAACGGTACAGAAGAAAGTTTAAAAGATGTAATAACGAGATTACCTGGATTAGACATTAACGAAAATGGAAAAATCACTGATAATGGAAAAGAAATTGACAGACTGCTAGTTGATGGTGAAAATTTATACAAAAAACAACACCAACTTGCTACAGAAAATATAAATTCTGAAATGGTGAAAATGCAGAACTAATAAGAAATTATAAAGATTTTGAGTCTATTAGCACAAACGATAAAACCGAAATTACTGCATTAAACATTAATATTAAAGAAGAATTTAAAAATAAATTTACAGGTAATTTTGAAACACATTTAGGCTTTAAAGATAAATATAAAGTGAATGCTTCGCTTTTTAATTTCAACAAAAGAGTGAAATTCTCATTAATACCTAGTTCTAATAACTTAGGAGAATCTACTATGAGCATACAAGATTATTATGCGCTTACAGATACAGATGTTAGAAGCAACTTAAATAATGAGAGTAAAGTTACGTTTTCTAAATTAGAAGATTTACCCCGTTTTTTAAATTCTAAAAATAATGTTGCTGCAAAAAGTAATAATTTTGTAACAATAAGTAGTATAGCAAACCTTTCTGATAAAATAAAACTAGACTTTTATGGAATTTTCAACACTGCAGAACAAGAAGAAAACTATAGCAGAGAACTACTTTTTAAATCGCCACAAAATTTAGACGAGATTAATGAAAACAACAAAATTATAGAGAAAAATTATTTTGGCGTTTTACAATTGAAATCTATTTACAAACCTTATAAAAACAGCGTATTAACTCTAAATAATTATATAAATATTGATAACACTACCCAAGACAAAGACATAGAAAACCTAACTAACGAAAAATATATCAATACAAAAGAAACAAATAAACCCAAAAAAAATTAATTTTAACTCGGAGATAAATTATAGTAAAAACATAAACTCAAATACATTTACTTCTAGCTTATCTTTTAACTATCTTGACAGTAAAAGCATAAAAAACATTTATTCTAACAACGCCTTTATAAATATTAATTTTAACGACGAATTTGTCGCTAATCAATCAATAGATAAGTCTTTACAAGAGACAAACTTTCATTTATCCTACACTTTAAACTATAATAAGGTTTCTATAGATTTATACAATAATACATCTTTTACAAGGGATAAGTTAACATCAAACACTAATAATCTTTCTAGCTTTTACAACAGGATATCATTAGACCAATTATTAGCTAAAAATGGTATTGATGCAACCTTTAAAATCTCAAAAACAATAAATTATATCATAGGGGCAAATTACAATTATACAGCAAAGACGTATAATACTATAAATAACAACATTAATTACTTAGAATTTAACTCGTCTATTAAATCTGTATTTAACACCAATAATATAGCACAACTATCTTATAAATTTTCAAGCCAAACACCCAATATAGACCATTTAAATGATGGATTTATTATTAAAGATTATCGAAACTTACTTGTAAATAACGATTTTACAATTACAACTCTCTTGCCGTATCATCAAATTAGTGCGAGTCATTTCATTTTTAAACCCAAATTAGAGTTTTCATATATTTTTAATGCTTCCTACACTAGTAAAAATAAGTCTATTGGTAATAATATAATAAACACAGAAAACATATTATCTCTACAAATAAAATAATTCGTCAAGATAATATGTTTAATACGTTTATTTTTTTAGAAAAAAACTTAAAAAACTACCATTATCTTTTTCTGGTACTTTATCTTATAACACTAACAAAAAAGAACATTTTCAAGATAATAATCTGTACCATTTCAAGAATGAAAACATATCTAGTATTTTAAAAGTGAAAAGCCAATTTAAGAAAGCTGTTTTCCATTTTGATTTAGGCCTTAAATATTCAAAAGACAACTACACCGATCAAAATAGCAGAACTTACCTTCGTATTACACAGCCTTATTTAAATACAAATGGTAAAATTTCAAAGAGTCTATTTTGGTATTTAAACTCTAGTTTAACCTTTTACAACGGCACTAACTCAACTAGAAAGCTATATGTTATAAGTCCGAAATTAAGGTTTACTAAAGAAAAATAGAAATGGGAAATATATGCAACTGGAAATAACATATTGAATCTAAACCATAAAACTATTCTTGAAAACAACAGCTCAACTAGTTTCTACGAGGAAAAAACAAGCGCTACTCTTTCCGGACATATTCTTTTGGGTGGTAAATAAAAATTTTAACTCTATTATTTTCCTGTAATTATTTAAAATTTGTTATGCACGCATAATAAAAATGTAAAATAAAATAATTAACTTCGTAAAATAAAAGAATATTAAATACAAGAAAGCTAATTAAGAGAATTTAAGTATCTTTTGATTTGTCATTGTATCAATTTATAAATAAAACAAGAGAATGAAAATTTTAGTGTGTATTAGCCATGTTCCAGACACCACCTCAAAAATTAATTTCACAGATGGTGATTCTAAATTCGACACCAGCGGTGTACAATTTGTAATTAACCCAAATGATGAGTTTGGATTGACACGTGCTATGTGGTTTAAGGAAAAACAAGGGGCCAGTGTAGATGTCGTTAATGTGGGTGGCCCAGAAACAGAACCAACATTACGTAAAGCATTAGCTATAGGTGCCGATTCTGCAATTCGTGTAAACACACCTGCAGTAGACGGTTACCAAGTCGCGAAAGAATTAGCTAAAGTAGTAAAAGATGGCGGTTACGATTTAGTTATTGCGGGCCGTGAGTCTATCGATTATAACGGTGCAATGGTGCCAGGAATGTTAGCTGAGTTAACCGATGCTAACTTTGTTACCAATTGTATTAACTTAGAAGTTGATGGTACCAGCGCAACAGCGATTAGAGAAATCGATGGTGGAAAAGAAACGGTTTCAACCGCTTTACCCTTAGTCATTGGTGGACAAAAAGGATTAGTTGAAGAAAGTGATTTACGTATTCCTAATATGAGAGGTATTATGATGGCGCGTAAAAAACCGTTAAATGTGGTTGAAGCAACATCGGCAGAAACAGAAACGTCTTCTGTTAAATTTGAAAAGCCTGTATCAAAAGGAGCGGTAACTTTAGTAGATGCCAATAATTTAGACGAATTAGTAAACTTACTTCATAACGAAGCTAAAGTTATTTAATCCTGTTTTTTCGTTTACAACGAGAGAACACGGTGAGCAATTCATTATAAACACCTCGCAATAGTACTTAGTAGTATTGCGACAAGAAAAATTAAAATATGTCAATTTTAGTATATACAGAATCAGAAAACGGAAAATTTAAGAAAACAGCTTTCGAGGTTGCTTCTTATGCGAAAGCTGTAGCCGACCAATTAGGGACTACAGTAACAGCGGTTGCAGTAAATGCAGACGATGTTTCAGAATTAGGAAAATATGGTGTAGACAAAGTATTAAAAGTGTCTAATACCGATTTAAAAAAATTCAATGCAAAATCTTACGCGTCAGTTTTAAAGCAAGCAGCAGAGAATGAAAGTTCTAAGGTTGTTGTGGTAAGCTCTAGCGCAGACAGTAAATATTTAGCACCACTATTGGCTGTAAATTTAGATGCTGGTTACGCATCTAACGTTGTCGAAGTACCTTCTAGCACATCTCCATTTACTGTAAAACGTACCGCTTTTACAAACAAAGCATTCAATATTACAACCATAGATACTGCTGTAAAAGTAGTAGGGGTTTCTAACAATTCTTATGGTTTAGTAGAAAACACCGGAAGCGCAACTACCGAAGACTTTTCTCCTTCAATTCCTGCTTCTGGAGTAACAGTAGAGTCAGTGGATAAAGTAACAGATAAAGTAACTATTGCCGATGCTGAGATTGTAGTCTCTGCAGGTCGTGGTTTAAAAGGTCCTGAAAACTGGGGAATGATTGAAGAATTAGCAGACGTTTTAGGAGCAGCAACAGCATGTTCTAAGCCTGTAAGTGATTTGGGATGGAGACCACACGGTGAACACGTAGGGCAAACAGGAAAACCTGTAGCGGCAAACTTATACATTGCCATAGGTATTTCTGGAGCCATCCAGCATTTAGCTGGTATAAATGCCTCTAAAGTAAAAGTAGTTATAAACACAGACCCAGAAGCTCCTTTCTTTAAGGCCGCAGATTATGGTGTTGTTGGTGATGCTTTTGAAGTCGTACCCGCACTAATAGAAAAATTAAAAGCTTTTAAAGCCGCAAACGCTTAAATTATTGAAATTTAAGTTCTTAAATAAGAACTGTTTAAATTAGAGTTTTCAAATTATAGATTTCTGTAATATGAAAAATCAACACTAAAATTTACAATTATAAGTTTTGGAGTTGGTATTCTCCCAATTTAAACAGTTCTTTGTTTTTTATAAAATTATGAGTTTAGTTCGACTAAATATAAAAGGAATATCTTATAGCCAAACCCAAAATGGCGCTTACGCCCTTATACTAAACGAAGTCGATGGAGACAGAAAACTTCCCATAGTTATTGGCGCTTTCGAAGCACAATCTATCGCTATCGCTTTAGAAAAAGAAATAACCCCCCCAAGACCACTTACTCACGATCTCTTTAAAAACTTTGCAGACCGTTTTGATATTGTTATAAAACAAGTCATAATTCATAAACTCGTGGATGGCGTTTTTTACTCTAGTTTAGTATGCGAACGCGATAAAATAGAGGAAATTATAGACACCCGAACGAGCGATGCTATCGCCTTGGCCTTACGTTTTAAAGCGCCTATTTTTACTTATAAAAATATTCTAGATAAAGCTGGAATCTTCTTAAAAGTCGACTTAGACGAAGAAGAGCATGACGAGGACAGTATTCTTATTGACGGTGTTTTAAACGAAGATATAGATATCTCTGCAACGACAGAGGACGATTACAAATCATATTCCCTAGGAGATTTGCAAAACCTGTTAACCGAAGCAGTTAATAATGAAGATTATGAAAAAGCCGCTAAACTAAGAGACGAGATTTCTAAACGATAAGACTTTATTATGAAATACTTTTTTTTAGCTTTAATAGCTATGTTTTTTGGGCTCAATACTTTAGTAGCGCAAGACATCAATAAAACGTGGGAAATACAATCCCTACAAAACCAAGCCGGCGAAGATGTTATTTCAGTTTCAGATACCGATAAACTTACTCTTAATAATGGCGAATTTGAATTCTCTATTATAGACAGCAACGTAAACGCTACCGGTGATTATATCTATCAACATAATTTACTTGTTTTTTACTTTAACAAACCCTCAGATTCTATACAGAAGTATAAAATCTCAAAACTTACAGACTCTACTTTAGTCTTTAAAGAAAAAGACATTACCTATAGCTTTAAAACGCCAATTACTTTAAAAAAAGCAATGACTGCTTTAGCAGAAACGGGAGATAAAGAAGGCATTGTTAGCAGCCAAGGTATCACTATTACTAGCTTGTGGCGTGGTCTGTTAGGAATGGTATCATTAATTTTTATTGCTTTCTTATTTAGTAATAACCGTAAAGCAATCGATTGGAAAATTGTGGGTATAGGACTCCTTTTTCAGCTTATTATTGCGGTAGGTGTCTTAAAAGTACCATTTGTAAAAAGTATTTTCGAATTTATTGGCAGCCTGTTTATTAGTGTGCTAGATTTTACACGTGCAGGGAGTAAGTTTCTATTCGATGGTTTAGTAATGGATATGGATACTTTCGGCTTTATATTCGCCTTCCAAGTACTACCAACTATAATATTCTTTTCGGCATTAACCTCACTTCTTTACTATTTAGGAATTATTCAAAAAGTAGTAAAAGGAATGGCGTGGGCGCTATCCAAAGTACTTAAAATTTCTGGCGCTGAAAGTTTAAGTGTTGCCGGAAATATTTTCTTAGGACAGACTGAAGCTCCACTCCTTATTAAAGCCTATCTAGAAAAAATGAATAAGTCTGAAATCCTTTTAGTAATGATTGGAGGTATGGCTACCGTTGCCGGAGCTGTATTAGCGGCTTATATTGGTTTTTTAGGAGGTGAAGATGAAGCTCTGCGTTTGTTTTATGCAAAACACCTTTTGGCAGCCTCCGTAATGGCGGCACCTGGCGCTATTGTCATTTCAAAAATTCTTTACCCGCAAACTGAAGTTATTGATAAAGACGTTAATGTATCGCAAGATAAAATAGGCTCTAATATCTTAGATGCCATTGCCAATGGTACAACTGAAGGTTTAAAACTAGCCGTAAACGTCGGTGCAATGTTGTTAGTTTTCGTGGCCTTTATAGCGATGTTAAACGGTATTTTAGGTTGGGCTGGAGAAGTTACAACGTTGAATAATTGGGTGGAAAATAACACGCCGTACCCTAAAGTTTCTTTAGAATTAATTTTAGGATATGTTTTCGCTCCTTTAATGTGGTTAATGGGGGTTGCTCGAGAAGATATGGCACTTATGGGACAGCTTTTAGGTATTAAATTGGCGGCCAGCGAGTTTATTGGTTATATTCAATTAGCCGAATTAAAAAACGTCGCTAATGTTACGCACTTAAAATTCGAAAAATCTATTATTATGGCCACGTATATGCTTTGTGGTTTTGCCAACTTTGCTTCTATTGGTATTCAGATCGGAGGCATAGGATCTTTAGCTCCTGGACAACGCAAAACATTGTCAAAGTTTGGTATGAAAGCCTTACTTGGAGGGACCATCGCTTCATTAATTTCAGCAACTATTGCAGGCATGATTATTGGGTAATAAACGGCATTAAAAGAAATAAATCTTATTATAAAGAAAGCGTCAATCAAAATCTAATTAGAAACTTTTTTTTACTTTTGATACCAATCAAAGGACAATTAGAAACGCAATTATCGCTTTCGAACACTATTAATATGAAACAATATCACGACTTAGTAAACCACGTATTAGAAAACGGAAACGACAAAGGAGACCGCACAGGAACAGGCACCAAAAGTGTCTTTGGTTACCAAATGCGTTTTGATTTGAGCGAAGGCTTCCCGATGGTTACCACCAAGAAACTCCACCTAAAATCTATTATCTACGAGCTTCTATGGTTTTTAAAAGGCGATACAAATATTAAGTATTTAAATGATAACGGCGTTCGTATTTGGAATGAATGGGCAGACGAAAATGGCGATTTAGGTCCGGTTTACGGACACCAATGGAGAAACTGGAATAACGACGAGATCGATCAAATCGCAGATGTTATTCTGGAGCTTAAAAGCAACCCAAATAGTAGACGAATGTTAGTCTCTGCTTGGAATCCTTCAGTGTTACCAGACGCCTCTAAATCGTTTAGCGAGAATGTAGCCAACGGAAAAGCAGCATTACCACCGTGCCACACGTTCTTTCAGTTTTATGTTGCCGACGGTAAATTGTCTTGCCAATTGTACCAACGTAGTGCCGATATTTTTTTAGGCGTGCCTTTTAATATTGGCTCTTATGCCCTATTTACTATGATGATGGCTCAGGTTTGTGGTTACGAACCGGGTGATTTTATACATACATTCGGAGACGCGCATATTTACAATAATCATAAAGAGCAATTAGAGTTGCAATTATCTCGCGCACCTAAAGATCTACCGAAAATGAAAATAAATCCAGAGGTTAAAGATATATTTGCTTTTACGTTTGAAGATTTTACCTTAGAAAATTACGACCCCCATCCACATATTAAAGGAAAAGTAGCCATTTAATTTTAATTATTCAGGTAATAGATTTCTCTTTTTAAAATAGTAACTTTACTCTATTAATTAGCACTATACTTATGTTTGGAAAGAAAACACAAAAATCTCAAATTGATAGAGATCAATTAGAACTTATAGAAAATGCGCAACGTCGCGTAAAGCAAAAAAAAAGATTATACATTCACTTTGTTGTTTTTTTAATTGGTGCTGTATTTTTAGTTTTAGCAAATACGGTTTTAGGTATTGGTGACGCCGTAAAGTTTTTTAATATCGATTGGTTTGTATTTGCCATATTTATTTGGTTATTCTTTTTTCTGTATCACGTATTCAATGTTTTTGTGACGCATAAATTTATGGGTGACGCGTGGGAAAAAGCGCAATTAGATAAATTAGTAGGAGAGCAGAAATTGCGTATCGAAAAACTAAAACATCAGGTTGCAAAGAAGGCACCACAACAAGTTAAGATAGCGCCATCGAATACAGCCCTCTCTCCAAATAATAAGACTAACAATCTTACCATTATTGTGGCTGCTTCAGAAAACAATGCCATTGGAAAAGACAACGGTTTAATTTGGCATTTAAGCGATGACTTAAAACGTTTCAAATCGCTTACTTCGGGTCATCATATTATTATGGGGCGCAAAACCTTCGAAAGTTTCCCGAAGCCACTTCCTAATAGAACCCATGTTATTGTAACAAGACAAGACAATTACCCAGTACCCGTAGGCGTTATTGTTGTAAATTCTATCGAAAAAGCAATCGAAATAAGTAAAAACGATAACCAACCTTTTATAATTGGCGGTGGCGAAATTTACAAGCAAGCCCTGCCGTATGTAAATACTATCGAGATTACGCGTGTACACGACACCTTTGATGCCGATACCTTTTTTCCTGAAATTGATACGACCGCTTGGAAAGAAACACATCATATTTTTCACGGAAAAGATAGCAATAACAATCACGATTTCACTTTCTTAACGTATATTAAACGGTAACTACAATCGGTAATAAAATTGCGATTTTAGAAAATAAGTCAGCCAATTTTAATTAATTTCGCAGTATGATGCAAGAGATCCAACTTCGTATTTCTCTAAAGGACGAAGAAAAAAACGATATATTACTGCTTAAAGCGGCGCAATATTTAAACATTCCCAAGCAAGATATAACGGGCGTAAAAGTATTACGAAAGTCTATTGATGCAAGAAAACCTAAAATAATATTCAATTATAAAATCGCTGTTTACATTAAAGAACCGCTACCTAAAACTTCGGAATACGACTTTCATTACCAAGACGTTTCTAAAGCAAAAGCGATTCATATTATTGGCTTCGGCCCCGCAGGAATGTACGCTGCGCTGCGTTGTATAGAATTAGGTTATAAACCTATTGTTTTAGAACGCGGCAAAAATGTAAAAGATAGACGTCGCGATTTAAAAGCGATTAATCAGGATCATTTTGTAAACGAAGATTCCAATTACTGTTTTGGCGAAGGTGGTGCAGGAACCTACAGCGACGGTAAATTATATACTAGAAGTTTAAAACGTGGCGATGTGCGCCGTATTTTTGAAAACTTGGTGTATCACGGTGCTAACGAACAGATTTTAGCAGATGCACATCCGCATATAGGAACCAATAAACTCCCTAAAATTATTCAAAATATACGTGAAAACATCATCAAATATGGTGGTGAAGTTCATTTTGAAACGCGAGTAGTAGATTTTAGTATCAAAAACAATAAAATTGAAGCCCTTCAACTTAAAAACGGTGATGAAGTAATAACCGATCGTGTTATTTTAGCGACGGGTCATTCGGCCCGCGATATTTTCTATCTTTTAAATAAAAAGCATATTGCTATCGATTCAAAATCGTTTGCAATGGGCGTTCGTGTAGAGCATCCACAACATATTATAGACAGTATTCAATACCACTGTTCTGGAGAGCGTCACGAATTATTACCGCCGGCTGCTTACAGTTTAGTGCAACAAGTTAACGATCGCGGTGTGTACTCGTTTTGTATGTGCCCTGGCGGATTTATTGTACCTGCAGCAACGGCTAATGGCGAGGTGGTTGTAAACGGAATGTCGCCATCTAAGCGAAATAATAAATTCGCGAATTCCGGTATTGTTGTTGAAATTAATGCTGATAATGATTTACGTAAATATGAGAAATTTGGAGCTTTAAAAGGCTTAGAATTTCAAAAAGAGTTAGAACGTTTAGCGTTTACCGCAGGCGGAAGATCTCAAGCAGCACCGGCGCAACGCTTAACAGATTTCGTAGAAGGTAATTTATCGGCAACCTTAAATGAAACCTCGTATCAACCTGGGTTACAGTCCGCACCTTTACACTCTTTATTACCCAAACTAATAGGAAGTAGATTGCGTAAAGGATTTGAATCTTTCGGACAAAAAATGAAAGGCTACTATACCGAAGAAGCCAATGTTATTGGTGTCGAATCTAGAACCTCATCACCAGTAAGCATCCCTAGAACCGATACTTTAGAACATACTCAAATTAAAAACTTATATCCTTGCGGTGAAGGAGGCGGTTACGCCGGTGGCATTGTAAGTGCCGCAATGGATGGCGAACGCTGTGCTGAAGCCGCTATTGTTGGTTTATAAATACTAAGAACAGACTGCAACATACAAACTTAATACTATTAAATATTATTCTTATTTTTGCAGCATAAAAAACGAAACGAAATGAACGCATATATATTTCCTGGTCAAGGAGCGCAATTCTCAGGAATGGGTTTAGACTTATACGAAAACTCTCCGCTAGCACAAGAGTTATTTAACAAAGCAAATAGCCTTTTAGGTTTTGCAATTACCGACATTATGTTTAAAGGTTCCGCAGATGCTTTAAAAGAAACAAAAGTAACACAACCTGCTATTTTCTTACATTCGGTAATTCTTGCAAAAACTTTAGGTGATGCTTTTAAACCAGATATGGTTGCAGGGCATTCTCTAGGAGAATTTTCTGCTCTTGTTGCAAATGGCGTATTAAGCTTTGAGGCCGGACTAAAACTAGTCTCTCAACGAGCTTTAGCGATGCAAAAAGCGTGCGAATTGCAACCAAGTACGATGGCTGCTGTTTTAGGTTTAGAAGATGCTTTAGTGGAAGACATTTGTGGTAAAACGGAAGGTATCGTGGTAGCCGCAAATTATAACTGCCCAGGACAATTAGTGATTTCTGGAGAAATTGAGGCCATCAACACCGCTTGCGAAGCGTTAAAAGCAGCTGGCGCACGTCGTGCATTAGTTTTACCTGTTGGTGGCGCGTTTCATTCACCTTTAATGGAGCCTGCTCGTGAAGAACTTGCTGCGGCCATAGAAAACACAACGTTCAACAAACCGAAGTGCCCCATTTACCAAAACGTAACGGCAAGTGCTGTAATAAATGAAGCAGAAATTAAAGCCAATTTAATGAAGCAATTAACAGCTCCTGTGCGTTGGACGCAATCTGTACAACAAATGATTACGGACGGCGCTTCACTATTTACAGAAGTAGGCCCAGGGAAAGTATTACAAGGTTTAGTTAAAAAGATAAATAAAGAAGCACAAACGGCTTCGGCAATATGTAGTAGCGAAGCTTAATATGAAAAACATTACACGTACATTTTTAATTTTAGGATTGATTATTTTGAACATTGCTGTAGACCAAATTTCTAAATTTTGGATTAGAGACAGCGTTGTGCCAGGAAGTGAATCTGAAATTTTAGGCGATTATTTAACATTACATAATGTTGAAAACACGGGTGCCTTTTTAGGAATGGGAAGTGATTTTAGTCCGACACTTAAGATTTTATTACTTAATGTTTTACCCGTCGCAGTTTTAGCATTAGTACTGTTTCATATTTTTAGAGATAAAACCTTAGATCGAAAATCGTTGGTGGGGTTCTCGTTTATAATTGGCGGCGGAATGGCAAATATTTACGACAGAATTCTCTATGGATCGGTAACCGATTTTTTACATATAGATTTAGGTGGCGTTTTTAGAACCGGAATTTTCAACTTTGCAGATGTCTCTGTAATGGTTGGAATGGGACTGCTTCTACTCTCGAATCTTAAGAAGAAAAAAGCATAAAAAAAAGCTTCAGTTTAATTAAACTGAAGCTTTTTTTATAATTGTTTGATATTTATTTCGCTAAGTTACATTCTTGGCAATCTTTCACTTTACCGTAATACGTTTCTCTGTATTTGTGTAACGTTTTTAACGGAATAATCCCTAGAAATATAGTTTTTATGTACGTTACTTTGGCTTGGACGCGGCCCATTTTTGGGGCGAATCGGTTTTCTAATTTTGTTGTTCTCTTGATCTGTATCAGTCTCATAATTCTATCGCATTAAGCCACAAAGTAACAAAAATTTATGACAAACACAAAGAATAAAGGTGTAATTCGTTGCAAATCACCAAATTAATAGGAATATCGTAAAATTAGAGCACTATAACTATTAATATGATGTACCGAATACGTTGTAATTTACGAATTACAAGACGTCTTATTTAAGTTGCTGTTGCCATTTCCAAGCGGAGCGCATAGCGTCGTCTAACGACGATTGTGCCGTCCATTTTAACACGTCTTTCGCCTTTGTGGTATTCGCATAAGCGGCCACCACATCGCCTTCGCGTTTATCGACAATCTTATAATTTAGGGACTGATTGGATACCCTCTCGAAAGATTTAATCACCTCTAAAACCGAACTTCCTTGACCTGTTCCCAAATTGAAGACTTCGTAATTAGTTGTGTTTTCACCATCGATTAACCGTTTTAAAGCAATAACGTGTGCTTTTGCTAAATCGACGACATGAATGTAATCGCGAATGCAAGTACCGTCTTGGGTAGCGTAAGTATCACCGAACACAGACAATTGCTCGCGTATACCCGCACCTGTTTGCATAATAAATGGGACTAAATTTTGCGGCACACCTAGTGGTAATTCACCAATTTTTGCTGATTCGTGGGATCCGATAGGGTTAAAATAGCGAAGCGCAATAGCATTGAAATTAGTATTTGCTTTACACACATCGCTAATAATCTCCTCCCCTATTTGTTTTGTGTTTCCATAGGGTGATAAAGCGGGTTGTATTGGAGACGTTTCAGATATAGGTAAAGCTTTTGCTTCTCCGTAAACCGTGCACGATGAGCTAAAAATAAATGGAGCGTGGGCTAATTGAGTTGTATTTTGTAACATATACACCAAAGTATTGATGTTATTTTCGTAATATAAAAGAGGTTCGTTTACACTTTCGCCAACGGCTTTACTTGCCGCGAAGTGAATAACTCCAGCGATATCATTGTGACCTTTAAAAAAAGCCTCTACATCTGCCTTTTGTTTTAAATCTGTATTGTAAAAAGTTGGAATTTGACCTGTAATTGAAACAATCCCGTCTAAAACAGAGATAGTGGAATTAGATAAATTATCGATTATTATAACTTCGAATCCTGAGTTTTGAAGTTCTACTACGGTGTGGGATCCTATAAAACCTAGGCCCCCGGTGACTACTATCTTTTTCATTTGGAATGGTGCTTTTTAAGCTGTACTGTGACTTTTGCGAGAGGGATTGAGGTTTTGTCGGAGCTCTTTTTTCTGGTTTACTTTATTGGAAACCAGAAAAAAAGCGACTACCGAAAACCTGACTTTAATTGTAATTGATAAATTACGACTAAAGGCTTGCCCTAATTAATTTTAACGAAATCGATTAGTGTTTTCGTGATAAAGTCAATTTGATCTGGCTCTAACTCGGTGTGCATTGGTAACGAAATCACTTCTTTTATTAATTGATTGGTTACGGTAAAATCGGCTTCGTTATAACGCGTGTCTGCATACGCCTTTTGCCTGTGCAGTGGAATTGGATAATACACACCACACGGGATATTGTTCGCTTGCAAGTGTGCCACCAATGCATCTCTATCTACTCCTTTTATTTTTAAAGTATATTGATGGAAAACATGGCAATCGCAAGTTTCACAGATACCTTCGCAATTATTTATAGTTACTGGTGTAATGATATTATCGATAGGCTCAAACGCTTGACTATAGCGTCTCGCCGAATGTTGTCTTGACTTATTATATCTATCTAAATACGGTAATTTGGCATCTAAAACGGCCGCCTGAATAGAATCTAATCTCGAATTTACCCCAACAACGTCGTGGTGATAACGCTCGTACATACCGTGGTTTACAATACCGCGAATGGTATGTGCTAGATTATCGTCGTTAGTGAAAATTGCACCACCATCGCCGTAAGCACCAAGGTTTTTTGAAGGAAAAAATGAAGTAGACGCCACGTGACCTATAGTTCCTGCTTTAGCTTTTGTTCCGTCTTTAAAAGTATACGTTGCTCCAATAGCTTGTGCATTATCTTCTATAACATACAAATTGTGTGCTTTTGCAATTTCCATTAAAGCCTCCATATTGGCACACTGACCAAATAGATGTACTGGCACAATGGCTTTTGTGTTGGGAGTAATCGCTTTTTTTACAGCTTCGATATCTATATTAAAGGTCTCTGGATCGACATCGACTAAAACAGGAGTTAAGTTTAATAAAGCAATAACCTCTACGGTGGCAGCGAAAGTAAAATCGGCAGTAATAACCTCATCACCCGGTTTTAGACCTAAGCCCATCATTGCAATTTGTAGCGCATCGGTACCGTTTGCACAAGGAATAACGTGTTTTACACCTAAATAGTCCTCTAAGTTTTTTTGAAATTGGTGCACTTTGGGCCCATTTATAAAAGTTGTAGTTTCTATAACTTCGTTTATAGAAGAATTTACAACTTCTTTTATCTCGTTATACTGACCTTTAAGGTCAACCATTTGTATTTTTTTCATAAGTAACGAAATTACAAAATTCTTGAATGTTAAACAATGAATTATGTATTTTAGCATAAACGTTTTTCACCTTGAATTTACTGTATTCCATTTCTATATATTTACTATCTTTTGTTTTAAAGTGTATTGCCCCTTTCAATAAAAAAATTGAGCAAGGCGTTGTAGGCAGGCGACAAACGTTTCGCTTATTAGAATCGGCTTTATCTTCTCGCGACAAAACGTTGTGGTTTCACTGTGCTTCTCTAGGCGAATACGAACAGGGTTTACCGGTGTTTAAAGCGCTGCGTAACGATTTTCCCGACCATAAAATAGTACTTTCGTTTTTTTCACCTTCGGGTTATGAAATTAGAAAAAACAGCCCTATTGCCGATGTTGTTGTGTACTTACCGTTAGACACAAAGAGTAATGCGAAACGCTTTTTAGATGTGGTACATCCTGAGATAACCATTTTCGTGAAATACGAGATTTGGCCGAATATTTTAAATACATTGAAAACTCGGGGAGGAAAGGCCCTACTGATTTCGGCTATTTTTAGAGAAAACCAGTCGTTTTTTAAATGGTATGGCACGCAAACCAAAGCAGCGTTGTTTACCTTCGACCATATTTTTACTCAAAACAAAACTTCAAAACAACTTTTAAAACGCATTAATTATACTTCAGTTACCGTTTCCGGCGACACACGTTTTGACCGTGTAACAGACCAACTCTCTCAAAATAATCAGTTAGATTTTATCGAAGAGTTTAAACAGAACGAACTTTGCGTGGTTATTGGAAGTTCTTGGCCAGAAGATGAAGCTTTACTAATTAATTATATTAATACCGAAGCTCCAAAGGATATTAAGTTTATTATTGCGCCCCATACTATTAAAGAGAGCCAAATAGTTACTATAAAACGACAAATAAATAAACCGACTATTTTATTTTCTGAAAAAGAAAACCAAGTCCTGTCTACATTTAGTGTTCTTGTTTTAGACACCATAGGTTTACTGACTAAAGTATATAGTTACGCTGATATTGCTTACGTTGGAGGTGCTTTAGGCACAACCGGATTACACAATATTTTAGAACCGGCAGTTTTTGGAACCCCCATAATTATAGGTAATCGTTTTGATTCTTTCCCCGAAGCCCACCAAATGCTATCTCATAAAGGCCTTATTTCTATTTCTAACCAGCAAGAATTAAATAAAGCGCTCCATTTATTTATTAATGATAGGGCAGTGAGAGCGAGCTACGGGCAAAATAATTTAAACTTCATTAAAAATAATCGCGGTGCCGTAGTCCAAATACTAGCTTATATACGTAAATACAACATACCATCTACGCATTAATATTTTTGTGTTAATTTTTGTTAAAAAATACATAATTATTAATTGTTAAAATTGTAGATTTACATTAAATTAAAAAACTAAATCAATGAAAAAATTATTATTAAGCGCTGCTTTATTATTAGCTTTAGGCGCTTCATTTACATCTTGTAGAGAAGAAGAGAAAACCGATGCTGAAAACACTATCGAAAATGCAGGTGACGCTATTGAAGACGCTGCTGAAGACACTGAAGAAGCTGTAGAAGATGGCTTTGAAGCTACTGGAGAAGCAATAGACAATGCTATTAATGAAACTAAAGAAGCTGGTGAAGCAATGGGAGACGCTGTTGATGAAGCAACTGATGATAACAAATAGTTAGAAATCTTCTAATAGATAAAAGCTCAATCTTTTAAGATTGGGCTTTTTTTTTGACTTTATTTCACCCCTACTCCTAAAAATACCTGGATTAGCGCAGAGCTTTTAATCGTTAATTTTAAACCACTATTCTGTTAAGATCTGCCAAGATTTTATACTTAATTTAATAAAACAGATTGTATTATATACATTTCTCATGATATCTTAGATCTTTACAAAAAATGATATATTATGAAAAACCTTAAAATAGTACCCTTTGCAGTAGCCATCGCTTTAGTCGGCTTCACATCTTGCTAAGATGAAAAAAAAGAAAACAACGTCTTTGAAGAAAACAACCTACAAACTAAAACTGAAGTTACGCAGGACGAAGCTAAAACAGTACATGAGGTAAACCAAATGGAAGCTAAAAGAATGGCTAATATGGTAAACGAAAACGTTTTTACCGAATACAAAAGCAGCGGAACCATTACTAGTTGGAAAGCATTTGCCGACTTACACACAGGAATGACCTCTTTGGCAGGAAAAGAATATGCCACTTCAAAAAAAATGGCAGGTAACTTAGTGGAGACTATCAATGATTTGACGTTATCTAGACCAGATTGGTTAAAAACAGAAGAGATTTCTGAAGATATAGCCGATTTAGAAAAAGACTACAAGAAATTGATGTCTGAAGACAATACAAATGAAGACAAGTTTAGACGCGATTTAGAAGAAGTAAACGAACAATACGATGATTTAATAGAAGAGGTTAATGAAACGCTAGAAAGATATATGAAAATTAGCCGTGACGCGACTGAAGATTATAATGATGAGATGAAAGACGGAAATGCCAAAGAAGCACAAGAAGAACTAGATAAAGGAATGAAAAAAATGGAAAAAGTTGCAAACGATAAATAATAGCAACCACTGTATTGTATAATAAGAAAGACCCTGCTTAATTTTATGGTCTTTTTATTTTTATCCAGTTTTGTTTTAATTTAAATTTTAGGTATAAAAAAAGCCTTTATCTTTTTGATAAAGGCTTTAGTACTCGGGACGGGACTTGAACCCGTACGTCCTAATGGACATTGGATTTTAAGTCCAACGTGTCTACCAATTCCACCACCCGAGCGTGGAATATTTTCAATAAAATATCAGAGCGAAAGACGGGATTTGAACCCGCGACCCCCACCTTGGCAAGGTGATGCTCTACCCCTGAGCTACTTTCGCAGTCTTTTAATGAACAAGCAATATCGCTATTGCGAGTGCAAATTTAGTACTTTTTTACGATTACCAAAGCTTTTTCAAAAGAAATTTTAAAAAACTTTTATTTTTTACTTTTTGCTAATCAGCATTCGCTTAATCTCGTTTAATTTCATCAAAGCTTCCACCGGCGTAAGTGTATCAATATCAGTTAATAATATTTGTTGTTTGATCTCTTCTAGTAGCGGATCGTCTAGATTGAAAAAACTGAGTTGCATTTCATCTTTTATTATTTTTACTTTATTTGTGAGTTCCTCACTAGAATGCGACTTCTCTAATTTCTTTAAAATGGTATTGGCTCTATGTAAAACTTGCTGTGGCATTCCTGCTAATTTTGCCACGTGAATACCAAAACTATGCTCACTACCACCTTCTACTAATTTTCTTAAAAAAAGCACATTGTCTTTTAATTCTTTTACCGAGACATTAAAATTCTTAATTCTCGCAAACGTTTCAGTCATTTCATTAAGCTCATGATAATGTGTTGCAAATAACGTCTTGGGGCGTGCAGGATGTTCGTGTAAGTACTCGCTAATGGCCCAAGCAATAGAAATACCATCGTAAGTACTCGTGCCACGACCAATTTCGTCTAGCAGCACCAAACTACGTTCACTTATATTATTTAATATGGACGCGGTCTCATTCATTTCTACCATAAAGGTTGATTCACCCATAGAAATATTATCGCTCGCCCCTACTCTAGTAAATATTTTATCGACTAAACCTATCTTAGCTTCTTCTGCAGGCACAAAGCTTCCTATTTGCGCTAGTAATACAATAAGAGCCGTTTGTCTTAATATGGCCGACTTACCCGACATATTAGGTCCGGTAATCATAATAATTTGTTGTGTTTCGCGATCTAAAAACACATCGTTAGAAATATAGGCTTCCCCTATAGGTAATTGCTTCTCTATTACAGGATGCCTTCCTTTTGTAATTTGCAAATCTTGAGTGTCGTTTATAATAGGATACGAATAGTTATTGTCTTTTGCCAATTGTGCAAAGCCGCACAAACAATCTAACTGACCAATTAAATAGGCATTTTGCTGTACGGGCTTGATATATTGACTCATCCACGCGACTAAATCAGCAAATATTTTTTGCTCGATCGCTAAAATGCGTTCCTCGGCACCTAAAATTTTAGATTCGTATTCTTTGAGTTCTTCGGTAATATAACGCTCGGCATTAACTAAAGTTTGCTTACGTATCCATTCTGGCGGCACTTTATCTTTATGTGTATTTCGTACTTCTATATAATACCCGTAAACATTATTGGCTGCAATTTTAAGGGATGTGATTCCGGTACGTTCACTTTCGCGCATCAACATACCGTTTAAATACTCTTTTCCTGATGTTGATAAAGCACGCAGCTCATCCAATTCTGCCGAAAACCCTTCAGCAATCGAGTTTCCTTTTAAAACATTTACTGGCGCTTCTTCATTTAAAGTCTCTTTAATTTTATGACGCAACACATCGCAACCTTGCAAATTGTCTCCTATAATTTTCAAGGACTCATTCTCGCAAGCCGCTGCTAGTATTTTTATGGGTACAATCGCTTCTAAAGAGTTTTTAAGCTGAATAACCTCTCGCGGATTTACTTTTTCAGTGGCCACTTTAGAAATTAAGCGCTCAATATCTCCTATTTGTTTAATATGGTTTTGAATCTTTTGATGCTCGGTCTTATTTTTCTTTAAAAATGAAACGACTTCGTGTCGCTGTTTAATTTTAGTCACGTTTTTTAATGGCAAGGCCAACCAACGCTTTAACAAACGACCGCCCATTGGCGAAATGGTTTTATCAATAACATTTAAAAGCGTAACTGCATTATTATTGTTAGAATTATACAATTCAAGATTACGAATTGTAAAGCGGTCCATCCACACGTATTCATCTTCGGCAATACGAGAAATCGCAGCAATATGGTCTAATTTGCTATGTCGCGTTTCGCCTAAATAATGTAGAATAGACCCCGAAGCAATAATCCCAGCATTTAAATCTTCAACTCCAAATCCTTTTAATGATTTCGTATTGAAGTGCTTTAGTAAGGTTTCATTAGCGTAATCGAATTGATAAATCCAATCCTCTAAATTAAAGGTATGAAAATCTTTTCCGAAGACCTCGTTAAACTCAAGACGCTTTTGTTTGGACACTAAAATCTCACTGGGTCCAAAATTCTGAAGCAACTTATCGATATATTCTTGATTACCTTGTGCTGTTAAAAACTCTCCTGTTGAAATATCTAAAAAAGCGACACCAATAGTATGCTTACCAAAATACACCGAACATAAAAAATTATTAGTTTTAGACTGTAAAACCTCATCATTTAAGGCCACACCCGGAGTTACCAATTCGGTAACACCGCGTTTTACAATGTTTTTTGTTTGCTTTGGGTCTTCCAATTGGTCACAAATAGCGACGCGTTTGCCTGCTTTTACCAGTTTTGGTAAATACGTGTTTAAAGAATGGTGCGGAAATCCTGCTAATTCAATTTCATTGTCACTTCCAGCGCCGCGTTTGGTAAGAATAATTCCTAAAATTTCGGCCGTTTTAATGGCGTCTGCACCAAAGGTTTCGTAAAAATCACCTACACGAAATAGTAATAAGGCATCAGGGTATTTTGCTTTTATTGCATTATACTGCTGCATTAAAGGGGATACTTTTTTAGTCTTTTTTGCCAATGGATTAGTGTTTTTGAGTATGTTTGCTAATGTAACTAAATATTGATTTTTTTTGAAGTCAATTGCTAGTAAGTTATTTATAATTATTCACAAACCGAAAGACGTAAATTACTGCGAAATATAGCGCCATAATTTAGAATTAAAAATGTATGCGAAAATTAAAAAACAGTGAGTTAGACCGCCTCACGGTTACCGATTTTAAAACGGCTACTAAAACACCACTTATTATTGTTTTAGATAATATACGAAGCCTAAATAATATTGGGTCTGTATTTAGAACAAGCGATGCTTTTTTAATTGAAAAAGTCTATCTCTGCGGCATCACTGCAACGCCACCACATAAAGATATTCATAAAACAGCTTTAGGAAGCACAGACACTGTTGCTTGGGAACACGTAGAAGACACTTTAGAATTGATTGCTAAATTAAAAGCAGACAACGTTACAATTTGCAGTATTGAGCAGGCGGAGAATGCTATAATGCTAGACACATTTTCTCCAGAAGCTAATAAAAAATACGCCTTAATTTTTGGTAACGAAGTAAAAGGTGTGGCGCAAAACGTAGTTAATTCTAGCGATTATGTTATCGAAATCCCGCAATTTGGCACCAAACACTCCTTAAACATCTCTGTTAGTTGTGGCGTTGTGGTTTGGGATGTGTTTAGTAAACTAAAAGCGCTTTAGTTAATTACCATTACAAATAGCATCCAATATAAAAAGATAATCCTCTCGATTCTTTATAAAATCGCGGTGTGAAATATCGATGATTTTTACATTAAATTCGGTTTGGGTTTTTAAGAATTCTAAATAGCCAGAATTAATCTTTTCTAAATAGTCACTCTCAATATTCTGTTCGTATTTGCGTCCGCGTTTTTTAATGTTCTCTTTTAACCGTTCTGTATTTTGATATAAATACACGTACAGTTCCGGTTTCGCGATATCTTTATACATTAAATAAAATAGTTTCCGATACAACCTAAACTCTTCTTCCGGTAAGGTTATTTTCGAAAAAATAAGCGATTTATAAATATCGTAATCACTAACAATAAAGTCTTTAAACAAATCGAGTTGCGAAAGGTCGTCGGTAATTTGCTGATAGCGATCGGCCAAAAAAGACATTTCTAAAGTAAAAGCATAACGCTGAGCGTCTTTATAAAACTTAGGTAAAAACGGATTATCGGCAAAACGCTCCAAAATAAGTTTTGCATTATAATCGTTTGCTATCATTGTAGACAAGCTCGTTTTTCCGGCGCCGATATTACCTTCAATTGCGATATAATTGTAATTGGAAAACGGATGTCTTTTACTCGGGTTTTTCAACCATTTATTTATCGGTTGCAATTTACTATCGTCAGGACACTCCTCTAATAAAACCGACACTTCTTTTTGAAGCCTAGGGTGCATCAACTTCGAAGCTATTGTAGCTAAAGGCTCTAACACAAAACGTCTGTTTTGTAATTCAGGATGAGGCACTTGTAGTAATTTTGTATCGATTATAGCATCTTCAATAAATAAGATATCTAAATCGATAACGCGCGATTCGTATCCTTCTTTTTTAGTTCTAGTGCGACCTTGCTTCGCTTCTATAAGTAATAATTCTTGAAGTACTATGTTTGGTTTTAAAGCCGTTTCCACTAGTAAACACGCATTAAAAAACTCGTCGCCATCAAAACCTAAAGCTGGCGTTTCGAACACCTTAGATATCAATTTCACGACACCAATTCTCTTATATATAGCATCGATAGCGTTTTGCAAATGTTTTAATTTGTCGCCTTTATTACTGCCTATAGATAGGTAAACTTTTTTTTGTGGTTGAAGCATAAGTATTGGCAAAAATAGTTAAAAGTAAAACGTTTCGTTTTAATATTTCGACTCTATTTATTCACAACTTTAATTTTGAAAAATAGTGGTATGCTTTTTTTTTCGAAGACCTTCCCGTTTCAACCTATAAATGCCTTTAAATACTAAGACAAAGTTATAAGTAATGCGCTCCCATATTGCTGTGGCAGTAAATGACACCACTGCCACATTCTGTATGTAAATATTTTCTTTTTACGATAGGTGTTGTTTCAACTTTAATTATTTATACCTTTTTTTTGTTGACACGTTATCGGCACACTCTTAATTGCGCTTCCTTCACTTTTATAATTACGTCGTCTTATAGATTTATTATACAGCAGACTCTTCTCTACAGTCTTTGTTTCCTAATTACACTCCCTTTAAAAACCGCTATATTTACGTGTCTAAAGAGCGCTTCTATTTAAAAGGTAATGAAGCGTTACTCTTATTATAAATTTATCTTAAAATAACGACATCTCAGGTCTTTATAGTTCATTTTTGCGTATATTTTCAATATAACAACCATAAACTATCAATGAAAAAAATATTAAAAATAACAGGAATTACCTTACTTATTATTGTCTTACTATTAGTGGCGGCACCGTTTGTTTTTCAATCACAAATAAAAGACATGGCCCGTAATTTTATAAACAATAGCGTGAATGCAAAAGTAGAATTTGCCGATGTAAGCTTAAGTTTCCTTAGCAGTTTTCCGCAAGCTAATGTTACGGTAGACGATTTAGTCATTACAAATTTCGCGCCTTTTGAAGGTGAAACGCTTGCCTCTATTAAAAGTTTATCTTTTGATATGTCGGTAAAAGAACTCTTTAAAAAAGCAGATGATGCCCCCATTAAGATTAATGCGATTCAATTAAACGAGACGTTGTTAACCTTGAAAACAAACACGTACGGCGATGTTAACTGGGACATTGCAAAAGTAACAGATGCTACTGTTACCAAACCAGAAGATTCTAAAAACAACTTTACTTTAGATATTGAATCTTACGGTATTAAAAATAGTGCGTTAACGTATTTAGATGAGCAGGCTAACATTAAAATGTACATTACCGAGCTTAACCACTCTGGTAAAGGTCGGTTTTCTGAAACCCTTTCTGAATTAGTTACCCATACCGAAGCGAACGTAACCTTTAGTATGGATAGCACGGAATATTTAAGCAACAATAGAGTGAAACTAGAAGCTTTAATTGATTTGGATTTAGAGCACAGCAAGTATACTTTTAAAGAGAACAAGGCCTTAATTAACAACTTACCAATTGAATTCCAAGGGCATATACAACTTTTAGAAAACGGTCAAGATATTGATATAACGTTCCAAAATCCTGGCTCTACTTTTAAAGATTTCTTAGCGGTAATACCAGAAACGTACTCCAAGAATATTAGTAATGTTCAAACCACTGGAAACTTTAAAATTAACGGAAAGATAAAAGGGCAAGTTACCGAAACCACAATACCAACACTAGATATTAAAATCCTCTCTAACAACGCGTCGTTTAAATATCCAGATCTTCCAAAACGTGTAGATAATATTAGTATCGATGCTTCTATTTTAAACACCACCGGAACTATAGACGATACGTATGTCGATATTAAAACACTTAATTTTAGAATTGATAAAGATGTTTTTAAAGCTTCGGCGAGTTTAAAGAACTTAACAAAGAATATGTTAGTAAACGCCCAACTAGATGGAATTTTGAATTTAGCAAACATTTCGCAAGCGTATCCTATAGCTTTAAAGAACGAACTCAAAGGAATTATTAAAGCAAATGTAAACACGAGTTTCGATATGAATGCCATTGAAACGAATGCTTACGAACGTATTAAAAATACCGGTCGCGTTGAATTAAGTGATTTTGTCTTCGCATCTGCAGATATTGTAAACCCGATCGAAATTTACAGAGCAGAAATAAATTTTAAACCAGGCACTATTACTTTAGATAATTTCAAAGCTAAAACAGGCCAGTCGGATTTGGATGCGACCGGTACCATTAATAATTTATTAGGTTTTGTGTTAAGTGATAAAAAATTAAAAGGAAACTTCAATGTAACTTCTAATCGTTTTGTGGTGAGCGATTTTATGATTGAAGGCGGTACCAATCAACCAGTCAATCAAAGCACAGAACCAGCAACTTCACTTAAAATACCTGCATTTTTAGATTGTAATATAACTGTAAATGCAAAAACCGTGATTTATGATAACATCAAATTAACCAATGTAAAGGGTGCGTTAGCACTTCAGGACGAACAGGCACTTTTGAACGAGGTGTCTTCGGATGTCTTTAAAGGGAACTTAACAATGAGTGGTTCTATCGATACAAGAAACAAAACCCCTAAATTTAATATGGATTTAGGAATGAAAAATTTCGACATCGCGGAATCATTTAACGGATTAGATATGTTGAAAAATATCGCCCCTGTTGCAAACGCTTTACAAGGTAAGCTGAATAGTGCTATTACGCTATCTGGCGATTTAGGAAATGACTTCACCCCTATTATGAGTACCATTTCTGGTGGCGCATTAGCCGAATTATTAACCACAAAAGTAGAACCTAAAAACGCCAAATTATTATCTGCTTTAAACGGTGCTCTTAGTTTTATAGATTTTGATAATTTGGATTTAAAAGATTTACAAACAAGCTTAAAGTTTGAAAACGGACAAGTACATATTTCACCTTTTAATTTAAGTTATAAAGATATTGGTATAACGGTTGACGGCTCTCACGGTTTTGATAAAACAATGAATTACAACGCGGTATTTAATGTTCCAGCTAAATATTTAGGGAGTGATGTTAATAGACTTATCGGGAAAATTAATGATAATGAAGTAAATAAGATCTCAATTCCAATTACTGCAAGTATTAATGGTACCTTTACAAATCCTAAAATAAATACCGATTTAACAAGCGGTGTTAAAAATTTAACTCAGCAGCTTATTGAAATTGAAAAACAAAAGCTTATTAGTTCTGGAAAAGATAAAATTAAAGACATTATAGGTAATGCTATAGGTGGGAACTCGGCTTCGACAAAAGACTCGACAACCACTAAAAATAATGCACCGATTAAAGAGGCTATTAAAGATATTTTAAGTGGGAATAGTGGCTCTGGACAAAACAACACAAAGGATTCTACGGAATCGACTAAAAATCCTGTAAAGGATATTCTTAACCTTTTTGGTAAGAATAGAAAGAAAAAACAAGAGAGCGAGCAAATAACGGTGAAAGACACTGTTTATTAAATATGTAATACATTAAAATAATACCTCACTAAATTATGTGAAGTAAAATGTAAAGCATATATTTGCAACCTAAATTTAAGAACACACATAATTTACGCAGATGTTAAGAATTGAAATAAAAGACGGAGAAAACATAGAACGTGCATTAAAACGTTACAAGAGAAAACACAGAAACATTAAAGTAATGCAAAACTTAAGAGAGAACCAGTTCTTTACTAAGCCTTCTGTAAAAAACAGACGTAAGATCCAGAAAGCATCTTATATCCAAGGATTAAGAGACGCAGAAAACGTATAATCGTTTTTAGTATTTATCATATATAAAAAACTTCGTATTTTTTAATACGAAGTTTTTTTCGTTTATATCACTGAAATAGTTACAACTAAGCCTTCATTGCTTCGAATGTTAAAAACGGTATCGTCTTCAAAAATAAGATACTGCCCTTTTATACCCATTAGAACGCCTTGATACCGCTGCTGTTTTTCTATGTTTAAACTTTTAGGTTTCACAGGATAACGCAATACTGGAAATTGTATTTCTGTCTCGGTATTGGTTTCAATATAAAAATTTAAGACTTCTACGGGTATAAACGGCTTCAGTTTTTCGCGCCAGCTTATTAGGTTTTCATCTTCAATATCATTCTTCAACATCTTTCGCCAATTGGTTTTATCGGCAACGTGTTCTTTTAGAGCGACCTCTGTAATTCCGGCTAAATACCTGTTGGGAACCTCAACAATTTCTATGGCTTCGTGTGCTCCTTGATCTATCCATCGCGTTGGTACTTGCCCTTTTCGCGTAACCCCTACTTTTACATTACTAGAATTTGCTAGGTATACAATATGTGGTTTTAGTTGTACTTTTTTTTCATACTCCAAATCACGATCTTCTTGCCCTAAATGTGCCGTACTTAATTCAGGTCTCATAATCCAATCTGCCGCTTGAGGAATATCGAAAAAACAACTTTTACAAAACCCCTGTCTGTAAATAGGTTTATCTAAACTACAATTTAAACATTGATGCTTAACAAACTCAATTTGAATGGTTTTGTTAAGTAATTGATTAAAATTGATAAAATCATTTTCGAAAATTAAATAATACTGAACTGGCTTTGCATATTCAGTTTTCATTTTTGTGAGAACACCTTGGTAGGTCATAAAAAAAAGTCTTATTTTTAGAACTTAAAGATACTTAAAAATATGCCAATACCTTTAGTAAATTCAATTGCTTCCTGGTTTTTAAAGAAACGATTTCATCAAATAGATCTCTTTTTAAAATACCCAAACGAAGTACAAAACGAGTTACTTTTTAGTTTACTTTATACTGCAAAAGACACACAAATTGGTAGGAAATATGGTTTTGAATCCATAAAAAGTTACAGAGAGTTTTGCGAGCGCGTTCCTATTTCAACCTACGAAGAATACCACGCCAATATTGAGCGCTCTAGACAAGGTGAACATAATATCTTTTGGCCAAGCCCAATAAAATGGTTTGCAAAATCTAGCGGTACAACTAATGCAAAAAGCAAGTTTATTCCTGTAAGTTCGGAGTCTTTAGAAGAGTGCCATTATGCAGCAAGTAAAGATTTGCTGTGTCTGTATTTAAATAATAATGAAGACTCACAATTATTTAATGGCAAGAGTTTACGACTTGGAGGGAGTAAAGAATTGTACAAAGAAAACGGCACTGTATTTGGTGATTTAAGCGCTATTTTAATTGATAATATGCCGTTTTGGGCAGAATACAGCAGTACACCAAGTAGTAAAGTGTCTTTATTAAGTGAATGGGAAACCAAAATGGCTGCCATTGTTAACGAAACAACTAACGAAAATGTAACGAGTTTAGCGGGTGTTCCTTCATGGATGTTAGTTCTACTTAACAACGTTTTAGATCATAGCAATAAGGACTCTGTTTTTGATATTTGGCCCAACTTAGAAGTTTACTTTCATGGGGGCGTAAGCTTTAATCCGTATGTAGAACAATACAAAAGTATTTTACCCCGAAGTGACTTTAGATATTATGAAATTTATAATGCTTCGGAAGGCTTTTTTGCCATTCAAGACCGTAACAACTCTAGCGAATTATTATTAATGTTGGATTACGGTATCTTCTACGAGTTTATTTCGATGGATGTTTATGGCACTCTAAACGAAAAAACAATTCCGTTAAGCTTAGTGGAACAAGGAAAGAACTACGCGGTAATTATTACTACAAATGCCGGCTTATGGCGCTATAATATAGGAGACACCGTAAGATTTACTTCGGTAGATCCCTACAGAATAAAAGTCACCGGAAGGACTAAACACCACATAAATGTTTTTGGAGAAGAATTAATTATAGAAAATGCCGAAGAAGCACTAAAACGCGTGTGTAAAAAAACATTTGCTGAAATAATAGATTATACGGCGGCTCCTATTTTTATGGAGGGCAAAGAAAAAGGAGCTCACGAATGGCTTATCGAGTTTAAAACGCCTCCAAAAGATATTGATTATTTTAATGAATTGTTCGATAATGCCTTAAAAGCTTTAAACTCGGATTACGAAGCGAAGCGTTATAATAATATGACCTTAAAAAAGCCTAAAATTAATATTGCAAGGTCGCATTTATTTTATGATTGGCTTAAGAAAAATGATAGACTTGGCGGCCAACATAAAATACCACGATTATCGAATTCGAGAAATTTTATGGAAGATTTATTAGCACTGAACCATTAAGTTACCTGTCCACAAAAAAACTTAACTTATAATATTTTGATTATCAAGTATTTATTTATATTTTTAAGAAATAATAAATAATTTTAAACTTTCATTTGAATTCTGAGTTAGTTTTTATTCTAAGAAATGAAACCAGTAAAACCACTTATACTTTATTATAGGTGGTTTTTTTCTGTTTATTTTAGACAGATATTTAGTTGTTCTCCATTATAAATTTAAGTCTCTATCTATTATTTAAAGGGGGCACCATATTTATGTTTTTTAAATGTAAAATTATGAACCAACGCGATGTAAGCTTTAGTATATCTGGAGTAGAACGAGCGAACAAGGATTAGACTTTGTATTAACAAATAGCCTTTAAGGTAGATAAGTCTAAAATTTAATTACGTACACAATAAAAGAGCTAATCTATTTTTTTAAGAACCGATTGAGACCTCGACGGCGCTAGTGACGACAATTTTTACGTTTAATTTTTAGTTTTTATATAGAAATCACCCTCTTTAGGTCAACTAATTTAGTGGGCTGAACACAATACTTAGGAATAAACTTTTTTGTAGTGCGCTACACTTCTTAAAATCAGAATTTTTACAAAGACGGTATAAAAAAACCCTTTCAATATAATAATGAAAGGGTTTTAGTAGTATATACTTTTACGTTTTAAGACACGGCTTTCAACTTTTTAAGCGTTGTTTTCGATAATTTATCTTCTGCGTAAATTTTTGTTACTTTTAATTCCTTTACGTCTGTTCCTGGTAATTCGAACATCGCATCGGTTAATACTTCTTCGCAGAGAGAACGTAATCCACGAGCTCCTAATTTATATTCGATAGCTTTATCTACAATATAACCTAAGGCACCTTCGGTGATACTTAAATCTATTTCGTCCATTTCAAACAACTTCTTATATTGTTTAATAATGGCATTTTTAGGTTCTGTTAAAATAGCCCTCAATGTCTCCGCATCTAGCGGATTCATATGTGTTAGCACTGGAAGACGACCAATAATTTCTGGTATTAAACCAAAGTCTTTTAAATCCCTAGGAATAATATATTGCAATAAATTATCGTGATCAATGTTATTATCGCTTAGAGAAGCACTATAACCAACCGCTTGCATATTTAGTCGCTTTGAAATCACTTTATTAATACCATCAAAGGCACCACCTGCAATAAATAAGATGTTTTCTGTATTTACTTCGATAAACTTCTGGTCTGGATGCTTACGCCCACCTTTAGGTGGTACATTAACTACAGTACCTTCAAGAAGTTTTAACAACCCTTGTTGCACTCCTTCTCCAGAGACATCGCGCGTAATAGACGGATTATCACCTTTACGTGCAATCTTATCTATTTCGTCTATAAAAACAATTCCCTTTTCTGCTTTTTCTAAGTTATAATCGGCTGCTTGAAGTAAACGTGTTAATAAACTTTCTACATCTTCACCGACATAACCCGCTTCGGTTAAAACAGTCGCATCTACTATAGCTAAAGGCACGTTTAACATTTTTGCAATAGTTTTTGCTATTAATGTTTTACCTGTACCTGTTTGCCCAACCATAATAATATTCGATTTTTGGATCTCGATATCGTCTTTACTTACGGGTTGTAATAAACGCTTATAGTGATTATAAACGGCCACAGACATCACTCTTTTGGTGTAATCCTGCCCGATAATATAATCGTCTAAAAAGGCTTTGATTTTTTGTGGCTTCTTTAGCATTAATTCCGCCGACAAGTCGCTATTGTCCGTTTGTTTCGACTCATCTAGCACAATGCCGTGAGCTTGCTCGATACAACGATCGCAAATATGCGCATCTAACCCGGCTATTAATAAGCTAGTTTCTGGCTTTTTCCTACCACAAAATGAACATTCTAATTCTTCCTTTGCCATACTTTGTATTTTACAACTGCTCCCCTAATACAAGAAAAGCAGTTTGTATTCTTTTATTTATTAACTACGAACTAAAATCTCGTCGATCATTCCGTATTCTTTCGCTTTATCAGATTTCATCCAGTAATCACGATCACTATCTTTGTATATTTTATCGAAATCTTGACCTGAATGCTTACTAATAATATTGTATAACTCTTCTTTTAAGATTAAGATCTCTCTTGCCGTAATTTCGATATCACTAGCTTGACCTTGAGCACCACCTAATGGTTGATGAATCATTACACGAGAGTGCGTTAATCCACTACGTTTTCCTGCTGCACCAGCACATAATAACACAGCTCCCATAGAGGCTGCCATACCAGTACAAATTGTCGCTACGTCTGGTTTTATAAATTGCATTGTATCGTAAATACCTAAACCTGCGTGCACACCCCCTCCTGGAGAGTTAATATATATTTGGATGTCTTTATTAGCATCTGTACTCTCTAAAAACAAAAGTTGTGCTTGAATAATATTTGCAACTTGGTCGTTAATTCCTGTTCCTAAAAAGATAATACGATCCATCATTAATCTAGAAAACACATCGAATATAGCAACATTCATTTGGCGTTCTTCAATAATATTTGGAGTCAGGTCTTGTGGGTACATACTACTAATAATTTTATTGTAGTACATACTGTTAATCCCTTGGTCTTTTATTGCGAATTTTTCGAATTCTTTTCCGTAATCCATAGTGTAACTATTGCTTTATAATTGAGTTATATATCCTGTAATATTTACAAGATTATTTTTTTAATTTACCATTAAATCAGTGGTTGTAAAACTTTTTAAGTTGAATTTAACTGAAAAATTTTAGGCGTTAAAACGATAACATTTCAACGCCTAAAGATAATGATAATTCTTTAAAAAAGGACTGCTTATTTATCGCCGTAAACTTCTTTAACAAACTTTTCGTAAGTTAATTCTTTAGTTTTTACGTTTGCTTTCTCTTTGTATAGGTTAAGTAGTTTTTGACTTACAACTTGTTCTGAAATACGTTTCACCTCTTCTTGATTAGATAAGACACGCGCAGCGATATCTTCTAATTCTTTATCTGAAGGATTTAACTGACCAAATTGCGCCATTTGCATTTTAATCATTGTCTTAGCGTTTTCTTTAACTTCTTCAAAATCGATTTTTATACCGTTTGCTTCCATTAATTTCGCTTCGATTAATTGGTAACGCAAGCTCTTTTCAGACTTCTCGTACTCCTCTTTACCTTGCGCTTCAGATAGCTCTGTTTCACCAGCTTGTTGCATCCATTTTTGAAGGAATGTTGACGGTAAGTCGAACTTTGTATTTTCTACTAAATATTCTGTAATGTCATTTAATAATTTTTGATCTGATTGTTGTACGAATTGCTTTTCAGCATCTTCTTTAATCTTAGCTTTTAATTCTGAAACTGATTTTACAACACCGTCACCAAACATTTTATCGAATAACTCTTGGTCTACATCTGCTAATTCTCTTTCGTTGATTTCTGTAATCTCAAAAGTCACTTCAATGTCTAAACCGTGTGCTTTATCGTGCTCTACTTTAAGAGCGTCCATTAATTCATGATCGTCTTCGTAAAGCCCTTTAGTTTTTAAGGTTATAACATCGCCTACTTTAGCACCTACAAATTTCTTTCCTGTTGCTTTTTCGTTAAATTTCTCTAAAGTTATAGTTACAGCGTTTACAATGCCTTCTTCCTCATTTTTAAAAACACCAGAAATTTCACTATCTGTTTCAACGGTATCTTGAGAAACTAGTTTTCCGTATTGCTTTTGGACACGTTCTACTTGCTCGTCGATCATTTTATCGTCGGCTATAATTTTATAATGTGTGATTGCCTTCTCTCCTTTTAAATCAACATCAAATTTTGGCGCTAACCCTAATTCAAATTCGAAAGAAAAATCGTCGGCCTCCCAATTAATTTCGTTTTGTGTTTTTGGAAGTGGTTGTCCTAAAACATCTAACTTCTCTGTCGATAAATAATTATTTAAAGACTCTTTAAGTAATTTATTTACCTCTTCTATTAATACCGCTTTACCGTATTGCTTTTTAACCATTCCCATTGGCACTTGGCCTTTTCTAAATCCTGGAATGTCAGCAGTTTTCTTATAATCTGTTAAGATTTTTTCAACTTTATTACTGTAATCGTCCTTTGCGATATCTACTGTTACTACTGCATTTAATGCATCTATGTTTTCTCTTGTAATATTCATTTTGAATAATATATAGGCGTTAGTAATTCACTTTTTTACTAAATAAAAATAGAGTGCAAAAGTACTACTTTTTTACACTCTATCAAAGTTTTTAACACCTTGTGTTTCAGTCTCATTTTATTTTTAAGACTCTGTTTTTTCGCTAGTTATTAGTCGTCTTTCAATAATGAATGTAAAAACGACTGCAGTACAGATAGTAAAATACTAAACAGCACAGCCCACCAAATACCGTCTACCGAAAACCCTGAGATTAAACTATCGGCTAGTAAAATAACCGCCGCATTAACAATTAACAAAAACAACCCTAAAGTAATAATGGTTATTGGCAAGGTTAAAATAACTAAAATAGGTTTTACTAATAAGTTTAAAATAGAGAGTACAAGTGCCACAATAATTGCTGTACCATAACCATCAACTGAAACACCTCCAAGTACATTTGCTAACACCACAACAGCTATAGCGCTTAATAAAAGTCTAAAAATTAATTTCATAAGTTTTGCGTATTTGATTGTTTGATTTGGATTGTTATTTAATAAATTGAATTACCGCGTCGTAAAACGCATTGGGGTTTTCGGCGTGTAACCAATGTCCTGCATTTGGTATCGTTACAATAGATGCATTTACAAAATGCGAGGTAATAATAGATTCGTCTTGAGGCCCAATATAGTCACTTTTGTCGCCCCGTAAGAATAACGTGTTTTTTTCGAATTTAGAGTGCACCGGTAACGCCTCGCCAACGTTATCAATTTGATTGGTTAGTACGTCTAAATTCATTCGTAATGCTAATTTACCTTTTTCTTTCCAATAGAGGTTTTTAAGTAAAAATTGTCGTGTTCCAAAATCGGGCACATAATGTTCCATCTGCTCGTCGGCTGCTCCGCGACTAGTTAACACCTCAAAGTCTAATGATTTCAATCCCTTTAAAATAGCGTCGTGATGTGTGGGATAAAATCGTGGTGAAATATCGGCAACCAGTAACTTCGAAACATATTCTGGATACGTAGTTGCGAAAAGCATTGCCGTTTTTCCACCCATAGAATGCCCTAAAAGAATAATATCTTTTAAACCGTGTTCTATACAATAGTGTTTTAAATCGTCAACGAGTACTTCATAATTAAAATCGTCGCTATGCGGACTTCTACCGTGATTTCTTTGATCTACTAAATGTACTTCGTAATTAGCTTCAGAAAACTTTTTCCCCAACGTTTTCCAATTGTCACTCATTCCTAAAAAACCGTGTAAAATAACAAACGGCTTACCTTCACCTAAAATATTTGAATGTAATTGCATTATCTTAATTTTTCTAAATAACTATTTATAACGTGTTCTACACCTAAATATAAGCTTTCCGAAATTAACGCGTGTCCTATAGACACTTCTAATAATCCCGGAATATTTGCTTTAAAAAAGGCGATGTTTTCTAGAGACAAATCGTGACCCGCATTAATACCTAGACCTAAAGTATTGGCCACCTCTGCACATTTAGCATAGGGTAAAATAGCTTTTGTATCGCCTAAACTATACTGGTGTGCAAAAGCTTCCGTATATAATTCTACTCTATCAGTGCCCGTTTTTGCTGCGCCTTCAATTTGGCGTATTTCAGGATCGACAAAAATAGACGTTCTAATCCCGTTGTGTTTAAATGTCTGAATGACTTCGGCTAAAAAATCTTTATGTTTAATTGTATCCCAGCCCGCATTACTGGTTAAAGTAGTAATACTGTCTGGCACTAAAGTAACTTGTGTTGGCTTTATTTCTAAAACCATATCCATAAATTTTTGGATTGGATTTCCTTCAATATTATACTCGGTGTGCACCACAGATTTTAAATCGTAAGCATCTTGGTAGCGAATATGTCGTTCGTCTGGTCTAGGATGAATGGTTACACCTTCTGCACCAAAAACTTGAACATCTTTCGCAAACTGCACAACATTAGGCATATCGCCCCCTCTAGAATTTCTTAAAGTGGCTATCTTATTTATATTAACACTAAGTTTTGTCATATTTTGAAGTATTTAAAACACAAAAATACAAAGTAGAACTACGTAAGTGTATTAAATTTTAATTAATTTGCACAAAGTTAACGCGACCTATGATGAATCTTTCACAATACGTAATAAACGACATACAACCCCTTAAAAACACCGATTTAATTAGCGATTTACAATTGCTATTTACTCAGTTAACCTATTCCCATATACCTATAAAAAATGCCGATGATGTGTATTTGGGATGCCTATCGGAAACCGATGTGCACTGTTTCGAAAGTCGGAAGCAAATTAAAGATTGTGCTTATGCTGCGGAAGGCTTTTTTGTTCGCGACACTACCGATTGGTTAGATATTTTAGAAGCTTTTGCACAAAACAAATGCAATATTATGCCCATTCTAAGTTTGAAAAATAAGTACTTGGGCTATTACGAACTCAATGATATTATTAGCTTATTTAATGAAACCCCATTTTTTGCTGAAGCTGGAGCGGTTTTAATTATAGAAAAAGGACTAGCCGATTATTCGTTTAGTGAAATTAGTCAGATTGTAGAATCTAACGATGGAAAATTGCTAGGTGCATTTATTTCTAAAATTGAAAATGATATTGCTCAAATTACATTAAAAATCACCAGTACTGGACTTAGCGAAATTATGCAAACTTTTAGACGCTACAGTTACCATATTATTTCTGGCCACGAGGAAGATAGTTATATTGAAGGATTAAAAGAACGCTCAGATTATTTAAATAAATATCTTAACATATAGTTTATGAAAGTTGCTATTTATAGTCAATTTCCCCAAAAGCATTCAATTCATTCTACAAAGGTTTTAATTGATGCTTTATTAAAACACAAAGCATCGATAGCTATTGAAACAGAGTTTTTCAATGCTATTAAAGACGAGTTTCATTTTCCTTTACAGACTAAAACCTTTTCAGAATTAGATACGACTTACGATTTACTGGTTAGTATTGGCGGTGATGGTACTATTTTAAGAGCTATTACTTACGTTAAAGATTTAAACATCCCCATTGTTGGTATTAATACTGGACGCTTAGGTTTTTTAGCAACCATACAGCACGACGAGATTGAAGATGCTATTAAGCACATATTTAATAAAAACTACAAAATATCGAAACGCTCCTTACTTTCTATAGAAACCTCAGAGGAAAACAGCGATCTTAAAGACTTAAATTTTGCATTAAATGAAATCGCAGTAAGCAGAAAGAACACAACCTCAATGATTACTGTAGACACAAAACTTAACGACGAATATTTAACGTCGTATTGGAGTGATGGTTTAATTGTTTCTACACCTACGGGTTCTACTGGTTACTCCTTAAGTTGTGGCGGGCCTGTTATAACACCAGACACCTCTAGCTTTGTATTAACGCCTATTGCCCCGCACAACTTAAGCGCAAGACCTTTGGTAATTAAAGATGCTACTAAAATTGAATTAAAAGTAAACGGGAGAGAAGATTATTATTTGGTGTCGTTAGATTCTAGAATAATAACCTTAAGTAACAACACAAGTATCATCATAAAAAAAGCCGATTTCACGATTAATATGATCGAGTTACATTATGAAAGCTTTTTAACCACTTTACGTAAAAAATTACTTTGGGGCGAAGACAAGAGAAATTAAACAATAATTAACTAAGAAATCTGTTTTAAAACCTATAACTATTTAATTCAAATTGGCATAGGCTAATCTTAGTTTATTATATTTGCAAACTTTTGAACATCTATGAAATATATTTCTATTTTATTAATAACATTTTTTAGCATACAATTAAGTTCTGCACAAATACATGAATTAGGTGTGTTTGTTGGGGGAAGTAATTTTATTGGCGATGTTGGTTCCACCAGTTACATTTCACCAAGTCAGTTGGCTATTGGTGGCATCTACAAATGGAATAGAAGTCCGAGACACTCTTGGCGCGTATCGTTGCTGTTTTCAGAATTAGAAGGTTTAGACAGCAAGTCTGATGATTTAGGAAGAAAAGATCGCGGATATGAATTTACCAATCAGATCGTAGAATTATCGGCAGGAATGGAATTTACATTTTTAGATTTCGATTTACATAGCAGCAGACCTGTTGCTACTCCCTATCTATATTCAGGAATAAGTATTGCAAAACACGATAATTTTTATTTTAATAATGGTACAGTGGTGAGTGAAGACACCTCTAGTTTTGCTTATGGAATACCGTTAATTTTAGGATTTAAAGCCTCTATTTCTTCTCAGTTTATTCTGGCGCTAGAAGTAGGCGCGCGCTACACGTTCTCAGACGAGCTCGACGGCAGCGTTCCAGATAGCGAAAACCTAATGGAGTCTAAAAGCTTCGGAAATATAAATAATAACGACTGGTACACTTTTACGGGTGTTACCTTAACCTATACCTTTGGTAGAAACCCTTGTTTTTGCCCCAACTAATTTTGAGTTTAGAAAAAATAAATACAAGCAAATTGCCCAAACATCTCGCTATTATAATGGATGGCAACGGGCGTTGGGCTAAACAAAAAGGAATGCTTCGCGCTTTTGGACACGAAGGAGGAACAAAGTCTGTGCGAGAAACCGTAGAAGCTTCGGCACAATTAGGCATAGAGAACTTAACACTTTACGCGTTTTCCACCGAAAATTGGAACCGCCCTAAAGTTGAAGTCGACACACTAATGCGCCTTTTAGTCTCTTCATTAAAAAAAGAAATAAAAACATTAACTGATAATAACATTAAGCTTAAGGCTATAGGAAACATTAAATTACTTCCAAAAAAAGTCTATAAAGAACTGAATGAGGTTATTGATTTTACAAAAAACAATACTAGAATGACACTTACTTTAGCCCTTAGTTACGGGTCGAGAGAAGAGTTAATTAACGCTATTAAAGAAATTAGTGTTAAAGTTAAAAATAATATAATTTCTGTCGAAAAAATTGATGAATCAATTATTAATGAGCATCTTTACACGCAAAATTTACCAGATGTAGATCTATTAATACGCACCAGCGGAGAGCAACGTATTAGTAATTTTTTACTATGGCAAATAGCCTACGCAGAATTATATTTTACGCCGGTTTTATGGCCAGATTTTAAAAAGCAACATTTGTATGATGCTATTATTGAATATCAAAATAGAGAACGACGATTTGGGAAAACAAGTGAACAAATTAGCTAAAAAATTATCTTTGAAAACATTACTAAAATTCGCATTACTTGTATTATTTACAATATCAAGCCAAATTGCAACAGCACAAAACCTTTCGTATGCTAACGGTGAAAAATACACTTTAGCAGATATTACCGTAAAAGGTAATACCAGTTTTAACGCACAGACTATTATCACCTATTCTGGACTTAGAAAGGGCAAAGAAGTCCTAATTCCAGGGGAAGAAATAAGTGCAGCAATAAAAAAGCTATGGAACTCTAACTTGTTTAATGATATTGAAATCTACTTAATAAAAGTGGAAGGCAATTCGGCGTATTTAGAAATTAGACTATCGGATTTACCAGAACTTAACGACATTAAAATTGCGGGTATTAAGAAAGGTAAAAAAGAATCGTTAATTAAAGATAACAAACTTGAAAAAGGCGTTAAGGTTACCGAAAACTTAATTACCACCTCCAAAAACTACCTTGAGAATAAGTATAAAAAAGAGGGGTATTTAAATACCAAAGTAAACATAACCACATTTACTGTAGAAGATTCTATACAGAAAGCAAGAGTAAATATGGTGCTTTCTGTAGACAAAGGTGAGAAAGTAAAAATTAGCGATATTACCTTTACAGGTAACTCTGTTCTAAGTAATAAAAAACTTAGAAAAGCGATGAAGAACACAAAGCGAAAGTTCTTTTTACGATTTTTAAAACGCTCTAAATTCATTGAAGAAAAGTATAAAGAGGATTTAGAAAGCGTTGTTAATTTATACAAAGAAAACGGATATAGAGATGCACGTATCACCGCAGACACCTTAATAAAAGAAGACAAAAAGACTATTAGTTTAGCAATTACCTTGGAAGAAGGCGATGAATATAAATTTGGCGATATTTCTTTTATTGGTAACACCGTATATTCTGATGATTTCTTAAGACGTAAACTTCGCATAGAAAAAGGAGACACTTACAATGGTGTTTTATTAGAAAAAAGAATTGCTGACAATACAAAACCAGATGGTGACGACATTACAAACTTATACCAAGATAACGGTTACTTATTCTCTAGCATTAACCCTGTAGAAACCAATGCAGAAGGGAATGTAATCGATATGGAGATTCGTATTGTAGAGGGTAAACCCGTCTACTTTAATAAAGTTACCGTCGTAGGCAATGAAAAAACAAACGACCACGTTATTTATAGAGAGTTAAGAACGCGTCCGGGAGAATTATACCGTAAATCTAATGTGGTACGTACGGTTAGAGAATTAAGTCAATTAGGTTTCTTTGATGCAGAGCAGTTATCTCCAAACTTTAAAAACGCCAACCCAGACGAAGGCTCTATAGATATGGAATACGCTGTCGTTGAGTCGGGATCTAGCCAAATCGAGCTACAAGGTGGTTACGGTGGTGGTGGTTTTATTGGTACTTTAGGGTTATCATTTAATAACTTTTCCTTAAAAAATATTTTTAATAAAGACGCATATAAGCCAATTCCTTCGGGAGACGGACAAAAATTAGCATTGCGTTTACAAGCGAGTCGTTTTTACCAAACGTATAGCTTTTCATTCTCTGAGCCGTGGTTAGGAGGAAAAAAACCCGTACAGTTTTCAACGTCTGTTTCGCATACTAAACAATTTTTATACAATCCACAGACTAGAGATGCAGATAAAGACAAGCGTTTTAATATTACAGGAATTACATTTGGTTTAGCCAAGCGCTTATCCGTTCCAGACGATTATTTTACATTGTCTCAAGCGGTAAGTTTTCAACATTACGATTTACAAAACTATAATACCGGTTTATTTACCTTTGGAGACGGCTACTCTAACAACTTAGCCTACACCGTAGGGTTAAGTAGAAACAACACGTTCAACGATCCTGTGTTTCCTATGGGAGGGTCTAACTTTAGTGTAACCGCAAAAATGTCTATCCCTTACTCTTTACTTAATAACACAGACTATTCTGCATTAAAAGAAGAAAGAGATACGAACCGAGAAATAGAAGACAACCCAGAAAATTCTACTGTTGTTAGAAGCGACGCTAGAACTAGAGTGTCGGAAATTGACCAAGAACGTTTTAAATGGTTAGAATTCTACAAAGTTAAATTTAAAGGAGAATGGTATACAAAAGCAGTCGATAAGTTTGTCTTTAAATCAAGCGTAGAATTTGGTTTCTTAGGCGCTTATAACCAAGATCGAGGAGTTATTCCTTTCGAGCGTTTCTTTGTTGGAGGAGATGGTCTAGGAAGCTACAGTTTAGATGGTAGAGAGTCTATTGCGTTAAGAGGGTATCCTAACCAAGCGTTATCTACGCAGGATGGAGGTGCTATTTATAATAAATTTTCTTTAGAGTTACGTTATCCTATTACTTTAAAACAAAGTGCTAAAATTTATGCTCTTTCGTTTATAGAAGCTGGTGGATCTTATGATAGCTTTAGAAATTATAGCCCGTTCGATGTTAAACGTTCAGCAGGTTTTGGTGTCAGAATATTTATGCCTGCCTTTGGACTATTGGGAATTGACTTTGGTCATGGTTTCGATAATATTCCTGGGCAAACACAAAAACACGGTTGGGAAACGCATTTTATTATCGGACAACAATTCTAAGAAAACAGTCTAATTTTATAGTATCGGCTTCTATATTTCTTATTTTCCTTATTTTTGGCACGATATTTTCAATATAGATTTTAAGGATTTGCTGAAAGATTTTAAATATTTTGAATTAAAATGCGTTATTTTGAAAACAGCTTGTTAAAACAAAAAGTAATATCAAGAATTATTATTGAGTGATGACTCCATTTTTCAAAAAAATAAGACAATGAAACAAATGAAACTTAAAGTCCTTTTTTTAGTATTAGCCTTAACATTTATTAGCCTGTCTGTGCACGCACAACGCGGTGTTAGAATTGGGTATATCGATACTGAATATATTTTGCAAAACGTACCCGATTACACAGAGTCGACATTGCAATTAGAAACTAAAGTACAACAATGGAAAGGTGAAATTGAAGAACAATTAAATGCCTTAGAATTAAAGCGTACCGAATTAAATAACGAAAAAGCGCTTTTAACAAAAGAATTAATTGAAGAACGTGAAGAAGATTTAGATTTTGAAGAAAAAGAAATTTTAGATTACCAACAAAAACGATTTGGTCCCAACGGCGATTTAATGCTTCAAAAGAAGCAACTGATGCAACCGGTACAAGATCAAATTTTTCAAGCCGTTCAAGATATCGCAAAAGCTAAAAAATATGATTTTGTATTCGATAAATCTGCCGATCTTGTTATGTTATATTCAGAAGAACGTTTCGATGTTAGTGAGCAAGTATTAAGAACAATAACAAGAGCCTCGAGACGTCAGCAATTAAAATCTAACGCAGATAAAAAAGAAGCAAAAGAGGAAGATGTTTTCGTAGAAGTTAACGAAGGCAAAGACGAAAGAGAGCTTGCTTTAGAAGCTAAAAAAGAAGCCCGACGCAAGATAGTTGAAGACCGTAGAAAAGAAGCTCAAGAAAAAAGAGCTAAAATTATTGCAGAACGCGAACAAGAAAGACAAGATAAAATAGACGCTAGAAATAGCAATAATGATAGAAATGATGAGGAAGACGACAACGCTCAAGAGGATAACGAAGAAGTAAATGAAGACGTTAATGAGAAGAGTGCCACTGCCGAAAACCAGGAAGAGCCAAAAACAAGAGAACAGATTCTAGAGGAACGTCGCGCCAAAAAATTGGCTGATAGAGAAGCTAGAAAAAAAGAACTTGATAAAAAAAAGCGACAAGCCGCTGAAGACCGCGAAAAAAGACAAGAAGAAAACGATAACTAAACATTAATTAATTAACAATTTAACACGCAAATTCTATTTTAAAATGAAACAATTTAAAACCCTTTTAATTGCAGCAGCATTATTTATTGGAGCAACTAGCTTTACAAATGCTCAATCTAAAGTAGCACATATTAATACTTCAGAATTAATTAAAGCAATGCCCGAAATGAAATCGGCACAAACTGAAATGGAAAAGTTAGGTAAGACTTACGATTCTGATATTAAAGCAATGCAAAACGAGTACAAAGCCAAAATGGAAAAGTACAACGCAGAAGCAGCTACAAAGACTCAAGAAGAAAACGAGAAAAGAGTTGTTGAAGTGCAACAGATGGAGAATGATATCCAAAAATATGCGAGTACTGCACAAAAAGATTTACAACAAAAAGAAATTGATTTCTTAAAGCCAATTACCGAAAAAGCGAAAACAGCAATCTTAAAAGTAGCTAAAGCTCAAGGTTTCGATTACGTATTAGATTCTACTCAAGGTGGAGGTGTAATTATGGCTGAAGGTAAAAACTTACTTACAGATGTAAAAAAAGAGTTAGGTTTCTAAACCCAACTTAAATATATTAAATAACAAAAGCTGTCTTTTCAAGGCGGCTTTTGTATTTTTATAGCTTAATATTCTTGCAATGAACACAAAACCTATTGGCTTATTCGATTCTGGCGTTGGAGGCACTTCCATTTGGAAAGAAATCCGCGCGCTTCTACCTTTTGAAAACACCCTATATCTAGCCGATAGTAAAAATGCTCCTTATGGCACACAATCTCAAGAAAAGATTATTGAACTTAGTATTAAGAACACGCAATACTTAGTTAATAAAGGTTGTAAAATTATTGTTATCGCTTGCAATACCGCCACTACAAATGCCATAGATATTTTAAGAGCACAATTTAATGTACCGATTATTGGTATTGAACCCGCAATTAAACCTGCAGCGTTAAAAACACAGACCAAAGCTATTGGCATCTTAGCTACAAAAGGAACCCTTTCTAGCGCATTATTTCATAAAACGACCAATCTATATGCGAGTGACATTAGTATAGTAGAGCGTGTCGGTGAAGGTCTAGTATCGCTAATTGAAGAGGGCAAAATGAATTCTCTTGAGATGACAGAGCTCTTAAAATTATACACCAAACCAATGGTCGATTCTAACATCGATTATTTAGTCTTAGGCTGCACACATTACCCCTATTTAATTCCGCAACTCTTAAAATTATTACCAAAAAAAGTTAGTATTATAGATTCTGGCCTCGCGGTGGCTAGGCATACTAAAGCAACCTTAGAGAGTAATAATCTTATAAACAATGAAAATACAATTGGAAAGAACCTCTTTTATATTAACACTAACAATACACAGACTATGTCGTCGCTTTTAGGAAAAAATCGTAAAGTTGAGTATCTAGATTTTTAACACCTATTTGAACCAGCTTGCATATTTAATATAGTTCTCGGCGATTCTATTAATTTCACCGTTAATAAGCTCTTCACTAATATCCTTTACTTTTTTAGCAGGCACACCCGCGTAAATACTACCTGATTCTACCACGGTATTTTGCGTTATTACAGCACCTGCAGCAACAATACTATTGCTTTCAATAACACAGTTATCCATTACAATACTTCCCATCCCAATTAATACATTATCGTGGATGGTACAACCGTGCACAATCGCATTATGCCCCACAGAAACATTATTCCCTATAATCGTTGGGTACTTTAGATAGGTACAATGTATAATGGCACCGTCTTGAATATTTACTTTATCGCCTAATGTTATAAAATTTACGTCGCCTCGCAATACGGCATTAAACCAAATGCTACAGTGTTTCCCTATAGTAACATCACCAACAATTGTGGCATTTTCTGCAATGTAGCAATCGTCTTGAATTTGAGGTGATTTTCCGTTTACTGGTTTTATAATTGGCATATTTTTATCTGTTTTTTTGATTAAATTTATTTAAAATAAGACAGCAATGCTGCTTTCTTTGAAGCCGATACCATTACTTCAGATCCATTGCTTAGTATAACGCTTCCGCCCTTTCCTTTTACGTATTTTACAACGTGATTAACGTTTACTAAATAGCTTTTGTGCACGCGAGCAAACCCTAAGTCGGTTAACGCTTCTTCAAAATACTTTAGGGTTTTACTAACCACTTTCCTCTTATTATTTTTTAAATAGATTTCGGTATAATTATCATCGGCTTTACAATATAAAATATCGGCGTTGCTTAACACTTCAAAGCCATCTTGTTGCGGAATCGTAATTTTACCCTCTATATTTTTAATGATTTCAGGAATTAACACTTGGTGTTGTAGTGCTTCTTCTTTCTGCTTAATATCCCAAACGTAATCTACCGCTTTTATTAAATCATCAATAGCTATTGGTTTCATTAAATAATACGACGCGTGAGCGTTTAAAGCCTCAATAGCATATTCGCTGTAAGCGGTTATAAATACCGTTTCAAAACTTCTATCGCCTACTTTCTCTAGTAGATCGAATGCATTTCCGTAAGGCATTTCTACATCTAAAAACACCAAATCTAAAGTAGTAAGTCTTATAATTTCTAAAGCCTCATTTACATTTGAAGCTTCGCCAACCACTGCTACATTGGGGCAGTATTTGTTGAGATAATTTTTCAGAATCTCTCTACTCGTTGCTTCGTCTTCAACAATGATCGCTTGTAATTTCATAGTTTTGTCTGATCGTGTATTATTAAACATTCTATTCTCCCTACATTTTAATGTTTCTTTAAGGTCACGAGTACTTGGGTTCCCGTGCCGTCTTCCATATTAAGATCGGATATAGACACATCCAATGTATCTTTGTACATCGCATTTAATATAGACACCCGTTTTTTAATATTTCCCATTCCTTTGGAGTTTTGTTTCTTTTGGTTATCCGTTTTTAAAGCTTTCGACTTATCGCGACCAATTCCATTGTCGGTAATACTAATTGTAATGGCATTTGCCGTTTTTTTATAAATAGCAATTCGTAATTCTCCTTTCTCTTTTTTATACCGCAATCCGTGCCAGACCGCATTTTCTATATAGGGCTGAAGTAACATTGGCGGGATATTATAGTCTAGAATTTCAATATTTTTATCGATCTCTATGACATACTCAAACTTATCTTTAAACCTGAAATGTTCTAGTTTTGTGTAAAGTTCAATCAGCTCGATTTCTTTTGTTAACGGAATAAAATTTTCTTCACTATTCTCTAAAACAGCCCGCATTAATTTCGAGAAATCGCTAAGATATTTATTCGCCGCACGCTCGTCGTTTGTGGCAATAAAACTATTCACCGAATTTAATGCATTAAAAATAAAATGCGGATTCATCTGACTTCTAAGTGATTTTAAAGCTAGTAAATTATTTGCTAATTTTTGCTGTTTTATAAACTTATACATAACATACGCCGCCAGTAACAATAATAAAACACCACCAATTAAAGAATAAATAATAAGTGTTTGTAGCTTATTTTGTTCTTGGTTTAAGTGGTACTTACTTTCTGATAGTTCGCGGTCACTTTCAAGCGATTCAATACGATTTTGTTGCGCTGCAATATTCCTGCTAAAACGAGAGGCTTGTGTAATTTGCTGTTCCTTTTTAAGGTATAATTTTTCTACAGATTGCGTATACTCTTCATACGCTTTTAACGCTTTTTCAAAATCCCCTGCGTCTCTGTACACCTCAGACAATTTTCGTTTGGCATCTTTTTCTACGACTAAATCTTCGCGCTTATCGGCTTCTACGATACTTCTTTGTAGATATGGAATCGCAGCCTCGTATTTCTGCTGCAAATAGTAGGCATTTCCTATTTTATAGTTTTGCTTTTGCAGGGTGTAATCGCTTGCGTTATCGATTATGGTATCGGCTTCAATATCTTGAATGTCCTGCAACGATTCTTTTCTGAGTTTTATCTCGACTTTATAAGCGCGATTAGCGCTATTAAAATCGGCGACCTTAATTTTCTCTTTTATGGCTCTTTGCTTGTTTTCTTTAGTCGCTAAATTAAGTGCGTTTTTATAGTAATTTCCCGCTTCGTTTATGGCACCACTTGCATTATAAGCTTCAGCAATTTTACTGTTTAAATCGGTTACTTTTGTTGTAATTAATTGTTTTTTCGCGATTGTTAATCCCAACTGATAAGCAGTAATCGCCTTTTGGTGTTGTTTTGTTTTACTAAACACGTCGCCCAAACCTTCATAAACTTCGGCACGATCGCTAGTAGTCCCTTTCTCTTTTATTAAGTGTTGATAAAGCGCAATACTTTCTTGGTAGTTTTTATTAAAATAGTACCCTTTAGCCAATTTTAATTCAACGGAAGACTTTTTGTTACTATTTAGACTGATGCGGTAATTAGAAACCGCTAAATCATATTGTTTCCAATGCGTATAGACATCGGCCAAAACTTCGAAAGCTCTCGCATTTTGTGCTGTCGAATTACTTTTACTTATACTCTGAGTAATGAATTGAATGCTTTTTTCTGCGGATGTGTTTTTATATACCAAAGCAGAATCGAGTAAACTTGAAAATGAGGGCGATTGTTTATTCGCGTTTAAAGCAGAAGGTTGATTGCCTTCAGCAGGTCTAACATCGATTGTTAAATCGTCATCGGAAGTAACGGTATAATAAATAGTTTCAAAATCTTTATGACTTATAATTAATTCGTCACCAATCCGAACCTCTATTTTAAATTCTCCCGCGAGATTTGAAGCCGCATAACTTCCCAAATTTCCATGTATATTTACATTCTTAAGGGGGATATAGGTTTCGCTCTCGCGCACAAAGCCTTTAATTATAAAACTGTTTTTGGTTTCTGCAGTCACTTGTGGTTGCGTTTGCCCCATCAAAAACATTGGGCATACGACCAGAAAGACAATCAGTGAAATGTGTTTAAAATGTATCATTATTTACCAATTTACATTGGCGCTATTAATTTAGTGAAGATAAACTTACATACTTTTAGTATTAAAATAAAATGTAGACTCTCAAAAAAGTAATATAAAACCTAACAATTATATGGTTTTACTCAATGTGCAATGTCCTATACTCATTTCTAATCTGTCATTACTCATTCTCGTTTTTTTATAAACTGAAACATATTCTACATTAACGTCTTTATTTTATTACTTGTAATGGAATCTGCCGTACCTATAATTTTAAATTCAGACTAAATAGACAACCACTATAGCGCTTTAAAACGAATATAAGCAATGAACAGAATACAAACAACACAGCTTACAAATACTGAATACGTTACGTAAAAATACGTTAAAAGACGTAAAACTTAAAAAGGTCAAAGACCTAAAAAAGTGCAGAAAATTAAAATGGCTAGTAACTAAGGCGCATAAAAAAACCCCGACATAAAAATATATCGAGGTGTTTTTTATAATTTAAAACGACTTAGTTTATTGCAGGACAATTACAGCTGTAACGTTCTTTCTTACAACCAAAGTTATATCCTAAAGTTATTTGGTGAAAACCACCATTATTAAACACTACTGAATTCGCTTGATAACTGTAAGTATAAGCAAATACAAAGTTGTCCATGTCCACCCCTAAAATGGGAGTTATATATTGTAATTTCTGACTATTTACACCAGATCCATCTACAAATTCGGCGCCATCTAAGCTTCTACGGTAAGATAATCCTCCCCATAATTTTCCAAACTCCATAGTTTTATATGCTTTTACGTTAATATCTATAGACGCTTCTTCAGTTGCATCTCTATACATAAACATTGCAGACGGCTCGAAACTCCATTCGCTATTATATTTCGAAAACGTATTTCCTACAGAAAACAAATAGGTTCTTAAGTTATCGTAACTAATACCTTGTTCGTTAAAGTTTACACCTTCATTTTTTAAAATGTTCTTTACTGTTGCGTGCGCGTAAAACTCGTATAAGTGGTATGAAAATCCAAAATCTACATTAAAGTTCGTTGCCGATTGTTCCACACCTCCAATAATTGGATCTGGACCATCGAATAAGAAAGACGTTTCATCTAGCTTGTATTGTACAGCTCCTGCACTTAAACCAAAAGATAACATATTTAAATCGACTTCACTTCTTGAGAATAAAATATGGTGTGCATAAGTAAAGTACGCTCCTGTTTGTGAGTGAAATCCGTTTTTATCAGAATAAACAATGGCACCTATTCCCGATTGCGAATCTCCTATTCTACCATTAACACTAGCGGTTAAAAGCTTAGGCGCATCGTCGTCGCCAAACCACTGTTGTCGCCCTGTTATTCTAATTTTAGAACAATTTGCCACACCAGCCATTGAAGGATGTATTAAATAATAGTTATCTGTTAAGTAATCAGAATAAATGGGAAGCCCTTCTTGAGCTGAAGCAAATTGCGCGCAAAAAAACACTGAAACTGCTAATATTAGTAACCTTTGTAATCTCATAATCTTTTTTTAAGGTAGATAGTGATCTAACTATTTATTATAATCGTAACGTTATAATAAACTCTTAATTGTTAAATAAATTATAAACGTAGCCAAATATATGAATTTACTTCTTATTTCTTGATTCCGTTTGTTAAAGCTTTCAATTTTAAAAGGATTTAGTTAAAATGCTTAAATATCCGACCAATTGAAAGTAGTATAAAAACCAAATATATGGATATCTGTGCTTTTCTTTTAGTATTTTTGCAAAAAAATATAATCATATGAATTCTTTTAAAGTATCTATTCAAGAAACCTCAAATAATTCAATAGTTAAATTTGAATTAAATCAATTTATAACTCAGCATCAAAGCTTTGAATTTAATAACATAGACGAGGCAAAAGCGTCACCTTTAGCGCAGCAATTATTTTACCTGCCCTTTGTAAAGAAAGTATATATCACTAGTAATTTTGTAGCCATAGAACGTTTTAGCATAGTGGAATGGGCAGATGTACAAAATGAAGTGGCTTCACAAATTGAAGACTACTTAAATAATGGAGGGATTGCTGTTGAAGAAGACGCAACCTCTAAAAAAGTACCGATCACCGTTTACGCTGAAAGCACGCCAAACCCATCGGTAATTAAGTTTGTTGCCAATAAAAAATTAGTCACTGCTACCTACGAGTTTACTTCTATTGATGCTGCGAAGCATTCGCCCTTGGCTACGGAGTTATTTCATCTGCCTTTTGTAAAAGGTGTCTTTATCGACGAGAATTTCGTATCGATTACTAAATACGATGTTGCTGAATGGAACGATATTACCAACGAACTTAGAGAGTTTATAAGAAGCTATATCGAGAATGGTAAAGAAATTATTTCGCCAGATGCTCCTGAAGTTTTAGAAAATGCGTCAGAAAAAGTCGATGCACATTTTGAAACTTTAGACGATACTTCGAAAGAAATTATTAATATTTTGGAAGAGTACATAAAACCAGCAGTTGCTAGTGATGGTGGAAACATTCAATTCGAGTCTTACGATCCAGACACAAAAACAGTAAAGGTTATTTTACAAGGCGCTTGCAGTGGGTGTCCGTCGTCGACACTTACCCTTAAAAGTGGTATTGAAAATATGCTGAAAGAAATGCTAAAAGGAAAAGTAAACACCGTTGAAGCAATTAATGGTTAACTTTTATCTGCGTTATCGTTAAAGCACCCATGCGTTTTGATACAGCACGTTAGTTCGTTTTAATTTTTGTACTTTTAGGTATCTATTAATTTAAAAACGAACACATTATGGCAGTATTAAAAGTAATTGAGATTTTAGCTAACTCTGAAAAAAGTTGGGAAGACGCCACTAAAAAAGCAGTAATACACGCAGGCAAAAGCGTAAAGAATATTCGTTCTGTGTATGTAAAAGAACAAAGCGCTAGTATTAAAAATAATGAAGTCGCCGATTTTAGAGTGAATGTAAAAATCACTTTTGAAGTCGATTAAATCGAAATCAATTACAACCTATTAAAACCTGAAGTTAGCGCTTCAGGTTTTTTTATATCTAAAACTTTCTGCCTTACTTTTAAAACCCAGAAATGACTTGTAATCATAGTAAGGCTCTTTTATAACGCATAATATATCAAGAAGCCCATTATCGATATTTATAGATATTATCGCGCTTACAGTCTTATTTACACTAAACACTATCCCTACAGCTCTAACAAAACAACAAAACGCATAAGTTTAACTATAGGCATAAAAAAAACCTGAACAGTACTGTTCAGGTTTTTTTGGTGTATTCTATGTGATTATTATATCGCTTTTAGCGCTTTAG
>NZ_VSKM01000009.1 GCF_008086175.1 Bizionia saleffrena
TAGCCTATGCTTAAAATAGTAGGTAGCTTCAATTGGTGTAAAGAGCAATTGTTGAGATGAACGTTGAACCGCCGTATACGAGACCCGTACGTACGGTGGTGTGAGAGGCGCACTGGCAATCATTCGAGTGGAAATTGGCTTATTCTCGGTTTACTTGCGTTTCTACTATTTATGCCTGCTCTATTATTTTAAGTGACTCGAAACTTCCTAAAACTTCTGTTTTTATTAAATCCCTTTATTTTTTTACCTTTTTAAGGTTGGCTTAAAAAACTCTTTAAATTCTTCTTCGTCCGCCACGTTTTAAAAATCTGAAATCGTAATTATTTCGTCAGTTTTAGATTATAATAGCAGTCATTTCCGCAATCTAATTCCCGCGCAATTCTTATAATTATATTTTGAGTTAACCATAGAAACAACTATGTTTATCTTCTCTGATAATGTCGATAATATTATCTAAATGTGTTGATTTAGGAAATGGTTCATAAAGCTCCCATTTTCCGCTTGCACGCATCCAATATAAATTCCATTCTTGTCTTGATTTATAAAATCTAATTTTTGCGAATTCAATATGTTGAATTTCTTTCGGGTTATTCCAAACAGGACGAATTTCATACAGCACAACGACTTTACCGTCATAAGAGTATCCAAAATCGAGTTTTGCACGAATTTCTGGATTTTCCGGTCGTAATGATTCCACGTACTTTTTTATAGTCGCTTCGTTTATATCAATTGTGGTATTTCTCATTCAGTTTCAATTTTTTTTGAGCTGGCGCAAATTTAATTATATCAGTTAAAATTGACCACTTAATTCCTATATTTAGAGCTATAGGAGTTGTTATTTTTTTATAGTTATTAAGGATGTCCTACAGCAATGTTGTTTATAAGCGTATCTTACTTAATAGCGCGTACAATATAGATAATACTTTTATCGTATGTTAAGGAAAACAGATCATTCTCAAAAGTTTTGTGTGAACTGAAATAAGATTAAGATTTTTATCACAAAAAAAACCTTGTAAACATAGAGTTTACAAGGTTTTTGCGGAGAATGAGGAACCAACCGCGCGTTTGTTTATTATTAGTAGATTAGGTGTTTTTAATAAGTAGGGTGAACCGAATAGTGAACCGATTACTTTGATTCTAAATGTATTTATTTACCATATCTTCCTCAATTCCAGCGTACTCTGAAAACTCTTTAATTGTAAGAACCTGATGATCCTTCTTGTCCAAATGTATTTTTATTTTTTTAAATAAAAGGCGACTAGAGCGCTCACTTCTTCCGGTGATGCGCATAATATCTTTTGGGTAAATACATAGTCTTTTGATGCTGCTCATACTTTATCCATACTTTATCTATAGTTGATAATGCTATCATCAATAGGTTTAAAATGGCAAAAAAGGCACTTTTCGGCATATGCGGAAAGCACTTTTGGGATTGCTTATTAAAGATACGGAGTTTTGATAAAACTAAAAAACTTAGAATTATGGCTAGACAAGTTGGTATTATCAAATTAAAGGGAACTCTGGATGATATTTCCTTTTACAAGTCAAGTGATGGACATTTGGCGCGTACTAAAGGGGGGATTGACGCCAATCGTATTGCTAATGACCCTGCGTTTCAAAGAACGCGTGAAAATGGCTCTGAATTTGGTCGCGCTGGCAAGGCCGGCAAACTAATTAGAAACTCCATTCGTGTGTTGTTGCAAAACGCCAAAGACAAACGAGTGGTTAGCAGATTGACCAAAGATCTGGTGGCTATTACTAAAACGGACCTTGTGAATGCAAGAGGTGAGCGTACGGTGGAGGATGGGAATTTTAATAGCCTTTTAGGCTTTGAATTCAACCTCAACGGGAAACTAGGTTCTACCTTGTTTGCACCTCTTACTGTAGCTTTCGATCGTGTGTCAGGGAATGCCGATGTTACTCTTGCGGCTTTTAGTCCGGCGGTGCGTATTGCGGCTCCTTCAGGAACTACTCATTTCAATATTGTAATGGGTGCTGCAGAAGAGGACTTCGTTAATGAGACGTTTGTTTTTGAAACGACGAGCTCAGGGATTCTTCCTTACACGGCTCCAGATACGGCTCCTATCGCATTGAATGTCGTGCTTACTGCTAACTCGGTATTACCAGTTATTGAGGTGGTGGGCATTGAGTTCTATCAGGAAGTTAATGGGCAAATGTATCCGTTGAAAAACGGTGCATTCAACGCGCTTTCTGTAGCACTTGTAGGCACGTTGTAAGATGGATTTATTACTCCAACGACACTATTTTAAAGAGGGTACTAATAGTGCCCTCTTTATTAATGGGCATTTTATCTGTTTTATGATTGAATTGCCCTGGCTGAATAATAAACGGCAAGTGTCCTGTATTCCGGAAGGTGTTTATGAAGTGAAACCTCGTTTTTCCAGTCGGTTTAGGGATCATTTGCAGGTTTTGGATGTGAGCCAGCGAAATTTGATACTGATTCATCCTGCGAATGATGCTTCTAAAGAACTGGAAGGTTGTTTGGCTCCGGTAAGTCAGTTGGCAGGGATAGGAGTAGGCTGGTCTTCACGATTGGCTATGCAAAAGGTACTTTCACTTTGTCATCAAGCTTTTGAGCGCAAAGAATTTATTTCATTAACCATTAACCATTAACCATTAAATCTTAAGATTATGAATTTAGTAGAACGTTATAAAAAACCAACACCGAAGTTTTTCAAATTATTACGAAACATCGGGATTGCACTAGCTACTGCAGGCGGTGCTATTATTGCTGCTCCGGTTAGTGTGCCAGCTATTGTTATTACCATTGCCACTTATATGACCGTGGCCGGAACTGTGGCTACAGCTGTAAGTCAGGCGGTAGTTATGGATGATGAACCAAAGCTGTCATCTCGTAAAAATAACTTATAGAAATCGTATAGATTAGGATGTCTCAAAGCGTATCACATATTAGGTTTTCAATTTTGGGTGGCACTGCTTCTTCGGTTTGGATGCGGATCTCTTCCGAAGACCTCATTAAAACAGCTATTATGGCCGCTTTTGGGGCTGTTGTTAGTTACCTTGTTTCGCTATTGGTAAAATGCATTCATAAGCGATTAAAACGTCTCAAATTAAAAGATTAACCGTATTTATTAAGAGCTTCCTATGGGAGCTCTTTTTTAATTTAAATACTCTTACTTATGGACATTTCTTTAGACATTATTGATAAACGTTTTCCGCACATAGCATCGCTTTTAGAGCCCTTAATTCAGGTTCCAATACAGAAAAGGCTTCATACACAGACCCTATTGAAATACTGTCAATTACCCAACGTGCCGCCTATCTTGACGCGCGTAAATCCTCTATTTATAAATTGACATCACGTTGCAACATTCCTTTTATAAAAATAGATCAGCCATTGTCTTTTCAACAGGCAGATATCGACGCCTGGTTACGGGAAGGAAAACGAATAAGTACTAAAAATATCGAGAATACAGCCCCGAAACATTATTATAAGAACTGTAGAGGCTATTCGTTTGCTTAGAGCCCTTCCTATTATTTTTAGAACGTAAAAAAAAGAAAACGCGTTTTTTGGTGGCGTGGTGATGCTGTCACGCTTTTTGTAAAAAATGGTGCTTATGGTATGCCGTTTGTAAAAAATAGAGCTGCCTTATGGGGCACTATTTTTTTCAAAACCTTTGGCTTGAGCTTTACAGCATTTTAGCGTTGGCCGATGGAAGCCAACTCTATTTGTGCCCTTTTTTATATCTTAAATTCTGTCCAAAGTGGATAGTGATCTGATATCAACCAGGATAAGCTATTATTGGTTAGCAAACGGTTTTTTAAAGCCACGTTTACAAAGTCATAATTACCTCCATTTACAAACTCCATAGATAATTTAGGTCCTTTATCATCACTATTAAACCAAGCAATTTGATCATAGTACTTTGTTTTATTGAAAATAGACCGCGTTACCTTGTCGTTTTGTAATTGCGCTGGCACATATAACCCCTCAGATAAAAATGTTTGATCTAATAAGTCGCCACGCTTATCAATATTGAAATCTCCTAACGCAATAAAGTCTTGATGATATGCATTTACATTATCTGCCCAATCCCTAAGCCACTTTGCAATGCCACGTAATTCTGGAATACGACTTTTCTTATTTTTACCGTAGAGAATGTGAAGCGTCACTAAAATAAATGTACGCTTGCCTGATTTGAAGCTTACCGCATAAGGTGATCTGACAAATTGATTTGACAATGCATTATCTTTAATTGAATCTTCCCATTCTTCAGGTACTACTAATTCACCTGCCAATCCTGAAAGTTGTACACGGCGCGTATCAAATATATATGCCATTCGTTCACCATTCCCAACTTTACCTTTGTTTACATCGGTTAGGATTAATGACCAATTTGCCCCTAATACTTTCAAAGTATCTCTTAAAGCACGTAGGTTATCTTTTACTTCTTGTACTGCTATAACATCAAAACGTTTTATGATTTCTGCAATACATAGAATTGAATGTAAATCTCTTTTAGGTGAATCGTCATCATCGGAATCCCATTTTCGTGTTAGGTTTCCAAATGCTCTTATGTTCCAGGTTGCAATTAGAAGGTTTCTATCTAATTGTTTAGTTGGTATTTTATTATCTAAGTCCGCTTTTAGAAGTTCTAGATTCTCTTTTACTTCTGCAGGCGGTTGTTTTAGGATTGAATTCATACCTCAATATAATACTATTTGTATGTATTTACAATTGTTTGTTAAGCAGGTAATCTAAAAGGCGCGAGCCGCCTGCGAGATGAACAAGGGTGTTGTGAGTGATAGTGTGAGGTACGAGCGCTCTCGCGACAATGTTTTACACTAGGTGGCGCTTTTTTTGATTGTTTATTGGGGAGTTTATTGGTTACGTTTTTAGGTAAGGGCTGTGTGTGAGAGGCGTGTTTGACTACTGGGAAACGTGGATGGAATACACAGCTCTTACATACATAGGAGGGAAGCGGTACCCTTTTTTCTATGGTACTGCTGGAGGACTTTTTAAGTTATGATACGGTTGCTTATTACGACTTCAAAAAACGTGACACCGTTAGACCTAAAACCTAAAGCAACGGTTGCTGCTTCTAAGCAAAACGTTTCGACTTGAAATGCGCTCTTATATCACTATATATTTGGTGAATTATGTAGGTCATTACTATTGATTGATTTCTGTTTTGATTTATCGACTTTATTGATTGCTTTGGGTTTTGGGTTGAGCCCGAAGTGACCCGCAGGCTCGCATCATATTAAATAGCAGTTTTACCCTAAACGATTAACATTGCGCTTTTAGCGCTTTCCTTATTGGGGTTTGGAGTAAAAAAGTAGCTATGGGTGAGAAAGGAGTGTAGTGTGTGCAGTAGTGCAAATACATACGACCGCGAGGACGTGTCGCCGCAGTGGTTGTATTTATGGTGTATGCAAGGCTTTAAGTTAGTAATGGATTGTAAAAGCCCTAAAGGTTGATTGTATGTTATTAGTTACTTGTAATGGTAATTTGGCTTGCAGATATGCGCTATGAAACTAAATGGAGGGACTGCCGAACACCTTATTACCTGCCACTAGAGTTTAAATTACCACTGAGTTTTCTATGGATACATGATTGTTACTATTTTTTGTTTTACCCTCTCTATTCAGTTTATAGTACTAAAAGGAAAGATCAAAAAACTAACGTTGATAAAGTGCTATAATAATCTACTAAAACAAGCTTTTGCCCATGCTAAACCAGAATTAATATAATAGGATATTTACAGAAGTGCTTTAGTGAAAAGTTAATGGGCTTTTACTTGTTTTTTTGCCACAGTACTTTGGTGGCAGTAGTGGTTTTATTTTTTTAGATACAATTTTATTCTTTTCCAAATCATTGACAAAATCTGAATGAAGGCTAAAAACAATGCAATAATGGCAAGGATGTAGCTTTGATTTGATTTGTCTAAATATTCCTCTATCGTACTATTTTTATTATTTAACTCTTCAGATATATTTAATAAATTTTCACTTATTAGATGGTACGAGTCGCCTGCATTTTCTCGTAAGGTTATAAAAAGTTCTTTTTGCGATTCATCTAACTTGTCGAAAGGGTGTTTGTCTTTGCTTTCTAGTAAATAATATTTAAGTTCAGTAACGTATAATGAATCCTTTTTGTTTGAGGTGTAATAGTCAGATTACATATCTTCTAAAACAAATGACAGGTCTGCATTAAAATCATAAAGGTCTTGATTTTTTATTGTATTATTTCTTATATCTAGTCTCTCCTTTTTGTCAAATATTAGTTTTAAATCAGAATAGTCGCCATCCAGTTTTATAGCTTTCTTTAAATCATATTTTATGTTTTTAGACAACCTCAATTTCGGTGTTGAAAATGATATTATGACTAGTTTAATCATAATTGTCATTGCAAAAATTAATAGTGGCATTATAATAAATGCCAATCTATTCATAAAAGCTAAATGTTCTTTATTGGAAAGTGTACTATCTATTTCTTTGGGAAAATATTTGTTGTTAAATTTGTCGAAATTTTTTTTAATCCCATTTATTTATTTCATAGATATTCTATTCTTGATTTAGAGTGCTGTTTGTCTTCATTACAGCCAAAGTTTTGTATAAGAATAGTTGCGGGTTTGAAGGCGAGCATTTTCTGAAGGAAAACCGGGTGTGGCAAATACGTATCTACCTTTGTTTGGGTGCTAAGTCTTAATTATTTTTATACGGTATTGGTAGTTGTTTATTTTACAATTTGTTCTATTTTCGTTCGAATGTCATCGTTATTCATATTATAATTTGATTCAAATAGAACTTTAAAGTTTTCATCAAGTATTATGATTTTTGATAGCCCTATGTATTTAGGGTTAAATTTTGTTCCTAATATATCAACTAAGAATTTATCGTATTTTTTAAATCGTCTAGACGATTCTTTGCTTTCAAGATTAAAAACGGGTAATTGGTAGTTTTTGTTCTTAAAAAAATCTAAATATACTGCTTGTCTTTTTGTTTTTGTTTCTATACCATAAACATAAATATTTGTATTACTCAATTTCTTTTGTAAGTTAATTATTGTTGGAATAAATTCAACACAAGGAGAACACCATGTTGCAAATGAATAAAGTATTTTGTATTTACCATTATTATGTTCGTACTTATGTAATAAATCTGTGTTTAAATCGTAAATTTTATTAATACTTAATTCCTCGTATTTTTTTATGTTTAAATATTCTTTATCCTGTGAAAATAGAAGTGTAGGAAAGAATATAAATATTATCAATACTTTCATATTTTTATTGTTATAATTTTAAGGTGTATTATGGGTTTAAGGCATAATACACCTTGAATTATTATTAGTTTAAATTAACTGGGATTTTATACAAGATATTATTGAGGTTTAACTGAATCATCTTTAATTAAATTTATGTATTTAATTGCTTTTGACCATTGACTATTTTCTCTCTCTGTAAGCCAAGTTATAGTTTTTTCACTTAAATCTATTGCTAAATTTGATTCATAATTATCATAATACATATGAGTTTTATTTTCTTCATCATAATGAGAATAGGTCCATTTTGCGTATATAAAGAGTAGCGCTGAAAATAAGCGATAACTATTTGGGTAAAACACAAGCCGAATTTTTAAATTTTACTATTTATTTTGTTTTTGGGAAATCGTCAAATTTAAAAATTTGGCGACTTCGCAAAAATGCCCGAACCTTTGTGTTAGCAACGACTCGCGCTATTTTTTATATACGTTATTAGTCAAGGTTATTTCTTCAGTTTCTTGATCTCGGGAACAATATATTCATTTAACAAAACTGTTGTTTGGTTATGAGAATTCATTCCGCCATTATAGAACGTGCTTGTCAAAACAACAACTAAATTTAATTCTGGGAAAATGGCAATTTTATTTCCGCCTGTTCCAGACATAAAACTTGCTTTTACCTTTTCTTCTTTTCCAAATTCCGATAACCACCATAAATATCCATATTCATAATCGAACATTCCAACTTCAGAATGTGGCTTGGTCGATTTAGAAACAAAATCAGCTGTAATTATTTGCTCATTATTCCATTTTCCATCGTTTAAGTATAACTGACCAATTTTAAGTAAATCCCTACTTCTTAATCCCAATCCGCCACCAGTCATTGGTAATCCTGTTGGTGTAATTTGCCAATGATAATCTGTAATTCCCAATTTAGAAAAAAGTGCTTTGTCAGCATAATTTTTTAATGAACCTGAAATGTTGTTGATTACATCGCCCAATACAACAACACCTGCTGTACAATAACTAAAACTTCGACCGTATTTTGTGTCTTTAGGTTTCGTTATCCATTCGGGAAACCCTTTAATTGGTAAATCCCAATAGAATTTAACCCAATCTTCGATTATATACATTTTTTCTTCTTGACCACGTGAATTTTGGTCCCAATCGTTACATTCCAAAATTGAAGACATCGTTAATAAATCTTCAATCGTTATATCATCTTTTCTACTATCTGGATTTTGTAAATTTTTGACCTTGGAATATTTGGATGCTTTTTCATCGACTGATTTTAATGAACCATCTTGAATTAAACTGCCAATAAGTGTTCCTGTTATAGTTTTGGTTGCAGAACGAGTATTATGTTTCGTGTCTATATTGTTATCGTTGTAATAATTTTCAAAGATGACCTTTCCGTTATGGGCAATTACAACGCTGGAAATTTCCTTAAAATCGCCTTTCGTTATTAGGCTGTCCATTTCTTGGATTTTTGAGCTGTTTTTCAAATGGTTTTCTGTTTTCCAGCCATCGTTGTTTTGGGTTGGCGTAAATTGATTATTCTGTGCGTTTAAATTGAAACAGATAAGCGCAATTAATCCGAGAAGTTTAATTTTTTTCATTTGTTGATTTGATTGATGAATTTATCTATCTGACGACAATGTTCAATTTTTGTTACGATTTTTTTTAATTGTGGCTAACGTCTCCGTATATGAAACGTAGCGTGTAAAAAGACGCTATCGTTTCGGATTATACACGAGCCGAATTTTTAAATTTTTCTTTTTATCTTTATTTTACTAAAAGCCAAATTTAAAAATTTGGCGGTCTTCGAAAATACACACAAACCTTTCGGAAAGCCTATATTAGCTATGTTTTATATACATTGTGTGTGCCCAGTATGGGCATCTTTAACTTACAGCAAAGTAAGTAATTAATCTATAGGGTGCAAGTCCCTTATGCGCTGGGGTAACGCCTAGAAGCATTAGTAAGTCGCAAGGGTGGTAACTGCAAAGTTACATCTGAAGAAAGCGAGACTACAAAACTCGGTACTGACGAACAGAAACCGTATACAGAGGCCTATTTATTCGGGTAAGCAACCACATCATTGCAACGCCCAAAGAGTATCAAAAGGGTAAGTAGGTAGATACGGCAGGGATTGAGTGAAAGAAGATGTCAATACCTGGGGAGATCTCCAAAGTTACGAGTTGGCCTATTGGAGAAGTCAGCAGAAGTCATAGTACTTAAGGGAAACGAGGTGGGAGAAAAAGCCCATAGGACTCACAATTAAGGAAGGACGGAACAACGTTCTCTATTAAATTCGCATAGGAGCAAATTTTTGTAGCCTATGCTTAAAATAGTAGGTAGCTTCAATTGGTGTAAAGAGCAATTGTTGAGATGAACGTTGAACCGCCGTATACGAGACCCGTACGTACGGTGGTGTGAGAGGCGCACTGGCAATCATTCGATTGTCAGCCGTCTACTCGATTGTGCAACGTACTTTTCGCGATTATTTTATTCTATCCGTATATTTTTTCATTACCCAACCAGTTTCTTGCAAGTTGTCATTCGGATTTAGGTAGCTTACGTAAATCCATTTGTGATTAACATTAAGAACCACAAATTCAAATCCTTCGTCAAAATTCGCAATAACATTAGATTTTGATTTTGGCTTTAAAAATACTTTACACTTTCGATTAGTAATTCTATATTCCTTTTGTTCTTTTAATTTATTCTCAAAATTTGAAATATGCTTGGTTAAAGTATTTTCTATATCTTCTTTAGTTGCATATTCTGGTTTTGGCGTCCAGTTTCTTATTTCAGCTGTTATTGCTAAAATTAGACCGACCAAAGTCATTAATTTCCAAAATATCACAGCAAATCCCTTATCCTGATTGTCAATTTTGATTTCAATCCGATTTAGAAAATTATTTAAAGTTTGAAAATTTTCATTAGATAAACCTTCTTCTTCAATTATTCTATCATTAATGGAAACAACCTCTTCTGTAATTTCATCGAAATCATCTATTAAATCCCATTTTTTATGATATGATGCTAATTCAGCCATCTGCGTCGAAAGTGAGTTCATAGCTTTACTCAAATTAGAAACGTGCGCTGAATTCCAAAGTTGACTTGAGAGTGCGATAGAACTATTTAATTGCTCAAATATTTGTTGATTTTGATTAGTAATTGATTTTATTGCATCAAAAGCTGTATTCGGAATTTGAAATTGATTTCTTGCAATTGCCATATTAGAAATGGCTTGAACTGAATTAAGTAAGTTTGAATTTTGTACAGCTCCTTTTAAAAGTGCTTGTGTCATATTCATAGCTGAACTTCGTGTAGCCCAATCGTATGATTTCATAATATTAGCAACTGAATTATACGCATCAAATTGCTTATTTATTTTATCAGCAAAATTTGCGGTTTTTAATATTTCATTCAGTCCATTCATAGTTCATTTTTGATGTTTTCGATGTTTTTCTCGTATGTTGCACAACTTAGTTTTATGAGCATAAAACCAATGTGTTACCTTCTTCATTGGTTTGATATCTGCTAGTTCATAACCCAAAAAGGCTATTACCAATACATCTTAAATGCGCACAATAAGTGGCAACTATGCTTCTTTATTAGCGCACGTAATATAGAAATAACTTCTTCTTTATTGTTGTGAAAAATCGGAAATGAGAGGTAGGGGAGCATTTTTTTTGAAACAGTATGTTATCTGTTAAAATATATGTTGATACTTAGCGGTAGATTGTTTGTTATTTTTATCTACCATTACTATTTCATTATACTTTTGAGTTTTTATGGCTTTTGACAAAAGTAGGTTTAGCTAATTCGTTGGCATTATTTATAATTTCTTTGTTAGTTAAAAATAATTCAATCAATAGAGGTATTTGGTTAAAAAACATTGATAAATCATTATTGGTTTCACCTTTTAAAAATGGCGCTTTAAATTTATGCTGATTGGTATCTGTTACGAGATCGCTTTTTAATTCAAATGTGTTTGGAATTTTTGCTTGGTTATATTTGAAGGAGTTTAAATACGTACTCTTCGTTGTTTAGAGAAGAATTGAGTAATAACTCTATTGTTCGGGGATTAATATGTGAAGTAAACTAATAAAGATTAGTACACAGTTTATAGATATTACTTATTCTTTATTATTGTAAAAATCGTAAATGAAGAGTAGGGGAATATTTATCCTTAATGACAGATTCTAAGCTTTGGAAATTAAATGAGTGAAGCTTTTTGCGAAACAAAGGAATGGGTAAGTGCTGGAAGTGTGGAAACTATAATTGTTGATATAACCTCCAGCACATTGTTTTTCTATACTTTAGACCACTTCATATTTAACGCCCATTTAGTATGTTGCCCAATGTCATATTTTTTATTCTTATTAATAGAATCATGACCTAATGAATCTATTAGATTTGAACTTGCCCATTTTATTTTTGCTGAATCACCTTTCTTAAATAACACCTTTAATTCTTGTCTTTGTTCTGGTGTTGGAACTAAATCTAAGATATCATATTGCAAAATTTCATAACAATCGTCCCATCCTGGGGTTCTTTTAATAGGTGTTAAAACTTTTCCTCTGTAATTATAATTAACATATGGAAAATTTTCTAGTGATAGAAAACTCTCTCCATCACCGACTATTAGTTCTTCATAAAACTCTCTCCAATGACTAACTTCTCTATCTATGCCTTTATTAAACCAGTTTAAAAATTTTATTGCATTTTTAGCAGGTATGAATAACGCAAAATCATCTTTCATAATACCACTATTTGGCAGCTTTGGATCATCCATCGCTCCAAAGTCTGTTTTTAATTTTGATCTTGTATCTTCCAGTATTTTATACTTACCACCTACTAATTGAAAATGTCCATAATTGTTATTTTTAACTAATAAATATTTACCTTCAACTTCAATTCTATATAAATAAGACATTGAAAATCTTATTTTTTTACCCCGTAGAGCCAAATATTTGCTAAAAATAGACACCCTTAACCTTTTTCTATTAGTATAGATGAATTCTAGTAGAAGTCCAATCAAGGTAAGTAAACCTGCTATACCGTACCATATTACTTCTTTCTGAAAAATTGCCCCTTCAAGTTTGGTATAGCCAATTATTATAAATCCTATAGCAATTAATGCTTGTATAATTTTTCTAATCATATTATTTCTGGGCTTGGTTGAACATTATTAATAACTTCTTTTAAAATTGAAAACGATATTGGTTTGTCTGGATAAGCAATAGCTACAGCTTCTGGAAGCACCTTTAATCTAACATCAGAAAAAGAATATCCTAACTTACCGTCTTTAAGAGATAGTTTCGCAAGTTCACTTAATTCTTCATCTGTTAAATCTAGACCTTTTAGGCTCTGAGTATATAATTCCTTATACTCTTCTTCGGTAGGGCGTTTAAACTCTAGAATGATAGCCGCTCTTCTTAATATAGCTTCATCAATGAAATGAAGTCTATTTGTAGACATAAAAATTATCGCTCTGCCTTCCATTTCTCTAACCTCATCAATTTTCTGAATCAGTGTATTTACAGCAGCTTTTTCTTCTTGATGCATTTGACCTGTAGCTCTTGTTGTAGCAATAGCATCAGCTTCATCTATTAATAAAAAAGCTAAACGACGTTTACCTGCTTGAGCTTTTAATTCTGAAAAAGCATCATTTACTAGTTTACCCATTTCACCGTGCATACCTTCACCACGTACACGAGTACTTAGTTTTAAAAAGTACCCTTCTTTACCTAATTCTCTCGTCATTTTATCTGCAATGCTAGTTGCGGATATCGTTTTTCCTGTACCAGCATCGCCTGCTAAAATTATCAATGGATACTTGTCTTTTAACTGAGCAATGATAGGTAAATCTACTTTATGATATTTCTTACTCCAATCAGACAAACTTCCTTGATCTAGTAAAAGTTTTAAATTATTATAAATTCTATCAAATTTTGTTTGAAACCCTACTAGACTCTCTGTTTGTTTTTGTACTTCCACACTAGGAAGTGTAATAATATTATCGAATATATCTGCCATTATTTAAAATTTGTTTTTTGTACTTCGTATGTTTTACTTCCATATAATTGTGCATTATCTGAACTTAAATGTGAAAACGACAAATCTTCTGATGTACTTGTCCATTTTATTTCAAAATCAGCAGAAAGTTTACTTTTCTGATCGGTTGACAAATTATGCCAAGAATCTGTATAACTTAAGATAACTGACAAGTAAGTGTCTGCGTCTGCAGGCCAATCATAATTTTTACCTGCTCTATCACCTTCATTTGTATTACCATTATCATTAACCTTGAATTTTGCAGCCCGCAGTTGATAATCGGTGTTATTCCTTTTTAGAATTATGGTAACACAAGACAGGTATTTGTTTTCTGCAAGTTTAAGTATGTCTTTGCCTAACCTGTCAACATAATCTATATCCCATTTGCCAGTTCTTCTAGCAATCATTCTTATATCGGCTATACAGTTTTCGAATGTCTTGCGAATATCAGTAACTGTATATGTACTGGTTCTTGTAGTCGTGTTATAACTCATATTATTTTATATTAAATATTGGACCGAATACAGATTTCCATTCATTAATGGTGTCACCTTCATTGTTTCTGTCTTGGGCTAGATTTAGAGTGTCAAATGCTTCCGCAGCTTTTTCTTTAATTTCATTCCATTTTAAATTGTTTATTTTCTTTCCCGCATTATTTTCATTATTGGTATCGTCAGCGATATAAATAGCAGTGTCGTAGTAAGGAATCTTATTTATGGAGTGCGAGAAGCTTATGTTTGGAAAGGTTGATTCGCTTATGAATTGGAAAAATCTAATTATTCCCTCCTCTATATTAGTTTCAACTCCTTTATTAGTATCTAAATAGCCTACTATTAATTCAATTGCATAAGATGAAATTCCTCCTTCATTTTCGAAAGGCTTTAATTCTTTATAATTCTTCCACCACTTTAATGCTCTTACAATTGATGTATAACTTGGATTAGCTTGTCTTAGACTTAATGAAAAATGAAGATGTTTTTCTACACTTGTTATATATTTACCACCACCTCCACGCTGCGGTTGCCAAACATATTTTTCTGGACTACTTAGAGGAACGACTGGAACAATATCGACCTCTAAACCAGATCCACTAAATCTTATTGTAATTGATTTTGTGTTTCCTTCAGCATCAACATCGTTATTTATATCTTTAGTAGGATATATTTCTTCAAGATATTTAACGATATAATCATGAACTTTTTTAAGATCATTCTGTAAATTGTTATCGCCTGTAACGAAAAGCACTAAATCTATATCTATTGGATTGTCGCCTGTAGCTTTTAAAATTGTTCGTTTTTTCCAAGAACCGGCAAGTAAATATTTAGATACTTTTATACCTGTACTTTCGTCATTTTTAATTTTGTCTTCTAATTTGGCTTTCAAGTTATTAATCTGATCACGGTATTTTGACATATTTTCATTCTGTAGTTTTATTTTATCTACAAAATGACCTAATTCGGTGTTATTTAACTTCATTTATAAGTTAGTTAGTTATTATACAGCATTTACAGCAGCTGATAGCACTACGAAAGAAAATAAGGATATTTTGTAGGGTGGAAGTAAGACACTATATTTGCGCCACAAAATATGAAGTAGTATTCTTTACATTTTACTACTCACTTACAATTTAAAAGCCCTTCCGGTCGAATGTTGGGGCTTTTTTTTATGCTTTGTTAAGAGCAATTATTATTCCGAAATAGTTAAAGGTTTCTTAATTTGACAAGGTGACGTTTTTGATAACTTATAAGTTATAAGTAGCAGATGAAAGGTTTTTTAATTCGTCGAATTACGTTTTGATATTTTGTGTCATACTGACATAATAGCATATATTTTGTTCAACCTTGTTGCTAGCAATGTAACTATCTATGTTTTTTTATAATTTCATAGATTTATTTCTGTGAAGAGCTACTAACTGAGTTAATTGTTTTTTAAGTAAATTCCTGAAAAAGAACAATTAAGACCGTGATGAGCGAAGCAATCATTTTCAATTATTTCAACACTAATATTTTCTGAAAAAATAAATTTTATGCTTTGACAATCCTCTCCACTATAAATTGCTATTTTGTCTGATATTAATTTGGCGGTACCAGAAAGTGAACCTGAACAGGGTCTATTGATATTCCAAGTTGTAATGTTGAATTTAAATAATTTAGTTTGAACTAATTCAATTGTTAAATTACCGGCGTTTTTATCTTGATACTGCCCCCCGTATTTTCTCTTAATTATATTATTATCAGATTTCTCAGATTTCTCAGTTTTATCTACACTTGGAATATTTTTCCTAGGCTCTGTTAAACACGATGTTAAAAGAATAAATAATACTAAACTACTTAAGTTTTTCATTTTATAAAATTTTAATTTTTACTTAATAAATATAAATCAGATGTAGATCTAGTATGAAAACTAACTCCTTAATTTACTCATTTTTTTTATTTTAATATATATTCTTTTATTTTTACTCTTAAAGCTTCGCCTCTAAGGTCTTTAGCTAAAATGTTTCCTGCTTTATCTAATAATAAATTACTTGGAATATGGCGTATGTTAAATGATTTTGCTATTGGTTCTTTCCATGACATTAAATTTGAAATATTATTCAATTCCATATTATCTGTTATAATAGCTCTTTTTCAATCGCTTTTTTCATCATCCAAAAAAAATACTTATTATACTAAATCCTGTATTTTTAAAATCTTTAAAGATACCTTCTAAATTTGAGTTATCAACACAAGAGGGTAGCCTTCAAGATGCTCAAAAATGTTTTAAGGTTACTCTATTTTTAACATCATATAAAGAAACTCTTTTGCCGTATGGGTTTAATGCTTCAAAATTTTCAATAGTAAATACTTTTGATTTCACTATTTATTTTTTACATAAGTTTTCTTTTTATAGCCACTTTTATTTTGGGTATTTTAAATAAAACATAGCTGTAATTATAAAAGTTTTATTTTGAAGTTTAAAAAAAATAAAATTACCAAAAACACCATTAAAGAAATATATAGGCCATATACATAGTCTTTAATTGTGGCTTGAGTATAATAGAAACTTTTACTGGGGTATTTTTTGAAAACCGAATATTCTGAATGCATATCACCAACAGTAAAGCCATTACCATTAGTGCGGATTTTTTTACCAAAATATGACTCGTAATAGATACTAGTTACGGGGTCTGAGAAACTTACAACGCCTGTCATACGTGACTTGCTACTTCCATTAAAGTTGCTGGATTCCGAACTTGCTAAATAACTGAAATTACCGAAATGTTCTAATCCATACAATATAACAAACCCAATTAGAAATGATAAAAAAAAGGTTGAAATATATTTTTTTCTAATTTTTATTTCTTTTTTCATAATTTAATTTTCAGGTAAGGGAGAAATTGCATAAAACTAATTTAAATAGACTTAAGCATATAAATTGGAATCTGCATTGATGGAATCTCTTATGGTTTTATATTTAAAAGTGTATTAAACAAACCCACCGTAAAAAAACGTTTAATTAATTAGCACACGTAATATAGAAATAACTTAGCCTTTATTATTGTAAAAAAACATAAATGTGGTGTAGGATCGTTTTTATTTTTTTTGAACAATACTCTTATGATTGGTGGTAGGTTACTTTCAATTTATATTGACCTTGTTTTATATAATTGAGTGAACGCTTTAAGCCAATAACACCTCCAGTTTATTTTTCCATTTCTTCCATTCTGGGAACTCTTTTTGTTGTAGGTCGAAAAAAGCTTTCGTATGGTCTCTATGTACTAGATGACAGAGTTCGTGTATGATTACATACTCTATACACGCTTTGGGTGCTTTGATTAGTTCTGGGTTTAATAAAATTCTTCCATTTGTAGAACAAGAACCCCAACGATGTGGCATTTTTCTTATTTCTAGTTTATTAGGCTCTACTTGATATTTTTTAAAATGTTCTATTAGAGGTTTTGCAATAGTATGAAACCAAGCTCTTGACTTCTCTAAGTACCAGGATTCTAATAATTTCTCTATTTTGCTCGTATCACTTGTTCTTATTTCAATATTTCGCCCAGTATGCTTTACGATTTCTTCATTGCTTTTTATTACTAAGAGTTGGTATTGTCGGCCTAGATATAAATGAGATTCTCCTGAAACATATTTGCGTACTGTATTCCTAGGCTCGAAGGATAGAAAATGGTCTTGTTGTTTTAATATCCAAGCCGCCCTTTTTCTGATTTTTTGTTCAATTTTTTCAATACTACTTCCTTCTGGAGCATTAACTTCCGTAGAGCGATCAGGATGCACAGTAATACCCAATGTTTTTCTTTTACGAAAGTTCAAGGTATATACTATTTCTTCAGAACCATATGTAAGTGAACGAAGCATTATTTATATCTAATTTTTGCAACTTCCACAATACGTTCTGCAATTTTGTCAATATCTTGGAAACTTAATTTGAGGTTATATTTATCTCGAATATGATCTATAATGTAATCACCTATAAGGAAAATCATTTTCTTTTGAATATCTGTACCGCTTTTACCAGACCAGTCTACTCGACGTAAATTTATAATAATATCATCTGCCTTGAGAGCCAGTTCTTCGGCTATTTTGAGAACCATAGCATTATCATTTGATAGACTGCTGAATTCTTCAATACCTATTCCAAAAAATGCTCTAGCGACTTCCTTGTCTTCCAATGATTCAGGTATACTAGAATCTGTTCTACTCAATACAGCGTCTTTAGCGTCTTTAATCCGTTGTAAATACACTGTTTCATCAATTCTCCCTTGTAGATAGTCTTCAATAGTTTCTTTAATTAATTGCGAAAAACGTTTATAGAATGCTGGATCTTCATCCATTTTTTCAGAGATATGCTTTGCTGTTCTAGATGCTATCATATCTGCCTTAGCAGCTTGTCCTGTTACTTTTTCAATTTCTTCTTCAAAAGCTTCTCTATCAAAAATATTTACTAATTCTGTAAGCGTTACTACATCTGACGTAGGTATATGGGTATCAATTAATTTCTGAATTTGTCCTTCATATTTTTTATAGTCTATCTTATCTGCGTATCTTGATGCTACAGCAGTTCGCAATTTCATAAAAAAGGATAAGTCCTCCTTGTATTTTGCAATGCGTTTTTCTTCCGTTTCTTTATGAAATACTATGGATGATAAGGCTAATTTTAATATGCGTGCATATTTTGCAAGTTGATCATAGAACTTATTACGCAATGCTTCGTCTCTTAATAATTGTTGATATCCTTCAGCATCTTTTTTATTTGATAGAGAAGAAAATATTTGCCAAAGGTCACTGTGTATTTGTGGTAGTTGTTCTGTTTCTTCACTAATATTGGTAAGTGCACCTTGTAGTTGCGCTTCATCAAAATCATCGAAAGTTGAGTATGTTTTTAGAGCTGAGTCCAATTCTTCAAGAACGCCATAATAATCTATAATATAGCCATAATCTTTATCTGGACTAACACGATTTACACGTGCTATAGCTTGTAAAAGCGTGTGGCCTAATAGTTTTCGTGTTAAGTACAGAGCTATGTTATTTGGTGCATCAAAGCCGGTAAGTAATTTATCTACTACAATGATTAGTTCTGGTTCATTATCGTTTTTAAAACGGTTTACTATATTTTTTTGGTATTTTTTTGGAGAACCGTGTTCGTCCATCATTTTATGCCAAAAGGTTTTTACTAAATCATTCGTTTTACCATAAGCGGTGTCTTCGCCCTCACGTTCATCTGGTGGCGAAATAACAAGAGCTGAAGTTACTTTTCCTATTTCATCTAAATAGTTTTTGTATTTAACTGCTGCTGCTTTAGACTGACATACAATTTGGCCTTTGAATTTTGTTTTTTGAAAATTCTTTACATAATGATTCGTGATATCCCAGGCTATTGCATAGATTTTTTGATCTGCTATATTGAGTTGATCTGCTCTTGAAAATTTCTTTTTAAGATCTGCTTTTTCATAATCATTTAATGGTTCTGATACCATATTAAAGAAATTATCTAAAGGTGCTGCATTTACATCTTGTATTGCGTGACGTCCTTCGTACAGTAAAGGTACTACTGCTTTATCTTTTACAGCTTGATCTACCGTGTAGCTATCTATTAATGTACCAAATTTAGACAAAGTGCTTTTGTCCTTTTTGAATAATGGTGTTCCTGTAAACGCAATGAAACAAGCGTTAGGTAAAGTTTTTTGCATTTCAATATTAAACGTACCGTGTTGAGTACGGTGTCCTTCATCTACCAATACAAATATATTATTGCTAGGCAATGGTGTTTTAATTTTCTTTACTGCAGTCTCAAATTTATTGATGATGGTCGTTACTACTGCATCACTTTCTGTATGTAGTAATTCTATTAGTTGTGAACCAGTTTTTGCATTATCTACATCCATTCCACATTTTCTAAACGTTCCTGTGATTTGTGTATCTAGATCTGTTCTGTCTGTAACAAGAATGATTTTAGGATTTAAAACGCTGGACTCCATTGCTATAGCTTGGGCAAGCATTACCATTGTAAGTGACTTTCCGCTTCCTTGTGTATGCCAAACTACACCACCAGTACGCTGACCATTATTCAATTTTTTAATTTGCTTCATTGCCTTTTTAATGGCAAAAAACTGTTGATAACGTGCTACTTTCTTAGATCCATTATCAAACAACGTAAAATTATATATGAGATCTAATAAGCGTTCTTTACTACATAGGCTATATAAATACTCATCTTGTGGTGTTGCTTTTATTTCTTCTTTTTCTAATGCGTCAAAATATTTGCGTACGTAATAGAAACGTTCCGTAAATAAGCGTTGCTTTACTGTATCTGGAATAGATGTGTTTTTTAATTTATAGATACTTTCACGAAAACGCGTTTCTTTTTCTATATTAATACCTCCATTTGGATTTTTAAAATCTTCTTGCCATTGTGCCCAAAATTTTTCTGGTGTCCCTGTGGTGGCATAACTACCTTCATTTACAGTTACAGCCATTATTAACTGCGCCATTGCATAGAGTGGACGTATACCATCTTCTTTTTGATTACGTAGATTTTGTGATATTGCTTGTGTTAAGGGCTCTTTTATATCTGGCCTTTTACATTCTATAACACATAGAGGAATACCGTTTACAAACAGCACTATATCTGGTCTGTAATGATCTTTTAATCCTGAACGAAGCACACTAAACTCTTCCGTAACGTGAAATATGTTTTTTTCTGGATATTCCCAATCTATATAGTGTAAATCAAAACTTTTACGATCTCCTTCAATGCTCTGGTCTAGGGATACACCTAAAGTAAGTAGCTCGTATATTTTCTCACTAGTAGACATATAACCATCGACCATAGGAATATCTCTTAATGCTATGATTGCATTTTCGATATTATTATCTGTAAATGGAACTGCTTTATTTGAAGATACACGCGCCTTATTAATATTATGTAATTGTTTACGCAAAATATCCTCTAATAAAATACTAGATGTTTTATTTCCTCTTGCTTTTAAGGCTTCTTCTTGGTTGAGGTAGTTGTAGCCCATATTAATTAATAACTGCAACGCAGGTATTTGCGAAATATGATCTTCTTTAAATGAAGGTGTTTCCATAATTTTACTTTTAAACTACTATTTTTTCCCGAGTAGTCATATGTATTAATTTTTGTAATTGTATAACGCAAATATTCCAGCCACAGGAATAGTGATGTAAGCAGCTACTGTAATCCAAACAGCTATTGTAAACAAGCTATACTTTCTTGTAGCCACATTTGCAAGTGAATGAATTTGAACAGCTATATCTTCATCAATTTCTGAAAATTCTCTTTTTACACCTTTACTTTTTAAAGACTCTAAAATCTTCCTAGGTGTACTTTTTCCTAAATGTTCAAAAAAGAAAATATTTTTTTTATCCTTAGAGTTAGAAATACTTATGAGAATAAACTTAAGACGTGGTACAAACGAAATTAAACACACAACTGCTGATGCTATTAATAAAATCATCACGATTGAAAAATAGACGCTTAAATAACTTGTGTCTTCAGTTTTATCTAGAAAAGGTAATTTAGCTACTCCATAAATTGAAGCAGCGTTAAACGCTATAAGCATTGCATTTTTAGCTTCTCCAAACTTTAGCCAATCTTTTACGTTACTATGTATTTCTAATAATTCTTTATTCATCTCTATTATTTTATTACCCAAGTTAAATTAGAACCATAAACATCATCCGTTACATCCTTCACTTTATAGGTTTGGCTTTCCCAATATTTGTAGGTTATATCATTTTCACCGGCATTTTCTTTTTTATAACCTGTGTAAACTGTTTTTGAAATTAAAATAGCAGGATAATCTGTTTTTCTAGTTTTCTTTTCAAAGCTTATAAATTTTCCGCCAGATATATAAACACTGCCTGTAGGGTTGGTTTTTACGGAGTCTGCAAATTTTTCTGGCGACATTTCTACTGTTTCTATCTTATCTAGATAGGTTGGTAAATCTGCACTACTTAGTGGTATTCCTCCAAATATATTTGCAAGTCCTGAACCAAAACCCCAGAATTTGGCGTAATTATAAGGATTTTGTTTTACCACATAATAATCCTCTTCAACCACCTTATTAGCAGTGTCTGTAAGTCTAGAAGCTAGATTTGCAGGATACCCAGTCCAAACAAGCCCTCTGTTTTCATTTGCTTCTTTCCCTTGCTTTGGAGTACCTACTTTAATCACTTTTAATTCCCCATAATCTACACCAATACCACATTTAAAATCCATACCGGAAAATTGAGTATCAATGATTTTAGTACATAAATGATTAATGGTAATAGCACAATGGACTGCATTTTTATAACAGTTAAATGAAGGGAAAACCACCATTACACGGTCTCCAATAATATTTCTTACATAACCACTATGATGATGTGCGGCTTTTAATACAGCTTTAGAAAAAGCAGAATATAGCCTTCCCATAGTTTTAGTGTGATGCTTTTTAGTTAATGCTACTGAGCCTCTAATATCTACAAAAAGCACACAGGTGTTTATTACTTTTGCTTTCTTTTCTTCAGCGTTACCAAAGGTTAATGTGTTATCATCGAGGTTGGGCACAGACGTAGTGTTCGTATATGAAAACTCAGTGCTTAAGATGTCTTTAATATCTGCATCAATTTCTTCTATAATTTTATTCACAGCCATTATACTTTCAATCTTTTTTTACCTGTAAGCAATTGCTGCATCAACCCTTTTTTTTGCAATTTTAATTGGTTTCGTTGGTTAATTAATAGGTTTATTTCTTGATCTGCGGTGTTAAGGACTTGGGCTATGGTTGTTTGTTCTTTTTTACTAGGAAAAGGTAATTTCAATTTAAAAAAATCTTTTTTACTTACATTTAAAAGTCCATCACCACGAGCCCCAGAAGAAATTATCATTTTAAGTTGACGATCTAAACCGTGATCTATAAAATAATGCTTGTAAAAATGTGAATCTACCTTATCAGTAGGTCTAAAACTTATAAAAACGAAAGGCACTAATGCTGTATCATAAGTTTCAAGTAGATAAATACAACCCATTTTATAAGACTTAGAATTTCCTTTATTATATGAAAAATCTCCTTTTTTTAATTGTATATATTTTGATAGACTTGTACCAGCAATCACTCTGTCAAATTTTTCTCTTTGAGACCTGAAACCTTTACCTGCCGAAATTGATAAAGGCTCGTGTTCGCCTCCATCATTTTTATCATTAATTTCATCAAATAACTCAATAATTCTCTTTTCTTCCCACTCCCCACTAAACCCAGCCAAGCGTTTTTTACCACTTAACAATTGTTGCATTAGGGCTTTTTTAAGCTGTTGTTTTGCTTTTATTAAAGCATTCTGTTTGGTAATGGCGGTGTCCCAGGTTGTTAGGCAATTTGCTATTGCTTTTTGTTCTTGAAGTGGGGGAATAATAATTCCAAATTTTTGAAAATTATATTTTGAAATACCATAAACCTTTGAGCCAGTAGCTATTCTTCTCAGTTCATTTTTCACTTTTTCATTTGACAGAATATTATTTCGAAAACCAATAACTGTTTTTGATGTATTATCTCTTAATGCAAAAGTATGAAGTCCTGCCACGATTTTAAGATTTCCTATATTTACCAATTCAATTATACTTCCTACTCCTTCATAGTCTTCTGAAGCATCAGCTATTACAATATCTCCATTTTGCAGTCTATCATAATTATCACCTACTTTAATTTCATTTTTCACTTTTGGTATTATTCTAAAATCTTCGCAATTTAAAATTCCTGTAGTATATGTAGTATGAATATCACCATAATGAATATTTCTAATTCCATCTGATTCAGTAGAATATTCTAAATTACTTCTCGAATAAGAGTTTGATCTCAAAAATTTAAAAACCTCATTTATTCTACAAACCTCCCAATCCTCAGGAATCCATCCCAATTTGGTTTCTTTAAAGCCTTTTTTATGTGCTGTTGCTTGTAATGCCATTATTGTTTTTTATTTTTAATTTGTGCTGCAAGCATTTTTAGGTCTTCTAAGTCTTGTCTGTCTGCTGCTTGCGCGGCTTCCTTTTTACGGAGTTTATCGTAAGCTATATAATGTGCTGTTACCTTTTTCTCCATAATGGTTTTACTAATTTTTCCAGCCGTTTTAAGCACAGGAAATTCATTAAAAGCAATAAGCTTATCTAAGTTGCCTTGCCAATAACTCATAGTAAGGTCTTGTTGGTTTTTAACACGTAATTCTGCTTGTTCTAAAAAGATAACTACTAGTCTGTTTAAGCTGTCAAGTTCATCTGCGGTGAGGTAATTTTTGGCTATGGTAATATCTTGTTTGCGTACTACGCTGCCTTTCCAGTTGGTGAGGCCCATATTTAATTTTCTGGCATCGGCTCTTGCTACAATCATTTCGGCAGCCGTTTTTCGTGTTACGGCAAATAGTAGTTTGTTTTGTGCTTCGGCAAAGTACATTTGGGTTGCTTTATCGGTAGCGTCATAATCGCTACTTAAACTAAATAGGTCGCGTACTTTTTGGTAGAAACGTTTTTCAGAGCTACGAATATCTCTAATACGTTCCAGTAATTCATCAAAATAATCGGCACGGCCGTCAGGATTTTTAAGGCGTTCATCGTCCATAATAAACCCTTTACGCATATAGCTTGCTAAGTTTCTGGTTGCCCATTGCCTAAATTGTACACCACGTTTACTACGTACACGGTAACCGATGGCAAGGATCATTTCTAAGGTGTAAAATGTAATACTATATTCTTTACCATCTGCGGCAGTTGTTAAGTAATCCTTAACAACTGAATTAGCGCTTAACTCTTTGTCTTCCAGTATACTTTTAATGTGCATACTTATATTAGGTACAGAGGTGTCAAAAATTTCAGCAAGTTGTTTTTGGTTCAACCAAACAGTTCCCTCTCTTTCAAATAATGCTACCGATGCTTTGCCATCATCTGCTGTGTAAATAATGATATTATTTTGCTCTTCCATAGTTTACAGGCTTAACTCTTTAAGGTATTCCTTCATTTTTTGTTGTACACTTTTTAGCTCATTTTCTAGCTTGCTAATTTCAGTTTGTACTTTTGTAATATCAATTTCTGCTTCTTCTTCAAAAGTGTCTACATAACGAGGTATGTTTAAGTTGTACTCGTTTTCATCCATTTCTTTAAGTGGAGCAACATAGCTGTATTTGTCTTCTAAAACTCCTAGTTCTGTATTGTTTTCACGAAACTTTGTATAGGTTTCTACAATATGGTCTAGGTGTTTATTAGACATTACATTTTGATTTTTTCCGCTATCATATTCCGTACTTGCATCAATAAACAAAGTTTCTGTTCGTTTATCTTTCGCTTTATTAAAAATAAGGATGGCAGCAGGAATTCCTGTTCCAAAAAATAAGTTAGCAGGTAAACCAATAACCGCATCTAGTAAATTATCTTCTATAACACGTTTACGTATGCGCCCTTCGGAACTGCCTCTAAACAATACACCGTGTGGCACTACTACTCCTACCATACCTGTATCTTCGTAAGCACTCTCTATCATGTGGCTTATAAATGCCCAGTCGCCTTTACTTTTAGGTGGCACGCCACGATTAAAGCGGTTGTATTTGTCATCTTCTGCCTCGTCGTGTCCCCATTTATCTAAAGAAAAAGGAGGATTTGCCACAACGGTATCAAACTTCATAAGGTTATCACCTTCGGTATGTTTAGGATTTCTTAATGTATCCCCCCAACGTATGGAAGCATTATCAAAACCGTGTAAAAACATATTCATCATTGCCAGTGCCCATGTACTTCCGTTAGCTTCTTGCCCATATAATGAAAAGTTAGCATCGTCTACTTGTTGTCCTGCTTTGATTAGTAAAGAAGCAGAGCCACAGGTAGGATCGTAAATACGTGCTCCAGACTTAGACTTTGTTAAGCGTGCAAGTAGTGTAGAGACTTCTTTAGGCGTGTAAAATTCCCCCGCCTTTTTACCAGCATCACTCGCAAAGTTGGAGATTAGGAACTCATAAGTATCACCTAATACATCCTGACCATCTAATGATGATGGTCTTACATCTAATTTATTAAAGTCTGTGAGTAGATTTTTAAGCCTTGAGTTTTTGTCTTTTTTGTCACCAAGGTTGCTACTATTAAAACTGATGTTTCTAAAGATTCCTGCGCCATCACTACTGGTTAACTTTTCGCGATTGGCATCTTCTAAGTCAGCTAATGCAATATCGATAAGCTCTCCAATATTAGGTTCGTTGCGTTTGTTATATAATGAATTGAAATGACTGTGTTCTGGAACTATAAACCGTTCCGAAGCCATAGCACGTTCAGCTCGCCCTATATCTCCATCATATTTTTTAAGATGTACTTCGTACTTTTCAGTATAGGTGTCAGATACATATTTTAAAAACAACATCACTAGGATGTAGTCTTTATACTGGCTTGGATCTATAACACCTCTAAACGTATCACAGGCTTGCCAAATAATTCTATTGATGTCTTCAGATTTAATTTTATTGCTCATTATGCTTTTATTTTATTTTTAAGTAAAAGTTCTAATTGTGTTGTTTTTAAATGATCTAATTGTGTTGTTAAATATGATTCTTGTTTTTTAAGGTCGTCTATTGCTACAATGTTTTTTTGAATAATTAATGATGGAATTTTTATATCTAAATCACCAAGTATTGTTCTGTTGATGGCAGGTAATGCTGTGCCACGACTATAACCACGTAATTCTTTTTGAGTGCTTTCTAAATTTATGTACCAGGCAATATATTGTGGTGTTACAGAAGCAACTGTATTTCGTAGTACCATAAAAACAGAAGAAGCGACCATAGGTTTTACAACATTCTTTATAGCGTGTGCAGCAAACCCATTATGTCCTTTTGCTAAAACCACTATATCATCTTTTATTAAAAAATGTTTTTCTAACTTTGATGATGGCATTAGGCTAGGTTCAATAAGCGGATTAATTGTATGATCTGCTATAAAATCACTAGCACCCAAGTAGTAGATAGTCCCTTGTGGATTTCTACGCTCGTTTATGCCTGAGGATATTGAGGTGATTTCTTTAAGTTTCATTTTGTTTATTGTTATCTGTGTACAAAGATAAGTTGATTAATTCTATTTTCCTAATTAATTTTATTGTTATTTGTGTACAATTATAATTAAATTGCTGTTAATGCCTAATTATGCCAGTTTCTATGCGGGATATTTTTGAAAAAAAATTATGAAAATTCTATTTGTATGCTCAGCTAATAAACAGCGGTCAAAGACTGCTGAAGATTATTTTTCATCAAAATATGATACACACGAATTTTTAAGTGCTGGTACCAATATTAAAATTTGCAGAAAAGAAGGAACAACTGAGCTTACTGAGAATTTATTAGAATGGGCTGAGGTAGTCTATGTAATGGAAAAAAGACATCTTGAGCAAATACAGAAGCATACAGGTTCTAGGTATTATTCGAAAATTATAATATTAGATATAGCAGATATTTATAAATATTATGATGGTGATTTGATTGCGTTGCTAGAGGAGAAGGTGGTGTTTTAGAATTAATATTGGTTATGATTGGAATGTATGATGGTTCTGTGTTCAATATATAGTGCTGTATAGTGGTTCGCTATAAACTAGTTTATAAAATTATTTGAAATGTCTTAAAATTAATCCCTTCGACACCAATTGTTAAAAATAGCAATATATATCGGTTTGGCATTATGGTTTTCCGTAATTGCTACTTAAAGTTGTGTAAATAATAGTAACTGTTATTAATACATAAGGCTGGGATTGCATAGGCGTTGCGAACTTGTTTTATTTATTGCGAGTTATTTTAGGGGCTTTTATCTACACTATTTGCATTAAAACTAACTAGATTAAACATAGAGCGCACGAGGGATCTCACACGGTTTTTGTAGCGCTCTTCTAATTCGGTTGTCTTTTTATGTAATGGAATAAAGGCACTTTAAAACTTAGTGTGCGCGTAATTAAGTCAAGCAAAATGTAGCGAAACCACCAACCTGAAAAATAAGAAAGCCCTTAAAAAGGGCTTAAATAAGGTTGTTTTTTTGTGAAATTGTGGTGTTGTGCAACGGTTACGGTTTTTGTGTGTAATACTTCGTTCACTTTTCTTTATACTTCTATATTATTTTTAGTTCATCTTCTGTTTTGAATATATGCTGCTGTAATTTTAATATTAAAATGCTGAGCGAAATAGAATAAACCATTTGCGCTATTCGTTAAAACATCTTTAGTTATTTGTAAAAATAGTAATGAAATCTTTATTTTATAAGTAATTAGGTTTTTTACATACCTCTCCAAATAGTCGCTCTATATGAATCATTAAATTTTAATATTGAAAACCAGGGATTTGAAGGCCATTGAGCTCTATTTTTATCATACCTATAACTATTGTAATCTGCATAAATTTTAAAAAAATCATCTAAATCATCTTTTTCCAAAAAATTTATTTCGATAGGATTTGGTTTTTCTGTATCCGTGAAAAATTCAATTAGAGAATTACCATAATTGAATGAGAGCATTTCTCGCTTCTTGCCACTGAAATTAACTTTTTTTGTTTCAATGCTTGAACAATTTTTATTTTTCTTAAGACTTTTGATCAGGTCTTTAGTCGATAATATATTTTGATTATCTACCAACTCCACTGGAATGAATTTTATTAGTTCACTTTCATCTATCCCGTTATGGTCAATTAGTTTTTTATTGTCAATATAAATATAGTCAAGAGCATCCTCTAAATAGTTTTTTTCGACCGATTGTTTAATAATAAGGTTATCATATTCGAATTGATTTAGACCTTGAACAACAAAACCTATTTTATTGAAATTTGAGATAGCCCAATTGCTGGAATATAATTTTTCATCGTTTAAGAAGAAAATCAATCTCGCTTTACCTTCGATATCTTCGGAATTATTTAAAATTATTTTCACAGAATTATTTTTTTCCAATCCAGTAGTGTTAAATGAATTTCCTAATACATAACCGTCATTAGGGTAAGACCAATTTTCTTTGTCAAAATAAGTTATATCTTCTCTTATAAGCAAACGGACTCTTTTAAATTCTTTACTGTTTCTGTCATTAATGAAAACGATACCCGCTCCGCCATATTCGGAAATCGGACTTTTTATTTGAAAGTCAAATGTTATCTCAGTATACGCTTTATTTTCAAGGTTTTTAAGATTTTTGGAATGAAAATAGCACCAATTATTTTTAACTTTATTTTCAATAACTAGTTTTCCGTTTTCTATTTTACAGAGCCATTTATTAGTGTCTGTAATTCCCCAATCATTTTTATTATTATCAAATCTATCAATTTGGATAATTTGAGATTCTTGGCATATTCCCTTAAAACAAAATAAAATAATAAGAATTGTGAATTTTTTAATCATCGCATTTAATTTTTAAATATCTACAAGCTAATTCTACTCCGTTTTCGCAAGAGGTTTTAAATTCTAAACAAGCAGATTTATTATTCTTTATTTCTAAATAACATTTTCCTAAATGAAAATTGGCATAAGGGTCTTTATTGGTTTTGAGATATGATTGAAAATTTTTAATTGCTTTTTTAGTTTTGCCAGTTTCTTCTTGCAATCTAGCTGTGATGTAAAGAATATTAGAGTTTACTATATTTTGTTTTAATTCTAAATCCTCCCATAATGCAAGAGTTTCTTCTAAAAGCGAATATTCTTTGGAACCTAATAAGGCCATAGAGTAAGTGAAATAGCAAGCTTTAAGTATTGTGTTTACTTGTTTGTTCTCTTTAAGCTCAGTAGAGTTTATTAGATCTATTGCTGTTTTTGAGTTTTTAGCAGATGTCTCAAATTCACTTTTGCTATTTAAGAAGTATGCATAATTACTATAAAAATGAATTAATTCAAATTTGTTTTTATCGTTTTCTTCGCTTTCTTGAATACCATCGTATAGAGCGTTGAAAATATTTTCTGCAAGCTCTGGTTTGTATGTGTCCAGGTAATATTTAGCTAAAATTGTCTTGAATATTAAGCCTTCTAAATCTGTGTTTTCGATTGTTTCTATTGCACTTATTATTTCTTTAGGTACTGTTTTTTTTAAGCTATGATAATTTTCCCAAAGTAAAAGAACTGTATAATTGTTACGTTCTTCAATTTCGTTTAATATCTGTATTGATTCCTTGACTTCCTCGTTTAACTTGTATAAATAAGACAGCTCAATATAAGGTGCGTTTCTGAATTGCTTTTTATTAATTAATTCTTCGTAGTACCTTCTAGAAGAATTGAAATAGTCCATATTTCCGGTCACTACGAACTTGGAGTAAAACGACCTTGCTAAGTTCAAAGAATTTATTCTATTTGACTCATAGACTTTTGCCGTGATTGAGCTTTCAAATCTCTGTAGTATTTTCTGTTCTTTTAAGACGGCATCCTCAAATCCTTTATTGGCACTTAAAATTCTATTTTTTAGGATTGGATGAGTGCCTGTATTCTTACTTGGATGTGGTATATCATTTAGTGTACTTGTTATGTCTTGAATTGGACTATTTAATTTTTTTAATACAAAACCTGCAAAATAATCAGCCTCTAATTCCTGTTTTCTCGATGTCGTATTGTCGCTATATTTTAAAGTATGCCCATTTAGGTGATGCCCAATTTCGTGAGCAAGTATAAAAAGATAAAATGATTTATTAGTAGAGTTATTTAATTTGGATAAATAATGTTCGTCAATTAAAAGCTCTCTTTCTCCATCGATAATTACTGCAACAGCGTTATTGATTGAATTACAAGTTTTTATAGTGAAATTACTTTGTGACAGTCCAATTTCTGAGACTATGTCACTTAATCCTAAAGTCAAATACGCGGAAGATTCAACTGATGTATAGTCGTTCATACACAAGTATAAATCTATTTCTTGCGAAGTTAATTTACAAACAGATTGGGAATAACTGTAAGTAGAAATAAGCAGAATAAATAATATTATAATTTTTCTCATATGTTGAATAGTCGGTAGGCACGATGTTTTTTTAAATGTATCACTACTATTACAATGAATATAAATATAAAACCAATGCTTTGCTCTGTCTATTGGTTGTGTATCTATTTATTTTTATTAAAAGAGTATTACTCTTGTATATTGAATACATACACGAAATATGTAACACGTTTTATTAATAGCGCTCACAATATAGAACTTACTTATTCTAAATTATTGTAAAAATTCGTAAATGTGGGGTAGATTTTTCGAGATAGACACTTTTATGTGAATGTGGTGTTGGACGTCTGTTTAAAGTTATTGTCGTTTATCTCTACTATTAGCATTAAAACTAACTAGATTAAACAAAGAACACATACGGGATCGCAGACGGTTACCGTAGCGCTCTTCTAATTCGGTTTAGGTGAGGGTGCTGATGACATTTTGCGCATGTGTAAGCATCTGTACTGGTAAATAAAAACCGAATAGAAAACCCGTAAGATCCGGGCGCAGGGATCTTACGGGTGTGATTTTTGTAGGTAGGCCTGAAATAAAAAATAATTGTAAACGGCTTAAGTTAGCATTTTAATAAAAACACCTATAATTATAATAATTTCTATAAATAATAATTAATTACAACGTGCTTTTTAAAACTTCTCAAAACCTAATAATTATTGCTTTATAAGAAGTGATTCTGAAAGTTCACCTAAGGGGTCATTAGTTAGCTCTATAATATTATCAGATTTTTTTTCAAAATAATAACTTATTGTATTGCTTCTCACTGTAATATCAATTTTATACTCATTTTCATTTATTGTTTCATTAACATTTGTGTTTACATCAGCATTATTTGTGAATTTTATTTGCTCTTTCCATGAAGTCTCTGTGTTTATAACAATTGTAATAAAATCATCTGGTGTGAATTTAAAACCACTTTGGGTGTTGGTGGAACCACTCCAAGTACCATGAATCCAGTTAGGGGGATTAATTGAGTCAGCATTAGTGTTACTTGAATCGTCATCAGATGAGCAGCTTACACATAATATAGTTGTAATTAAAATGTAAAATAGGTTCGTTTTTTTCATATTATTTAGTTTTAAATGTTTAAGATTTGGTCTCGGCTATGAGTAGTTGGGTAGTTTAGCGATTAACCTTGCATTTACGTACCAAACTGAAAAACCTCTTGGATTTTTAGCAGTAGGTGAGAACGAGCAATTACTTATAGTCAATGTTGTAGGTAGTACTATTTTAAAAATTTATCTAATAAAAAATCAAATATTTTCCAATAAGCAATCAAAACAAATATGACTTTAACTGTATAGAAAACCACGCAGGATAGTTCAAATATTCAGGTAATCGTAATTTCTTGGTTTCACTTTTAATCTTTCTATTGGTGTTATATCTGATACTATTTATCTTAAAAGGATTATGTTACTGCATTTCCATTGCTGCCGTATTCATTTTATTGACGATTTTCATTAATCGAGACATTTGTTTTGCTGAAAATTCGTTTTTCATATCATCCATTTTTTGTTGCATATCAGTTGCTTTTTGCATCATTGCTGGATATTCAGCCATTGCAGAATTATCTCCTTTTTGGGCTTTCTTTAAAAACTTAGTGTATGAGTCAATATATTCTTCATAACTGTCTAAAGCTTCGTCAATTTTGTCATTACTTTCTGATGTTGAAGCGACTTCCTCTTTAGGTTCTTCCTCGACTTCATCATTACGGTTGGACTCCCTTATGAGTTCTTCGTTGGTTCTAACTAAATCATCTTTTATTTCGGTATTAGTAATTTCAAAATTATTTGTTTCCTTCATAATTTTTGCCATTTTTTCTCTATCCGAAAAATAATCCCATTCAAAGCTTATAGTTGTAGTTGCACCAACATCACTTGCTAATAAATCCTCCACTTTACTCCAATCGCTCATAGTGGCAGGTGAGAAAGAATATCCAACATCTCTAACAGCAACATTTGAAGCATCTAAAGGACTTAAACCTAAATTACCCATTTGAGGATTATTACCATCATACTTTTTTATAAGTTCAAATTTGAATGGAATGTAAATTTTGTCATTCTCTACTTTTAATTTGTAATCCCCATCCAAAACTTTGATATATTCTTTACCTGGTCCAATAATCGAAATATCCGTAGCCGAAATTGATTTTTCGGGAATAACTTCAACTGTTTTCTTACACGATAGAATTGACATTGATGCAAAAAGAAAGAATGCAACATTAGTAAAATTAATTTTCATTTTAATTAGTTTAATTTTTTGCCTACTTCAGATTTTCATTGGCTTTTCGGCTTATTCCCAATTTCTTTATAGTAATTTATAAAATTGTAAAAATTAATATCTCTATTGGGATTTCTCCCGAAATTGTATATAAAACTGTGTTGAATTTTCCTTTTCCTTGACGTATATATTTACCGTCTATTGTATATAATACAGTTTCATAATCTCCTTTTCCTTGTCTCAAATATTTTCCGTCCCAAGTGTAAAGTACATTGTTATAGTCTCCTTTTCCTTGTCTTAAATATTTTCCGTCCCAAGTCGCCAAAACTGTGTTGTAATCCCCTTTTCCTTGAAGAATATATTTTTCGGTCGATGTGTATAAAACAGTTTCATAATTTCCTTTTCCCTGTCTTAAATATTTTCCATCCCAAGTATATAAAACATTGTTATAATCTCCTTTTCCTTCCCTAATATAGTTTTGAGCTGTTAAAATAAATGAAGAAAAAAATAAAGAAGTAAAAAGCAAAAATTTCATAAATTGGATTTCTTTCAAATTTTACAAAGTAATATATCTGTCAACGATTTACCTTACGGTTTTCCGCATTCTATTGATGTTTTTTAAGTTTTTTTTGTAAGTTATTGGAAATGAGAATTGTTTTTTAGAAAAAAATTTTGTTCTAGACCGAAATTTTGTTCAAATTGCCCACAATATCTTTATATAGAAAGAGAGGAGAACTATAACGTGTTTTAGACTAGTGATCTATGACACGTACGTATATGATTAGTGGCGTGTATAAATAACTAATTTAGCAAATAAAAACCAAATAGAAAATTCGGAAGAATTTTCGTAAGCAAGCACTAAACCGTAATTATTTTTATACGGTGTTGGGCGAAGTGCTTTCTATTTGATAGTGTTATTTGTATTCGACGCTGTTATATCTATTAAAAGCCATATCTAACACCAATATTAAAACCTCCATTTACATCAAAATCAGGAATGACTGTAAATTCAGGTTGATAATTTACAAAGATTATTAAGGGAAAATTGAAATTATATTCCAAACCTAAACTTAAAATAGCTGAACCATATGTCCCGTTTATATCCTCATAGTAGGTTATAGGTTTCTCTCCATCGACTTTTTTTAAACCTACTCCCAAGCCAACATAATAATTCGTATGACCAAGTAAATTTTCAATCCATTGATAAATTGCATTAAATTTATACGTTTTATAGGGTTCTTCATTTTTATAACCTAATTCAAATTCTAAACGTGCCTTTTCTTTTGTGCGTATCTGATAAATAACAGCATAATCTTTATCGAAACCATATTGAAATCCGATTGTATTTTTATAAAGTTCAACTTCACGCTTTTTACCTATTAAAACATAATTTTCAAATCTTTTTCTATTATAATTTTGAATATATTCGTCAACTTGTCTTTTTTGTTTTAGTGTAAGATTACCGTATATTTTTTGAAGTCTGTCATATTGATTTTGTTTATAAGATAGAGCTAACATCGCTAAATTACTATCAAATGTCGATTGTGGTTCGCCATAATCGTGTACAATATATTGGCCTGAACTTTCGATAGAATTATTTTGATTCAAATCTACTTGTTGTGTTTCGCCAGTTAGTGAATTATATTTATCGTAACCAGTTAGTTGATTATTTGAATTATAATATTCCCATCTCTCTTGTAATGAATTGTATTTTGCATAACCTACTATTTGACGACTTGAATTATAAAACTCATATCTTTCCATCAAATCATTATATTTTCTTGTAACATTCTGAGAATAAATTAGAGTAGTAAATAAAAATAGAATTAGACTAAAAAGTAATTTATTTTTCATAATTATTAATTGTTTTTCAGGTTAGTTTTTTTTGCATTGCACCCAACTTAGTTATATGAGTATAAAACCAATACTAAAATTTATGGTCCACATTTTTAACTGGAATGTCATCAATCATATATTCCTTTAGGATATATTCTTGAATATGATTTTTGGTTGTGCGATAGCGTTCTGCAGTACCAGGAGCAAAGTCTTTACCTATTAAGCTATCTACTTCGTTATTATGTGCTTGGAATATTACCAACAGCATTTTAGTCGGCTGATCTTTTCCGATATATCGATTTTTAATAGCCATTGCAGTGAATGGCCTTTCAAGATCTAAAAGACGTTCGTGGATTTTGTTTAGCTTATATCTAACGTCGTCAATATACTTATTGATGGCGCGCGCTTCTGCGGAATTCCCTAAAACTTTACCATTAGTACTATCCCATTTTTCGATTAATATTTTGCGCTGGATACTAATAAGTGATCTTTTTCCATTTACTGTGATACGTGCGTAAATAGGTGCCTTTCCATCTGGAGTGGCTTTTGTTTTATGTAGTAAAAAAAGAATGCTGTACGTAGAAGTCATCGGTTACCTATATTATAAGTACTAAATCTAACTAAATATACAAAATTTAAATTAAAAATTTGACTGTAATGGTTTTATTAACAGGTGTTTATGTCTAATTCGGTTACCTGTTGGTAAATTTCAATTAGGTAACCGAATAGGTAACCTATGGGATGCTATTATATGTTATATTTTGAAATATGTAGAAAAGCAAAAACCCTATAAACATAGTGTTTATAGGGTTTTGTTGGAATTTATGCTATTCCTAGCGGAGAATGAGGGATTCGAACCCCCGGAGGTGTGACCCTCAACAGTTTTCAAGACTGCCGCATTCGACCACTCTGCCAATTCTCCAAGTGTCTCATCAAGTATGCCCTGATTGCGGGTGCAAATATAGAATCCTTTTTAGTATATTTCAAATAAATCTACGCCTTTTTTTATTTTATTTTATTTTTAATCATTATCTCCTTATTAATAAGTTAGTTATCGATTATTTTTCTAAAAACATTATCTTTTAAAATAATCAAATAGTACTTTTGCAGACTAAATTAAAGAGTAATGGAAATAATAAAGCAGTTAAATTGGCGTTATGCCACGAAAAAATTCGATAAGAATAAACAGCTTTCCGCTCAGGATATACAACAATTAAAAGAGGCGTTTAATTTAACCGCGACTTCTTACGGCTTACAGCCTATTAAATTAGTTATCCTTAGTAATAAAACACTGCAAAAGGAATTGGTCGCGCATACATTCAATCAGCCGCAAGTAGAACAAGCTTCTCATGTATTAGTGTTTTGTATTGAAACAATTATCGATACTAAATATATAGAAAATTATTTTAAGAGACTCAAGGCTGTCCGAAACACGCCAGAGGCGATTACCAATCCATTTAAACAGTTTTTGATTGAAGATTTTAATAAAAAATCTAAAAAAGATATTGAAGCCTGGGCTGTAAAACAAGCCTATTTGGCAATGGGTAACTTATTAACTGTTTGTGCACTTCGAAAAATTGATGCTAGTCCGATGGAAGGGTTTATTAGCGACAAATTTGATGAAGTATTAAAATTAAAATCAAAGAAATTAAAATCAGTGTTAATTATGCCTATTGGTTATAGAGCCGAAGACGATATGTTTGCCGATTTTAAAAAAGTTAGAAAACCACTCTCCGATGTAATTATTGAATTGTAGAAGTAAAACTTTTTATCATAAAAAATATTTTTAAAAAACCGCTACAAACTTATTGATGGGCGGTTTTTTTTATTAACGAATTTCAATTAATTTTGAGTTCACCTTAAAAGAAGAAAAATGCCAGGATTTGAACGCTTTGGAGAACAAGAACGCAAGCAAGTGCAAGATGTATTAGATAACGGTGTATTAATGCGCTATGGTTTTGATGGAATGCGAAACGGACATTGGAAAGCCAAAGAACTGGAACGTGAATTAGAACGCACGTTCAAAACACAACACGCTCAACTGGTATCTAGTGGTACGGCAGCAGTAACCGTTGCTTTGGCGTCGGCTGGTGTTGGAGCGGGAGATGAGGTGATTATGCCCACGTTTACGTTCGTAGCGAGTTTTGAAGCGATAATGATGCTTGGGGCAGTTCCTGTTTTGGTAGATATAGACGATACCTTAGCTATAGACCCGAAAGCTGTTGAAGCGGCCATTACACCAAAAACAAAGGCCGTTATGGTTGTGCAGATGTGCGGAAGTATGGGGCGAATGAATGAACTTGAAGCCATCTGTAAAGCGAATAATCTCTTACTAATTGAGGATGCTTGCCAAGCTATTGGAGGAACATTTAACAACAAACCTTTAGGAAGTATTGGAGATTTGGGCTGTTTTTCTTTCGATTTTGTAAAAACGATTACGAGTGGCGAAGGTGGCGCGGTCATTACAAATAATGACGCTTATTATTCACATTCCGATCAGTATAGCGACCACGGTCACGATCATATAGGAAGCGATAGAGGTGCCGAAACACATCCGCATTTAGGTTATAATTTCAGGATTTCAGAATTGCACGCGGCGGTGGGCTTGGCTCAAATAAAACGTTTACCAGAGTTTTTAGAGGTACAAAAAAATAATTTTACAGTATTACGTGAAGCTTTAGCTGAAATACCAGAAGTAACCTTTAGAACAGTTCCGGAAGGAGGGGAGGAAAGCTATGCCTTTTTAAACTTCTTTTTACCAGATTTAGAGAGTGCTAGAAAAGCGTCGAAAGCATTAAAAGAAAGTGGTGTAGATGGTTGTTTCCATTATTATGATAACAATTGGCATTACATAAGAGAATGGAGTCATCTTAAAAATATAAAATCGTTATATCCCATTTCTGCGGAAGTCAAAAACGGATTGAAATATTTAGAAACCAAAACCTTCGAACAGTCTAATCACTATATCGCAAGAAACATTTCGTGTTTAATTAAGTTATCGTGGTCGCAAGAAGATGTAAATCGTAGAGCACAATTAATGTTGGATGCTATTAAAGCGTCTGTTTAAAAGGTTCTAATTAATTTAACTAATAGGCAAAAAAAAGCGCAAATTAACTAAAGTTGATTTGCGCTTTTTTGTATTTATATTTCAAACAAAATCTGGCGTCTTGTTTCTATATTTTCTCTCTCTTCTTTCTCCTTTCAAACTAACTAGTAATTCACGTATTCTAAGATTTCTAAACCATAACCAATCATCCCTACCCGTTTTGTTTGTTGTGAGTTAGAAATTAATTGCAATTTATGAATATTCAAATCGTGTAAAATCTGTGCTCCAATACCAAAATCTTTTGCATCCATTTTTATTGCAGGAGCTTTTACCAAAGTCTTTTCTTGTTGCGTTTCTTTCAACACATTTAAACGCTTCAGTAAGTTTAGGGACTGTGCTTCTTGGTTTATAAATAAAATAGCGCCTTTACCAGCGTCGTTTATCACTTTAAACATACCGTCAAGCTTTTGGTCGGCATTATTAGTCAGCGTTCCTAAGATGTCATTATTTACTAATGTGGAATTCACGCGGGTTAACACAGGTTCATTGGTCGTCCACTCTCCCTTGGTTAACGCAATATGCACTTGATTATTAGTTGTTTGTTGGTAGGCTCTTAATCGGAATGTTCCGAAGCGCGTTTCTAAATTAAAATCTTCTTTTTTATCAATTAAAGAATCGTGATCCATTCTATACGCCACTAAATCTTCAATAGAAACAATTTTTAAATCGAACTTTTTCGCGACCTCAAAAAGCTGCGGTAAACGCGCCATCGTTCCGTCTTCATTCATTATTTCAACTATAACACCTGCAGGATTTAGTCCCGCTAAACGTGCAAAATCTATTGCCGCTTCGGTATGTCCGGTACGACGTAATACACCACCTTCTTTTGCTACTAAAGGAAAAATATGTCCTGGTCGTGCTAAATCGAATGGTTTTGTCTTTGGGTCTACTAAAGCCTTTACTGTTAGCGCTCGATCTCCGGCCGAAATTCCTGTGGTAACCCCTTGCCCTTTTAAATCTACCGAAACGGTAAATGCTGTTTCCATAGGATCGGTATTATTCGTAACCATCATATGTAAACCTAAATCTTTACAGTGGTGCTCGGTAAGCGGTGCACAAATTAAGCCCCGTCCGTGAGTCGCCATAAAGTTTATCATTTCTGGAGTTACTAACTCGGCAGCAGCAATAAAATCACCTTCATTTTCTCTGTCTTCATCATCGACAACAATAATAACCTTACCGGTCTTTATGTCGTTAATCGCTTCTTGAATGGTATTTAATTTAAATTGTGTTTTAGCTTCTGTTGTTGTCATTACAATGCCGTTTTAATGTTATAAAGATAGTGCTAATCGGTATGTTTTAAGCAATATCTAATTTGAATTTTCTGCGTCTATTGAAATAAATGATGGGAAATAATATAAATCCGATAAGTAATATAGCAGGTGATTTTTTATGTCTATTAAAGTGTAAAGTCGTGGTGTAAGCGCGGTAACTAATATATGCTTTTAAGAAATGAATCGCGTAAACCACCGCCGAAATAGCGCTTAAATACAGTGCTGAGATCGCAATTTGAGGTAGTTTATTATTTTTTAATATAAAAAATGAGATAAAAAGAACAATGGCAATGCTGTACGCCGCCAGTGCTATTCTTGAAACTACTCTATAATTTAAGAGCGTACTGCTCGCAATCGCTCTGTTTTTGTCTGAAATAGCAACTGGTGTTATATCAGTACGAGTAACTTTCAAACCGTCGAGAGTTTCTGTTTCCTCTTCAGCTTTATTTAATTTGTTGTTTGGGAACTTCTTTTGAAACCATTTTTTTATAGGTTGGGTAATATGATCAAATTCAAATAAACCACGGTCGGCAGTTGCTCTTCGCGTTAAATAAATACTTAAGGGCAACATAATTAAAGTAGAAAACCAAGTGGCTATCACCGGACTAAAGCTACTGTCTTTTGCGCTGTTTTTGGCGAAAATACCTATAAAATGATAACTTAAAAAGAGTACAATGGCTATTATCATAGGTAAACCTAAACCTCCTTTTCTAATTAATGCGCCTAAAGGTGCGCCAACAAAAAACAGAATAACACAAGCGAATGCTAAGGCAAATTTTTCGTGAAAGGCAATAATATGTTTATTTAATGTAGTGGTCTTAGCTTTTAAGTCGGCTTTTTTAGAAGTGATAATATTAGTGGTACTGCTTATTGAGTTTATAGCGTATTCAATAAGTTGAACTTGGCGTTTTGCACTGAATAAATCTAGGACATCTCCAGTAAATTCCAAATCTTTTGTGGTGTCTACGGTAAGATTTAGGGTTTCAATATTTGTGCGTTTGTATAAGGTTGTAGAAAAATCCGTATAGGTGGTTTGTCTGGCTTGAGCTAAGGAATCTGTAGTTTTCGATAAATCCCTAATGTTAAGCATAGTGTACTTATCGTCGTATGCTTTATCATCGAGATCGACTTCATTCAATTTCGATAAATCAATATTCATCGTGTATTTTTCGAACTCACTTTTTAGAAAAGGCTCTTTTCTTCGTTCTTGAATATCTTTTGGTGGCGTATCATTATAATAATACCCATCAAATAAAATCAATTTAAGAACATTGGAATCTATTTCGCTAACTAATTCTCCGTTTTTCGCAATAATAGTAGTATAATTTCCAATTTTATTAACTTCAGATTGGTGAATAACAACCTGTTCTAAATATTGTCCACGATCACCAGTTTTCTTTGAAACTTTAATATTAAAATTGTCTCCAATTTGATTAAACTGCCCTTCGGCTATAGCCATAGCGGGTTTAACCTTAGCAATGTTTTTACGTAAATTGTAACTGTTATACTCCGCCCAAGGAATTACGTTATTACTAAAAAAGAAAGTGGTTATGGCGAGTCCAACAATAAAAACACTTAAACCAGACATTGCGCGTTGTAGCGATATTCCGGTAGATTTCATTGCGGCAAACTCATAGTTTTCGGCAAAATTTCCAAAGACCATTATAGAAGATAATAAAATGGTTAAAGGTAAAATAAGCGGAATTAGAGTAGGGGTGATGTAAAATAAAAATTTGGCAACCGTAATTAAATCAAGATCTTTTCCTGCCAACTCCTTAATGTATAGCCAGATGGCTTGTAATACAAAAATCAGCATGAGTATAACAAACACGCTGATAAAAGTTTTTAGATAAGAGCTTAATATATATCTATCTAGTATTTTCAAGGGTAGCCTAGTCTAAGTTATTAATATAGTAGTCACTATACTTACTTTTGTCAAAAGTAAACAAGGTTTTCGAAATAGGCTCGTTTGTTTTAAAAGAATTAACAGTGAGTGTTGTGCTCGTACTGTTTTTACCTGTTTCTATTAAATTATAGATATGTTTGGTTTGGACATCGATACCCAAAAGAATAAATTTTATCTCTGAGTTTGAATCGATAGGAATTAGTTTTACATATTGAATTTTTCGCCCTTTTACATTCTGAATGATATCCATTTTGTAGCTGAAACCATCCTCGTAAAACGATAACATTTTGCTAGGGGTAATGCTACCTTCACCTTGTGCGTTTTCTGAAGAAATAGTAACTTCTTCATCTTCAGGGCTAATCGTATATAATGTTTTACCATCGAATATTCTTGTAATGCCCAAAATATTCAATTTGTATTTCTCACCTAACATAGTAACATCTCCGCGTGTTTCTTGCTGAATGTTTTCGGCCGAATTGTTTAAAGCATATTTAAAATCGATAGCAATATTATCGTAGCTTTTTACTTTTTGCGACACTTCGCTTAAAAGTGCTTTGGCATCGTTAGCGTTCTGACTAAAAACTGATGAACTGATAAGCAATAAGAGTAATACTAATTTTTTCATTTTAAAATCGTTTCGTTTAATTTATTGACCTTCGTTTTCTAATAGGGAATCTAAAGAAGCTAAATCGGTTACTAATACCTGTCGCGCTTTACTACCTTCAAAGCCACCAACAATTCCTGCGGCTTCTAATTGATCGATAATACGACCAGCACGGTTATAACCCAATTTTAATTTACGTTGTAATAACGATGCCGAACCTTGTTGTGCGATAACTAAAATTTCTGCGGCTTCTCTAAAGAGTTTGTCTCTTTCCGCGATATCTATATCAAGATTTGTGCCACCTTCTTCACCTACATACTCTGGAAGTAAATAAGCATCGGGATACGCTTTTTGCGATCCTATAAAATCGGTAATTCTTTCCACTTCGGGGGTGTCTACAAAGGCACATTGTATACGTATTAAATCGTTTCCTTGCGTATATAACATATCTCCACGGCCAATAAGTTGGTCGGCTCCAGAGCTGTCTAAAATAGTTCTAGAATCTATTTTACTAGTTACTCTAAAGGCTATTCTCGCCGGGAAATTGGCTTTAATAATACCGGTAATTACATTTACCGACGGACGTTGAGTTGCAACGATTAAGTGAATACCAATAGCACGTGCTAATTGTGCTAAACGCGCAATTGGGGTTTCTACTTCTTTTCCAGCCGTCATAATTAAATCGGCAAACTCATCGACCACTAAAACGATATATGGTAAGTAAGCATGGCCGTCGTTAGGGTTTAATTTACGCGCTTTAAATTTTACGTTATACTCGGCAATATTTCTACAAAAGGCATTTTTAAGCATTTCATAACGATTGTCCATTTCAATACACAGCGAGTTTAAGGTGTTTATTACCTTGGTGTTATCGGTAATAATCGCTTCGGCGCTGTCGGGAAGTTTCGCTAAATAATGTCGTTCTATCTTATTAAAGAGCGTTAATTCTACCTTTTTAGGGTCGACTAACACAAACTTAACCTCTGCAGGGTGTTTTTTGTATAATAATGAGGTAAGTACCGCATTTAACCCAACCGATTTACCTTGACCTGTTGCACCTGCCATTAATAAGTGAGGCATTTTAGCTAAATCGACAACAAAGGTTTCGTTGCTAATGGTTTTTCCTAAGGCGATAGGTAATTCCATTTCCGATTTCTGAAACTTTTGCGATGCTATAACCGAGCGCATAGAAACAATAGTCGAATTTCTATTGGGTACCTCTATACCAATCGTTCCTTTTCCAGGAATAGGAGCAATAATACGAATCCCTAAAGCGGCAAGAGATAAGGCGATATCGTCTTCTAAGTTTTTAATTTTAGAAATACGCACGCCAGCATCTGGTACAATTTCGTAAAGCGTTACTGTAGGCCCAATTGTTGCTTTTATAGACTGAATACCAATTTTGTAGTTGTTTAAAGTTTCTACAATTCGGTTTTTCTTGTCTTCAAGTTCGGCTTGGTCAATTTTTATGCCTTCAATGTTATATTTTTTTAATAAATCTAAAGGCGGAAATTTAAAGTTTCCTAATTCTAACGTTGGATCGAATAATCCAAAGTCTGCTACTAATTTATCTGACAAATTATCGGTTTCCGATTGTTCTTCAACAATTTCACCAACTTCCATTTCTAATTCCTCTTCCTCGTCAACCTCTTCCTCCTTCGGGATTTCAATTTCTAAAGCGGTTTCAACTGACGGTTCTTGGGGTGGTACAGCTTTTGGTTCTTCCGCTTCAACTTCTGGAGCCTTTTGTAATGTAGGCTCTAAATCTTCACTCTCTAAATCGAAAGATGATTTCATATCTTCGGCTTCAGCACTTAAATTATTATCTACCGGCACCACATCATTTTTAGCGTCTTTAAAATCAGATTTAATTTCTTTTTTAGCTTTTTTAAACGCGTTACTGATACGTTCTGGCGTCACTTTAAAACGTATTGCTAAATAGGTGATTAACCCAAATAATAATAATAATACAGTCCCAATTATACCAATAAAATCTTGAATGAAGGTATTGAGCTCAAACCCAATAGTACCGCTTAAAATATCGTTTTTATGACCTGCAAACCCGAACAAAGTTGACATCCAAAGCGCTATTAATGTGCCCCAAAACCAATGCTGAATTAATTGTGCTTTTTTTAAATCTAATAAGGTAAAAACACCCGATAAAAAGACTAATCCGGCAAATATAAAGGCCGAAAGTCCGAACCCACGCTGAATAAAAAAGTCGCTTAACCACGCACCAGCTTGACTTGCCCAGTTTTCGGTTTCTACCGCTCGCGAAGGCAATTCGCTAAGAATACTTTGGTCTGCTTTTCCAGTAAATAAAAAAGACAAAAAAGCGATAAATAAAAGGATGCCTAAAAGCACCAAAAAACTACCAAAGATTAGCTTTTGCTGATTGTTTAAAACAAATAGAGGTTTCCTTACTCTTGGTTCTTTTGCTTTTTTTGCTTTAGGTTTTTTCTTCGCCATTATAGGTTTTTAGTGTGCAACAAAAATACAAATTACTAGGGTTTATCCTAACGGAGAATTACATTTTAAAATTGCTTTTTTATGAATTGATTTGGAGCTTTTTAAGTGTTTTTGTTATTTATATAGGGTTAGGTTAATGCTAATAGTTTAGGAATGTAAATAATACAGCCTGCAATTACTGCTGCGACAGCAAAAATAAATACAGCGCCTGCGGCTAAATCTTTAATTAAACCAATTTTAGGATGGTGTTCTGGGTGTATAAAGTCGGCGATGGCTTCAATAGCAGTATTAACGCCTTCTAACGCCATGATAGTTGCAATTACTAGTGTTTGTATAATCCATTCGGTGGTACTTATTTTAAAGTAAAATCCGGCAATCGTTACTAAAACACCGATCCCAAACTGCACTTTTATACTGGCTTCGGTAGTGAGTAATAAAAAAGCGCCCTTAAAAGCAAAACGCACACTTTTAACTCTATTTATAAAAAAAGAATCTTTTTCACCCATAAGATTATACTATATAAGACGCTTGAAAGTTATAAAAAATAACATTAGCAAGCGTCTTAATTCTTTAAATGACCTGTGTTTTAAAGTGTTTTATTTATTTAATATAGCGCTTAAAGAGGCTTTGTAATTTGGTTCGTCTACAATATCTGATACTTGTTCGGTATACGTAACCACACCGTTTTCGTCTAATACAATTACACAGCGCGATAATAGCGTTTCCAATGGACCTGAAGTCATATTTAATCCATAATCTTTTCCGAAGGTGTTACTTTTAAAAGCCGAAAGCATTTCGACATTTTTTATTCCTTCGGCACCACAGAAACGTGCTTGTGCAAAAGGTAAATCTTTAGAAATACAGAGCACTTTAGTGTTTTCTATTTCTGAAGCTTCCGTGTTAAATGAGCGAACCGACTGTGCGCAAGTACCTGTATCAATACTTGGAAAGATATTTAAAATCACTCGACTTCCTTTATAGTCGGCAAGTGTTTTAGAGCCCATTTCGGGAGTCGTTAATGTGAAATTTGGTGCTTTATCTCCAACGTTAGGAAGAGATCCAGAAGTTTCTATTGGGTTGCCTTTTAATTTTATTGTACTCAAAATAATATGTTTTAGGGTTAAAGTATAAATTTAAGACTATTAAAATAGTTTTAAGAATAAAGCACTGTTTTTTTTTAGAATGAAGAACCCAGTTTAAACAAGAGTTTAGCAGTGATTGTGTTTTTTATATCTGTTAATAAAAAGTTAAAACCTGAGTTTTTAAAAACCGTAGCCAAAGGGCTTTCGTTAATATGCCTGAAACATAAAAACAATTAATAAACTTAAACTTTAAACTATGAAAACTTCAAATGTATTTAAAATAGCCTTAGTTGCTGTATTATTCGTTTCATCTCAAAGCATTTTTGCTCAAGGTATGATGAAAGAATCAACAAAAATGGTTGGTGGAGCTGAAATGTATCCATCAAAAAACATTGTAGAAAATGCAGTAAATTCTAAAGACCACACAACACTGGTTGCAGCTGTAAAAGCCGCGGAGTTGGTGGAGGTATTATCTAGTACTGGTCCTTTTACTGTCTTTGCGCCAACAAATGCAGCGTTTAATAAATTACCAGAAGGTACGGTAGAGACGTTATTAATGCCAGAAAACAAAATGATGTTGCAAACTATTTTAAAGTACCACGTCGTTGCAGGGAAATGGAATGCTGCAGACGTTGTAAAAATGATAAAAAAAGGAAAAGGTAAAGCTGAAATTAAAACCGTAAGTGGTGGTTTGATTACTGCTTGGTTAAAAGGAAAGGATGTCTATATTACAGACGCAAATGGTAATTCGGCAAAGGTAACAATCGCCGATGTAAACCAATCTAACGGAGTAATACACGTTATCGATACCGTTTTATTGCCAAAATCGTAAGTACGATTGGTGCTACTTATTAAAACATCTATGAAAAAGAGAAAAACCACCTTGTAATGAGGTGGTTTTTTTAGGCCTAAAAATGAAGTGCTTATTTGTCTATAGAACCTAGAACACGCTTCATAAAGGTATTTAATGCTTCTTTTTGAGGGGTTCCCTCTTTAACCATTTTATGGACTTCGATAGCGCCGTACATATTAGAAATTAATTCCCCTATAACATCTAATTCTTCTTCTTTTAACGAAGGGACTTCTGTTAAGGCTTCAAGTGTTTCTATAGTTTCTACAACATAATCTTCGTCATTTTCGGCTATAAACTGTGTTAAATGTTTTATTACAGGTAATTTCATTTCTTTCTAAGTTATAATACTGGGTTAACTAATTCCTTTAAAACATCAAACTTATTAGTTTGAACTTGATTTAAAAATTCACCATCTTTAAATACGGCGAACGTTGGTAAATTATCAACAGTTGCCATTTTACGAGACTCCGGGAATTTTTCAGAATCCACAATAACAAAAGTTACATTTTCATTTTCTGAAGCTAATTTTTTAAATTTAGGCTTCATAATACGGCAGTTACCGCACCAAGTCGCAGAATACTGTACAATAACGGTATTGTTATTACTTACAACTTCTTTTAAATTATCTTGATCTAATTCTTGTATCATAATTTTTAGAGTTTAAATTAAACCACACGATTGGTACACAATCGTGTGGTTTTAAAATGAGTTTAGTGAGAAGCTAAATAAGCAGCAGTACCTTCTCTATTAGCCTGCATTCCTTCTTTTCCTTCTTCCCAGTTTGCTGGACAAACTTCACCATTTTTTTGTACGTGCGTATAGGCATCTATTAAACGTAAAAATTCGTTTACGTTTCTACCTAATGGCATATGGTTAATGCCTTCGTGAACAACCGTTCCTTCCTCATCGATAATGTAAGTTGCTCTATACGTAACATTGTCACCTTCTAGAATTACATTTCCTGTTTCTTCATCGTACTCTTCGTTAGTAATATCTAAAATACCCAAAGTAGAAGCTAAATTTCTATTAGTATCTGCTAAAATAGGATAAGTTACACCTTCAATACCACCATTGTCTTTAGGTGAGTTTAACCAAGCAAAATGAACTTCGGGAGTATCGCATGAAGCCCCGATAACGATTGTGTTACGTTTTTCAAATTCACCTAATGCTTCTTGAAAAGCGTGTAATTCTGTTGGGCAAACAAATGTGAAATCTTTAGGGTACCAAAAAAGTAAAACTTTTTTCTTGTTATTAATTGCTTCTTCAAGAACGTTCACTTTAAAAGTGTCGCCCATTTCGTTCATTGCGTCTACGTTTAAGTTTGGGAATTTTTTTCCTACAAATGCCATATTATATATATTTAATTGTTAATAATTTTATCTATTACAAAGATAGGTTAGAAAAGGCGTTTTAAACAAGAAATGAAATTCTTAATACTTATTGCGTAATAGATTTAAGTTATAGCGTTTTAATAAAACGATAAATTTATCTTATTTAGAAGTGAGCTCCTTAATTTTTATGTGGAAAGCGGCAAATAAAAGCGTTGTAAACGGACTCAGCCAATTAAATATGGCGTATATAAAATACTCGCCAACACCAACACCAAGAACGCCACTATGGTAAGCTCCACAAGTATTCCAAGGGATTAATGCCGAAGTTACCGTACCAGAATCTTCTAAGGTTCTACTTAAATTCTCGGGCGCTAAGTTTTTATCTTGATAGGCTTTTTTAAACATTTTACCAGGAATAACGATGGCTAGATACTGGTCTGAAGCGATTAAGTTTAGTCCTAAACAACTTACAACAGTGCTTGCAAAAAGTCCAAAAACACTAGACGCTAGTTTTAATAGTTCTTTGGTAATTCGCGATAATGCGCCAATACCATCCATAATACCACCAAATACCATTGCACAACATATTAAAAGGATAGTCCAAATCATTCCGCTCATTCCTCCAGAACTGAATAAATCGTTAAGTTTATCGTTTTCGGTTACAATCTGTACGTCGGATAAGATAGTGGTTACAATCGCTTCTGTTTTTGATGACGACAAACTATCTAAAATACCAGGTTGAAAAATAAAGGCAAATACAGCCGCTAATAAAACACCTACGGTAAGTGCTACTAATGGTTTTGTTTTAAAAAGTATCAGTGCTATAACGGCTACTGGAACTATAAATAACAAAGGCGTGATATTAAATGTGTTTTGTATGCTTCCTAAAAGCGACGTAACATCGGCTGTTCCTTTGGTTACAATAGTCGCACTCATTACACTAAAAACAATTAAAGTAATAATAAAAGTGGGTACCGTTGTTAGTGCCATATATCTAATATGAGTAAACAAATCGGTTCCTGCCATTGCTGGAGCAAGGTTTGTAGTATCACTTAGTGGCGACATCTTATCTCCAAAATAGCCTCCAGAAATTACCGCTCCGGCAATCATACCCGGATTAATACCCAAAGCACCACCAATACCTATTAATGCAATTCCTACGGTAGCAGAGGTGGTCCAAGAGCTTCCTGTGGCAATAGAGATTAACGCGCAAATAATAACAGAAGCTGGTAAAAAAATAGAGGGTTTTAAAACCTCTAAGCCGTAATATACCATCGCCGGAATAACGCCACTAACCAACCACGTTCCTGCCAAAGCGCCTACTAAAAATAAAATGAGTATCGGCACGAGAACACTTTTTAGATTCGACCAGATTTCTCGTATCATTAATGAAACGGTGACTTTATTAAATAAACCAACAACCGCCGAAACTGCGCCTCCTAATAATAATATAATCTGATTGGTATACGTGCCAAACCATTCTTGCCCGTCTACAAAAAAGATGTTATAAGCGAGTAAGCCCATAAGTATTACCACTGGAATTAATGCTTCAAATAGACTTAATTCTTTGTTATCTATAATAGTTTGGTCTTCTATTTCTATATTGGAAAGATTAGTATCGTCTTGCATTAAAGTTCGTTTTTAGGAGTGTAAGGTTACGATTTTCGATGTTGTTATGCAAATAAACAGAACTATCGAAGCCGATAAACTTTAGTTTTTAACATTACTGCAATAATTGTCTGTTTTGATTACGAATATTAAATAGTAAAAGAAGTGCTGCCAATAGGATATTCAATTAATGAGAAGTAGGCGTTAAAGAGTTTAGAGTCGGCGTTTATACGCTTTTTTTAAGTATTTTTTTGCTCTAACTGTCACCTTTTTATTATAATTCACTCTTGGCTAGTGTGATAATTAATGCAATATATTACGAAGAGTAAAATTCTATTAAAAAGAATAGTGTCGGGATAATCAATATATTCTACAAGTCCATTTCCTTCGCGATGACCAGAAAAAAAAAGGATAATAAAACGCGCTGCTAAACACTCTAAAACAGCAATGGAATTGGTTTTTTCATTTTGCCTAACTTGAGTTGATTGGCTAAAAACGCTCTGTTTATATTAGAAGCCCGATGATGTTAAGTGTCTTTTATTATTATCAATTTTATATTTTAAAAGAGTATTAGAAGAATCCTTCTCGTAAAATTAGTAAAACTATGAAAGGCGTAGGGGCTGAAAATAAATTGAGCCAGACTAAACAGCTGGCTCAATTAGAAGAGGTTAAAGAGACGCTTTAATCTCTTCTGTAGGTTTTAAAAACGAACGATTTAAATCACGTTTATTTCTTTCATACATGTTTTCATTATGTCGTAAGTCCGTTCAATATCGGCATCTAATCCAATAGAGAAACGAATTAAACCATCGCTTAATCCCATTTCTTTTTGTTCTTCTTCAGAAATTTCTGAAGATGTAGAACTTCCTGGTGCGCTAAATAACGTTTTGTAAAATCCTAAACTTACTGCTAAATAGCCTAAGTTTTTATCTTGCATTAATTCCATTAGTGCATTGGCTTTATCTAGCGATCCTACATCCACAGTTAGCATTCCGCCAAAACCGTATTGTTCGTTAATCATCTCTTTAAATATTTTATGAGAGGGGTGAGATTCTAAGCCCGGGTACACTGTTTTTAAACCTAAGTTTTCAAATTTTTCGGCTAAATACATAGCGTTTTTACTGTGCTGTTGTATTCTAAGGTGTAACGTTCTTAAGTTTTTTAAAACCGAAGCCGCGCGTAAACTATCCATAGTCGCTCCTAAAAGCATACAAGCTCCGTCATTAACACTTCTTAATTCGTTAATGAATTCTTGAGATCCGCAAACAACGCCACCAACAGTATCACTAGATCCGTTTATAAATTTTGTTAAACTGTGTATTACGATATCTGCGCCAAACTGAGTTGGCGAAATAGATAATGGCGAAAACGTATTATCTACAATCAATTGTAAGTTGTGTTTTTTTGCAATAGCAGCTAGGCCTTTAATATCGGCGACTTCTAATAACGGATTGCTTACCGATTCGCAATATAATACTTTTGTGTTTGGTGTGATTGCAGCCTCCACAACGTCTAATTTTGTGATGTCTACAAAAGAGGTTTTAATATTAAAACGGGGGGCAAAGTTTTTTAAGAACGCATACGTTCCACCATAAATAGTACGACTAGATACGATGTGATCTCCTGCACCACATAATTGCATTAAAACAGGAGTAATGGCGCCCATTCCAGAAGCGGTAACGTTTGCTGTTTCTGTACCTTCCATTGCCGCTAAAGCTTCACCTAAATATAAATTAGAAGGTGTTGTGTGGCGTGAGTATAAATGGCAACCGTCTGTGTTGCCTTCAAAAGTATCCATCATTGTTTTAGCCGATAAAAAAGTATAGGTTGAAGAGTCAGAAATTGATGGATTGACGCCTCCAAACTCACCAAAGTATTGCAAGTCCTGAATATTATTTGCGGGTTTAAATGACATAATTATTATATTTTATAGTGAATATGTTGTTTTATAATTACATCAAATGTGATAAATATTAGATAGAAAATCAATAGATAACTCATTAATTAGATTTATAATCTATAATAAGTTAATTTTATAGTTTAATTTTAATTTCAATCCGAATAAATAGCACTTCCGCTGAAAAATTTTCAAAATGACATTAGATACTATAGATAAAAAACTCTTAGGCTTACTCCAAAACGATAGTAAGCAAACCAATAAAGCTTTGTCGAATAAATTAAATTTATCGGTTACGGCCGTTTACGAACGGATTAAGAAACTGGAGAATCAGGGCGTAATTAATAAATACGTAGCGTTACTAGCTAAAGAAAAAGCCGATAAATCGTTCGTTGCTTTTTGCCACATAAAACTCACGCAACACACGCAAAATAATATTGTAGAATTTGAAAATGCTATAAATAATTTAAACGAAGTTTTAGAGTGTTTTCATATTAGTGGTGATTACGATTATTTACTTAAAGTAATTGTAAAAGATATGGAGGCGTTTAGAGAATTTATGGTCGAAAAACTAACCACTATTAACCATATAGGGAGTACACACAGTATGTTTATGATTAATGAGGTGAAATATACAACGGCAATTTCAGTGTAAAAAGAGTTTATAAACACTAATTTATATATACTTTGTATCTTGTTTTAAGTAAAAATAATTAGAGCTGTAAGTAAATAGGAGCATTATTTAACCGTAGTGTTTCCGTTGATAAAACAAATTAAAAATTCATCAGAAGTCATTGGCAAATCATCGTACAAAATTGTACTTTTGTCTAAATTTAATAGAGTACTATTTCAGCGAAGGCGAAATAATTTAAAAAATAATATACTTTTATGAGTAAATACGATGTAGCCGTTATCGGCTCAGGACCTGGAGGATATGTAGCGGCGATACGTTGCGCACAACTAGGAATGAAAACTGCAATTATCGAAAAATATTCAACACTTGGCGGTACGTGTCTTAACGTGGGGTGTATTCCAAGTAAAGCATTACTAGATTCTTCTCATCATTACGAAGATGCAGTAAAACATTTTGAAGAGCACGGTATCGAAATACCTGGCGAAATTAAAGTAAATTTAGAAAAAATGATTGCGCGCAAGCAATCGGTTGTAGACCAAACAACTGGTGGTATCGATTTTTTAATGAAGAAGAACAACATCGATGTTTATGAAGGTTTAGGTCGCTTTAAAGATGCTACTCATATTACTATAAAAGGAAAAGAAACTATAGAGATTGAAGCAAAAAACATCATTATTGCTACAGGATCAAAACCGGCGTCGTTACCATTTATTTCTATAGATAAGGAGCGCATTATAACATCAACTGAGGCTTTAAAACTTAAAGAAATCCCGAAACATTTAATTGTTATTGGTGGTGGAGTTATTGGTTTAGAGTTGGGGCAAGTTTACAAACGTTTAGGTTCTGAGGTGACGGTTGTAGAATATATGGATCGCATCGTGCCAACAATGGACAAAGGTGTTTCTAAAGAATTAAATAAGATTTTCAAAAAGCAAAAGCTAAAAATCAATACGTCTCACAAAGTAAAATCTGTAGAGCGTAAAGGGGATGAAGTTATTGTAAAAGCCGATAATAAAAAAGGCGAAGAAGTAGAAATTAAAGGAGATTACTGCTTGGTTTCTGTTGGTCGTCGTGCATTTACAGACGGTTTAAATGCTGAAGCTGCTGGCGTAAAACTTACAGATAGAGGGTTAGTAGATGTAAACGAACATTTACAAACTAGCGCCTCTAATATTTATGCGATTGGTGATGTTATCAAAGGAGCAATGTTAGCGCATAAAGCGGAAGAAGAAGGTGTTTTTGTTGCTGAAACGTTAGCGGGACAAAAACCACATATCGATTATAACCTAATTCCAGGTGTAGTTTACACGTGGCCAGAAGCGGCATCGGTTGGTAAAACCGAAGAGCAATTAAAAGAAGCAAAAATAGAATATAAAACAGGACAATTCCCAATGCGTGCTTTAGGTAGAAGTAGAGCGAGTATGGATTTAGATGGTTTTGTAAAAGTGCTAGCCGATAAAAATACAGATGAAATTTTAGGGGTACATATGGTGGGCGCTCGTGCTGCCGATATGATTGCGGAAGCAGTTGTAGCGATGGAATACAGAGCAAGTGCAGAAGACGTTTCTAGAATGTCTCACGCACACCCAACATTTACGGAAGCAATTAAAGAAGCGGCATTAGCAGCAACTGATGATAGAGCTTTACATATTTAAGTCACATTGAATAGAGGCTGATTACGACTATACATAGCAAAAAAGCGAACCCCACGGTTCGCTTTTTTCGTTGTAGTCCCGATATTAGTTATAAACACGAGGTTTAAGTTTTTTCATTACATATATATACGCTAAATTTGTTACAAACTACGATTAAATAAAACGGAGAAGAATGATTATAGAACCAAAAACACGCGGATTTATTTGCTTAACATCACACCCAGAGGGCTGTAAAAGCAATGTTTTAAGTCAGATAAATTATATAAAAGACCATCCCACAGCAAACGGACCAAAGCGCGTTTTGGTTATAGGGGCTTCAACAGGATTTGGTTTAGCATCACGAATTACTAGTGCTTATGGTTCTAACGCCTCAACTATTGGGGTGTATTTCGAAAAACCACCTACCGACGGGCGACCGGCATCTCCGGGATATTACAACTCGGCAGCCTTCGAGACGCAAGCACACAAAGACGGTTTGTATGCAAAAAGCATCAATGGCGATGCGTTTTCTAACGCAGTTAAAGCACAAACCATAAAACTGATTAAAGAAGATTTAGGGAAAATAGATTTACTAGTGTATAGTTTGGCTTCTCCTGTGAGACAACATCCTGATACGGGCGAAAAATTTAAATCGACTTTAAAGCCTATCGGACAAACATTTACTGATAAAACGGTAGATTTCCATACGGGTGAAGTTAAAGAAATTACGATTGAGCCGTGTAACGAACAAGAAATTAAAAATACAGTCGCGGTAATGGGCGGTGAAGATTGGCAGTTTTGGATTAATGCATTACAAGAAAATGATGCTTTAGCCGAAGATTTTAAAACTGTTGCTTATTCTTATATTGGTCCTTCATTAACGGAAGCGGTTTACAGAAAAGGAACAATCGGTCGTGCTAAAGACCATTTAGAAGCTACTGCTTTTAAAATTAAAGACCAATTAAAAGCTATAAATGGTGAAGCGTATGTTTCGGTAAATAAAGCTTTGGTAACACAAGCGAGTTCGGCGATTCCTGTAATTCCTTTATATATTTCGTTGCTGTACAAAGTAATGAAAGAAGAAGGCATTCACGAAGGCTGTATCGAGCAAATAGAACGTTTGTTTAATGAGCGTTTATATGCTGAAAATATGACCTTAGACAGTGAAGGTAGAATTCGCGTTGACGATTTAGAAATGCGTGAAGACATTCAAGCAAAAGTATTAGAGCTTTGGAAAATTGCAACTACTGAAACGTTGCCTGAAATTGGCGATTTAGAAGGGTATAATACTGATTTCTTTAATTTATTCGGATTTAAAGTTGATGGGATTGATTACGATAAAGATGTTAATGAAATGGTTACTGTTCCCGGATTACAGGAGTAATTATTACATTAATAGTAAAATTATATAAAAAAAAAGAGAACCATTTGGTTCTCTTTTTTTTATACTTTTAGTTTCCGAATAAACGCTTTAAAAAGCCTTTTTCCTTGCGTTTCTCTCTCTTTTTAGCTTTTTCTTGTTCTTTTTCGAAGGAACTTTCCTTGTCTTTAAACAGTTCGAAGAATTTTTCAACACCCGTTTTTTCTTTGAAATCTTCGCAGTCCAATTGGTTGCGTTCTTCTTCGGTAAGTGATACAAAAGAAGCTGTGAGCTCTTTTTTTAAGTCGGTATTTCGTTCTGCTTTTTGTAATGTTTTGGCAACTAAAGGCAAGGCCAGTGAACTTCCTGCTCCTAAACCATTATTAAAATGAATTTTTGGCGAATTACAACCTACGCGACTAACCACCACAATATTTGGGTTGTACCCCACAAACCAAGCATCGGTGTAATCTTGAGACGTTCCTGTTTTTCCAGCTAATGGTAATGATATGCCGTATTGGTTGCGTATGCGTTGTCCCGTTCCTCGAGCAATCGCATTTTGTAATATTTCGTTTATGTAAGCTGTGGTACGTTTAGAAAGCACTTCTTTTGGCTCTTGGTTTTTATGCGCGTAAAGTATGTCTCCCGAAGCGGTTTCAATTTTCACAATAGCGTAGGGTGTGGTCGTTTTTCCTGAATTTGCGAATACACTATACGCATTTGCAACTTCATAAATACTCGCGTTTGTGGTTCCTAAAGCTAAAGAAGGCACATTTTGTAATTTAGAACTAAAGTTTAAACGTGACCAAATTGTATCTAGCTTCGTGAAATTCGTTTCTAAATATAAATTTATTGTCGGAATATTTTTAGAATTTAATAAAGCACCTTGTAAGGAATATTTTCCTCCAAAAGTACGGTCGGCATTAGTGGGATTCCAATTTTTATAATCGCTCAGTTTAATAGAATCGTTATCTAAATAATAGCACGGTTGTTTGCCACTTTCGAAAGCGGTCGCGTATAAAATCGGTTTAAAAGTGGAGGCCAATTGACGTTGCGAAAAGATTTGGTCGTAAGCATAACGTTGGTTATCAATACCGCCAACATAGGCTTTTACTGCGCCTGTTTTTGGTGACATCGCTAATAATCCCGCGTGAAGAATTGTGTTTTCTAGTTTTAAACTATCTACAATACTAATAGAATCCGTTTCCAAACCTTTCCAATTAAATACCAATTGTCGGCTTCTTAGTTTGGCAGAATCGGGATGTATTTTCATCTGTTTTAATTGTGCTTCAACCAATGTGTTTAAGGCACGCTTTTGTGACGCATTACTATTGTACTGTGCTCTTATTTTTTCTTGCATCACACTTAAATGCGACTCGAAAGCGTCTGTAGCATACGTTTGTAAGTTTTCGTTTAAAGTGGTGGAGATAATTAAACCATCTTTTTCTAAATTGTATTTTGTTTTGCTGTTTTTATTGATGGAATCAATAATTTTTGAAGCTTCTCCTTTTACATAAGTCAAAAAATGGCCTGCGTTATTTTTTGATGTCAAATTATTGTAATTCAACTTTAACGGTATTTCACTCAATGAATCTGCCGTCTTTTTATCTAAATAATCGTAGCGCTGCATCTGACTTAACACCACATTTCTACGCATTACAGCGTTTTTAGGATTTTTCTTAGGATTATAGTACGTGTTGGCTTTTAAAATACCGACAAGCACCGCAGCTTCTTCAATGGTTAAATCGCTTACTTTTTTGTTGAAATAGCGTAAAGCGGCACTTTCAATACCATAAATATTTTCACCAAAAGAGACCGTATTAAAATAGAGAGTCAGAATATTTTCTTTGGAGTAGATAGATTCAATGCGTTTGGCTTGAATAATCTCCTTAACCTTATTTACAGGAAGACTCAAAAAACCGTGGCTACTTCTTCCCGACATATTTTTAGCCAGCTGTTGCGAAATGGTGCTTCCACCGCCAGAGCGTTTGTCGCCTGTAAGTATCGATTTAAAAATAACCCGTAATAAACTTCGGGTGTCTACACCATCGTGTTCAAAAAAACGCGCATCTTCAGTGGCAACTAAAGCATCTATTAAATGTTTCGGGAACTGCTCATAACTAGCGTTCGTTCGGTTTTTGTCGAAGTATTTTCCTAAAACCACACGATTTTCAGATAAAACTACCGATGCTGTTTCGTTTTTGTAGTTGATGAGTTCGTCTTCGGTATATATTTTACCGAAAACATTCCATTTTACAGCAAGAATAAAAAGGATAAGTATTAGGAATAAGCCAATTGCTATTTTTGCAATAAGGAGTAAAATGCGTTTCAAATATATTGAGGTTTTAAAAGCGGGAAATTATAATTTCTGAAGTTGCTAAGCAGTACACTTAACAAAAATTTATACCTTATTGAGATTCTATAAAAGGAATTATGTGTGGAGCAAGTCTCTAACTCGTAGTCGTTTGCCGTAGTCTAAATCGTTAACATCTCTAATAAAACAATGCACACTTACGTCTTTGTCTTTAGCCTTAGCCACAAGTTCTTTAGCGGTAAATGGTCCAAACTCTTTGAAGTTTTCGATGTAATAAAATTCGTGATCGTTAATGAGTGCTTTTGCTTTTTTATGATATTTCGATTTTAAGAAATGGGTAACGTCTTCTATAGAATTGATACCATCTTTAACCTTATCTTCATTAATAAATAAGGCATAATCGTCCTTATCTTGATGTTCTAAAACCAAGACATCCGTATCTTTAAAATAGGCTTTAACGGTTATATTTCCATCTTCAGTTTCAATCGAAAAAATATTCTTAAAATGTATCGACCAAGAGGTTTCACTCACAATATCGTTATCTTGAATAGTGAGAATATCTTCTTCTTTAAAGACGTAAGTGGCTTTTTTCTCTGAAATACCATTTACCAAAACCCAATTCTGATTGATAAATAAGGCATCATAATGAGTCTCGTAATTAAACGAAATAAGATTGGGAAGCAGTTCTAAAATTGGTGAAGGCATTAGTTTGGCGCATATGATTCAGAATAAAAATAACGAAAATAAATTACATTTATTTTAAATTTGTTGAGAATTATAACGCGAAATACCACTAAATTTTATTTTTTATTACGTTTGTTGTAATTTTTATCACCTCGAGTTTTTGGCTTTTTATACTTGGCAGCAATTTTAAATTTATAAGAACCTCCTAAGTTTTCTTTAGAGTTTTTTGCCGATCTTTCGTGGAAAGCTTCCCCGCGCTCTTCTAACGTTTTACGTTTATGAGGATTATTTCTTTCTTTTATTTGCGGACGTTCCTCTTCGATGAGTTCGGTAGAAATCTCTACGGTTTCAGGAATTTCTAATCGCTCGATTTTCATTTGCATTAAATCTTCAATAGCTTCTAAAGATTCCTGCTCTTTTTCAGTTGAAAATAAAATAGCCTTTCCTTCGCGTTCTGCACGACCGGTTCTACCAATTCTGTGCATATAGTTTTCAGGGTATTCTGGCGTATCAAAATTAACAACGTGTGTAATATTATCAATATCTAATCCACGCGCCATAACATCGGTAGCGACCAAAATTCTGTTAAATCCTTCTCTAAATTGTTCAATACTTCGCAGTCTGTAATTTTGTGTTTTGTTAGAGTGAATCACACACAATTCGTCGTGATAAAATGCGTCTAAACTTTCGAATAGACGATCGGCCATTTTTTTGTAAGCCACAAACACCAACACTTTATTATAGGTCTCTTTATCGCGAAGTAATTCTTTTAATAAATTAAATTTCGTGTAGTAATTGGGTACATCATAACGTGTTTGGTTAATGTTTTCTAATGGTGTCCCAGAAGTCGCAACCGATACTTTTTCAGGATGAATAAAGAAATCTGAAATTAACTCATCCACATCTGTCGTCATCGTTGCCGAGAACATAATATTTTGACGACGCTCTGGTAAAATATCGAAAATATTAATGAGTTGGTGTCTAAACCCTAAGTCGAGCATTACATCCACTTCATCAATCACTAATTTTTTAATCGATTTTAATTGTAATACACGGCTTAATGCCAAATCGTATAAACGCCCAGGAGTCGCCACAATAATGTCTTGACCTTGCGCAATCGCTTGTTTTTGCGTATTAATATTGGTGCCTCCATAAACACCAAGCACGCGCGTATTAATATATTTCGCTAGTTTTTCGATTTCGTCTACTACTTGCACCACCAATTCTCGGGTAGGCACTAAGATTAAAATACGCGGGTTTTCTTGCTTAGAATACGGTAAACTTTTAAGAATAGGCAGCATATACGCAAAGGTTTTACCCGTTCCGGTTTGTGCAATTCCCACCATATCTTTCCCGCCAGCGATAACGCCGTAAGCTTCGGACTGAATGGGCGTTGGCGTGGTAAAGCCTAAGTCGTTAAGTCCGTTGTATAATGAGGTATTTAAATTTAAATCTTGAAAAGTCACGCTATTATATTTTAATTATGCTGCAAAGGTAACTTTTAAAACTTAATCTGTTTTACATTCTTGCGTTTTTGGTGAAAATGGTGTTAAATACTATTTAAAATGGTAGTATGCGTTATATTCTATTCCATTTAAAATCCAAAATAAGGCAATCTCTAAACGGTTTAGACCTACAAATATTGAAACGATTATACCATAAATCACAAATGTCCGATTTTAAATAGTTTAATTTTATTAATCTTAGTAAAATCCGGGAGTGCTAAGCTCTTAAAAGAATAACTTTCTTAGTAGTAATTGATTTAAGTAGGATGGCGTGCACATTTTTTAAAAATTCTATTTACTTTTTGGAAATTTAGAACCCCGTCGTCATTCTTGATTTTAAAAGTGAAGCGGTATTGTGTCTTTTATTGGACAATAATGAGCATAAATAGCTTAATTCTTAATAAATTTGTCATCAACAGTTATAAAATAGTAGTATTGAGGAATAAGTCGGTATATAATAAGGAGGACATTGCTGCCTTTAAGTGTAAACTTTTAGTATGGTCGCAACAATTTGACGATGTCGTTTGGTTAGATTCTAATAACTACACGCAACAGTATTCTAGTTATGACGCCGTTTTAGCGGTCGATGCGTTTACAGCCATCCAAACCGATTATCAAGAGGCCTTCAATACTTTAGATGAGTACCAAAAAAGTACTAAAGATTGGATTTTTGGCTATTTAACCTACGATTTAAAGAATGATACCGAAGCGTTACAATCTCGTAATTTCGACGGATTAGGCTTTCCTGATTTGTATTTTTTTCAGCCGAAGAAACTCTTTTTAATCAAAGGAAATACCGTAGAAACACAATATTTAAAGGCTGTTGAAGACGAGCTGGAAAAGGACTTGTTAGCGATTGAAGACCAAAAAGAAAATCCAACAACTTCCGAAACGTCTACGCTAAAAATGAAGCAACGCATTCCTGAAAAGGCTTATTACGATAAGTTAAACACACTGTTAACTCACATTCACCGTGGCGATATTTACGAGGCTAATTTTTGTCAGGAGTTTTATGCCGAAAATGCCACCATAAATCCATTAGAAACGTATTTAAAACTGAATGCCATTTCAAAACCGCCATTTGCAACCTTCTTAAAATCGGGAGATAAATTCTTACTATCGGCAACACCAGAGCGGTATTTAAAAAAGGAAGGCACCAAAATAATTTCGCAACCTATAAAAGGAACTTCAAAACGAGAGCAAGATAGTACTAAAGATGAAGCTTTAAAAAACGCATTAGGGTCCGATGAAAAAGAACGCAGCGAGAATATAATGATTGTCGATTTAGTACGTAACGATTTATCGCATACAGCAAGGCGTGGCAGCGTAAAAGTGGAAGAATTGTGCAAAATATATTCTTTCGAGCAAGTGCATCAAATGATTTCTACGGTAGTTTCAGAAGTTGAAGAAACCACAAGCCCTATAAAAATTCTTCAAACGACGTTCCCAATGGGAAGTATGACAGGCGTTCCAAAAATTTCAGCCTTAACTATTATTGAAAAACTTGAAGAAACTAAACGGGGATTGTATTCTGGAGCCGTAGGTTATATTACGCCAGATGGTGATTTTGATTTTAATGTGGTAATCCGGAGTATTCTATATAATACAACCAAAAAATACGTCTCCTATTCCGTTGGTGGTGCGATTACAGCAAAAAGCAATCCTCAAAAAGAATATGAAGAGTGCGGTATTAAGGCTAAAGCAATGCGCGACGTACTCGAAAACTAGTTTAACTTACAATGCTTTCTTACATTTGTAATAGGGATAATTAATTCTAATATTTAAATCCATACCGTGGAAAACACCTTTAAAAACCATATAAACAAACAGCTCCCTTTTTTAAAAGACAGCCGCCTATTAATCGCTATTTCTGGGGGATTAGATAGTGTGGTACTTACACATTTGTGCAAAAATGCAGGATTGAATGTCGCTTTGGCACATTGCAATTTTAATTTACGACCCGGAGATTGCGACCAAGACGAAACTTTTGTGGTGGCCCTTGCCGATGCCTTGGATACAGAAGTGTTTGTACAAAGTTTTGATACCAATGCGTTTTCCGAGGCACATAAAATATCGACGCAAATGGCAGCGCGTGACTTGCGTTATACGTGGTTTAACGAACTCATTACGTTGTTAAAATTCGATTATGTATTAACTGCGCATCATGCGGACGATGCTCTAGAAACGGTTTTGATTAATTTATCTCGGGGCACTGGCTTAGATGGTTTAACGGGAATCCCGGAAGTTAATGAGACTGTTGTAAGACCATTATTACCCTTTTCAAGAGCTGAAATTGAAAATTATGCTAAAATAAATAATATAGAATGGCGAGAGGATAGCAGCAATGCATCTACAAAATATCTACGCAATAAATTACGTCACGATATTATTCCACAGTTAAAAGAAATTAATCCGCAATTTTTAAGCAATTTCAAAAATACGTTGTCGCATTTGAAAGCGAGTCAGGCGATTGTAAACGAGAGTTTAGATTTAGTATTAAAAGAAGCGGTGTTGTTTTCGGATGCTGTTACCACGAAATTCAGTATTTCTGTTTTACAAGACTTAAAGTCTACAGAAGCCTTCTTATATGAAATATTTAAAGATTTTGGGTTTAATAGTGGTGCTGCAATTGGCGATTTAATGACAGCGCAATCTGGAAAGCAATTATTAAGCGACACACATCTCCTTTTAAAAAATAGAGCGGAATTAGTATTGACGTTAAAATCGGAAAGCGATGGCGAAGATTGTATTACAATAACACAAGGTGTCGAGCGGATTAAAATAAATAGTGGAACTTTAGTTATTACGGAAGTCGCTTCTATTTCAGAGCATAACGCAAACACTGTTTTTGTTGATAAAGACTCACTTCAATTTCCATTAACTGTTAGAGCTTGGGAAAATGGGGATTACTTTTATCCTTTAGGAATGCAAGGGAAAAAGAAACTGAGCAAATTTTTTAAGGATGAAAAACTATCTGTTTTAGAGAAAGAAAGAGCTGAATTATTGTGCACTAACGACGACATTGTCTGGGTGATTAACAAGCGCTTGGATAACAGGTTTAAAGTGACAGAAAATACAACCCAGATTTTAAAAATAACCATTGAAGCGTAAACAATACTGCGCATTTATAAACACTGTCTTAGTTTAAACGGCAGTAATAATATAAAAATTACCGAAAATGACACTACAAGGGCAAATCGTCGATATACAAAATAAACGCATATACAAAGGAGAAATTACAATTGAAGGGGGGAAAATAGCAGCGATTGAAGCGAAAGATCACGCCATTGAGACTTACATTTTGCCTGGCTTTGTAGATGCGCATATTCATATTGAAAGCTCGATGCTAGTGCCTAGTGAGTTCGCAAAATTGGCAGTGACACACGGTACCGTTTCTACAGTTTCCGATCCTCACGAAATCGCCAATGTGTTGGGTGTTAAAGGTGTGGCGTTTATGATTGAAAACGGAAAGCAAACGCCCTTTAAATTTAATTTTGGCGCTCCGTCTTGTGTGCCAGCAACCGATTTCGAGTCGGCTGGCGCCAGTATCGATGCCGATGCGATTAAAACCTTAATGGCGAATCCAGATATAAAATACCTCGCCGAAATGATGAATTATCCGGGTGTTTTATTCGATGATGCGCAGGTTTTAGAAAAAATAAAGTGGGCAAAACACTATAATAAACCCGTCGATGGACACGCGCCAGGTTTAAAAGGAGAGGCGATTACAAAGTATATTGCGGCAGGAATTTCTACCGATCACGAATGTTTTACGTACGATGAGGCTTTAGAAAAACTTCAAAAAGGAATGACAGTGATTATTCGCGAGGGGAGTGCCGCTAAAAACTTTGAAGCTTTAATCGATTTGCTACCAGAGCATTTTGAAAATATGATGTTTTGTAGTGACGATAAGCATCCGGACGATTTAATAGTGAGTCATATTAATGCGTTGTGTGCTCGCGCGGTGGCAAAAAAAATGGATCTATTTAATGTTTTGCAAGTGGCATGCATTAATCCGGTGAAACATTACAATCTTGATGTTGGCTTACTTCAAAAAGGCGATGCTGCCGATTTTATAGTAGTCGAAGATTTAAAGGACTTCAAAACAGTAACGACTTACATTAATGGAAACGCCGTCTTTTCAGAAGGTGTCGCACATATTAAAGACGTGGCCTTTCAAAATCTGAATAACTTTAATACCGACCCTAAAACGGTTCAGGAATTTAAATACACGTCTTCAGCAAAAAAAATAAGAGTTATTGAATGTTTAGATGGCGCATTAGTCACCAACGAAATTATTGCCGATGCCGTAATTGAAAATGGAAATTTGGTGTCTAATACCGAAAATGACGTCTTAAAAATGACAGTTGTTAACCGGTATCAAAATCAAAAACCGGCGATTGCGTTTATAAAGAATTTTGGATTAAAAGAAGGAGCGATTGCGAGCTCCGTGGGGCACGATTCTCATAATATAATTGCAGTTGGCGCTACAGATGCCGCCATTTGCGAAGCGGTAAATGCTATTATCGACGCCAAAGGTGGTATTTGCGCGGTTAAAAACGATACTGTTAAAACCGTCGCTTTACCCGTAGCGGGAATTATGAGTGATAAAGATGGGTACACGATTGGTAAGCAATACGCAGCACTGGATGCGATGGCAAAAACAATGGGGTGCACGCTAAATGCACCATATATGACCTTATCTTTTATGGCGTTGTTGGTTATTCCAGCTCTAAAATTAAGTGATAAAGGCTTATTTAACGGCACCGATTTTAAATTTACACCATTAGAAGTGTAAGCAAATAGTAGTATCTTAACCGTTTTAAATACAGGAGTACAATGCCCATTATTACCTCGCAATACAAGCCGCCATTTTTTACTAAAAACCCGCATATAGCGACCATATATTCTGGCCTATTTCGCAGGGTTCGTGGTGTTGTACAAAAGCGTGAACGCGTGACGCTTGCCGATGGCGATTTTATGGATTTAGATTGGAGTTTTTCAAAACAAAAATCTAATAAATTAATTGTTTTGCTTCACGGTTTAGAAGGTGATGCTCAACGACATTATATGTTGGGTGCCGCAAAACTGTTTAATGAAGCGGAAGGCGATGCGGTTTGCGTCAATTTTAGAGGATGCAGTGGTGAGGAAAATAGTAAATTTCGCTCGTACCATTCTGGGGTTGCCGAAGATTTAGAAGAAGTTATTCAATTTATTTTAAATGAAAAGCAATACACTCATATTTACTTAAATGGCTTTAGTTTAGGTGGTAACGTTATCTTAAAATACTTGGGCGAAACCCCTAATATACCGTCTGAAATTAAAGGAGCTGTCGCCGTTTCTGTGCCTATTCATTTAAAAGGGTCGATGCTAGAGCTGCACACCTTTAAAAACATCTTGTACAACATTCGCTTTAAACAGCATCTTTTAGATAAATTGAAACGGAAACATAAATATTTTCCCGAAGAATTATCCGCAAAAACCATTAAGAAAGTGAAAACACTAAAGGATTTTGATGATGTTTATACCTCTAAAGCACACGGTTTTAAAGATGCTTACGATTATTATAAAAAAAGTAGTAGCCTTCAATTTTTGCCAAATATTTCGGTACCTACGTTATTGCTAAATGCCTTAAACGATTCTTTTTTATCTTCCGAATGTTATCCCATTAAAGAAGCAATGGCCAATCCGAATTTATACTTAGAAATGCCTGATTACGGAGGACACGTTGGGTTTTATGAAAAAAACAGCTTGTATTACAGCGAAAAACGCACATTAGAATTTATTCAATCTATTTAAATCTTATTTTTTACTAACTTTAAGGGAATCAATACGTTTCGCTATGTTAGTGCTTTTAGATAATGGTCACGGCGGTCTTATAAATGGTGTTTACCAAACTGCTGGTAAGCAAAAAGATTGGTGTGAAAATGGTGTGTTTTATGAAGGTGAATTTAATCGCGCCATTGTAAATGGTATTATCGAACAGCTTACACGGTTAACTATTTCTTACGTTAATATTGCTCCCGAATATCGCGACGTCACCTTACGAACACGCGTAAATAGAGCGAATGTCTATAATTCTAATAACGCTTTTTTATTAAGTATTCACTCTAATGCTGGAGGAGGTTCCGGTTTCGAAGTATTTACCACGCCCGGAGAAACACGCAGCGATCCTATCGCGACTATTTTTGGCCATGCTTTTAAATCTGAATTTCCAGAGCAAACGCTTCGAGAGGACTATACCGATGGTGATTTAGATAAGGAGCGCCGCTTTTATATATTGAGGAAAACCAATATGCCCGCAATATTAACCGAGAATTTCTTTATGGATAATATTAAAGACTTCCAATCCTTTTTAGACACTAGAGAAGGTCGGCAACGCATCGTTAATTTTCACGTTAATGCGATAGTAACCGTTAAAAATAATCTATACAAAACCTAAATAGTATGCTTTTAAAAAAACAATATTCTCGGTCTCTTTTAGTAGTTGTATTAACTTTTTTAGCGCTGTCGTGCCAGAGTTTAAAAACGGCTGTTTACGACCAATATTCGTATCAACAAGCGATTTCTTTAAAAGTAGAAAGTGATGCGTTAATAGATCAAGCGACAAACATTTTTTCCGATCACGAAGAAGCGGTAGCAACTTTACGTTTAGAATTGAAGAAATTAGTAGAGTACGAGAAAAATAAACCGAGTAACTCGATTTCGTATGCTATGCTTCAGTTAATGGCTAATGAAGACAGAAATCTTTTAGCCGGTTTTTTAAAACGATGGGAAGATGAAGAGCAATTGTCTGAAGCTTTTACTACTGAAGCTAAAGCACAAATTAGGGAAGCTTTCGATTTAATTATTAAGTACGAAGCTGATAAAAATAAAACCAACACGACCAATATTCTTGATTTTTTAGAAGACTAACCGCATGTAAAATACTTCATTTAACACCTTAAACTTATGGATTTCGAAGAACTATTAAAACTGATAAAAGAAGAATTGATTCGCGTTTTAGGTGAAAGCTATTCAGAATATAAAGAAGAAACAAAGGAAGATATTGAAGCTTTTTTGGCCGCTTCACGCGTAAAATTAGAACGTTGGACAACACTTTTAGTGTCTGAAGATTTAACCGTTACGGATTATGAATGGTTAGTGAAAAGTCAAAAAGACATTTTAGTATTGGAAGCTTTGTATAAAGCAGGCGCTTCAAAACGCAGATTGGGGCATTTAAAAAATAAAATAATTAAAACGGTGGTCGATACCGTTGTTCGTGCAGTATTATAAAATTTTTCTTACATTGTTATCAAAACCAACCGTTTATGCTGAAAAAAGTTTTTGGAAGTGCCGTTTTTGGTGTCGAAGCGACAACAATTACCGTAGAAGTTAATGTGAATGGCGGCATTGGCTATCATTTAGTAGGCTTGCCCGATAATGCCATTAAAGAAAGTAATTACCGTATTGCTGCGGCACTGCAAAATAACGGCTATAAAATACCCGGAAAGAAAATAACAATTAATATGGCGCCTGCCGATTTACGCAAGGAGGGAAGTGCCTACGATTTAACGTTGGCTATTGGCATTCTCGTAGCGTCTAAGCAAATTAAAGCCGACGCTTTAGGCGATTATATCATTATGGGAGAATTGTCTTTAGATGGCGGTTTACAGCCTATTCGGGGTGTGTTACCAATCGCTATTAAAGCAAAAGAAGAGGGGTTTAAAGGGTTTATTTTACCCACGCAAAATGCTAAAGAAGCAGCCATTGTAAATGGACTCACGGTTTACGGCGTGGATAATATAAATCAGGTCATTCAGTTTTTTGATAAGAATGAACCGCTGGAGCAAACCATAATAGATACGAAAGAAGAGTTCGAAAAGAATTTAAACTTCCCTGAATTCGATTTTAGCGATGTTAAAGGTCAGGAATCCATTAAGCGTTGTATGGAAATTGCGGCTGCTGGCGGACATAATATTATTTTAATTGGACCGCCGGGTGCAGGAAAAACGATGCTAGCGAAACGCTTACCCAGTATTTTACCACCAATGACATTAAACGAAGCATTAGAAACAACCAAAATACATTCGGTTGCTGGGCGTATCAAAGCAAATATTGGTATTATGGCGCAACGGCCATTTCGGAGCCCACACCACACAATTTCTAATGTAGCCCTCGTCGGTGGAGGAAGTTATCCGCAACCCGGAGAAATATCATTATCGCACAACGGCGTTTTATTTCTTGATGAATTACCCGAATTTAAACGCGAAGTCCTCGAGGTAATGCGGCAACCGCTAGAAGATAGGGAGGTGACAATCTCTAGAGCGAAATTTACGGTAACCTATCCCTCGTCTTTTATGTTAGTAGCGAGTATGAACCCGAGTCCCAGTGGTTATTTTAACGATCCTAGTGCGCCGGTCACTTCTAGTCCTGCCGAAATGCAACGGTACCTTAGTAAAGTTTCTGGGCCGTTGTTAGACAGAATAGATATTCATATTGAAGTGACGCCAGTGCCGTTTGAAAAATTAAGTGACGAGCGCAAAGGGGAATCTTCAGTAGAGATTAGAAAACGCGTTACACTGGCGAGAGCACTGCAAACACAACGTTTCGAAGACTCTTTAACGGTGCATTACAACGCGCAAATGAATACCAAACAGATTAGAAAACATTGCGAGCTAGACGAACCGTCCAAAGGGCTCTTAAAAACAGCTATGGAACGTTTAAATCTTTCTGCTCGTGCGTACGACCGTATTTTAAAAGTATCGCGAACCATTGCCGATTTAGAGGGCGCTACTTCAATTAACGGCGCACATATAAGTGAGGCCATCCAATATAGAAGTTTAGACCGCGAAGGCTGGTTAGGATAAAAGCGTATTAAACTAGAACTGTTAAAAAAAACTTTTCTATTTTTGGTCTCTAAATAATTAACAATTAAACGCTATTAATCAATTATGTTGACATTAGGGATTTTAGTACTCGGTATTATTATAGGAGGAGGAATTACTTACCTATTATTAAAAAACTCATTAAGCTCTCAAGGTCCTGGAGTGCCTATTGTTCCTGCGGGAGTAATTACGCCAGTACAAGCAAGAGATCTTGACGAAAACTGGACAACATTAAGAAAAGTAGCAAACGATACCGCTGCAGCAAAACCAGACAATCGCTCGTCGTGGTATTCGTTGGCAGATATGGAAAATTTTATTACGCTTACAAAATCTGAAAACGCAAAAACAAATGGGTTTCGTATGTATTTAGGTGTTAAAACCACAGAAACTGACGAAACAGGTTACACAACAATTTTTATGGTAGCTACCGAAGATGATCGCGGTGCAAATAAAGATATTCCAACCGCTAAAGTTCTAGATATGGGTGGTGCTGGTTACCCACCACAAGCTAATTACCCACAATAATTTAATTTTGGAAGATTTTATACTAAAAAATTACATCTCTTTAGTTTATTTTTTTGAAGCAACGGTGATTGTAATAGGATTAATAAATTTCAAGAAATATAAGGGTACTGCGGCTAAATATTTTATATACTTTACAATCTACGCTTTAATTGTAGAGTTATTAGGGCTTTATACGGAATGGATTGAACAAAATGATTCTTTATGTTGGATTTATTATCTTGTAGAAGGTACTATTTTTAGTAGAAACTATTGGTTCTTTCAATTTTTTTGGATTATTGTTAGTCCTTTATTTTATTCTTTTTATTATTTCAAGGTTGCTAAAAGCGCTCTCTTAAAAAAAAGCATTAAATATGTCGCTCTTATTTTTGCTGTAGTATCGATAGCATTGCTTTTTATTAACTATAAGGTGTTTTATACTAACTTTTATTCCCCAATAAGTTTATTAGGGTTGCTTATTATTTTGTTTTTAGTGTTCTCTTTCTTTATAGAACTTATACAATCAGATTCGATTTTGGTTTTCTATAGGTCGTTGTCTTTTTATATAAGTGTAGGGATTTTAGTCTTCTGGTTATTAACAATACCACTAGAATTTTATGAAAAGTATTATAATATTTATGACTATGGTTATATTTATTTAAAATTTAAAGTGTATCTCTTTTCAATTTTATTTATGAATTTAAGTTTTGCAGTAGGTTTAATTGTTTCAAATACTAAAAATGAATAACGTTTTACTTTTTTTTATAAATCAAAATGTGTCTACTGCTTCCGAGCGATACTTGCTCGTTTATATGATTGGCGTTTTGTTTACCGTCTGTGCACTTATTATAATCTTTTTTATAGTGTTTCAAAAGCGGAAAAATAAATTGCTTTTAGAAAAAATAGAACGTGAGCAAGCATTTCAAGAGGAGATTTCTATTACCCAAATTGAAATTCAAGAGCAAACACTAAAAAATATAGGTCAAGAATTACACGATAATGTGGGCCAAATTTTATCGGTTGCGAATATGAATATGAGTATTTTGGCGATGCAAGTACCTGCAGAGCTTAAAGGATCATTTTCCGATACTAAAAATGCCGTAAAAGATAGTTTAAGCGAATTACGTGCCTTATCTAAAACCTTGAATAGCGATGTCATTTCTAATCGAGGATTTCAAGAGTCTATTACAGGTGAAATTAACCGATTAAATAAATTAAAATTAGTAAACGCCACTATAGAAATTGTGGGCGATCCAATGCTTTTTACGGAAGGGAAACAGAGTATTATCTTATTTAGAATTCTTCAGGAATGTATTTCAAATACCGTAAAATATGCCCAGGCAACAGTCTTTAAAGTGGTTTTAAACTATACTGAAGAAGCGCTGCTAATTTCAGCAGAAGATAACGGAAAAGGTTTCGACATGGCTTCCGCGGAAAAAGGATCGGGTTTAATTAATATGAAAAATAGAGCAGAACTTATAAATTCAGAATTTAAGTTAACGTCTTCTGAAGGTAATGGAATGCAATTACAATTAGAATACCCGTATCAAGAAGCTTTTTTAAATGTCTCGAAAAGATAAACGCTCTTTTGCAAAAGATGCAAGAGTGCTTTGCATTTAGAGTCAAGAATCAACATTTTTATAAGACACAAAATAGTTTTGCATTTAGAGTCAAAATGTAACTAGCTTAAAATAGTGTCTACGCTAGCGCAGTTGGGAGATTTTTAAAGACGAAAAATACTAATGTATCGCTGAAGACTACAACCATTTTAGAATTCGTTTTATAAAACTAAGCTTGTTATTATAGGGCGCATAACGCAACGGTAAATCCAGCCAATTCGATTTTTTAACAATCGCTTTTTGATGCGAAAAAGTATCGAAAGATAATTTACCATGATAGGCTCCAATACCGCTATTTCCTACACCTCCAAATGGCAATCTGTGGTTTATAAAATGGATAATCGTATCGTTAATAACCCCGCCACCAAAACTGTATTTAGCAATAATTTCTTTGTAAAAAGCAGTGTTTTTGGTAAATACGTAAAGCGACAGCGGTTTATCGTAGCTTAAAATAATAGCGTCTAATTCTGAAGTCTTTGTATACGAAATAACCGGAAGAATAGGGCCGAAGATTTCATCTTTCATCACTTCGCTACCCAAAGTCGGTTCGTCGATAATAGTCGGAGAAATGTATAATGCCTCACTAGAGGTTATTCCGCCAATAACGCAGTTTTCATTTTTTAGCATTGTGTTCAACCGCTCAAAGTTTTTAGCATTAATAATGCGTGCATAATCGTGAGACGCTTGTGGGTTTTTAGAATATGCTTTTTGTATTTCGGCTTTTAGTGCGGTGTAAAACGCCTCTTTTTTGGAGTGATGGATTAAAACATAATCGGGAGCAATACACGTTTGGCCTGCATTTAAAAATTTACCCCAAACAATACGTTTTGCCGTTAATGCGATAGGAGCGGTTTCGTCTATAATACATGGGTTTTTACCACCCAGCTCTAAGGTGGTAGGCGTTAAATGATGGGCAGCAGCTTTAGCCACAATTTTACCCACGTTTACGCTGCCGGTAAAAAAGATATAATCCCAACGCTGTGCCAGTAATTCTTCCGAAACGTCTACGCCACCTTCAATCACTACCACGTGTTCCGGTTTAAAGACTTTAGAGACGATCTCGTTAAGTAATGCTGAGGTGTTTGGCGTGAGTTCGCTAGGTTTTAATACGGCAGTGTTTCCGGCGGCTATTGCAGCAATTAACGGTGCCATTGCCAATTGATACGGATAATTCCACGGCGCGATGATTAAAACGGTACCGTAAGGCTCAGAATAAATTTTATCGGTAGAAGGGAAGTTCAATAACGATGGGAACACGCGTTCCGGTTTTGCCCAGCCGCTTAGCTTTTTCAACGTCATATCAATTTCTGAAATGACAACAGCAGTTTCAGATAATACACTTTCAAACGCAGGCTTATTAAAATCTTTTTTTAAGGCTGAAATTATGGCGTCTTCCCGTTGAATTAATGTCGTTTTTAAAGCTTTTAACTTCTCTTTTCTAAAGGAAACAGATTTGGTTTCACCCGATAGAAAATAGCTTTTTTGAGACTGCACACTGTTTGAAATCATACTCGTTTTATTAACTGAATTAATTGTGGTAGTAATCGCTGTTTTAACTGAGGAAAAGATACTGATTTAAAGTTTAATGTGCTTAAAAGGAACAGAAATCAAAACTATTCACCAATAACCATTCACTTTTAAAGCTTCTAGTGTTTCGCAAAAGCATTCAAAATGAAGAGGAAATTAAATAAAAAAAGAAACTACAAACACGCGTTCCAAATCGGATCGTTTGGTAACGGTGCTTCAATAGTTAAATCGACATTAGATACCGGATGTTTAAAAGCAATCGCTCTAGCGTGTAAACTAATGCTCGCATCTCTATTACTGCGATCAAATCCGTATTTTAAATCGCCTTTTATAGGAGAACCAATACGCGACAATTGCGAACGAATTTGATGATGACGCCCGGTTTCTAGATTCACTTCCAATACATAATAATTATCTAAAGCTTTTAAAATGGTGTAATGTAAAATGGCTTTTTTACTTTCTGGCACTTCCTTAATATAGGCCGTAGACTTATTGTTTTTAGGATTCTTTTTAAGATAATGAATTAAGGTATCGGCCTCTTTTTCGGGTTTATTCTTTACTAGAGCCCAATACGTTTTGGAGATGTCTTTAGAAACAAATAACTTGTTTAGTCGTGGTAATGCTTTCGAGGTTTTCGAAAAAATAACCAAACCCGTTGTTGGTCTGTCTAAGCGATGCACCGTGCCTAAATACACCTTGCCGGGCTTATCGTGCTTTATGGCAATATATTCTTTAACGACATCGCTAAGCGGTTTATCGCCCGTTTTATCGCCTTGTACAATATCTCCCGCGCGCTTATTAACCACGATTATATGGTTGTCTTCGTAAAGCACTTGTAAGTTGGAGGCGTTAGATAAAATTTTGGACACTACGTAAATAATTTAGAAAATCAATAGACCATAAAAAAAGCAAACTATTAAAGTTGAATAGCGCTTTTAAAATTAATACTGTTCGGTATCGTTAGGGAAATCTCCGCTTTTAATATCTTCTTTATAGTGCTGGAAAGCAGAAGTCATCTCTTCATAAAGATTCATATAACGACGTAAAAATCGCGGATTGAATTCGTGTGTCATCCCGATCATATCGTGCGTTACTAGCACTTGTCCGTCTACACCATTTCCAGCACCAATACCAATAACAGGAATCGAAACACTCTCGGCAACTTCTTTCGCTAGCTTTGCAGGGATTTTCTCTAAAACAATGGCAAAACAGCCCGCTTTTTCTAATAAAAGAGCATCTTCTTTTAAGCGCTCTGCTTCTTCATCTTCTTTAGCACGCACGGTGTAGGTACCAAATTTATAAATAGATTGCGGCGTTAAACCTAAATGGCCCATAACCGGAATACCGGCGTTTATAATACGCTTAATAGATTCTTTAATTTCTTTACCACCCTCAATTTTCACGGCGTGTCCGCCACTTTCTTTCATAATTCTAATCGAAGAACGCAGCGCCTCTTTCGGGTCACTTTGGTAACTTCCAAAAGGCAAATCGACTACCACTAAAGCGCGTTCTACGGCTCTCACCACCGATGAGGCATGATAAATCATTTGGTCTAAAGTAATAGGTAACGTCGTTTCGTGACCCGCCATAACATTACTCGCAGAATCGCCCACTAAAATAACATCTATACCCGCGCCATCAACAATTTTTGCCATAGTATAATCGTAGGCCGTAAGCATCGATATTTTTTCGCCGTTAGTCTTCATATCGACTAACGATTTTACGGTAATTCTTTTGTATTGTTTTTTAGCTACAGACATAGTCTTGAATATTGTGTTTTAATTGTAGTGTAAAAGTAGTAAATTATGAATAACCAGTTGCATTTATTTATTTGCGCAAGCGGAATCGCTAATCGTTCAATTTACAAGTGATTATACTTTTTGAATAGGTGAAACGAGTTTCAGCATTTTTAAAAACCTCATTTTTCTGAAGCTTTATGGGCTAGTTTACATAATTCCGACCCTTAAAAATGGCGCTTAACAATCTGATAAATTCACACGAACTGCCAGTCCGCCTTCGCTAGTTTCCTTATATTTTGTGTTCATATCTTTTGCGGTTTCCCACATAGTATCGACTACTTTATCCAACGGCACTTTTACGTTTTTAGGATCGGTTTCTAGCGCTAATTCGGCGGCATTAATCGCTTTAATAGCTCCCATAGAATTCCGTTCTATACACGGTATTTGCACCAAGCCACCAATAGGGTCGCAGGTTAAACCTAGGTGGTGTTCCATTGCAATTTCGGCAGCAATCATAACCTGTTCTGGCGAACCTCCTAACAATTCACATAGTGCTGCGGCAGCCATTGCCGACGATACGCCAATTTCTGCTTGGCAACCGCCCATTGCGGCACTAATCGTTGCTCCTTTTTTAAAGATGCTTCCAATTTCTCCAGCAACCAATAAGAATTGTTTAATTTCTTTAAAACCAGCATTGTGGTCTTCAATAACTAAATAGTACATCAATACCGAAGGAATAACACCCGCGCTTCCGTTTGTTGGAGCTGTTACAACGCGACCTAAAGACGCATTGACTTCGTTTACACTCAACGCAAAACAGCTTACCCATTTTAGTATTTGTCTAAACTTAACTTCACTCTGTCTAATGCTATGCATCCATTCGGTAGCGTTAACATAAGGCACTTCAATATTTAAGTTTTTATGCATATCGAACGCACGACGACGTACATTTAAACCACCCGGTAAATGCCCCTCTGTATGGCAGCCTAAAAACATACACTCTAGCATAGTGTCCCAGATTCTGTTAAACTCAAAATCTATCTCTTCATCGCTACGCAGTGAGCGTTCGTTTTCTAAAACAATTTCAGAAATCGATTTATTTTCGGCAATACAAAACGCTAAGAGTTCGGTTGCTTTATCAACAGGAAACGGGAAATCTTTCTTTAATTCCTTCTTTTCTTTATCAACAGTACGTTCTTCTTTTACTACAAAACCACCACCAATAGAGTAGAAGGTAGACTGGTGTAATACTTCGTTTTGTGCATTAAAAGCCGTAAAACACATACCGTTAGCATGAAAAGGTAAGAACGATTTATTATAAACAATATCCGTTTCCGGATTAAAATTAATAGCGCGCTCGTTGTTTAAAATCAGCGTATGTGTATTCTTAATGGAAGCGATTATACTGTCCATAGTATCTGTTGGTATAGATTCTGGATCAGAACCATTTAAACCAAGCATTGTTGCTAGATCTGTAGCGTGGCCTTTTCCTGTTAAAGACAAAGAGCCATATAGATCAATTTTAACGTGGTCAATTGAGCTAAAAACATCCTCCGATTTTAATTCATAAATCCATCGTTCACCAGCACGCCAAGGGCCTAAAGTATGCGAACTTGATGGTCCAACGCCTATTTTTAACATGTCAAAAACCGAAATGCACTCCATTATATTAAATCCTTTTACAGTTATAAACACAAAGATAGATTTTAGATCTGTAGAAACTAATTATTTTGGTTAATTACTACTTATATATGGGCTGTATTTTAGGGCTACCTAAATGGGCTAAAAAAAATAACTGACACGATGTCACATTTGTTTTGTTGGCATAATCATTGTTTTAAACAGACCGTAACATTTACAAGGCAAAATAAAAAAATATAAAATTATGAGTAAGATTATTGGAATCGATTTAGGTACAACCAACTCTTGTGTTTCTGTAATGGAAGGAAACGAGCCAGTTGTAATCCCAAACGCAGAAGGTAAACGAACAACACCTTCAGTAATCGCTTTTGTTGAAGGAGGCGAAATTAAAGTTGGTGATCCAGCAAAAAGACAAGCAGTAACTAACCCTACAAAAACAGTTTATTCTATTAAACGTTTTATGGGAACTAAGTTTTCTGATGCTAAAGAGGAATCAGGTCGCGTACCTTACAAAGTAGTAAAAGGAGATAACGATACACCAAGAGTAGATATTGATGGTCGTTTATACAGTCCTCAAGAATTATCTGCAATGATTCTTCAGAAAATGAAGAAAACTGCTGAAGATTATTTAGGAACTACAGTAACTGAAGCTGTTATTACAGTACCAGCATATTTTAACGATGCACAACGTCAAGCAACTAAAGAAGCAGGAGAAATTGCAGGTTTAAAAGTACGTCGTATTATCAACGAGCCTACAGCAGCAGCTTTAGCTTATGGTATGGACAAAAAAGGAACAGATCAAAAAATCGTTGTATTCGATTTTGGTGGAGGTACACATGATGTGTCTGTCTTAGAATTAGGAGATGGCGTATTCGAAGTATTGTCTACAGAAGGAGATACACACTTAGGTGGTGATGATGTTGATAATAAAATTATCAATTGGTTAGCAGACGAGTTTAACGCAGAAGAGTCTATGGATTTAAGAAAAGATCCTATGTCACTTCAACGTTTAAAAGAAGCTGCTGAAAAAGCGAAGATCGAATTATCATCTTCAGAGCAAACAGAAATCAACTTACCTTATATTACAGCAACTGCAAGCGGACCAAAACACTTAGTACGTACTTTAACACGTTCTAAATTCGAGCAGTTAATTGATGATTTAGTAAAGAGAACTATCAATCCTTGTCAATCCGCTTTAAAAGCAGCAGGATTATCAAAAAGTGATATCGACGAAGTTATTTTAGTAGGAGGTTCAACACGTATTCCAGCAGTACAAAAAGCTGTAGAATCGTTCTTCGGAAAAACACCTAGTAAAGGAGTAAATCCAGATGAGGTTGTTTCTTTAGGAGCAGGAATTCAAGGTGGTGTATTATCAGGAGATGTTAAAGATGTTTTACTTTTAGACGTAACACCTTTATCTCTTGGTATTGAAACAATGGGTAACGTAATGACGAAACTTATTGAAGCGAATACAACTATTCCAACTAAAAAATCACAAGTATTCTCTACGGCAGCCGATAATCAACCATCGGTAGAAATTCACGTATTACAAGGTGAACGCGCTATGGCAGCAGATAACAATACAATTGGACGTTTTCACTTAGACGGTATTCCACCATCACAAAGAGGAACACCACAAATTGAAGTAACATTCGATATCGATGCCAACGGAATCATTAAAGTTTCTGCAACAGATAAAGCAACAAACAAGTCACAAGATATTCGTATTGAAGCGTCTTCTGGTTTAACCGAAGAAGAAATTAAGAAAATGAAAGCAGATGCTGAAGCTAATGCTGAATCTGATGCTAAAGCCGCAGAAAATGCTAAGAAATTAAACGAAGCAGATTCTATGATTTTCCAAACGGAAAAGCAATTAAAAGAATTTGGTGATAAATTATCTGATGATAAAAAAGCACCAATTGAAGACGCTTTAGAGGAATTGAAAAAAGCATACGAATCTAAAGATCTTGCAGTAATAGATCCAGCTTTAGAAAAAATTAATGAAGCTTGGAAAGTAGCAAGTGAAGAAATGTACAAAGCACAGGCAGATGCTGAAGGCGGAGCGCAACCAGGACCAGATACAAATGCAGAAGGTAACGCAGACGAAAGTAGCGATGTAGAAGATGTAGATTTCGAAGAAGTTAAGTAAGCAGAGAACCAAATTTTGCATAGCAAAAATTGAGTAAATCGCTTATCTCAAATTTATTTTGGGAGATTAACGAAAGCACATTAAATATTAAAAACGCAATCATTAATTTGATTGCGTTTTTTTGTTTGATTTTTTTTAAATTGTAAGAGAACCAATACCTTCGTAAGCAGGACTCTAGTGAATCACTAATGCTCAGTTTAACTAAGTATCTTTTTAAAATAACGTTCTCTTTTTTTAGAATAGTAGGTTAGTGAAAACGCAATCATTAATTGGGTTACGTTTTTTTTATTCCCAAGCTAGGATTCAACATAAAACTATGCACGCATAATAAATTATTAGTTATATTTGTGATAGCTTTTTTAAAAGGAAGTAACATATTTCGTTTAATTTAATAAAATTTCTAATTTCTCAGGACATAAATATGCAAACAAAACTCACACAACTACTAAATATAAAACACCCAATTATTCAAGCACCAATGTTTTTAGTGTCTAATGTAGCTATGGTTACAGAAGCTATGAAAGCTGGAATTGCAGGTTGTATTCCTGCTCTAAACTATAGAACTTTAGAGGAGTTAAAAACAGCGGCACAAGAATTGAAAGCAGCAAAAGTAGAGGGTGGTGCGTTTGGTTTTAACTTAATTGTAAACAAATCTAATCTAAAATACAAAGAGCAACTTCGGGTGCTTTGCGAAGAGGGATGCGATTTTATTATTACCTCATTAGGAAGTCCGGAAGAAACTATAAATGCAGCGCACAAAGTGGGTATAAAAGTGTTTTGCGATGTCACCGATTTGCATTTTGGAGAGAAAGTACAGCGTTTAGGAGCCGACGCTGCAATTGCTGTAAATAATGAAGCTGGTGGTCACCGAGGCGATCTATCGCCAGAAGAACTTACCCGCTTATTAAGCGACACGTTAACTATCCCTGTTATTTCTGCTGGAGGTGTAGGGCATAAAGCAGATATTGATAAAATGCTTAGCTATGGTGCCGAGGGGGTGTCTGTAGGGAGTCCGTTTATTGCTTCGGTTGAAGCAGGAGTAACAGACGACTATAAACAAGCGTGTGTAGATTACGGTGCAAAAGATATTGTAATGACGCAACGTATTTCTGGAACACCTTGTACCGTAATTAATACACCTTACGTTCAGAAAATAGGAACTAAAGAAACGTGGTTAGAATCGGTTTTAAATAGAAATAAAAAGCTTAAGAAATGGGTTAAAATGATTCGTTTTGGAATAGGTATGCGCGCCACAGAAAAAGCGGCGACGCAAGCAACCTATAAAACCGTTTGGGTAGCAGGACCAAGTATAGAACATACCAAAGCCGTATTACCTGTAAAAGATATTATCTATAAATTGACTAATAATTAAGTGTTTCAACGTTTTTTTTCTCTTATGATTTGATAGTTTTACAAATTAATAGTACTTTTTAATTCAACTTAAAAAAACGTTTGTAATTGAATGAAGAAATTATTAGTTGTTCTCGGGGTGCTTATAGTCATTTTTATGGCGTTGTTATATTGGTCTGTTCTAAGTACAAATACCACGGAGCAACACTCTTTATTAATTAATAGCGATACTGTAGACACCATAAATTTTAAAGATCACGACTCTGTTATCATTGCGGCAAGTACGTTATACAAAGCCAATCCGATTAAAACGGTGATACAAGGTGAGCAATATAGAAAGGCTTGGGAAACAGCAATAAAAGTGCCTATCGTATTTCTAGATACATTGTATGGTGGTGTAAGGATAACGAAAGAAGGAGGAGGCAAGCAAACGCACTCACTTAAATTGGAGTGTAAAAACAATATTCAATACACTTTACGGAGTATAAATAAAGATCCCGAAGCACTTATTCCCGATCTATTAAAAACACTCAGTCTGGAGAATATTGTTGTCGATGGTATTTCGGCACAACACCCCTATGGAGCTATTTTAGTAGCTGAATTAGCAACTTATGCTAATGTTTTAAATACACATCCTAAAGTGGTTTTTGTACCCAAACAAAACGTTTTAGGGAAAGAGTATAACGAAAAATATGGAAATCGACTTTTTCTATTGGAATACGAAACCGAAAGCGATCACAATTGGACAGACCTAAATGATGTTGAAACAATATTAGAAACCGACGACCTTCAAGAGCTTAAGCAAAAGCACAAAGACTCTATCCTTATAGATGAAAGACAATTAGTACGCGCACGACTTTTCGATTTAATTATAGGGGATTGGGACAGGCACGCTAAACAATGGGGATGGGTAATGCAGCGCACTGACGGGAAGTTAAAAGGGGTTCCAATTCCTGGGGATCGCGATAATGCCTTTTTTAAAGCGGAAGGGCTAATTCCAACACTTTTATCTAATGAAAACGTAGTGCCTAGATTACGACCTTTCGAAGAACAAATTAAATTTATGCCTGGTTTAGTATATCCATTCGATCGCTATTTTTTATTGAAAACCCCGAAATCTGTTTTTGTTGAAGAAGCTAAAGCGCTCCAAAGTCTGTTAACTGATGCTAATATTGAAGCGGCTTTTAAAGTTTGGCCAAAAGCAATTTCAGAATTAGATAAAAAAGAGATTAAAGACAAACTCATTAAACGCCGAAACGATATAGTTAAATACGCCATAGAATTTAAAAAAGAAATAGAACGTAAAGGCGGGTTAACCGAGCCCTTAAAAGGATCGGAAGATATTGAGCTTTCAGAGAATTTAAAACACTGTTTTAGTTGTGAATAATCTATATCTATACTTAGACTAAGGCATTAATAAGTTTTATACTAACCACGTGCTTTCCTTTAAACGGAAGAATTTGTAATCGGTTACCAAAAAGGGTTTCGGCTTTGTGCAGCTCTTCTTTAATTCTTGTTTCGTTTAAATATTCATCTTCTGTACCGTAAATTAAAGTAACCCGAGTGTTTTCATCTAAATAAGAAAAGTCATCTGGCGTTAATTCTTTTGGTATGCCTCCAGAATGTAGTACCAATTGCGCACATTGTAATTTATTCTTTACAAGATATCTAGCAGCTACACTTACGCCTTGGGAGTAGCCAAAAAAGAGGAGGTTTATGTTATCTGGCAGTTGTTCTGCTTTTAAAACAGCATTAAAATAGGCGTATATATTTTCGGTTTCTATCGCTGTATTTTCCTTCGTTAACCAACTTGCACCAACGTGTTTAAAATTTTTACTTTGGTAATATTTACTTTGCGCTTGTGGTGCGATAATGTAATTTTCTTCCGGATTTAATTGTGAAAAATATTTAATAAAATAACGACTTAAATAGCCCATCCCGTGGCAAACAAACCATACGTTTTTAGTGTTTTCGGTTAACGTGTTTAAAGTGGAATAAGAATTTTTAGAAACGTAAGAAATTTCTTTTTCAGTAGAATTCATTTTAGGCTTAGGTTTTGTTTCGTATTTTTACAGAACAAAAATACTTTAATTTGATGAATTTATCAAAAGCTGAAATTTTAGCGCAAGCAAATGCGGCGTCTAAGAATACATTAATGGAAACATTAAACATTGAAATGGTAGATTATGGTCCAGATTTTCTAGTGGCGAGGATGCCAGTAGATTCTCGAGTGTATCAACCAGACGGTGTTCTACACGGTGGTGCAACGGCAGCTCTAGCTGAAAGTGTGGGGAGTTTTGCATCGCATATTTTTATGGACGTCGACAACAAATTTGTTCGAGGTATTGAAATTACCGCGAATCATTTAAAAAGTGTTACCGAAGGTTATATCTACGCCAAAGCCACTTTTTTACACAAAGGAAGCACGACGCAACTACTGGATATTAGAGTCACCGATGACAATGATAATTTAGTGTCTATTTGCAGGCTTTCAACTATTTCTTTACCTAGAAAGAAGTAAACCTTAAACTAAATTCAATGACTTTTAGCTCGCTTTTAAATAGTGCCGAAGTATATTTTAACGACGCGCTACCATTTGTTATCTATAGAGAGCCCAATGCTACAAATGTAAAAGGGTTGTTTCAAAACAATGATACTGTTTATAATACCATAGATTATAGCGAGAGAGGTTTTGTATTTGCTCCTTTTGATACTATCGAAAAATCTATTCTAATTCCTTTTGATAATTCTGAATTTTACGCGGTTCCTGTAGCCTACGCTGAGGTCTCTTTGAATACAACAATAAGCGATTCGACCACTAAAATTGATAAAGAAGTACATATTAATCGTGTTAAAAAAGCGATTGGAGCGATGCAGTCGGGAGCTTTACAGAAAGTAGTCATATCCCGAAAAGAACGTGTAGATGTTAAAGCAGCCGATTTTATTTCTATTTATAAACGGTTACTCAATAATTACAAAACGGCTTTTGTATACTGTTGGTACCATCCCAAAGTAGGTATGTGGTTGGGTGCAACTCCAGAAACTTTATTAAAGACTCAAGGGAATAGGTTTACAACAATGTCTTTAGCCGGCACCCAAAAATATGAAGGCACTGAAGCTGTAGAATGGCAAGCCAAAGAAAAGGAAGAGCAACACATTGTTACCCAATTTATAACTTCCAATTTGGAGGCGGTCTCAAATAATTTAAAGGTCTCCGAGTTACAAACAGTTAGAGCAGGCGGTGTATTACATTTAAAAACGGAAATTTCAGGGAGCGCAAACACTCGTTTTTTAGACCTGCACGCGGTACTTAACGCACTGCATCCTACACCGGCGGTTTGTGGAGTTCCTAAGTTATTGGCAAAACGTTTTATTTTGGACAACGAAAACTACAACCGCGAATTTTACGCCGGTTTTTTAGGTGAATTAAACTACCAGGAAAAAACCAATAGAAACCCCAAATTACGCAACGTAGAAAATAGCGCGTATGGCACGGTAAAAACGGTTTCTAATGTCTACGTTAACTTGCGCTGCATACAACTAAAAGAGTCCGAGGGCTTTATTTATGTTGGGGGAGGCATCACAGCCCGTTCTAATCCAGAGTTAGAATGGGAGGAAACGATTAATAAATCTAAAACCATTAAAAATAGCTTGTAAACATTTTAAATCGTTGCCCTTTTCCGTAAATTTACACAACGATTTATTGTGATATGAAATACCCGAAAATTCCGTTAGCTCAAACGGTTCTTGCGCTTTGCAAAGCTAAAAATATTAAGCACATTGTCTTATCTCCAGGCAGCCGAAACGCCCCATTAACTATTGGGTTTACGCACGACCCTTTTTTTAAGTGTTATAGTATTGTAGACGAGCGCTGTGCTGGTTTTTTTGCATTGGGAATTGCTCAGCAATTACAAGAGCCCGTGGCTGTAGTCTGTACGTCGGGGAGCGCTTTGCTTAATTATTACCCAGCGGTTTCCGAAGCTTTTTATAGCACTATTCCTTTGGTGGTTTTATCTACGGATAGACCGCAATCTAGAATAGGCATCGGCGATGGACAAACGATTAATCAGCAAAATGTTTACGCAAATCATATTTTATATTCGGCTAATTTAACCGAAGATAGTAATGAAAATATGTCGGATGCTGAAAAAACGTCAATTAAAGACGGTATCTATGAGCAATCTATTATTCAGAAAAAAAATGAAATTGGCATTAATGAAGCGCTAAATAGGGCGATTTTAAAACAAGGCCCTGTTCATATTAATATTCCATTCAATGAGCCGTTATATGATATAGTTGAAGAATTATCGGTAGCACCAAAAAATAGTATTCCCACTGAAAGCACTGCGAAAGATGAAGATTTATCGTCTTTTGTAAATGACTGGAATACAGCCAAGCGTAAGTTGGTGTTGGTGGGTGTAAGTGCACCAAATATAGTCGAACAACAGTACTTAGACCAATTAGCAGCCGATGAAAGTGTATTGGTTTTAACGGAAAGCACATCGAATATTCATCATAAAAATTTTATTCCGGGAATCGATAAATTAATTGGCGCACTAACTTGCGAGGAGTTTGAAACGCTTCAGCCAGACCTATTATTAACTTTTGGAGGTCTGGTCATTTCAAAAAAGATAAAACAATTCCTACGTAAATATCAGCCAAAACAACATTGGCATATTGGCGAACATACTGCTAATGACACCTTTTTTATCTTAAATAAAGTGTTTAAATACCCAGAAAACGAGTTCTTTTCTAAGTTTTTAGGTGCAACAAAATCAGTTGAAAGTAATTATCAGTTGGTTTGGTTACGTGAAATGGAAAGCAGACGAGAGAAGCATAGTGCATATGTAAAAGCGATTCCGTTTTCAGATTTTAAAGTTTTTGATTCTGTTTTAGAAAGTATTCCTAGTCATAGTCAGTTGCAAATCGGGAACAGTTCGGCTATTCGCTACGCACAATTATTCGATTTGGACCCTACTTTAAAAGTGTTTTGTAATCGCGGAACGAGTGGTATAGATGGAAGTACGAGTACCGCTATAGGTGCCGCAGTGGCTTCGAAAGTACAAACGGTTTTTATAACAGGAGATTTAAGTTTTTTCTATGATAGCAATGCGTTATGGAATAATTATATCCCAAACAATTTCAGAATAATTATTATAAATAATAGTGGTGGCGGAATTTTTAGAATTTTACCGGGACATAAAAACACAGAGAATTTTGATACTTATTTTGAAACTAAACACCATTTAACGGCTAAGCAGTTGTGCGAGATGTACCATTTAGATTACCAGTCGGTTTCTAATAATGATGAGGTGCAAACAGCATTAAAAACTTTTTACGAGCAAACCGATAAACCACGGGTGCTAGAAATTGCCACACCGAGTACACAAAACGACGAAATTTTACTAAAATATTTCAGTGCAATCAAGTAAATTAATGTTTATGTACATTTTTAGCTTTTATAAAAAAAGCATCGTAAAATATTGTATATTTAACACATTAAACAACTAAAAATCAATAATTATGAGTAAACGTGACGAACTAATCACTAAATATGCCGCAGATTTAAAAGACAAATGTGGTGTTAGTCCAGATATGGATTTTTTAACCAAGGTAACTATTGGCTGCGGACCTTCAATTTATAATAAAGATGCAGCGACTGTTTCCGGTACCGATGAGTCGGAATTATTAACGGTTAAAAATAACTTCTTAATTAAAAAATTAGGTCTTAATGACAATGCAGATTTAGATAAAGGTATAGATTCGGTTATGGAAACGTACGGGCGTTCTAACAGAAACAAGTACAGAGCTGTGGTTTACTATTTATTGGCAAAACACTTTAAAAAAGAATCTGTTTACAAATAAAAAATATAATAATTTGTTATAAGCGGTGCAACATTTGTTGTAGCGCTTTTTTTATATAACTATCTTTGCAAAATGATACAAGTAGGAAAATATAATACTCTAGAAATATTAAGAGACACAGAACCGGGATTGTTCTTGGGCGATGAAGATGATAATGAAGTGTTGTTACCCAACAGATATGTTCCAGAAACCTTTGAATTAGGAGATACTTTAGAGGTTTTTATCTATTTAGATAATAATGAGCGATTAGTTGCTGTAACCGATAGACCCTATATTTTAAGAGACCAATATGCAGTTTTACGTTGTAACGCTGTAACGCCGCATGGTGCGTTTTTAGATTGGGGAATGGTTAAAGAATTATTCTGCCCGTTTAAAGAGCAGGCGTTTCCAATGAAAAAAGGAGGATGGTATCTTGTACACTGTTATTTAGATGAAAAAACAGAGCGATTAGCAGCTTCAAGTAAAACAAATCGTTTTTTAGACAATACAGAATTAACAGTTGCTGAGTTTGATGAAGTCGATTTAATCGTTTCTCATCCTAGTGATATCGGGATGAATGTTATAGTAAATAACAAACATACGGGCTTAATTTATAAAGATAATATTTATAAAGAGTTAAGTATTGGCGATAACATAAAAGGAATCGTTAAAAAAATTAGACCAGGTAATAAAATTGATATCGCTTTAGGGCAAATAGGGTATAGAAACATAGAGCCAAATGCACAACGAGTTGTTGAAGAACTTCAAAATAATTCTGGATTTATTGCTTTAACTGATAAATCTACTCCCGTGGCTATAAAGGACGTACTTCAAATGAGTAAAAAGAATTTTAAAAAGGCTGTCGGATCTTTATACAAAGAAAAAACAATCACTATTAAACCCGATGGTATTTATTTAAATGAAAACCAATCATAAATCGCTAGTTTGTGAATTTTAGTGTTCAAAAAAACAGAAAGTAATGAGCGAAATAAAATGGATAAAAGTTAAAGACTTTGAAGACATCACTTATAATAAATGTAACGGAGTAGCACGAATAGCGTTTAACAGACCTAATGTAAGAAATGCATTTAGACCAAAAACAACAAAAGAATTATACGAAGCTTTTTACGATGCGCAAGAAGATATAAGTATAGGTGTTGTTTTATTATCTGCGGAAGGCCCTTCAACAAAAGACGGAATTTATTCGTTCTGTTCTGGAGGCGATCAAAAAGCGAGAGGTCACCAAGGCTATGTTGGCGAAGATGGTTACCATCGTTTAAATATATTAGAAGTACAGCGTCTTATCCGTTTTATGCCAAAGGCAGTTATTGCTGTTGTTCCGGGTTGGGCCGTTGGAGGCGGACACAGTTTACACGTGGTTTGCGATTTAACGTTAGCTAGTAAAGAACACGCTATTTTTAAACAAACGGATGCCGATGTTACGAGTTTTGATGGCGGTTACGGTTCTGCCTATTTAGCAAAAATGGTAGGACAGAAAAAAGCACGTGAAATTTTCTTTTTAGGTCGCGACTATTCTGCTCAGGAAGCTTACGATATGGGAATGGTGAATGCTGTAATTCCTCATGACGAATTAGAAACGACGGCTTACGAATGGGCACAAGAAATTTTAGAAAAGTCCCCAACGTCCATCAGAATGCTTAAATTCGCTATGAATTTAACAGACGATGGTATGGTAGGACAACAGGTATTTGCAGGCGAAGCAACACGTTTGGCCTATATGACAGAGGAAGCTAAAGAAGGAAGAGACGCCTTTTTAGAGAAAAGAAAGCCTAATTTCCCGAAACAGTGGATTCCATAGTCGGTTATTTATGAATAGATTTTCCATTTGGTTATCTGCAATTAGATTAAGAACGTTACCACTTTCTATTTCGGGCATTATTGTAGCCGGTTGTCTGGCCGAATACAATGGTGTTTTCGATTGGTTAATTTTCTTACTTGCCATTTTGGTAACTTTAAGTTATCAAATTCTATCTAATTTAGCTAACGATTACGGCGATGGTGTAAAAGGAACAGATAACAACGACCGTATTGGTCCGCAACGGGTTATACAAAGTGGTGCAATCACTCCAAAAAGTATGCTTAATGCTATTAGACTGAATGTTTTTATAAGTATCATTTTAACTATACTTTTAATATTCATGGCTTTTGGCTCTGAAAATCTATTGTTGATTCTTTTATTTTTTGTGTTAGGTATTCTGTCTGTAATAGCCGCAATAAAATACACGGTTGGCGATAGTGCTTATGGTTACAAGGGTTTGGGTGATATTTTTGTATTTATATTTTTTGGGCTGGTTAGCGTTATTGGTGGTTACTTTTTATTTGCCAAACAAATAGATCACGTAACGTTTTTACCAGCGATTAGTATTGGTTTGTTAAGCGCAGGAGTTTTAAACCTCAATAATATGCGTGATATCGAGAGTGATATTAAATCTAATAAAATTACTAAAGCGGTTAAATTAGGAGTTAAGCGCTCTAAAAATTATCACTACTTTTTAGTGGTTGGAGCACTTATTAGTTCTTTTGTATTTGGTGTTTTATACTATACCTCGCCATTTAATTTGGTGTTTATTCTAGCTTACGTTCCCATAATTAAGCATATAATCACAGTTAAGAATAATACACGCCCCAGAGATCTAGATTCCGAATTAAAAAAATTAGCACTTTCTACCGTTTTGCTATCTCTTTTATTGGGTGTAGGGCATTTATTTTAATTGGTCTTTAAGCCATTCTTCTTTTAGATCTTGCGAAGATTTCCCCGTACCATTATGTTTCCATCCCGGCGGTTTTAAAAAATACAGTACTCGATGTTTCAGTGACTTTTTGCCGGTAAACATATCTGTAAACAAATGCGACCACTCTAAAAACGCGATTTTTAAAGGATTATAAGTGTTTATATTTGTTACTAAACCGTACACTACTTTTTCGGTGTTTAACTCCGGCTGAAAAGTGCCAAAGAACTTATCCCAAATAATCAATATCCCAGCGTGATTTTTGTCTAAATACAACGGATTGCTACCGTGATGTACTCGATGATGCGATGGGGTGTTAAACACAGCTTCAAACCATTTAGGTGTTTTATCGATAGCTTCGGTATGAATCCAAAACTGATAAATTAAACTCACGGACATCTGTAAGGCTATTAACCCGGGATGAAATCCTAAGAACGGTAGCCAACACCAAAAGATGAAAGAGTAAAATCCGCCCGACCACGTTTGCCGTAATGCCGTACTTAAATTATAGTATTGCGACGAATGATGCACCACGTGCGAGGCCCAAAACAAGCGACATTTGTGCGAAACTCTATGAAACCAATAATAAGACAAATCATCCAAAAAAAACAGGATAACAAAACTCCACCACGTTATAGGAATGGTAAACAGTCTAAAATTTTCATAGATAAAGAACAACGCGGCAAAAATAATAAGTTTGCTAAAAAAGCCTAGAAATACATTTCCTAATCCCATAGCAATAGACGATGCGGCGTCTTTAGTATGGTATCCCTTTAATCCACGCTTAGTAACAACGTAAATTTCCACGCCCATTGCGATTACAAAAAAGGGAATAGCGTATAAAATAGGATCAGGAAAATCTGCCATTTAAAGTTTGTGCTTATCTCACTAAAGTACAAAAAATATTAACTATTTTTGATAGACTTATGAAAGCAAATTATTACAAGCATATTTTAGAATTTAAACAGCCTAGCGGGACATCGCGAGGCGTTTTGAAAACGAAGGAAACGTGGTTCATTATTTTAAAAAAGGACAATCAAACGGGAGTAGGCGAATGTGGTATTTTAAGAGGATTGTCTATAGATGACCGTCCGGATTACGAACCACAATTAAAATACACCTGCGAAAATATTGGAGAGGGATTAGCTTCTCTATGGTCTAAAAACATGGAGTTCCCAAGTATTCAAATAGGTTTAGAAATGGCTTTTAAATCTTTAGAAGCGTCGCATCCTTTTCAATTATTTCCTTCAGAATTTACAAAAGGAAAAGCATCGATTCCTATAAACGGATTGATTTGGATGGGTACAAAAACGTTTATGAGTAAACAAATAAAAGCTAAAATTGACGCTGGATTTTCGTGTATTAAAATGAAAATTGGAGCCATCGATTTTGAAACAGAAATAGAATTATTGAAGTCTATTCGGCAAGAGTTTTTACCTAGCGATATTGAATTACGTGTGGATGCGAACGGTGCATTTACAGCAGAAAATGCGTTAGAGAAATTAAAACGCTTAGCAGAGTTACAATTACATTCTATCGAGCAGCCTATAAAACAACATCAAAAGGATGCTATGGCACATTTGTGTGCACACGCTCCTTTGCCGATTGCTTTAGACGAAGAATTAATTGGCGTGTTTTCAAAAGAAAAAAAGCAAGAGTTATTGCACTATATTAAGCCGCAATACATCATTTTAAAACCTAGTTTTGTCGGCGGTTTTAAAGGTACGGATGAATGGATTGAGTTAGCCAAAAACCAAAATATAGACTGGTGGATTACGAGTGCGTTAGAAAGTAATGTCGGTTTAAACGCTATTGCACAATACACGCATTTAAAACAGAATAATAAGCCTCAAGGTTTAGGGACAGGGAATTTATTTACTAATAATTTCGACTCGCCTCTGGAAGTGAAAAAAGGAGCTTTACATTATAGTACAACTAAGACATGGGATTTTAACTTAGATTAATATGAATTACATTCAACAAGCATATACGGGGAAATTAGGATATTGGAAATATTTTATTATTCCAGGGTTATTTTTAGGAATGATGGCACTTCAGTTTTTAATGATACAAGTGTTAGACTTAGATGTCGATGCTATTATTAGAAAAGAAGTGGCAAGTAAAGGCAAAAACCGATTTCTAATTGAAAGTTTAGTGCCTATGGCAATTGCTTTAGGAGCTTTGTTTTTCTGGGTAAAATACATTCACGGACAGACCATAACGTCGCTTACAACCTCTAGAAAAAAGATTGATTGGAAACGCATCTGGTTTTCCTTTTTCTTATGGGGTATTTTGTCCTCGGCATTAGTTTTAGTCGATTATATCGTATCTCCGGAGCATTATTTATTCAATTTCGAGTTGGTTCCCTTCTTATTCTTGGCGGCTATTGCTATTGTATTAGTACCAATTCAAACCAGTTTTGAAGAGTATTTATTTCGTGGTTATTTAATGCAAGGTATTGGTGTTATGGCAAAAAACCGATGGTTGCCATTGGTGATTACATCGGTAATTTTTGGCGTGATGCATATTGCTAACCCCGAAGTAGGGAAAATAGGCTACTTTATTATGGTGTATTATATTGGGACTGGTTTTTTCTTGGGAATAATAACGTTAATGGACGAAGGTTTGGAGCTCGCTTTGGGTTTTCACGCGGCGAATAACTTGTTTACGGCGTTATTAGTTACAGCCGATTGGACGGCGTTTCAAACACATTCTATTTTAAAAGATGTGTCAGACCCTTTAGAGTTTAGTGTTTTTCAAATTATTCTACCTGTTTTTGTAGTGTTCCCGATACTACTATTCATATTTAGTAAACGCTATAAATGGAATAATTGGCAGGATAAGCTTTTCGGAAAAATTGAAGAAGTACCAACGGAAGCGGTAAATAATGATATAGAGAATGCCCGATTATAAAACGATACATCCTCATTTTAAACTGAATGGAAGCGCATTCACGACTACAACTTTAAAAGAAAAGGCTCACTTTTTTATTGAAGAAGGCGCAGTTTTTGAAAAGGAAATAGGTGAATTTCTCTTGCAATGGTTAGAAGATAGTCCCGTTTTACACGCGAAAACATCGGGTTCTACGGGCGCGCCGAAAGCGATTGAGATACAAAAGCAAGCGATGGTTAATTCGGCTTTAGCAACGGGACTTTATTTCAATTTAAAACCGAAAAGCACAGCATTGTTGTGTTTACCTGCGACCTATATTGCAGGAAAAATGATGTTGGTTCGTGCTATGGTTTTAGGCTTGGAAATAGATGGCGTCTCGCCACAATCGGACGTTGATTTTAATAGAGATACGGTCTACGATTTCGTTGCAATGGTACCAATGCAGCTCTTAAAAACTAAGGATAGATTACAGAATATAAAACAACTTATTGTGGGTGGCGCACCAGTCTCTAACGCTTTATTAGATAAAATACAGCCGTTAAAAACCACTATTTACGAAACGTATGGAATGACAGAAACAGTCTCTCATATTGCCGTGAAACAGCTCAATAATTTATCGACTATAACCGAGGTTTCAACTGTAAACACCGCTCTTTTAAGTTTTGAAATTCTACCAAATATTATAATTTATCAAGACGATCGCGAATGTTTAGTTATTGAAGCTCCTCTTTTATTAGATAGTAAAATTGTGACGAATGATATTGTCGAATTACAGTCCACAACCACATTTAAATGGTTGGGACGTTTTGATAATGTAATTAATTCTGGTGGTGTAAAAATGCATCCCGAACAAATTGAAGCGGCTTTAAAACGCCAAATTCATTCTCGTTTTTTTATAGCTTCAGAAGCAGATGATCGCTTAGGTGAAGCGTTAATTCTTGTTATTGAAGGTGATGAAATGATTATAACCCCTTCAGTATTTGCAGTATTGGAAAATTATAAAAAACCGAAAGCTATTTATTTTATAGACGCTTTTGCTGAAACGACGTCAGGAAAAATTCAACGTCAAAAAACGTTAGCCCTTTTAAAAAAGGCATAAAATTTATCAGTATTTTATTAAAAACAGTTTCATTTCTAGTGTATTTCTAAGACCTTTTTAAGGTAAAGCGATTCAATAGCTTTACGAAATCAAGTCGTACTTTTATTAATGATTTTGAGGCGATAGCAAAGCAGCTTTTTCTTCTAAATTCATCTGTGTGTCCGAAAGCGTAAGTCAATTCTTTGTTCTTGATTATAAACGTGAAACGGTATTGTATCTTTTATCAGACATTATTGAATAGTTAATAATTTAGCGTTCACTCATTCAAACACGCGTTTCACTCATTATCGGTTTTATTCTAGCGTCTTTGGTTATAGTTTTACTATAAACTTTAAAACCATAGATTATGAAAACAGGACTCTATACATTATTTATTTTTCTCATTTCGGTGCAATTATACGCACAAAATCAACAAACCGTTTCTGGAATTATTTCGGATGAAGGCGGACTCGCGTTGCCCGGTGTTACTATAGTGGCTAAAGGCACAACTTCTGGAACGCAAACTAATTTTGACGGGGAATATACTATTTCAGTGGAACGCGGTGTTGTTTTAGTGTTTTCGTTTGTTGGTTATAGTACCGAAGAACGAAAAATAAGAAGACAATCAACGTTAAGTTTTGCGATGCAACTTGATAAAGAGTCGTTAGATGAAGTTGTGATCACGGCCTTGGGGACAAAAAGAAAAAAAGATAGAATTAGGTACAGCACGCAAGTAGTACGTACGGAGCAATTAACGCGAGCTAACCATCCTAATGTTGTTCAATCCCTATCGGGTAAAGTGTCTGGTGTAAAGATTAATAGTGGTACAAGAAAAATTGTACTTCGTGGTAACAGATCTATTAAAGGAGAGGGTACTAAGGCTTTGGTTGTTATAAATGGTGTGATTTCTACAGATGATACACTGAACTCTTTAAACCCAAATGAAATCAATAACGTTGATGTAATTAAAGGTGCTGCAGGTAGCGCGTTGTATGGTAGTCAAGGGAAGAATGGGGTTATAGTTATTACCACTAAAAACAGCCAATTTAAAGCGCCTAATTCACCTAATACCACTTTTCATACAGAAGCCTTAAGCAACGAAGAATACACTAAAATTCACGAAAATAAGTTTAAACGTACAAAACTATCTCCGTTATCTACGTTTTCTATAGATGTTGATAAAGCGTCGTATAGCAATGTAAGACGATTAATTAATAACGGACAAGATATTCCTGCAAATGCGGTAAAAATAGAGGAAATGGTGAACTATTTTAGTTATAACTATCCACAACCTCAAAATGAAGCTCCGTTTTCTATTAATACAGAGCAGATAAAAACACCTTGGAATGCAAACACACGATTAGTAAAAATTGGTTTGCAGGGTAAAACGTATGAAAATGAGGCTATCCCGGCGTCAAATCTCACTTTTTTAATTGATGTTTCGGGATCAATGAATTCAGCAAATAAATTGCCGTTATTAAAATCGGCGTTTAGTTTGTTAGTTAATCAGCTAAGAGAAAAAGATAACGTATCTATTGTTGTTTATGCTGGAGCTGCAGGCGTTGTTTTAAAACCGACTTCTGGAAAACATAAAGATAAAATCTTAAAAGCTTTAAACGATTTAGCGGCCGGAGGGAGTACTGCTGGTGGCCAAGGCATAGAATTAGCCTATAAATTAGCTACTGATAACTTTAAGAAAAACGGAAACAATCGTGTTATTTTGGCTACCGATGGCGATTTTAATGTTGGCGCTTCAAGTAATTTGGCGATGGAAGAATTAATCACAGAAAAAAGAAAAACAGGTGTATTTTTATCGGTTTTAGGTTTCGGAATGGGGAACTATAAAGATGATAAGTTAGAATTACTAGCTAATAAAGGCAACGGAAATCACGCGTATATCGATACTATGCAAGAAGCCAAATTAATCTTTGGAAAGGAATTTGGCGGCACGCTATATACGATTGCTAAAGATGTAAAAATTCAAGTGGAATTCAACCCGAGTAAGGTACAAGCCTACCGATTAATAGGATATGAAAACCGATTATTGGAAGATGAAGATTTTGTAAACGACGCTATCGATGCTGGCGAATTGGGAAGCGGTCACTCGGTAACGGCATTGTACGAAGTGATGCCTGTAGGCGTGAAAAGTGAGTACTTAGAAGTATTTAACGATTTAAAATACACGAAAAATGAAACAAATACAGCGTTTTCTGATGAATTGCTAACGGTAAAATTTAGATACAAAAAACCCGACGGAGATAAAAGTATCGAGATGATTCACGTGGCTTCAGATACTACTGAATCACCTTCCGAAGATATGAGTTTTGCGGCTTCGGTAGTTTTATTCGGAATGCAATTAAGAGACTCTCAGTTTTATAATAGCACCACAGCAAAAGATGTTGTTGCTTTAGCAAAAGCAGGAAGAGGAGCAGATAAAGCAGGGTATAGGGCAGAATTTATACGATTAGTAGAAGCTATAAAATAAGAGTAGAGATTAATAGCAACAAAAAAAGGAACGCCAATGCGTTCCTTTTTTTTCTATAACTAATTGCGTCTTAAATGCTACTCAATATTAAACCTGAATAACACCTAAATTAAATTTCTTCTCTATAGGCGCGTGGTTTGCTGCTTCAATACCCATACTTATCCAAGTACGCGTGTCTAAAGGATCGATTACACCGTCGGTCCAAATACGAGATGCCGCATAATATGGCGAAACTTGCTCATCGTAACGTTTTTTAATTTTATTAAAAAGTTCTTCTTCTTTTTCTTTAGTAATGGTTTCGCCTTTCTTTTTTAGCGATGCCGTTTCAATTTGTAACAATACTTTGGCAGCACTTTTACCACTCATTACTGCTAACTCAGCACTTGGCCACGCCGCGATTAATCTTGGATCGTAAGCTTTACCGCACATTGCGTAATTTCCAGCTCCATAACTATTACCAATAATTATCGTAAATTTAGGGACCACACTATTACTAACAGCATTTACCATTTTGGCACCATCTTTAATAATTCCGCCGTGCTCACTTTTACTTCCTACCATAAAACCGGTAACATCTTGTAAAAACACTAAAGGAATTTTCTTTTGGTTGCAGTTAGCTATAAATCGTGTAGATTTGTCTGCGCTATCGTTATAAATAACACCTCCAAATTGCATTTCACCTCTTTTTGTTTTTACCAATTTACGTTGATTGGCAACAATACCAACAGCCCAACCGTCAATTCTAGCGTACGCTGTAATAATGGTTTTTCCGTAATCTGCTTTATATTCTTCAAATTCTGAGTTATCTACTAAGCGTTTAATCACTTCATACATATCGTATTGATCGGCACGCGATTTAGGTAAAATACCATAAATATCTTCAGGATTTTCAGTAGGTTTTTTAGCGTCAATTCTATTAAAACCAGCTTTGTCAAAATCACCGATTTTATCAATAATATTTTTAATTTTATCTAAAGCATCTTTATCATCTTTAGCTTTGTAATCGGTTACCCCAGAAATTTCGCAGTGCGTTGTTGCACCACCAAGTGTTTCATTATCTATAGATTCACCAATGGCCGCTTTTACTAAATAGCTTCCCGCAAGAAAAATACTTCCTGTTTTTTCTACAATTATAGCCTCGTCGCTCATAATTGGTAAATAGGCCCCACCAGCAACACAACTTCCCATAATTGCAGCAATCTGGGTAATTCCCATACTACTCATTATCGCATTATTTCTAAAAATTCGACCAAAATGCTCTTTATCAGGGAAAATTTCATCCTGCAGTGGTAAATAAACTCCCGCAGAATCCACTAGATATATAATAGGAAGTCTATTTTCTATAGCAATTTCTTGTGCTCTTAAATTCTTTTTTCCTGTAATAGGGAACCACGCACCGGCTTTAACCGTGGCATCGTTGGCAACAACAATACATTGTTTTCCTTTTACATAACCCATTTTAACAACTACACCACCAGATGGGCAACCCCCGTGCTCTTCGTACATACCGTCTCCGGCAAAAGCACCAATTTCAATAGATTGTTTCTTCGAATCTAATAAATAATTAATACGTTCTCTAGCCGTTAATTTATTTTGAGCGTGTAATTTTTCGATGCGTTTCTTTCCGCCACCAAGTTTTACATGTACAAGACGTTTTTTTAAATCTGAAACTAGAAGCTTATTATGATCCTCGTTTTTATTGAAGTTGATATCCATTAGTGTGAAATTGTATATTTTGGCTAAAGTACGAAAGTTGAAACACCTACGAAAGTCCTAAAAGTGGATTTAGTATATTTAAAGAAACAAAGTATTTTGTTTACTTTTGCTATTAAAATTTCGAAATATTATGAAGAAAATTATTGCCTTTGCGGGAAGTACTAGTCAACAATCTATAAATAAGCAATTAGTAGAATACACTTGCTCTTTAATAGAAAAGGAAACGACCGAAGTTTTAGATTTAAACGATTATAAAATGCCTCTATTTGGAGTCGATAAAGAAGTGAAAGAGTGGTTTCCTGAAAATGCTAAGCGCTTATTAGAAAAAATAAAAACAGCCGATGGGTTGGTCATTTCTTTAGCAGAACATAATGGCGCGTATTCAGCAGCTTTTAAAAATGCCTTCGATTGGATGTCTCGTATCGAGTCAAAAACGTTTTTTAATAAACCAATGCTTCTTATGGCAACCTCGCCTGGTAGTCGTGGTGGCTCTTCAGTATTAGCAATGGCCAAAGAACGCTTTCCTTTACATAATGCAACAATAACAGAAACGTTTTCACTGCCATTTTTTAACGATAATTTTTCCGAAGATAAAATCATAAATGAAGCATTAAATACGGAGTTAAAAAAAGCTGTAGCGACCTTTAAGAGTGCACTATAATTGGTTATTACCCCTTGGTTATTAACTATAAATTTTAAAAATTAAGCCCTATAAAATGTGCGTATTATCACTAAAACAACGATATTTGTGGTTGCACTAATTTTAAAAGAAGACTGTAATGGCAATGAATAAAAATACGGTACTAGCTTGGGCTACTACAATAATGATAATAGTAGGACTAGGGCTTATCGCTTTAGGCGCTTTTAGATACGATGATGTGGCAGGATGGGGTTTTGCATCGGTAGGAATTGGTTTCTTTGCTATTGCATGGGTTTTTAATGCCTTGAAGGGAAGAGTATAGAGAATGTAAATTGAAGCGTTTGGAATAAAGCGGAGTAATGAATAATAAATTATAAATAAATATGTCTGACGATAAAAAAGTAATTTTTTCGATGTCTGGTTTAACCAAGACATTTCCTGGTGCGAATACGCCAGTTCTAAAAAATATATATTTAAGTTTTTTCTATGGGGCTAAAATTGGAATTTTAGGTCTTAATGGTTCGGGAAAATCTACATTATTAAAAATTATAGCAGGGGTTGATAATAATTTTCAAGGTGATGTTACGTTTTTGCAAGATTATACAGTAGGTTATTTAGAGCAAGAACCAAAACTAGACGAAGAGAAAACAGTTTTAGAAATTGTAAAAGAAGGAGCGGCAGAAACTGTTGCTATTCTTGACGAATATAATAAAATTAACGACCAGTTTGGCTTAGAAGAAGTGTATAGCGATGCCGATAAAATGGATAAGTTAATGGCTAGACAATCTGTGCTTCAAGATCAAATTGATGCGTCGAACGCTTGGGAATTAGATACCAAATTAGAAATTGCTATGGATGCGTTACGTACGCCAGATGGTGATAAAAAAATTAGTGTGCTTTCTGGTGGAGAGCGTCGTCGTGTCGCATTGTGTCGCTTATTATTACAAGAGCCAGATGTGTTATTGCTAGATGAGCCTACCAATCACTTAGATGCAGAATCTGTACATTGGCTAGAGCACCATTTAGCACAATATAAGGGAACTGTTATCGCTGTAACGCACGATAGATATTTCTTAGATAATGTGGCAGGTTGGATTTTAGAATTGGATAGAGGTGAAGGTATCCCGTGGAAAGGAAACTACTCGTCTTGGTTAGATCAAAAATCGAAACGTATGGCGCAAGAAAGCAAAACAGCTTCTAAACGTCAAAAAACATTAGAACGCGAGTTAGACTGGGTACGTCAGGGTGCAAAAGGAAGACAAACAAAGCAGAAGGCCAGACTTAATAACTACGATAAGTTAATGAGTCAAGACCAAAAACAACTGGACGAAAAGCTTGAGATTTACATTCCTAACGGACCGCGTTTAGGTACAAATGTAATTGAAGCTGTGGGCGTTAGTAAGGCTTACGATGACAAATTGCTATATGAAGATTTAAACTTTAATTTACCACAAGCAGGTATTGTTGGAGTTATCGGACCAAACGGTGCAGGTAAAACAACCATTTTCAGAATGATTATGGGTGAAGAAAAGGCAGATAAAGGAGAGTTTAAAGTGGGGGATACAGCAAAAATAGCTTACGTAGACCAGAAACACTCTAATATTGATCCAGAAAAAACAATTTGGCAAAACTTTAGCGACGAGCAAGAGTTGGTAATGATGGGCGGAAAAGAAGTGAATTCCCGCGCTTATTTAAGTCGTTTTAATTTCTCTGGAGGCGAACAAAATAAAAAAGTAAAATTATTGTCTGGTGGAGAGCGTAACCGTTTACACTTAGCAATGACTTTAAAAGAAGAAGGAAACGTATTGTTATTAGATGAGCCTACTAACGATTTAGATGTGAATACGCTTCGTGCGTTAGAGGAAGGATTAGAAAACTTTGCAGGATGTGCCGTAGTTATTTCTCACGACCGTTGGTTTTTAGACCGTATCTGTACGCATATCTTAGCATTTGAAGGCGATTCGCAAGTGTATTTCTTTGAAGGTGGATTTAGTGAATACGAAGAAAATAAAAAGAAGCGATTGGGTGGTGATTTAATGCCTAAACGTCTTAAGTATAAAAAGTTAGTACGCTAATTTTAAGAGCGCTAAATACTAATTGTATATAAAAAAAGACGGTCTGAAAAGACCGTCTTTTTGCATTTAAAAGCTAAAGTTATTTATTACAAACCTTAGGTATTTAGACTATTACTATTCTTTAGTTTTATACCAATCCCACTGGATTACTTCAATATTATTATTTCTTTGTAATACTAATTCTCTAAATAATTCAACATTGCTTAAACCCTCTGTACCTCTGTAATGGTAAGGGTATACCTCTCTTGGAGCAAAAGCAACAACAGCGTCTGCCGCACTTTTAACCGTCATAGTGTACGGTAAATTCATGCAAATAAATGCTTTGTCAATATTCTTTAACGCTCTCATTTCAGGAATATCTTCCGTATCACCAGAGATATAAATACGCTGTTCACCCAAGGTTAAAATATAACCGTTACCTCGTCCTTTCGGGTGGTATTTAAGCGCTTCTTCTCTTAGATTGTACATTGGTACCGCTTCAACCGAGAAATTTCGTGCTTCTTGTATTTCTCCATTATTTAATACAATGGTCTGTGCTGCCAAGTTTTTGCTCATTTTTTCTTTTACAGCCGCAGGTGCTATAATTTTAGTACCCTGTAAATTAAAAGATTCTAAGGTTTGTAAACTAAAATGATCTTCGTGAATATCAGTTATCAAGATATAACTTGGAGACATATTAAGGTTTTTAGCTTTAAAATCGCCAACAGGATCAACGTAAATAATATCGACACCGTACTCAATGCTCATCGTGGCGTGGTTTATTGGAATAATCTCTAAAGGTGTTTTTCTTGGTGCCTCTACTACTGTTTTTGTAGTGTCTTCCGTTTTAACGTCCGTTTTTTCGTCTGTTTTGCAGCTGCTAAAACTTAATAATGCCGCTAATACTATAATATTGGTGGTTCTCATTTAACTATTTTTTATTTGAGGATAAATATAATTTGTTTATTTCAGACTAAAAATTAGTAGCTTATAAATATATTGCACTTTACAACAAATTAAATCGTTCTGCTATGACACACAAAGTGAAAAATGTTGAAATTATCACATTATCTAATGAATGGGCTCTTTTAAATCGGATAAATTTCGATTTTCAGTTCAAAAATAAAGAATGGCGAACGGTATCTCGCGAAGTCTATAATCGCAGTGATGCCGCGTGTGTTTTATTATATAATTCAGAAAAGCGAACGGTTATTTTAACGGCACAATTTAGAATGCCTGCGTATTTGAATACTAAAAATGAAGGGACGTCGATTGAAGTTTGTGCAGGGCTTATAGATGGAAATGAAAAGCCGCTTGAGTGCGTACTTCGAGAAACGGAGGAAGAAGTGGGCTACCGACTACCAACCGCTATAAAAATAATGGAAGTTTATATGTCACCAGGTGCCATTACCGAAAAAATGCATTTATTTGTTGCCGAATATACACCAGAAATGAAAATAAATTCTGGCGGCGGATTGGAGGGTGAAAATGAAGAGATAGCCGTTTTGGAAATGCCATTCACTGAAGCGTTACAACTTTTAAAAGATAACAGCATTCGAGATGCTAAAACGGTTATTTTACTTCAATATGTGCAATTACAGAACCTTATTTAATTTGGCTTATATTCCATTTTAATATCACAGCGCTCATAAACACAGTGGTCTTCAACAGGAATTTCTTTAAAACCATATTTTCTATACAAATGAATAGCATTTTCTAACTTACGGCTAGAATATAACAGTAATCGGAAATCGTTTTTTCGGGTCGCAAAATCGATACAAAATTCTAAAAGCTGCTGACCAATTTTTTGTCCGCGATAATCTGGTGAGACCGCCATTTTTGTGAGTTCGTAAGCGTCTTGATTAGGTAAAGGTATTAGTGCAAAAGTCCCTACAATGGTACCCTCAAGTTTAGCGAAAAAGATAAATCCGCCTTTATTAATTATATACGTTTCAGGATTCGAGAGCACTTTTTCATCGTAAGGCTCTACTTCAAATAATGCGCTAAGCCATTCTATATTTAAGTTATAAAAAGCTGCAGCGTTATCGGGCGTAAAAGGAACTATTGTTAAAGACATTTAGTCATTGGGAATTTAAAGTATAATGTGTTGTCATTGCGAAGCACAAAATGATAGGTGACAAATTTACAACTATTATTTTACTCGTTTTTTGTATTTGCGTTTATAAAATCGGTAATGAAATAGGTGATTAGTTTCCCTACGGTAGTGGCTTGTTTTTTCTTTGGTGCGGCTTCGCAAATGTGTAAATATGTTGCATTTTTATGTTTTCCGAAGAAATGAATCACCTGTCGTGCTTTTTCTACCGAAAAACCGCTGGGCGTTTTTGCACTGCTGGGTATGTTTTTTATAGCATCGCAATCTATTTCAATTCCGAAAGGCTTTTTGCCGATGTGTTCTAACGCCCGTTTCAACTCGTTTTTGAAACTTAAACTTTTTCGCACTTCCAGGTCTTCAAACGTATTATAATTTAAGGCCTTTTTTGAGTTTAAGGAGTCATAGATAGCATTTGATATGTAATTTTCGTGTAACCCGAACATAAAGTATTTATCTAAAAATCCTTCCGCGTAGGCGTAGCTAAAACCATTACCACTATGTCGGCCTTCGAGCGCTCTAAAATCGGTATGTGCATCAAGATTTAGGGCGTTAACAGATTGGTTGAGTGCGAGAGATGCGCCTTTAATATTACCATAGGCATTATTATGTCCGCCACCAATAATAATAGGCGTTTTGCCCGCTTTAACAATGGTATAAATGGCGTCGCTAACCTCTTTATCAATTTGATCAACCAATCGCCTTAACTTTTTTAATTCTTTCGGGTTTTCTCTATCAAAAGCAGGCATCGCCATTATTTCCTCTGAAAAGTCTAAATGACCCAAAACAAGAACTTTATCGGCGTGAGTAAAAGGGTTACTTTGTATATTTAACAAAACTTTAATTGTAGCTTCAAAAGCCTTCGAAGTTCCGGTGTTACCGAGATTGGCATAAACCCCGACATCTTCAGGTATACCTAATATAACATAATTAACGTCTAAATTTTTTATATTATCGTATATTTCGTTAGTTGAAGCTAATACTTTACAATGTTCGCCGAATTTAGTTTCTCCCGAACGTGTTTTTGTAAGCAATTCGAGTGTCGTGTTAGTTAATAAAACAAGTTTATCCATACAAATAATAACTGCGTTTAATGAAATTTAAAATTACAGTTTTATTTATTGAAAACCTTAAAAAGATAGCGTATTAATTCATTAAATTTATCACTAACTAAACTATATTAAATATTTCATTATGACAAATAATACAGCAAATACTGGCTTAAAAGTCGCTTTAGGAATTGCTATTGTACTTTTTATTGGCTTAAGTATCTTTTCATCTTCATTGTACAAAAACAGTAAAGAGACGGAAAAACAATTAACGGAAGAAAAAGCAACTGTACTTAAAGATTTAACCGCAATGTCTGCCCAATATGAGGTTGCAATGGGTGAAAGCAGGGTGGCAAATCAGAACTTAGTCGAAGCTAAAGCTAGAATTGATGGTTTAATCGACTCGCTAAAGGTGTCTGAAACCAATATTAAAAGCCTTTGGCGCTACAAAAGCAAGTATATTGCTTTACAAAAAGAAATGGATATTGTTCTAGCCGAAAATGATGAATTAAAGGTGCGTAATGTATTGTTATCTTCTTCTTTAGACAGTACTAAAGTGCGTTTAGAAGAACGTACAATGTTTACCGATTCGTTATTAATGCAAAATACAGAACTAGCAAATGTCGTAGAGAATGCGTCCGTTTTAAACGCTTTAAATTTGAAAGGTTTTGGTGTTATCGAACGTTCATCGGGAAAGTTAATTCCTACTGAGCGTGCAAGACGTAGCGATAAACTAAGAATCTGTTTTACTGTGGCTAAAAATAAATTAGTAAAAGCAGGAGATAAAGAGTTGTATGTACAAGTTATAGATCCTAAAAACAATATTTTAGGTGCGAATGAACAAATTACTTTTGGTGAGGATATTTTGAACTATAGTGTAATTAGTAAATTTAATTATGAAGACGTTAACTTAGATATTTGCGAATTTATAATAAATAAAACAGATAACGATTTCGAGGAAGGACGTTATAGAGTAAACGTTTTTAATGGTGCCGATTTAGTTTCTAGTTCTCAATTTATATTAAAATAATTGTTTTAATTTAAAGAAATAGATAGTACAATACAACCATAAAGCATAAAATAAAAAGACCTGAAACGCGTTAGTTTTAGGTCTTTTTTTTATATGAATCTAGTGTTTAATATGTAAAGTGGGGCAGAAGCTATTCTAGTAATTTTCCATTTATAATAACGTTTTCAATCAAGTTTTCTCCAAACGAATAGGGCAAATAGTTATAACTAGGCACTTGTTTTGTAATAATTAAATTTGCTTTTTTACCTTTTGTAATACTGCCATAAGCGTTAGAAATCCCCATGGCATACGCACCATTAATTGTTGCCGCGTTAATAGCTTCTTCTGGTGTTAATCTCATTTTTATGCATGCGGTGCTAACTACAAAATTCATATTTCCTGACGGCGTTGACCCCGGATTATAATCGGAGGCTAAGGCAAGCGGTAAACCAGCGTCTATGATTTTTCGGCCAGGTGTGTATGGAATACTTAAAAAGTAAGAGCACGATGGCAAGGCCACTGGCATGGTATTACTTCCTTTTAGAGCAGCAATATCATCGTCATTTAACTCTTCTAAATGATCTACACTTAACGCGTTGTGTTTTACAGATAAAGCGATACCACCAAAAGCATTAAATTGATTCACGTGAATTTTAGAGACCAAATTGTATTTTTTTCCAGCTTCCATAATACGCTCGGTATCTTCTAAAGAGAAATAGCCTTTTTCGCAAAAAACATCGACATAATCTGCCAAATTTTCTTCAGCGATCTTTGGCAGCATTTCATCAATAATTAAATCAATATAACCGTCTTTATTCTCTTTATATTCTTTTGGTAAAGCGTGTGCGCCTAAAAAAGTCGCTTTTATTTTAATAGGGAAATCGTTTTTTATACGTTGTACAACACGTAGCATTTTTATTTCGGCCGCGGTTGTTAGTCCGTAACCCGATTTAATTTCCAATGCTCCAGTTCCTAATTTCATAACGCTTTTTACACGCCCTACAGACTGTTCGTAAAGAGCGTCTTCGGTAGTGTTTTGTAATTTTTCGGCAGAATTTACAATGCCGCCACCGCGATTAGCAATGTCCGCGTAACTTAATCCATTAATTCTATCTACAAAATCTTGCTCGCGATTTCCTGCGTAAACAATATGAGTATGAGAATCGCACCAGGTGGGCATAACGATTTTTCCTGACGCATCAATGGTGGTATCGGCTGTAATACCTTTACAATTATCCATTGTGCCAAAATCTATAATCGTATCTTTTTCGATTAACAAATAAGCGTTTTGTAATGTTGGAAGTGTTTTCATTTCTTCACCAGAAACCTTTAAAACATTAGGTTCTCTAACTTGAAGAAGTTCTTGTATGTTAATTATTAATATAGACATAGTGTATAACTGTTTTATAGCGTTTGTGAAAAATCGGTACCATAGATAGTGAGTGCCGCATATAACATTAAAATAATTCCTAAAATCGTAATAATCCAGTTCAGTTTCTTGATGAAAAGTCTAGAAACAAAATAAACAAAAAGGGTAGAAATACCGATTATTGCTGGTGTCCACTTAATAATTGTCGACATAATACTATGGTCGCTAAAATTTGCTGAAAACGAAATACTACACGTAATTATTTCGAAGATAATAATAGCAATAATGTTATATTTTGAATTGTTTAATGCGTTTTTCATACCTCAAATATAAGACAAATAGAAGAGTTTCTAGGGGTTTGAAGGTGGGGTTTTTGGTGATCATTACAACAGTACAATAAAAATGGAATACAGATTTTTGAGTCAGAAGTCAAGAGTTAAAAAATAAGGTTATAGTTTCAATTTCTTATTAAAGAGAATAGAATATGTAAACAAGATATGTCGCTTTGTAACCTTCGTCTGCCTCTTAAAATAAACGAAACTTACTGAAACTAAAAAAGCCAAAATGCAGTGATGCATTTTGGCTTTTAATATAATAGTCTAGTCGATTATTTAAGTGACCCCACCATTTCTTCTGGTTTTACCCATTCGTCATATTCTTCAGCAGTAACGTAACCTAAGTTTACAGCTTCCGTTTTTAAGGTTGTACCATTTTTGTGTGCTGTGTTAGCTATTTCAGCTGCTTTATAATATCCTATTTTAGTATTTAAAGCGGTAACAAGCATTAAAGAGTTATTTAATAACTGCTTAATGACATCGTAGTTTGGCTCAATTCCGCTAGCACAATGCGCGTTAAAACTCGAACACGCATCACCTATTAATTGAGCAGATTGTAAAAGGTTTGCAGCCATCATAGGTTTAAAGACGTTAAGTTCGTAATGTCCTTGCATACCACCAACAGTTACAGCAACGTCGTTACCCATAACTTGTGCACAAACCATTGTTAAAGCCTCACATTGTGTAGGATTTACTTTTCCTGGCATAATAGAGCTACCTGGCTCGTTTGCTGGAATATTAATCTCACCAATACCACTTCTTGGGCCCGAAGCCATCATTCTAATATCGTTAGCAATTTTATTTAATGATACGGCTAATTGTTTTAATGCGCCGTGCGTTTCTACAATAGCATCGTGAGCCGCTAAAGCTTCAAATTTATTTGGCGCTGTAATAAAAGGTTTCCCTGTAAACTCCGAGATATATTTCGCTACCAAAACATCGTATCCTTTTGGCGTGTTTAATCCCGTACCAACAGCGGTTCCGCCTAAAGCAATTTCGCTTAAATGTGGTAATGTGTTTTCTAAAGCTTTTAAGCCGTAGTCTAATTGCGCCACATAACCAGAAAATTCCTGACCAAGTGTTAAAGGTGTCGCATCCATCAAGTGTGTTCTACCAATTTTTACAACCTCTTTAAAAGCAATTGCTTTTTCGTTGATGGTGTTTCTTAATTTAATAACCCCAGGAATCGTGTTTTCTACTACTTTTTTATAGGCAGCAATATGCATTCCTGTTGGAAAGGTATCGTTAGACGATTGCGATTTGTTAACATCGTCGTTTGGCTGAATCGTTTTTTCTCCTTCACCAACCACATGTCCTGCCAATTGGTGAGCTCTATTTGCAATCACCTCATTCACGTTCATATTACTTTGCGTACCAGAACCCGTTTGCCAAATGACTAATGGAAACTGGTCGTCGTGTTTACCTTCTAAAATCTCATCACACACAGTAGCAATTAAGTCTCTTTTTTCGCTAGATAAAACGCCAAGTTCACAGTTTGTATAAGCGGCCGCTTTTTTTAAGTAAGCAAATCCGTGAACAATCTCTAAGGGCATTGAGGCTGCTGGACCAATTTTAAAGTTGTTTTTAGAGCGTTCCGTTTGTGCGCCCCAAAGTTTATCTGCAGGCACTTTTACATCGCCCATTGTGTCTTTTTCTATTCTAAATTCCATAATTTGTGGTTTATTTTAGTCCCACAAATTTACAATTTTAAGTGCATTTATTATTTACAAACATAAGATATTTAGCACTATTCAGTTTTTTTCTTCGGAATTTATCCCGTTTCAAAAAAGGTAACGATTTTACATATTGAAAGTTAAATGTAAAACTAGAGAGGGCTTTCTTCATCTGAAAAAATCTAGTGTATTTAAACAATTAATTAATGAGACCCTATAATCTGAAGCATAGAGTAGTGGTCTAATTAAATTTAAAAAGTATCATTTTAAGACCACTAAAAGGCGCTATAACCGGACGGCTCTTTTTTTTTAAACTAGAATTTTTAGCGCCTTTCACAAAATCTGTTAATAATTATTGACTTTGTATTGTTTAAAAAAGCAGTTTATCTTATCTTTGCTTTACATATAAAACAAGACACAATCAATTATGTTCGAATTTGACCAATATTTAGGCTTTTTAGCATTCGTAACTATTTTAACCATAGGGTTTTGGTTAATGATATTTTTAACAGCTTTTATTATTCCTTACTGGATTGGTGGAAGTATTATGGAGCGCTTAAAAGAAATTAGAGATGAAAAGAAAGCTAAGCGCGATGCTTAATTTTTAAATTATATATATTTATAAAGGGAAACTATTCAGTTTCCCTTTTTTTATGTTCTAGCGTGAGAGGCATACTTTTTCAGGTCTGAGGTTTGCCTTAAACGGTTGTTAAACGTGCCATCGAAATAACAATTAGAGTCTTAAAGTTTCTCTAGCTATACAGTTCTATCTTAAATTTAATCACTTTGTTGCAAATCAAATTGGTGTATAGATTGCCAACAAGCCGGATTGCAATTAAAAACCCACAAAACAAAAAACCTGAACAGTAATTCTACTGTTCAGGTTTTAATATGTGTTGGTAATCCTTATAAGAATTTATAGTAATTCTTTAGTATTTAATTGTATTAAGGCGATTAGCCTTCAAACTCTTCCCCACCACCATTTGAATTTCTTTGGCGCTCCTGTCTGTTTTTTTGCTGATTAAATCTGTAAGTAAACGATAAGTTAAAACTACGTTCTCTCCATTGAAATTCGCTCTCTGCATAAAACGTAGGCGTTGTTGTTGTTTGAACACGTTTTCTACTATTAAACAAATCACTCACATTAAAGGAAATAGAAGCTCTTTCGTTGAACACATCTTTACTAAAGGCTAAATTTGTAGAGAATGATCCTTCTCTAGTATTTTGCGCATCTTCACTAGGGCCTCTATAGAATAATTGTGTTTGAGATTCTACGCCACCTGGCAATGTGTATTTATTGTTAATTCTTGCAAACCAACTCGTACTTTTATTACTTAAATCTAAACCGTTTGGTGTGATACCTTCAGTTTCATTCTGGAAAAAGTTAAAGTTTCCGTTAATGTTCCATTTTTTCGATGCACGATAGCCTAGCGTAAATTCAAACCCAAGACGATCTTCCGTTGATAAGTTTATAGGACCACGGTTAATAACAGGTACTTGCTCACCTTCTATTAACACGGTGTTTCCTGAATCGTAACTTATAAAGTTAAAGACATCTGTGGCGTGTGCATAATAGGCAGAGGTATCGAAAGTAAATTTGCCAAAACGTTTTATGTAACCTAAATCAACTTGGCCAGAGTAACTCGGGTCTAAGTCCGGGTTTCCTTGAAACACGTTCGTAATACTAGAGCGCGATGGGAACGGGTTTAAGAAAAATGACCAAGGTCTTCTTAAACGTCTGCTATAGGCTAAGGTTACACTTTCTTTCTCGGTTAATTGATAACTTAAATTTACAGTTGGGAATAAGCCGGTGTAGTCTTTCTTACTAAAATCTCCACTGGTTGGTTGGTCTAAAGTAATTTGAGTATTTTCTAAACGCAGACCTAAAAGGTAAGAAAATTTTCCTATTTTACTACCAAATTGAGTGTAAACAGCAGTTAAGTATTCTCTGTATTTAAAGACGTTTGTTAAGTCGGAACTACTCTCAAACGTATTGGTGTCGGTGTCTAAAAAAGCAACCGAGTAATCTGTAGTGGTGTTATTAAAGTTTCCACGGTATCCTAATTCGAATTGCGATTTTTCGCCAATAGGTAACACGTAATCCGTTTGTAATAAAATACGTTGTTGATCTTCTAAATTACCTACTTTTTCAGAAATTAATCCGTTAGTGTTAACTAAAGAGTTTTCATTCTCCTGAGTATCTTCATATTGAAAATCGAAAGTTAATTTATGGCCGCTATCATTAAATCGTTTATCGAAATTTAAAGCATATTGAATTGTTTTATCATCTTCTAATTCTGGATCTAAACGTAAACTAGTGGATGTTAAGTTTCTATTCTCATCAAAACGTTGTACCGTATTAGCGGTATTACTTTCATTATCATTATTTCTGTAAAAAACAGAGGTTGTTAATGACGCAGAATCATCGACATACCATTCCACTCCAAAATTCGTATTGAATCCTTTTCTTATTCTATCGTATTCACTACTTTCATCTAAATAGGTGTCTGGATTATCGGCAATAAGTATTCCGTTGGCATCATAATCTTTATTAAAATAACGGTTAGACGTTGTCGATTGTCCCGGCACTTCTCGGTAGCTATATCCTGTCGTGTTAAAAATATTTATATTTCCAGTTCTATAGTTTATATTTCCAGAGAGTCCGGCAGCTGGTGCATAACCTGCGTTGGCAGTAATGGCACCATTTAGACCTTGTAATTTACTACGTTTTAGAATAATATTTAAAATACCACCAGTACCTTCAGCATCGTATCGTGCAGATGGGGACGTAATTACTTCTACGCGTTCTATAGATTCTGCTGGTAATTGACGTAAGGCTTCAGAGGAATTTAATCCTACTAAACCAGAGGGTTTACCATTAATAAGAATGCGTACGTTATCGTTACCACGTAAAGCGACATTACCTTCAACGTCTACAGAAACCGAAGGGATATTGTCTAATACGTCACTTACAGTACCACCGCGAACGGTTAAATCTTTTCCTACGTTATAGATTTTTTTATCCAGTTTTATTTCAACGGTTGTTTTTTCAGCAATAATTTCAACCTCGCCTAACGCCTGGGCATCTTCGGATAAATATGTTATACCAAAATTAATATCTTTAGTAATGATTTTATCGGCAACCGCTTGTGTTTTAAAGCCTATATACTCAAACGAAACGGTATAGGTTCCTGTTTCAACAGAAAAATTAAATTCTCCATTTTCGTTGGTTATACCTCCAGTTGCTAATTTGCCCGGAATATTACTTTTTAACACTACAGTAGCATATTCTAAAGGTGTTTTCGTGTCTTTGTCTTGAATTTTTCCTGAGACAATAACTTCGCTGTTACTTTTATTTTGCGCCCAACTTGTTGTTGAAAAGAGGGCAATAAAAATAAATGATAAAAATACTTTTTGCATTATTTTGTTTTAATTTCGATAGGTTTAGTGAGTAAGACGGCAAAATTAAAGATTGGTTTAATCGTGTTTGGTTAAAGATTTGTTAAAATAAAAAAGCTGCAAATGTATAAATTTTGCAGCTTTTTTAAATTAAATTATTTTTAGTATAGCACTGGGTGGTCGTCCAATAACAGCTTTTTTGCCGTTAATAACTATGGGCCGCTCTATAAGTTTAGGGTGTGCGACCATTGCCGCTATAATTTCGCTATCGGTTAGCGTTTTATCTTTGTAGGAGTCTTTCCAAACCGCTTCGTTTTTTCTTACGAGTTCTAAAGGTGAAATATTTAGTAATTTAATTACGGCGTTTAATTCACTTTCGTTAGGAACGGTGTCTAAATATTTTATAATTTCAAATTCCTTTCCAGAATTTTCTAAGATTTCTAAGCCTTGTCTAGATTTGCTACATCTAGGGTTGTGGTATATTTTTATCATAATCGGTGTATAATTATAGTGTTGCTAATTATAAGATGTTACTCTCGGTTTCTTGTTGCCCCATCTTCATTAAATACGCTTTCAAAAATGCCGAAATATCGCCGTCCATAACTGCATCTACGTTTCCAGTTTCGTGAGCCGTTCTTACATCTTTTACTAATTTATAAGGATGCATCACGTAGTTTCTAATTTGGCTTCCCCATTCAATTTTCATTTTGCCGGCCTCAATATCGTCACGTTGTGCCAGTTGCTTTTGAAGTTCGATTTCGTAAAGTTGAGATTTTAGCATTTGCATAGCTCGCGACCGGTTATCGTGTTGCGAGCGCGTTTCACTGCAAGAAATCTGAATGCCCGATGGTTTATGCGTTAATTGCACCTTAGTTTCCACTTTATTTACGTTTTGACCTCCAGCACCACTAGAACGAGCTGTTGTAATGTCTATGTCTGCAGGGTTTATGTCTATTTCAATAGTATCATCGACTAAAGGATACACATACACCGATGCAAAACTTGTGTGGCGTTTTGCGTTACTATCAAAAGGAGAAATACGTACCAAACGGTGTACACCATTTTCACCTTTTAACCAACCAAAAGCATAATCGCCTTCAATTTCTAAAGTCACTGTTTTTATACCGGCAACATCGCCTTCTTGAAAATTTAGTTCTTTAACTTTAAATCCGTTTTTTTCGGCGTACATTAAATACATGCGCATTAGCATTTGCGCCCAATCGCAGCTTTCGGTACCGCCAGCACCAGCTGTAATTTGTAGCACTGCACTTAAACTATCGCCTTCTTCAGACAACATGTTTTTAAATTCTAAATCTTCAATAACAGTTTGGGCGTGTTCGAATTTAGCTTCAACCTCTTTTAAAGTGGCTTCCTCTTCTTTATAAAAATCGTAAAGCACCTCTAAATCTTCAACTAAAGTTTTAGACTTAGCATACTCTTGAACCCATTGTTTTTTATTCCGAAGAGATTTCATAATGATTTCGGCAGCTTTAGAATCATTCCAAAAATTAGGATCGAACGTTTGCTCTTCTTCATTATTAATTTCTATACGTTTGGCATCTATGTCAAAGATATTGCCTTAGCGCTGTAAGGCGGGATGAAAGATCTTTAATTTGATCGGATGTTATCATTTATTTTCTGTTTTAAACAAAATTAGAATTATAAGTCATAACCTAAAAGAATTACCGAGTTATTTTATAATTTTATACTCTAAATTTTTAATGATGATAATAGATTTAAGAAGTGATACGGTAACCAAGCCTACGAAAGAAATGTTGGAGGCTATGATGCAAGCAAAAGTAGGGGACGATGTCTATGCCGAAGATGAAACCGTAAATGCGTTAGAGTCTAAAGTAGCAAAACTATTTGGAAAACAGAAAGCAGTGTTTTTTCCTAGTGGAACGATGGCTAACCAAACGGCTATTAAGTTGCACACCAACCCTGGAGATCAAGTAATTTGCGATAAATATGCACATATATATAATTATGAAGGTGGTGGTGCATCGTTTAATAGCGGAGTGTCTTGTAATTTGTTAGATGGACATCGTGGTATGTTTACGGCGCAACAAGTAGAAGAGGCAATTAATCCGCCCGACTTTTACCACAGCCCGTTAACACGATTAGTGGCTTTAGAAAATACGACTAATAAAGGAGGCGGCGCGTGCTGGGATTTTAAGGAGATATTAAAAATTAGAGCGGTTTGCGATACGCATCACTTAGGTTTGCACTTGGACGGCGCTAGATTATGGAATGCTCTAGCCGAGACAAAAGAAACGCCTCAAGATTATGGGCGCATTTTCGATACCATTTCGGTGTGTTTAAGCAAAGGATTGGGGTGCCCCGTAGGATCTATTTTAGTAGGTGATGCGGATATAATGAAAAATGCGATAAGAATTAGAAAGGTTTTTGGTGGCGGTATGCGACAAATAGGTTATTTGGCAGCGGCTGGTCTGTATGCGTTAGATAATAATAGAGAACGGTTAGTGGAAGACCATAAAAAAGCAAAGGAATTAGCAGGTGTTTTAAAGGATTTGCCTCAAGTAAGCAATGTAGAAAAAGTAGATACTAATATTGTTATTTTTAGTTTAAAAAATGAAGAAGAGGAGCGAAAATTTAAAAGTAAATTAAACACCAAAAATGTCCAAATTAGTGCTATGGGTAAAGGTAAATTGCGTCTGGTTACACATTTAGATTATACAAATGAGCAGCACGATTATCTTTTGAGAGTATTGAGAACGATGTAAGCACCGCTTATTAATAGCAGTAAATAGCATAAAGAAAAGGAAGCCGCCAGCTTCCTTTTTTTTATATAATCTATATTTTAATTATTTAAACATTCCGTCCATACCAGGAATATTTGGCATTCCGTCTTTAGCAACTGCAGCAAGTTCGGCTTCGTTAATGGCACTTGCTTTTTCTATTGCTTTGTTTAAGGTTAATACTAAATAATCTTCCAATTGCTCTTTATCTTTAAGTAATGTATCGTCTACTGCAATAGATTTTATCGTTCGGTTTGCGGTAAGTGTCACTTTTAAAAGGCCGTCGCTACTTTGTTCATCTATTAATACAGAATTTAAGCGTGTTTTTGTTTCTTCAACTTTTTGTTGGGTCTCTTTTAATTTACCCATCATTCCCATAATATCACCAAACATAATTTTAGATTTTAAAGTTATTAGACTACAAATTTATAAAATAGATTTGTATTAAAATAGAAACTAGAGATATATCAAAAATGAGCAGCAATTCTTGTTTAGAAGTTTTATTTTTGCATCCATTGAATTAAAAATTATGAGCACTAATATAGCACCATTGCAACCACCAATAGCGAATAAAATTCCTAAGATTTTAGAAAGACATAACGATGTTAGAATTGATAACTATTTTTGGTTAAACGATCGTGAAGACCAGTCGGTTATAGATTATCTAGAAGCCGAAAACACATACACCAAAGGAGTTTTAAAGCATACTGAGAAATTTCAAGCTGATTTGTTCGAGGAAATGAAAGGGCGCATAAAAGAAGACGATACCTCGGTACCTTATAAGTATAATGGATACTGGTACATTACGCGTTACGAAAAAGGAAAAGATTACCCTGTTTACTTACGTAAAAAGGACAGGTTAGATGCCGACGATGAAATCCTTTTCGACTGTAACGAAATGGCCAAAGGCTTTGCTTACTTTAAATTAGGAGGGATTTCTATAAGTCCAGATAATACAATGGCAAGTTTTTGTATTGATACGGTAAGTAGAAGGCAATATACTTTACAGATTAAAAATTTAGTAACCCGTGAAGTGTTCTCTGATAAAATTGAAAACACCACCGGAAGCGCGACATGGGCAAATGATAATAAGACTTTGTTTTACAGTAAGAAAGATGAAGTGACTTTGCGATCGGATACTATTTACAAGCATAAATTATATACTGATGCTTCAAACGACACTCTCGTTTTTACAGAAGAAGACGATACGTTTAACACCTACGTTTATAAGTCGAAATCTAAAAAATATTTAATTATTGGTTCGTCTAGCACGCTAACTTCAGAATATAGAATTTTAAATGCCGATACCCCAGACGAGACCTTTACAGTGTTTCAAGAAAGAGAACGCGAATTAGAATATTCTATCGCACATTATAAGGATAGTTTTTATGTGCTAACTAATAAGGACAACGCGACCAATTTCAAATTACAAAAAACGTTAGAAACTAATACTTCAAAAGAGCATTGGGTAGATGTTTTACCGCATCGTAAAGACGTTTTATTAGAAGATCTTGAGATTTTTAAAGATTATCTTGTGGTAAATGAACGTGAAAATGGATTAAACCAAATCCGTATTATAAGTTGGAATGGAGAAGAGGACTATTATTTACCTTTTGAAAATGAAACCTACACCGCAAGCATTGGAAATAATCCCGATTTTGATAATACCTTTTTAAGATATAGTTATAATTCGCTTACAGATCCTAACTCTGTTATCGATTATAATTTTTTAACGCGTCAGAAAATTGTTCAAAAAGAGCAAGAAGTTCTAGGCGATACTTTCGATAAAAATAATTACGAATCTAAGCGTGTTTGGGCAACGGCGAGAGACGGTGTGAAAATACCAATGTCTATTGTGTATAAAAAAGGAATCGTTTTAGACGGTAGCAACCCACTGTTGCAATATGCCTATGGTTCGTATGGTGCGACGATAGATCCTTATTTTTCTACCATTCGTTTAAGTTTATTAGATCGCGGATTTATATATGTGATTACTCATATTAGAGGGGGCGAATATTTAGGTAGAAATTGGTACGAAGACGGTAAATTGCTGACTAAGAAAAACACTTTTACCGATTTTATAGATTGTTCTGAGTTTTTAATTGATGAAAAATATACGTCTCCCCAACATTTATACGCAATGGGTGGAAGTGCTGGCGGATTGTTAATGGGAGCGATCGTTAATATTAAACCAGAATTATACAATGGCGTTATCGCTGCGGTGCCTTTCGTAGATGTAGTTACCACGATGTTAGATGAAGAAATCCCCTTAACAACCGGAGAATATGACGAATGGGGGAACCCAAATGAAGAGGCATATTACGAGTATATAAAATCGTATTCACCGTACGATAATGTGGAAGCTATAGCGTACCCAAATATGTTAGTGACTACAGGTTTACACGATTCTCAGGTACAATATTGGGAACCAGCAAAATGGGTAGCGAAATTAAGAGAGTTAAAAACGGATACTAATAAATTATTATTTTCTATTGATATGGATGCCGGTCACGGTGGTGCATCAGGGCGTTTTGAAAGTTTAAAAGAGGTCGCTTTAGAATATGCCTTTTTATTAGATCTTGAAGGAATTAAGCATTAAAAAAAAAATGCTTAATTTAGCGGGGTTTAAGTTGCATTTATCTAACTGAAAGTAACCTGTAAAAAATATTTATGGACGATAATAAAAATGTTTATGATAGTGTGTTGGACCTAGTAGGGAACACACCTTTAATTAAACTAAAAAAAATAACTTCTAATTGTAAAGGTAGCTTTTTAGCGAAAGTGGAGGCGTTTAATCCAGGACACTCGTCTAAGGATAGAATTGCTTTATATATTATCGAGCAAGCAGAAAAAGAGGGTGTTTTAAAACCTGGAGATACAATTATAGAGACAACATCTGGAAATACAGGATTTAGTATTGCTATGATGAGTGCTATAAAAGGATACGACTGTATTTTGGCAGTGAGTTCTAAGTCTTCTCCAGACAAAATAGATATGCTTAAAGCAATGGGAGCTAAGGTTTATATTTGTCCCGCAAATGTAGCTGCCGACGACCCAAGATCGTATTACAAAGTGGCACAACGCTTACACGAAGAAAATAAAGGGTCTGTCTATATTAACCAATATTTTAATTCTTTAAATGGTGAAGCTCATTACCAAAGTACCGGGCCAGAAATCTGGGGACAAACAAATGGTAAAATAACGCATCTAATAGCGTGTAGCGGAACAGGAGGAACGATCTCTGGAACGGCTAAGTATTTAAAGGAGCAAAATCCTAACGTAAAAGTTATTGGAGTCGATGCTTACGGTTCTGTATTAAAAAAATACCACGAAACACGCGAATTTGACGAAAAAGAAATTTACCCTTACCGTATTGAAGGTTTAGGTAAAAATTTAATTCCTACAGCTACAGACTTCGATCTTATCGATGAGTTTGTAAAAGTAACAGATGAAGCGAGTGCGCATACTGCACGAGAAATAGCTACCACAGAAGGGTTATTTGTAGGCTACACCTCTGGAGCGGCGATGCAAGCAGTAAAACAACTTAACGAGGCCGGCGAATTTAAAGATAGCGATGTTGTTGTTGTTATTTTTCCAGATCACGGGTCGCGCTATATGAGTAAAGTATACAGCGATAAATGGATGAACGAACAAGGGTTTTTCGATAGTCAAAACGAAGAAGCTGCGCAAACAATACAATACGTTAAATAACTGAAACATAATACAAAATGAAAAGCTGACTATATAAAGAAAATTAGTCGGGTTATTGTGTTGTTAATAATAGAATGTAAAAAGATTATGCAAAAAAGGTAGAAATGCCTAATTTCGCATCACCTAAACTAAGATAATACATTAAATGAAAGATTTATTCGCAAAAATATACAAAGACAAAGGGCCATTAGGGAAATGGGCTGCACAAGCTGAAGGATATTTTGTTTTTCCAAAATTAGAAGGACAGATTTCTAACAGAATGAAATTTCAAGGAAAGGATGTAATAACGTGGAGTATTAACGATTACTTGGGTTTAGCAAATCATCCTGAAGTAAGGAAGGTGGATGCTGAAGCAGCGGCAGATTATGGTTCGGCTTACCCAATGGGAGCTAGAATGATGTCGGGGCATACAGATCTTCATGAGAAATTACAGAATGAATTATCCCAATTTGTAAATAAAGAAGCGGCTTATTTATTAAACTTTGGTTATCAAGGAATGGTGTCTACTATAGATGCACTTGTTGCTAAAGATGATATTATTGTTTACGATGTAGATGCGCATGCGTGTATTATAGATGGTGTGCGTTTGCATATGGGTAAACGTTTTACTTATAAACATAATGATATTGAAAGTTTAGAAAAAAACTTAGAACGTGCTACCAAAATGGCAGAACAAACAGGCGGCGGTATCTTAGTGATTACCGAAGGTGTTTTTGGAATGCGTGGAGAGCAAGGACGTTTAAAAGAAATAGTAGCATTAAAAAAGAGATTTAATTTCAGACTTTTTGTTGATGATGCTCACGGATTTGGAACGTTAGGTAAAACTGGAGCCGGAGCAGGAGAAGAGCAAGGTGTTCAAGATGAAATTGATGTATACTTTGCAACGTTTGCTAAGTCAATGGCTAGTACAGGTGCATTTATTGCTGCCGATCAAGAAATAATTGATTATTTAAAATACAATTTACGTTCTCAAATGTTCGCTAAATCGCTGCAAATGCAACTTGTAGTGGGTGCTTTGAAGCGTTTAGATATGCTAAGAACAATGCCCGAATTAAAACAAAATCTATGGACAATTGTAGATGCATTACAATCGGGTTTAAAAGAAAGAGGGTTCGATATAGGTACAACCAAAAGTTGTGTAACACCAGTATACTTAGAGGGTAGTATTCCGGAAGCAATGGCGCTAGTAAGAGATTTAAGAGAAAACCATGGCGTTTTCTGCTCGATCGTCGTCTACCCCGTAATTCCAAAAGGAATGATTTTATTAAGAATGATACCAACAGCAACGCATACTCTTATAGATGTTGAAGAGACTTTAGATGCTTTCGAAGCGATTAGAGAGCGCTTAGTAAATGGTACTTATAGACGTATGTCTGCCGATCTAATTAAAGCGATGGGAGAATAGACACTATATAAAGTAAAAAAAATCCGATTCATTTTTGAATCGGATTTTTTTTGTTTTTATTTCAAGTAAATCTATCCGTTTTAAATCCCACTGTAGCGTCTTATAATTCTTTTCTAAACGTTTTACGTCTTATAATTACTTTGGCATCAAAGTGTTTCCATATCTTATATATAGCGTCATTATCATCAAGTTCTGGCGTTCTATAGCACGTCTCAATACCTTTTTCGGTAAATGTATTATAGTACTCATTAAAAATAACGGCGTGTACTCCTTTATTTTGATACTCTGGTTTTACCCCTATTAAATAGAATAACACTTCCTTACTTTCTTTTTTAGCTTTCAATAATTTTAAAAAACCAAAAGGGAATAATTTTCCGTTTATCTGTTGAAGTGTTTTTGCAAATCGAGGTAAAACAATAGCAAATGCTACCATTTCATCATTTTCATCAACAACAAATTTAATATATTCGGGGTTTACAAAACTGATAAATTTTTTCTTAAAGAATTCTTTTTGAATATCTGTAATCTCTACAAAAGACGATAGTTGCGAATAAGAGGAATTAAATAAATCGAACATTTTATCGACATATGGCATAACCTCTTCAGTCGTAGTGAGTTTTAAAGCACGCAGTTTATAACGCTTTTTAATAAGTTCTTGTGCTTTATAGAAGTAATCGGGATGTACGTTTTTAAAAGGAAATTTATTCTCGGAGTACGATTTTTCGACCTTAAAACCTAAAGCTTCATAATGGTTAACATAATAAGAATGATTGTACCATGTAATCATACTAGCAACTTGATCAAAACCTTCTGTAACAACACCTACTTTGTCTAAATTAGAAAAACCTACAGGGCCTTCCATGTATTCCAAATCGTGATGATTTCCCAAGGCTTTCACTTCATTAATTAACGCTTTAGAAACCTCCAAGTCGTCTATAAAATCGAACCAACCAAAGCGCATTTTTTTCTGGTTTTGGTTATTTATTTCAAGCCAGTTTGTAATTGCCGCAATACGACCGACTACTTTATCATTTTTATAAGCTAAAAAGAAAGTGGCATCAGCATCCTTAAAAATAGGATTTTTGTTTTTATCAAATGTTTCAAGTTCTTGAGATATAATAGGAGGAACCCAATATTTTGAATCTTTATAAATAGAAAAAGGAAATTTCACAAATGCTTTTAAGCCTTGTTTTGAGTCGATTTTTTTTACTGTAATCATATAAGTTTAGTAGCGATTAGTTATCATCGAAATCGATAACCTGAGTTTCTTTTTCTCTCTTTTCAGAAGAGCGATTAGCTTTTTTATTGTCTTTTTGTCTTTTCTTATTGGCTTTACGTTCTGCTTCATCTTCTGCAGACGTTCCATTATCCAGTTTATCCTTATGAAAATCGAATCGGTAGGAGGCTCCAAAGTTAACACCAAAAACGGAAGGTGTGTCTTTCGTATTGAAAGTTACCGCGGTATCTAACTGAAAATTTCTTCCCCACAAATAAGCACCTCCAAAACGGAATAGGTTATCGGCATAAAAATCACTCTGGATTCCTTGAGTTTCACCAAATAAAACCCATTGATCTGTAATCGATTTTGTTACGGTGGCAATATATTGGAAATCGGAATAGTCTGTTCCAATTCTGTCCTTAGAGAAGTTTAAAACTAATACCCAACCACTGGAAAAATTATTTTGAGTCGACACCATTATTTTAGGGCTAATGCCTTCTACGCCAGGTGCAGTATATGGGTTGTCTTTAGAATCGAAATTAGCACCTGCATAAACGGCAACTGCTGGAATTAAAGAATTCCATTTAAATTTTCTGTTGGCGTGATAGCTAAAAATATTCGGTTTTTCTTCTTTCGCATTTTTATACGGGTCGTAAACCAGGTATTTAGCCCCGATTACCAAGTTCTTGAAATTAGATCGCTTTGTGTCTAGTGCAATAACGGAGCGACTGTCTTTAAACGTATCATTTTGGTAGGTTCCTTCAATATTAAGTTCTAGTTGAGGTAATAAAAAACCGTATCTCGCAGCAAAATCGATACCAAAACCAGACACTTCATATTTTAATGGTGTGTGCGATTCCTTAATCATATATGGGCCAATTTCTAACTGAGCGACGTTAGTACCGACAGAAAATGCCGATCGAGATACGCCAGGCCGGTTAGAATTAATAACTTCTGTATATTGAGCATTTAAAGTATAGCTTGCAATAGAGAGAAGTGCAAGCGCATAAAACTTCTTTATTGACATAGGTATTGGGTTTTGCTCCAAATATAGAGATTTTATATTTTTTTTAAGGAATTAATTCTGAAATTACTCTCATAGTATTGTATTTTTGTGTTTAATAAAATTACACCAACAAGTATCTATAATATGGGAATTTTAAAAACTATACTTTTTATTCTTTTATTTTATTACGGTTATAAAATAGTATCTCGATTATTTGCACCGATGATAATGCGCTATTTTTCTAAAAAAGTGCAAGAAAAATTCGGTGCTCAGTTTAAGGATTTTGCTAATCAGCAGAAGCAACAAAAACAGCAAACTAAAGAAAAAGAAGGTGAAATCACAATAGACAAAATGCCGCAAAATTCAACGTCTAATAAAAATGTTGGCGAATATGTTGATTATGAGGAAGTAGATTAACGCTTAGGCTTTATCTTCAGTTGTTTTTACCTTTTAAAACTATTTTCAATTTCAAATTTGAATAATCTCGAAAAATATGAGTATTTTTCAAGCTCATAGTTTTAACACATTTTATGCACGTTTCTTTTAAAAAAATCCTGCCACATTTATTAGTGTTTGTAGGGTTTATTATTTTATCATTAGCCTATTTTAGTCCCGTATTGCAAGGTAAACAAATATTACAGAGTGATATTGTGCATTATGAGGGGATGGCTAAGCAACACAAAGCATTTAAAGCCGAAACCGGACAAGAAACGTATTGGACCAATAGTGGTTTTGCTGGAATGCCAACTTACCAACTGGGAGCTAAATATCCGCACAACTACATTAAACAATTAGATTTGGCACTTCGGTTTTTACCGCGACCTGCCGATTATCTTTTTCTCTATTTTATAGGGTTTTATATTCTGTTACTCAGTTTAAAAGTCAATTATAAACTGGCAGCTTTAGGCGCTTTGGCCTTTGGTTTTTCTACCTATTTAATTATTATTATAGGCGTCGGGCATAACTCTAAAGCGCACGCCATTGCGTATTTTCCGCTGGTTTTAAGTGGGATTATTCTTACGTTTAGACGAAAATATATTGTTGGTTTTATAATTACAGCACTTGCGTTAGGCTTAGAATTAGTGACAAATCATTATCAAATGACCTATTATTTGATGCTGTTGGTTGTTGTTTTAGGAGTCGCTTATTTAGTAGATGCGTATCGCAAAAAAGTGTTACCGCATTATTTTAAATCGGTAGGGATTTTAACGGTGGCGCTTGTTGTTGCTATTGGTTTGAATGCTACAGGGCTTTTAGCGACGCAAGAATATGTAAAAGAAAGCACACGTGGTCCTAGTGCGTTAACTATTAACGCGGACGGCTCTAAAAAAGAAGCAGCGTCTTCAGGATTAACTACTGAATATATTACCGAATATAGCTATGGTAAATTAGAAACATTCAACTTATTTATTCCTCGCTTTATGGGAGGAGGAATGGGGGAGGATATCGGTAAAGATTCAAATCTTTATGACGCATACTTAGGGTTAGGAGCGAGTCCGTTACAAGCTAAAGAAGCGGTGAAACACGCACCAATGTATTGGGGAGATCAACCTATTGTTGAAGCGCCAGCATATGTTGGAGCTGTTATTGTTTTCTTGTTTGTATTCGCTTTATTTCTAGTAAAAGGCCGTTTAAAATGGTGGCTAGTAGGTGGTACAGTATTATCTCTGTTATTATCTTACGGAAATAATTTTGGTGTATTAACCGATTTATTTATCGATTATATGCCTTTATATAACAAGTTTAGAGCCGTAAGTTCTGTTCAAGTTATTTTAGAATTATGTGTTCCAATTTTAGGAATTTTCGGTTTGGTGAAGCTGTTTAACGCTTTTAATAGTGATGAAGAAAAACTGAAAGCTTTAAAATATTCTGTAGGAATTACTGCGGGATTAGCCGTGGTGTTTTTAGTTTTTAAATCAGTATTTTTTGATTTTATAGGCTTGAGAGATCAAATGTTTCGTGAAAATTATGGTTTAGATTTTGCTAGTGCTTTAGTGGAAGATAGAAAAACACTCTTCACAAACGATACTCTAAGAACCTTAATATTAGTATTGTTTTCAGCGGGAACGATTTTCTTCTTCTTAAAGAAAAAATTAAACGAAACTAAAGTTATTATTGTTTTTGCAGTCTTAATTGTATTTGATTTAGTGGGCGTAGATAGGCGCTATGTTAATAACGATAATTTTGTGTCTGCAAATAAAGTAGAACAGCCATATCAGCCTAATACCTCCGATTTACAAATACTTAAAGACACATCTCACTATAGAGTGTTCGATTTGGCGTCTGGCGGGGCTAGAGCATCGTTTTTCCATAATTCCTTAACTGGTTATCACGCTGCAAAATTAAAGCGTTACAACGAGGTGTTTGACTTTTATATTTCTCAGAATAATATTAACGTACTAAATATGCTTAATGCAAAGTATATTATTGTACCAGACGAACAGCAAGGTACCGCTGTCTTTACTAATGAAGATGCCAATGGGAATGCTTGGTTTGTTAGCCAGGTAAAATCTGTTGCATCTCCAGACGAAGAAATACTAGCGTTAAATAAATTAGATAATAAAGCAATAGCAATTACAACTAATGAAGCTATAGAAAGTGCTTTTACTGTAGATTCTTTAGCGTCTATAACTGTTTTAGACTATAGGCCAAACTATATTAAATACGACTCTAAGAACCTAAATGAAGGGTTTGCGGTGTTTTCAGAAATGTATTATAAAGAAGGTTGGAACGCTTATGTAGATGGCGAATTAAAACCTATTCATAAAGTAAATTATACGCTACGCGGACTGCAAACACCAAAAGGAAGAAGTGTTATAGAATTTAAATTTGAACCGCAAGTGGTAGAAACCGGAAGTAGTATTGCGTTAGCATCGTCTGTTCTTTTAGCGATATTAATACTGGGTGGTTTGTTTTATGAGTTTAAAAACAGAAAGAAATTAAGTGAATAAAAAGGTACTTATAATCACCTATTATTGGCCACCTGCAGGAGGGCCTGGTGTTCAGCGTTGGTTGAAATTCGTAAAATACCTACCCGAATTTCAAATTGAACCTATCGTTTATTGCCCATCTAACCCCAATTATCCCATTGTAGATGAAAGTTTATTACCTGAAGTATCAGATGAAGTAACAGTGCTTAAGCAGCCTATAAAAGAGCCTTATAAGTTCGCAGGATTTCTGTCTAATAAATCAAAAACCATAAGTAAAGGTATTATTCCTGAGAATAAAAAATTAGGGATTATAGAGAAGCTAATGCTTTATGTTCGCGGCAATTTTTTTATTCCCGATGCCAGAAAAGGGTGGATAAAGCCTTCTGTGGCGTATCTGTCTACTTATATTTCAGATTATAAGATAGACACTATTATAACTAGCGGACCGCCACATAGCCTACACTTAATTGGTTTGCAGCTTAAAGAAAATCTTGGCGTACAGTGGATTGCCGATTTTCGCGATCCGTGGACGTCGATCGGGTATCATAAAAAATTAAGACTCACTCAAGCTTCTCAGAAAAAACATAAAAATTTAGAAAAGCAGGTGCTTACTACTGCCGATAAAATAATTGTGACGAGTAATAACACAAAAAAAGAATTTCAGCAACTAACCAAACAACCAATAACCGTCATAACTAATGGTTATGATGTCGAGAAACCCCAAGCTATCGTTAGGGACTCTAAGTTTAGCTTGGCGCATATTGGATCTTTTTTATCAGAAAGAAATCCAGAAATATTATGGAAAGTACTTCACGATTTACGAAATGAGGATAAAGACTTTAAATCGGATTTTCAGTTGAAACTGGTTGGCGCTGTAAGTGATTCTGTAGTACAATCTATTAGTAAGTATAGTTTAAATGATTGTTTAAATAATGTGGGTTATGTTTCTCATAATGAAGCCATAGTGCATCAAAAACAAACACAGTTATTGTTATTAGTTGAAATTGATTCCGACGAAACAAAAGCGATTATTCCGGGTAAGTTATTTGAGTATATGGTTTCCGAGCGACCGATAATTGCTATTGGCCCCATTGATAGCGACGTGGAGGATATTTTAAAAGAAACCAATACTGGGAGCTATTTTAATTACGGCGATTACGAGGCTTTAAAATCTACAATTAAAACACATTACAAGGCCTTTAAAAGGGGTGACTTAAAAACCCAGGCGATTGGTTTACAAAAATACAGTCGAAGAAATGTAACCAAATCTTTAGCTGAACTTTTATAATGGGAATAGTCGTTAATCAATCTATTAAAAACACGGTAATTACCTATGTAGGATTTGGAATAGGCGCCATTAACGTATTGTTTTTATTTACCAAATTTATAGATCCTGTCTATTTTGGTGTGATAACTTTTATTTTATCTACCGCCAATATAATGATGCCACTAATGGCGTTTGGCGTACATAATACCATTGTAAAATTCTATTCCTCTTTTAAAACACGGCAATCCCAAAACGGGTTTTTAACCTTAATGCTGTTGTTACCTTTTATTGTTATTATTCCGGCCATTGGTATCAGTTTTATTGCTTTCGATATTATAAGCGATTGGATTTCTAAAGAAAATCCTATTGTGGGCGATTATACGTGGTATATTATTATCACAGCGATTGCTTTTGCTTATTTCGAGGTGTTTTACGCGTGGAGCAAAGTACAGTTGCAAAGTGTGATTGGTAATTTTATGAAAGAAGTGTTTCATAGGGGGTGCACTACTGTTTTATTGCTTTTGTTGTATTTTGGTTACTTAGATACTCAGGAATTAATTCAGGCGATTGTAGCGGTATATGTGGTGAGAATGATAATAATGAAATTGTATGCTTATAGTTTACGATTTCCGTCTATAAAGCACATTCAACTTAAGGGGATATCTCGAATATTAAAATACACGTCTTTAATTATTATTGCGGGTTCGGTCGCTAATATCATTTTAGAGATTGATAAGTTTATGATTGGTAAATATGTCGCTATAGAAAATGTGGCTTTTTATGGCGTAGCCATTTATATTGCAGCAGTTATTGGAGTGCCCTTGCGCTCAATGCACCAAATAACGTATCCGCTAACGGCAAAATTGCTAAATGATGGTAATAAGGTCGAACTTAAAAGACTCTACCAAAAAAGTGCGTTAAGTCTGCTTATAATTAGTGGATTTATTTTTCTAATCATTATTTCAAATATCAATCAGTTATATGTTTTAATGGCAGACGGCTATACAAACGGGCTCCTTATCGTTCTTGTTATTGGGTTAGCGAAATTATCTGATAATGCGTTAGGTAATAATAATGCGATTCTGTTTAATAGTGATTATTACCGAGTCGTGTTGTTTTTGGGCGTTTTATTAGCAATTTCAACTGTGCTGTTAAATACTCTTTTTATTCCGAAGTTTGGTATTAATGGAGCGGCTTATGCGAGTTGTATTACCATATTTTTATATAATACAATCAAGGTTATTTTTGTGTATTTAAAATTTAATATGCAACCATTTACAAAAAACACCTACAAGACTTTAGCTTTAATTACTGTTTGCGGCTTCTGTTTTTACTTTTGGGAATTCCCATTTCATCCTGTAATTAATATCGCCTTAAAATCATTGTTATTAAGTGTGTTTTATGGTTTTGTTGTCTACCGATTTAATTTATCTATAGACATTACAAATTTGATTAATAAGCTATTGAAACGTTAGAAATAGTTTTAAATAAAAACACCTATTGAAACCTTAAGAGGAGCAATAGGTGAAGTTTATATTACAAAAGAGCTTATATTCTTCCTGATTTACTTTTAGAACGGTTAGAAGATGAAGAACGTTCCCTTGATTTAGGGTTTCTCGGTTGCGCTTTTTTACGGGCCGAAGGACTTCTCATTTCTCCTTTAGAACGCGAACTTCTCTCTTGAGTTCGCGCCGATTTTGTTTCGGCTCTTTTAGGTGTCGATACACGATCGTTTCTCTTCGTGCGATTAGGTGTGTTTGCCTTTGTATTTCTCGTGTTGTTTTTATCAGACCGAGCTTCAGTGGTGCGTCTTGGTGTTGTGCTTCTTGTTGCATTACTTTTATTTTGCGAACGCGAAGATGTTGCACGCGAAGTTTTTCGGTTTCTAGAGCTATTATTAGCAATACGTTGTCTACCATCGGTACGAGACGCGTAATTTCTATTTCTTTTAATAGAAAGGCCTCTTCTGTTGGCAACCGCCGTGCGTCTTCTACTATTGTTAACGTAAGGCGAATTGTAATGGTAACGCACCGCTTTATAGTGTTTTCGGTACGGTTTGTTATACACTACGCAATACTGGCGTGTAGGAATTCTATAATACGAATGCCAAGGTCTACGCACATAATGTCTGTTGTGCACATTTATGTAGCCTCTAAAATGAGAAAACGTATTGTGGCCATTATAATACACGTGTAAACCACCTAGACGCGAGACGAAACCGTGATGATTGTAAGTAACGAAAACGTTGCCAATTTGATTTATTCTTCCGTAGTAATCGTAAAAAATCGGAACATTTTCAATTTGAACAATCGCACCATAGTCATCATATTGCACATAAGCACCGTAATCGTAACCCGAATTGAAACTAATATGAACATTTGGCGAACCCATTGAAACATTTATATTGGCGCCGTAACTAGGAAGGTGGAAATCAAACTGGCCATCTGGGAACACTGAAAACTCAATACCTTGCTCTACAAAGATGAAAGACTTATCGTACCCATAAAATCGCGAATAATTTGAGGACTCTAAATGAGGCTCACTTTCTGCTCTAACAGCAACACTTATTAATAGTAAAGCTGAAAATAAATAGATCATTTTTTTCATAACAATAGGTTTTAGATTGAATAGTGACTAAAATACAAGCACCGTGCCAAAAAATAAATCGCAGTTGCTAACGCGCTAATTGTTATCGAAACAAAACGGCACTGTATTTTGCCGCGTCATTAATATCGAGTAATTTAGTGGCTTAAAAAATAGAAGAAAAATATGTCTTTTAAAAAGCTAAATCCAGAAATTAAAGAAGCTTTAATTACCAATGAAATTGAAACGCCAACGTCTTTTCAGAAACGACTTTTACCGAAAATAAAATCTGGAATAGATATTTATGGCATAGGGAAAAAGGGAGCGGGTAAAACGACTGCTATGATTATTGGGACGATGCAAATATTGGGAAGTAGATCTTTTGAAGATGCGCCTAGAGCTTTAATACTCGTTAAGGACAAACAGGCAGCAATAGACCTAAAAGATGCTTTTTTAGAGTTTACAAGACGTACAGATTTACGAATTTACACCGCCTATGAAGAGCACGATATAGACACCGAAAAAGAAGATATTTATATTGGTCAGGATATTGTAATTGTAACGCCAAAGCGTTTAAATAAATTATTTTTTCTAAATGCAATTAATGTAACGCAATTGAAGTTGTTTGTTATTGAAGATGCCGAATTTGTGATAAAAGCTAAATATTATAACGATGTTATTCGAGTGCCTGAAAGTATTGAAAAATGTCAATTTTTAATTCTTGCTGAAGAATTATATCCAAAATTAAAGCGTTTAGACGATTTATTTATGGCTAATGCAATTACTATAAAGGCATAAATAATAATAGAAGAGGAGGTAATAGCCTACTTATTAACCCAGATATCTTCCTTTTATAACTAACAAAAAAGCGCTTAAATAAAATTAATTTTATTTAAGCGCTTTTTTTCTTCGGTACTCAGATTGCACTCCTCGTAACCTTGTATTTATAATTATTCAACGATAAACGTACCCTGCATTAAAGCATAGTGTGCTGGGAAAGTACACATAAAGGTGTAGGTTCCTGGAGCTGGAGCTTCAAATTCAATGGTATCACTTTCGCCACCACCAAGCATTTTAGTATGCGTAATAATCATATCTGTCATATCCGCTGGAATATAGTCGTTGTCTGCGGCCATAGCACCTGCTTGTCCTACAGTAGCCATGTCAGCATCTTGTGTTAATAAAACCCAGTTATGACCCATTACCATCTTTTTCATTTTACCCACGTGTTTTAACGTCAATTTTACTGTTTGTCCAGCTTTAACACGAATCTCGCTTTTATTATATTTCATCTGGTCATTACCTTCAATGGTTACGACAGCTACATTTGAATCCATAATAATTTCTTCAGGCGCAACTTTCTCTTCCATTGGGGTGTCCATTTTCATCTCTGTTTTTTCATTTTTCTTGTTGTCACCACAACTAAATGCAGCCGCAGCCAAGAATACTAAAAGTAATTTTTTCATTTTATATTGAATTTAGATTAATAATAAGTTCTGTAAAATTAACTGCTATTTTTATGATTTCAAAATATAAATCTATTCATTTTTAAAAATTAGGAAAGTTGTGTATGTATACCTTGATTTAGTAATTACAGTAGTGTCTATAATCCTAGATACCGTTTAATTTACAACTATTAACGTGCCTAATAGCATAAATGTCTTCAAAAAAAGGAAATATTTAAAAAGGTATTGCTGCATTCTATTAATATACATCGAATAAAATTTATCTTAAAAAAAACAAGATACGACCAAAGTGGCTCTGGCTTCTTTCTTTAAAATGCGGCATTTATTATCATAACCTTTAATCTTGTATAGATTGCGAACCTCTTATTTAGATGGCGCCTTACCGGCGCTAATTGTAATTAAAACAGATACGACGCTGAAGACTCGAAAAATAACAGTACTCGTGATATAACACAATCTGCTTTTACCTTCTTACGGCTGCTTTTAACTTAGAAGATTTGTATCTAAAGTAACGTATTCTAAATTGTAAGCCTTGAAATGAGTGGGGTTATTTTAATATCTTCTTTTGCCGTTGCGGTTAAGCACTTTAAACTCTTCATAACATTCGCTAATGGCGTCTAAAATTTGAAGATCGTTGGCTGTATTTATAAAATCTTTAGAATAATTACATTGGGTTATAATTTCGTCTAAGTCAATTTTGTTCACTTGTAGTAAAACCATCAGCATTTCACGATCAAAACGAGAGGCGAGTAGCGCTCTTATTTCGTCGTCTTTCTTCATCTGCCTTAGCTTTTTAAGCTCTTGTCCTTTGCTACTGAAGGTGTTATATAAAAAATCCAAAGGATTAAAAATAGAACCTAAAACTCTATCAATAGCACTTCTAGATTTGTTTCCTGCCTCATATCCTGTAGATAGCCCCGAAATACTGTAACGGTAATTGGTGTTTAATTCTACTTGTTTTATATCGACTTCTAAATATCCCGTAAGCTTTAATTCGTTTACCACCACTTCTTCTAAAGCGAGAGCAAGTTCTGTTAAGGTGATTTTTGAACTCCCAAATTTAATCCAGTCGTTCGTTACTTTTACTTTAATAGATTTGTAACCAATATAAGATAAGTGAAGGGTGTCGTTGGTTTTCGCTCTAAGTTTAAACTCCCCTTTGGTATTAGTGGTAGTACCAATAACTTGATTAATATTTACGATATTCACGTCTTCTAAAGTTTGGTTAGTCGTTGCGTCGACTATAACACCTAGAACTTCTGTGACTTTCTCTTGAGAGAAACTAACGAGAGAAGAAAAAAGAAGAATACAAGCAAATAAGAATTTCATATATGTTATTGGTATAAGCTATAAAAGTACTAAACATATAATTGTTTAGTACTTTTAAAGTTATTTTTTGCTTAAAATTAACAAAAACGTTTAACGTCTAGAACGTCTTGGTCTAGAATCTCCAGAGGTTTCAGTTCTTGAGTCGCTACGTCTTGGTTTCGATGACGATGTATCACTTTTTTTACGTCTATCACTTCTATTAGGAGAACTTCCAGAATTTCCAAATGAACGTGGTTTTCCACCGTCTTTTTTATCATCGCGACGTCTTCCGCCACCTGTAAATTTACCACCACGACCTCTTCCGCCGCGGCTTGGTTTATCTTCGGTGATTTCTACGTTTACAAAACGCCCGTTATATTTAAAATCTGTAAAGAACGCTAACACTTTGTCTTGCAATTCTTTTTCAGTATTAAAGAAAGAGAATGTTTCTTTAGTATCTACTTTAAAGACATCATCGCGTCCAAGATCTAATTGTTCTTTTAAGAAATCTTTTAATTTCATCCAGTCAAAACCGTCTTTTTCACCAACGTTAATAAAGAAACGAGCTGCATCTGTGCTGTAAGCGCGAGATTCTCCTTCAGAGTCTCTACTAGATCCGGCTTTTACGTTTAAGTCTTTTGTTTTGTTGTAGTAATTGAAGAAACGAGAGAATTCTACAGAGAAAAATTTCTGAATTAATTCGTCTTTCGTTGTTTCTTCGAACATCGTGTTAATGCTCTCTAAATACTTAGCTATTTCTGGGTTAACTTCTGTAGTATGTATTTTGTTTGCTAACGACATTAATTGTACTTCGCAAATATCTATACCACTAGGAATTTCTTTAAGTTCGAATTTCTTATTAATGATACGTTCGATACTTTTTATTTTTCGAACTTCACTTTTAGAAACAATAACCATAGAAATACCAGTTTTACCAGCACGACCTGTACGACCAGAACGGTGGGTGTACGTTTCGATTTCATCTGGTAATTGGTAGTTAATTACGTGTGTAATATCGTCTACATCAATACCACGAGCAGCAACATCTGTTGCCACAAGCATTTGTATTTGTTGCGTTCTAAACTGCTTCATTACAATATCACGTTGATTCTGACTTAAATCTCCGTGTAATGCACCAGCACTGTATCCATCTTCAATTAATTGCTCGGCAACTTTTTGAGTGTCTCTTTTTGTACGACAAAATATTACTGAAAAGATATCAGGATTTGCATCAGCTAAGCGTTTTAAAGCTTGGTAACGGTCGCGAGAATTTACTAAAAAGTACTCGTGAGAAACGGTGCTTGTGCTTTCGTTTTTATGGCCCACAGTAATTTCCTGTGGTTCTTTCATAAATTTCTTAGCAATTTTAGAAACCTCTTTTGGCATTGTTGCCGAGAATAACCACGTATTTTTTTCTTCTGGAGTATGCGATAAAATATCTGCAATGTCTTCTTTAAAGCCCATATTTAACATCTCGTCGGCCTCATCTAAAACTGCAAATTGAATTTTAGAAATATCTACCAGACGTCTGTTAATCATATCTTTCATTCGGCCCGGAGTCGCCACAATAATTTGTGCGCCACGTTTCACCTCTCTTGCTTGGTCTGTAATGCTAGCGCCACCATATATGGCAGCCACATTTAAACCTTTACAATATTTACCATATTGTTTCATTTCGTTTGCAATTTGCAAACACAGCTCACGAGTGGGCGATAAAATTAATCCTTGCGTTGTACGAGAAGAAGAATCTATTTTTTGAAGCATAGGGAAACCAAATGCAGCTGTTTTTCCTGTACCCGTTTGTGCTAATGCAACTAAATCGGTGTCAGACTCTAATAAAATTGGAATTGATTTGTCTTGGACTTCACTAGGTTTTTCAAAACCTAAATCTGTAATAGCTTTTAAAAGGTCTTCGTTAAGACCTAAATCTTGGAATGTGTTCATTCTTTATTATAAGTATTCAATGGCGTAATGTGGGTGTTACATGTAGAAGCGCATCGAATATACTTAAAACCTTACTTCTAGTAACACATCCTCACTCTGAGGAATATAAAATCCGCATCTCGGATTTTTTCAAGGTGCAAATGTAGTGTTTTATTTTAAAGTATACTTTTTTTTATTGTTTTTTATTAAAAAGACCTGATAATTAACAAGTTACATTTTTAAATAGTCCTCATATTCGGCAAAGAAGGCTTCAAAAGCACCCATGTTTTCGTTAAAGAAAAGCATTACGTGTTGCCAAGAGTTCTTATTATGTATCGATACCTTTTGGTCTAGTGTCACAGAAATTCTAGAAATCTCTTTCCCATTGTCTAAATAATAGTCTTCGTCGTAAATCGCTTCCGGTAGATATTCTGAAGTTAAAATGGCTTTTACTGCCGTTAGTTTCTCCCAATAGGTAATACGGTTTTCTAAATCGTCTTCCAAGTCTAAAAAGACGGCAGCGGTTTTATTATCAAAATGAAATTTAAAGCTAAAGCCTTTAATTTTTGTATCGTATAACACCCATTTTCGCGGAAAAGACTTGCCGTAGCTAATCCAAAATTCTTCACGCATTTTTCTAGACTCCTCTTTACTAAACATACTTTTATATTAAATAAGCTAAAACAATAGCAACAATAATGGTTAATAATTTGGTGACATTAAACTTGTGGTTTTCATTACTTTCAAATAAAATGGTAGTTGAAATATGTAAAAAGATACCAATAACCACCGCCGATATTTCTGTAAAATAATGTTGAATGAAATTAAAATTAGCGGCTAGAAACACGCCCAAAGGCGTCATTAAAGCAAACAGAATAAGAAACGCTACAGCCTTAGGGGTTTTCATTTTAGACGCTCTAAAGAACGTTGCTAAAATAATGGCAACAGGCAATTTATGGATAATAATACCGTAAATTAAATTATGGTGCCCGTTTACAGGAATACCTTCTAAAACACTGTGAATGCTTAAACTTATAAAAAGTAGCCAAGGGAAATTTACCGCTTCTTTATCTAAATGAATATGGCCGTGCTCGGCACCTTTAGAGAAAAATTCTAAAATAATTTGCAACAATATCCCAGACATTATATAAACACCCACCGAATGGGAGTCTTCATGGTATACCTCTGGTAAGAAATGAAATACGGTAATCGATAATAAAAAAGCACCACTAAAAGCGAGTAAAAGCTTTAAGTTTTTACTCTGTTTAGGCTTTAAAATAAGTACAATTAAAAAGCCTAAAACAACAGATAATATGGGTAAAACGATATTAATAAGCATTAGTTTATTTGAAAATTAAAATTAAACGTTCCGACGTTTTTTTATGAAATTTATTAAGCTGGTAATCACCAAATACGTCTAGTAAATATACGCCAGCTTGTTCAAAAAGAGTTTCAAAATCAGCTAAAGTAAACGCACGAACGCGCTCTTGAAACTTATAATCCTCACCTTCAGCGGTAAACGAAATATCTTTAATAATAAATCCGTTTTCAACGCGGCGTTGCTGTAAAAAGTCAATACCATTAACCGTTTTAATATCTTCAGGCACCAAATTATCAATGACGAATTCAGTATTCATAAAATCGATTACTCCAAAACCGCTAGCATTTAAATCCGCTTGAATCGCCTTAATAGTGTTTAAATTATCGATTTCTTGATCAAAATAACCAAAACTAGTAAATAAATTAAAAACGCCATCAAACCGCTTGTTATAAGGTTTACACATATCGTGCACCTTAAAATGTAAGGTGTCATTCTCGAATTGTTTGGCGTAATCAATACTGTTTTCAGACAAATCTACGCCCGTAACATTATAACCAATACTGTTTAAATACACTGCATGTCGACCTTTTCCGCAGGCTAAATCTAAAATCTCTCCATGTTCCGGAATATTTAAATAATTGGTAAGATTGTACATAAAAGCCTCAGCTTCTTTATAATCTCTGCCCTTATATAAAGTATGGTAAAACGGCGAATCGAACCAAGACGCGTACCAATTTTGTGTGTTTTTAGTCATATAATTGTTTTGGGGTTTGCGTGTCGCTTAGGCGAAAACGCACCAGGCTTTCGCAAGTCGCTTCCCGATAGTTATCGGGAGAGCTCCAACAATTGCTCAATCCTTAACCCTATTTTTAATAAAACATTAAGTTTGGCACAAAAATAGAGTATTTTTGCAATCTATTACACGAATTCAATGGAAGAAAATTTTAAAATGGTTGCCAAAACCTTATTTGGTTTTGAAGATATATTAGCAAACGAATTAATTCAACTTGGTGCGCAAGAAGTTAAAACTGGAGTGCGAAACGTAAGTTTTGTTGGTGACAAAGGGTTTATGTACAAAGCCAATTTAGCGCTGCGTACGGCTACAAAAATCTTAAAACCTATAAATAGTTTTAAAATTAAAACCGAACAAGACTTATACAACCAAATTTATAAAATGGATTGGAGTAAGTATTTAAAACCATCAGGCACTTTAGCTGTAGATGCGACGGTAAATTCTACCGTTTTTACGCACTCTTTATATATCTCTCAAAAAACAAAAGATGCGATTGTCGATAAATTTAGAGATGAAACCGGAGAGCGCCCAAATGTAGATTTAAAATTTCCCGATTTAAAAATCAATATTCATATTGATCGCGAAGTTTGTAATGTATCGCTAGATTCGTCTGGAGAATCCTTACACAAACGTGGTTATAAAACGGCAACTAACATTGCACCCATAAACGAAGTGCTAGCCGCTGGACTAATTATCTTGTCCGGCTGGGATGGCCAATCCGATTTTATGGACCCTATGTGTGGTAGTGGAACGATGTTGGCAGAAGCCGCTATGATTGCGTGTAACATTCCTCCAAATTTAATGCGTAAAGAATTTGCTTTCGAACGCTGGCAAGACTGGAATGTTGAGTTATTTGAAAAAATTGAAGCCTCTCTACTTAATAAAACAAGAGATTTTCATCATAAAATATTTGGTTTCGATAAGTCGCCAAGTGCTGTAACTAAAGCCAAAGAGAATATTAAGAATGCACATTTAGAAGAGTTTATTTCCATTAAACACGAAGATTTCTTCAAAACGCAAAAAGGTGGCGAAGAAAAATTACATATGGTGTTTAATCCTCCATACGGAGAGCGTTTAGATATTGATATGGAAAGTTTTTATAAAAACATAGGGGATACCCTAAAACAAAATTACGCCAATACAGATGCTTGGTTTATTACTTCTAATTTAGAGGCTTTAAAACACGTAGGGTTAAGACCTTCTCGTAAAATTCACTTAATGAATGCGCGTTTAGATTCGCGTTTAGTAAAATACGAAATTTACGCAGGAAGTAAAAAAGGAAAGTATATGAAATAGATTTATGCTTTCTATGTATAACGCCCTAAAATTAAATTGTAAACCCTTGTGTCGTCAAGCTCTTTTGCTGGCGTACCCGTTGGTTATGCTTATGGTTTTAGGTGCTTTTTAATACCTTTTATAGAAGATTACCTTAAAGAGGTTGGGGCGTTATTTTTATTCACAGCAATAAGCATTGGTTTTTCTACCTTAGTAAAAGAGAAATATTAAAAAAAGGAGCATTGGCTTTAATGCTTTTACTTTTGACTTTTTTCTCTGGTATAAAACTGATTTTCTATGCCGCTTTTGAGGTGAAAATTACTGCGTCGTCTTTGTTTGTGTTATTTGAAACTAATAAAAATGAAGCTTTAGAATTTTTATCGAGTTATATAAACGGTACTCTTATTTTTATTTTGCTTTTTGTACCTGTTTTAGTTTTTTGTATTATTCTCTTTTTAAAAAACAAAACGGTTGCGTTATTTAAAATAGAGTACTAGTCAATCCTATTTAAAGGACTTGTTGTGTTCTCAATATTGGCAAGTGTCTATTTCTTAAAGCGTTCGTTTAAAGAGCATAGTTTGATTTTTACCATTTCGAAATCCTTAGAAGAATACAACCAGGCTAAAATAAATGTGCTCACAGATTTGGCACAACCGCTAAATTCGAATATTACGATACTTCAACAGGATTTGGTACCTAAAATAGGTGTTGTCATTATTGGAGAAGCTACATCGCGTTGGCATATGCAATTGTATGGGTATAATCGAAAAATAAACCCCTTACTTTCAGAAATTAAAGAGGAGTTATTCGTTTTTGAAGATGCGATATCTCCGCACGTAATGACCATTCGTTCATTCGAAAAAGACTTGGCGTTACATAGTTTTGAAACACCACAACACAACGCCAATTTTTCGGTGGTACAATTAGCAAATTCTGCAGGTTTTAATACACATTGGATTTCTAACCAAGAACCCGTAGGGTTTACCGAAAGCATACCAACTATTATCGGAAGCGCCGCAAAACAAACTAGTTTTTTGGCCACTAATAGCTATAATTATTCCATCTACGACGAAGATGTTCTACCAGAATTAGCGAAAGCTCTGAAAAGGAATGGAGAGAGACAGTTGGTTTTTCTGCATTTAATAGGAACCCATCGGCTTATATAAAAAGCGATACCCAGAAGCGTTTAACTACTTCTCTGGGGTTAATGAGCGCACTAAGTTTAAAACAGAATACTCTAAGTTAAAAGTAAATGAATACGATAATGCTGTGCGTTACAACGATTTTGTAGTGCGTAGAATTATTGAAATGGTAAAAGGTGAAAATAAATCGAGCTTTGTTGTTTATTTTTCAGATCACGGGGACGAAGTCTTCGATACTATAGATTTTGTGGGGCATCACGGTAGCAAAGCAACGCGGCCAATGCACGATGTGCCGTTTATTGCGTGGTTTTCGGAAAGGTATAAAAAAGAGAATCCGGCATTGATTGCAGCAGCTTTCAAAAATGTAAAACAACCCTATGCATTAGAAGATTTCACCCATAGCTTTTCAGATTTGATAAAAGTAAAGTTTAAAGGAGTAGATAGTACAAAAAGTATATTTAACAAGGAATTTAAGGTTAAAACTCGCCAGTTACGACAGGGGCGATTTTACGATGATTTGTAAACATAATCGAATACTATAATTACCTTAATTTTTAATAATAAAGAGCGGCGAATTATAAAGGATAAAAATTAATTTAAAGAGCCTAGTAAAAATTTACAGAATTATGAGAAAATACGGGAAATTAGTTGTGTTTACTATTTTTATTCTGTTCGTTTCTGCCTATTTATATAGGTTTACTCCAAGAAGAATCGAGTTCTTAGGCCACTATGACAGAGTATTTGCGCATAGAGTTAACAGTTTAGAAAAGCAAAAAGAAGCTCTAAGATATTTCAATGGGATAGAATTTGATTTAGGCTATACCAGCGAAACAGATGTTTTAGATATCAGTCATTCGCCAATAGAGTCCATTGGGTTAACTTTTGAAACTTACTTTAATCAAATAGAGACCAACGAATTTCCTTTTCTATGGTTAGATATAAAAAAATTAGATAGTACCAATTCTGAAGCTATTTTTTTTAAGTTGAACACTCTATTTGAGGCTAGAAATTATCCTAAAAATAAAATATTAATAGAAACACGGTCACCTAACGGCTTACCAAAATTCTCATTTGCTGGTTATAACACGAGCTATTATCTAAAACCAAAATTACATAAGCGATCTCCAGAAGAATTGGAAAGGGAAATTAAAGATATTCAATCTGTATTAATTGAACAGCCAAAAATTGGAATCTCGGCAAGTTATGAGGACTATAAGATAATGAGAACTAATTTTCCTGAAAAAACGAAGTATCTTTGGGTATTGACAAGTGCGTACAGACCACAATTTAGAAAGTTACATACCATTTTAAACGACACCACAGTTGCCGTAGTTCTTTCAAATTTCAAATCTTTTAAAGGCAGTCTTTAAAAAAAATCCACACCTAACACTTAGACTTTTTAAGTCTTTGGAATTAGCGAAATAAATATTTTTTTTTATTTTGAACTGTTTATTAAGGGGTAGATTATGGGATAGGGAAAAAAAAGTAATGCTGAAAATTTATAACCTTAGTAAACGTTACTTATTCTTCTTAAAAATAGGAATTAAATAGGAAACCGTATATCCGTAACCGACGCCAATATTGCTACCATCATACGTTTTTCCGAAGCCGGGAATATAATTATTTCCAAAATTGGCTGGTTCATCTTCAGAAATAGAAAATTTTAATTGTGCTTGAATACCTAAAAAAAGATTGGACAGTACTTCCGCTTTAAACCCCATTATTAATTCAGCCCAAATAGAAGATAATCCACTAAATTTCTCTGTGTCAGTAGAGGTGAATTGAGGGGTCCAAAACTGGTCTGTGCTGTACACCGTATAGCTGTTTCGTTGTTGAGAAAATGTACTTGCACCAATCCTAAAGCCACTGTAGATCATATTTTCCATTCCCACCCAATTGTTATACATATTATAATCAAAACCAGCTTTAAAATAACTTCCGTTAGCCGTAGAGCTTAAAAAATCATTACGCGTCGTTTTTTCTTCAGTACCCAATTCTCCAGCAATATACCAGTTTTTTGTAAGTCGGTAGTCACCATTAATTTCGAAACCTTTATACTCATCATCTAAAAATGAACGGACTAACTTACTAATATCGGCACCTAATCTTAAACCATATTTTTGTTTAATAACAAGCGTGTCAGTCGGTTTTTTCGTAGCGTCATTTGGCTCTTGTGCATTTGCAGTAACACAAAATAGCAATAAAAATAAAGTACTAGTGAAAGATGTTAAAGTGCGGGTTATCTTCATTTTCTATGGTTTGATTGTCGTTAACAGGTTGTATGACTTGTACCCAGTTGTCGCCATCATCTTCAACCGTTATGGTTATGTTTTTAAAAATAGATTTATAGCCACAAGCACGAGAAACATACACGTTTTCAGTGGCATATTCAATGGTAATAATATCTGGATTCCCAGTGATAAAATCATCCGATGTATCGTCTGGGGTATCATTATCGGAAATGGCATAGTCCTTATAAAATCTAAATTTAGTAACGGTATCGTTTGTTTTAAGAGGAAGAATAACTTGGTCTATTGTTTTTATATTATAATCGTCTAATACACGCATATCTTCTACCGTTTCTGCCCTAAACTTAGTTACATTTTTAGGATTTTCTAAAGTTATCGTTGATAAGTCTAAAAAATCGATAATTAAACGCGGAGTGGTTGGGGTTTCTCCAGAACAAATATCGTCGCGTTCACAACTTAATGTAATCGTGAGAGCAAGTAGAAGTAAGGCTATTATTTTTTTCAAAAGGGTCGTATTTATCTTCTGTTATTTAATTGTACTGTGTTTTAACGTTTTTCTAAAAGCACTATGTTTTCTACGTGATGCGTTTGCGGGAACATATCTACAGCTTGCACTTTTGTTACTTTATATTGGGCATCCATCAACTCCAAATCTCTAGCTTGAGTAGCGCTATTACAACTTACATATACCACTTTTTTAGGCGCAATATTAAGTATTTGCTGTACAACATCTTTATGCATTCCGTCTCTTGGCGGATCGGTAATAATAACATCTGGTTGTCCGTGTGAGTTTATAAAATTGGCATTAAATACATTTTTCATATCACCCACATAAAACTCAACGTTAGTTATACCGTTAAATTGTGCATTCTCTTTTGCGGCAGTAATAGCATCTGGTACCGCTTCTACACCAATTACTTTTTTTGCGTGTTTAGCAATAAACTGTGCAATCGTTCCAGTTCCTGTATATAAATCGTACACTAATTCGTCGCCTTGTAAATCGGCAAATTCGCGGGTTAGCTTATACAATTCGTAAGCCTGATCGGAGTTCGTTTGGTAAAATGATTTGGCATTAATTTTAAATTTAAGACCTTCCATTTCTTCAAATATATGATCTTGTCCTTTATAGCAAATCACTTCTTGATCGTAAATAGTGTCGTTTGCTTTCCCATTAATAACGTACTGTAAAGAGGTGATTTCTGGAAAAGTTTCTCCGATATAATCTAATATTAATTCGCGCTTTTCTTTATCTTCTTTAAAAAGTTGAAACAATACCATAATATCACCGGTAGACGCCGTACGAATCATCATAGTTCGCAATAATCCTGTTTGATTTCTGGGGTTAAAAAATTCTAACTCATTATCTAAAGCAAACTGTTTAACACTGTTTCTAATAGCGTTGGAAGGATCGGCTTGTAAATGGCATTTTCTAATATCTAAAATTTTATCCCACATCCCTGGAATATGAAACCCTAAAGCATTTCTATCGCCTAAATCTTCATCCGATTGTATTTCTTCAAGTGTAAGCCATCTTGAATCGCTAAAAGAAAACTCCATTTTATTTCTGTAAAAGTACTGTTTCGCAGATCCTAAAATAGGAGTAATTTCGGGTAATTCTATATGTCCAATACGAATTAAGTTATTGGTAACTTCATTTTGTTTGTAATTTAATTGGTGCTCATAGCCCATATCCTGCCATTTACAACCCCCACAAGTACCAAAATGCTCACATTCTGGGGGGGTACGTTTGTCGCTTAATTTATGAAAAACAGTCGCCTTACCTTCAAAAAAAGATTTTCTCTTTTTAAATGTTTGTACATCTACAATATCGCCTGGTACAGCATTAGAGATAAAAATAACTTTTCCATCTGGCGCTTTTGCTACCGTTTTACCTTTTGCAGCAGCATCTAAAACCTCTACGTTTGTAAAAATCTGTTTTTTAGTTTTTTTTCTTGACATAGGCACAAAAATACTTTCTTTTTATATTATTTAATCACTACAATTCAAAAAATACAAGATAATTTATGTTTTTGTTTAAAGTAGAGTTGTTTTTACTAAGTCTAGATTATATCTAAATCACTAATAAACAGTGAATTATACTGTTTATTAGTGAGGTATGAAGCGTTAAATTTATGATAAGTGTGTTAAGTTTTATTTGATTTGGCGTCCAGATTTAGTAATTTGCAATTTATATGGATGATTTCTCTCCAAAACAAATTCTTATTATGGATTTATGAAGTAGGAATGGCTATTTTTTAAATTTAAATTTCCATTATAATGGCTGTTTTAGAACAATTAACGTCGCAAAAAGCGATGGACTTAGAAAACAAATACGGAGCCCACAACTATCACCCTTTACCAGTTGTATTAAGTAAAGGAGAAGGTGTATTCGTTTGGGATGTTGAAGGTAAAAAGTACTACGATTTTTTGTCTGCTTACTCGGCAGTAAACCAAGGTCACTGTCATCCAAAAATTGTAGATGCAATGACCAAGCAAGCGCAAACATTAAGTTTAACGTCTAGAGCGTTTTATAATGATATGCTTGGTAAATTTGAAAAGTACGCCTCAGAAACGTTTAACTTTGATAAATTATTACCAATGAATACAGGGGCTGAAGCGGTAGAAACTGCTTTAAAAATCTGTAGAAAATGGGCCTACGAAGTAAAAGGTCTTGGAGAAAATGAAGCTGAAATAATCGTGTGTGAAAATAACTTTCACGGACGAACAACAACAATTATATCGTTTTCTAACGATTCTGTAGCTCGTAAAAATTTCGGACCGTACACTAAAGGGTTCATTAAAATCGAATACGATAACCTTGTTGCTTTAGAAGAAGTATTAGAAAGCAACCCTAATGTTGCAGGATTTTTAGTAGAACCTATTCAAGGTGAAGCAGGTGTTTATGTGCCTTCTGAAGGGTATTTAGCAAAAGCGAAAGCACTATGTGAAAAACATAATGTATTATTTATTGCAGACGAAGTACAAACAGGAATTGGAAGAACGGGACGCTTATTAGCAACTTGTGGAAACTGTAGCTGTGAAGATAAGCACTGTTCTGGAACGCCAGAAGTGAAACCTGATATTTTAATTTTAGGAAAAGCGTTATCTGGAGGGGCCTACCCTGTATCTGCGGTACTTGCTAATAATAACGTTATGGATGTTATTAGACCAGGAAATCACGGGAGTACTTTTGGCGGAAACCCTATTGCTGCAGCGGTTGGAATTGCGGCCTTAGAAGTTATTAAAGATGAAAAACTAGCCGATAGAGCCGATACTTTGGGTGAGTTATTTAGAGCTGAAATGCAAAAATTTGTTGAAACGTCTAACATTGTTAACGGTGTAAGAGGGAAAGGCTTATTAAACGCTATTTTAATTAACGATTCTGAAGATAGTGATACTGCTTGGAATATCTGTATGGCTCTGCGCGACAACGGATTATTAGCAAAACCTACACACGGTAATATTATTCGTTTTGCACCACCTTTAGTAATGACAGAAGAGCAATTATTAGATTGTGTTTCTATTATTACCAAAACATTAAAGACCTTCGAGAAATAATTTTCGAATTATTATATAAGTAAAAGCGACCAATTATAAAATTGGTCGCTTTTTTTATCTACAATCAGCTTTAGTTTTATATTACGATTGTTGTGCCCTTTGAGCTTCTTCCATAGCCTGTTTAAACTCTTCCATTGCTTCATCAAAACCTCCAGTACTAAACATATAGATTGTATAAACAAGAAATAGTACGTTGATTGCAACAGCTACGAGTGCAATAATTTTTGCGGTATTCATTGTGTTTATGTTTCCTTCATATTCCTCAGGATGTAACTGTGCGTCTTTAATTTTTTTATTAGCAATATAATAGGCTGGAGCTGCTAGTAAGACACCTAAACCGCCAAAACAGCAGCATAGAATACTAAAAATAGAAAGGACGTAGACTAAAGTTGGTTTTAATTCTTTTTTCATTATTTGAATATGTTAGTTGGTTTTTTTAATGATAAAACTAATAATAATAATTAAAACTGACGCTATAGCCAAAGCATTAATTATTTTATTAGCATATTTAAATTTGTATATAAAGGTACTCGCAATTAATAATCCTAAAGGTATTAAAGTAAAAATTGCCGGATACATTTTAAAAGCATCTATAAACTGACCGTGAAAAAGTAGTGATATTCCACGTTGTAAACCGCAACCTAAACACTCAAAACCAAATAGTTTTTTATTAAGGCAGGGCAACATATAGTCTTCGGGAAGTGTCATAAAAAGCATTTCATTAAAAGTAATTAAATAATAAGAATAAAAAAAAGCCGATACTTAAAAAGAAGTGTCGGCTTTAGAGGTCTTAAAAAATAATTACTTGTTTGTAATCACTATTTTCTTGTTCAAGGTTTCATTGGTCTTTAAGGTGGTTATAGCAATATAAACACCATCGCTTAAGTTGTTTGTGTCAAATTCGTATCGCGATTGGTTTTTCATTGTATTCGTATGTATTAATTGCTTTCCAGAAATATCAATTAATTTAAACGATTTAATATCTAAGTTTTCCGGGTTGTTTATCACTAATTGAGCAGTGTTATTGTTCTGCAATACCGAGTAACTTGAGTCTTCAAACGACGATACCGATAATGTACCGTCACTTTCTTTAAAGGTTATTTCATAATTAGATAAGTATAATCCTGCAGAAAGATTGATATTAAAATTCTGCTCTCTTAAATTATAATAAATTTCGTTATTAATATCGTGAATATAAATATCCTGATCGTCAGCAAAATTCTGAATATCAAAAATTCTAATTCTTACACTTTTCGCTTCAGAGAGTTCAAAATATAAAGGAATCTTCAAATCTTCATCGAAACTAAAGGCCTGTCCTAAAATTTTAGAAGCGTCATTGTCATTTTTAAAATACACTTCTGCCGTTTCATCTGAGGCATTTTTAAGTTCTAAACCGTAATCGAAACCCGGGGTTGCTTCCGCTGTAAAAGTTTGAGAGATTTGTCTAGTGTACGTATCATCAAAATCAACATTTAAGCGGAAACGCTTAACGTTTGCGGGTAATATTTGAACACCATTGGCATCGTATACAATATAACTTTGTGCTTCGGGACCGTTATCGACAGTAGTATTTAATTGGGTAGTTGTATGGTTTGTTTTAAAGAACTCACTAGCGTCGCCAGACTCTCTGTAATACACTCTATGCTCATTTTTAAACGTAGTTACCGAAGGCGCAGGGATTCCAGATTTACCTTCTACCATAAAGCCTTGTCCTATGGGTATAAATTCTTTAACTTCTTTAGAAGATGTATTCGTAGGGCCATCATCATTTACAGAGCCATCAGCATTATAGGTTTTAAAAACTGCGGGAGTAAAATTCATAATTGTACCATTACTGTTAATAGTATATTGCGCATAACCACCAACATAGCTTGTGGTATTATGAGACATCACCGTTTGGTCTTGTTCCCAAAAATACAGAGTACCATTTAAAACAGCGACATTATCTGGGTCATGAATAAATTTGAGAGCATCTAAAGCCGAAGGGTAGGGGTTGCCTACTAAAGTATTCTGTTCTGCTAGAATGTCGGTTGCTATCGTCCCAGAATTTGGTTTCCCTCTAAAATCATAAGATACTCCGGTGCTTCCATCAGATCCTTTCATTGTAAAACCGTAACCTGCGTCAATTTCTCCAGTGCTTAAAAGGTGGTCCCACTCAGAGTAAGCGACCCCAGGATTAAAAGCATATAGCCAGTAAGAAGCGATTCGTAAAGGAGAAGAGTACCCATCATAACCATTTATAAAAATGGCGTCATTAGGGTTAATAATATCACCAGATTCAAAAATAACATCGTCTGCTCTAAACGTTCTATTTAAATCATCTACAGCGTCCACATTTCCTACTGGAGAAGCCCAATAGTTAAACGCATAATTATGCACTGTACCTTCTTGTTCGACGCTTAAACGACCTCTTCCTGAGTTATTTATGTTTTCTGTACCTTGAATTAATTGTGCTTCATCACGCAAATAAATAGCAGGAGACGTTTCATCAGAATTGACTCCTAAAGTTATTTTATCTTGAACAAAAACAACTCTATCGCTAACATAAATATAGGCATCTTCTCTAACGGATAGTTGCGCGTAACTTATACTCGTAAAAAACAGTAAAACATATAATGTCGTTAAAAACTTCATAGGTAGTCGGTATTAATTATTTAGGGCGTAATGTGCTAATATACAGAAAAACACAAACTTTAACTTCTTATTTTTTATTATAAGTCCGCTTTTATTAAAGTAACTTACAAATATTGAAAATAGAAAACAATATATTAGCGCTAATAAATTAATATATGAAAAAGAATACAATTAGTTATTTATTAATCTTGGTAGGTAGTGCAATAGCTATTTATGCAGATGCTGAAGAGCAACAAAACTTAATTCTTTTAGTGGTAGGAATTATTATTCTTATAGTTGGTATTTATAGAATTTCGAGTACGATTGAGAGTAAAACAGATAAGGAGGATACTGTTAATTATAAGGAAGATAAGAATGAAATTTAAAAAAGGAGATAAAATTTTTGTCTTAGACGAAGATCTTTCAGGAATAATTATAAAAATTAAAGGCAATGCGATCACTATTGAAGATGTTGATGGTTTTGAACTTGAATTTGAAGCGTCAGAGATCGTAAAACAAGGTAATTCTGAATTAAAAGAAGATGTTTTTTCTAATCAAAGTATCGAGCGAGTGCTTTCAGAAAAATCTACCGCAAAAAGAAAGCAAGTACCTAAAGTAAAAGCTAAAGAGCGTTACCAACCCACAATGGAAGTGGATTTACATATTCATCAATTGGTAAAATCGGAACGCGGAATGAGCAGTTACGATAAAAAGAACTTACAGCTCGATACGGCGCGCCATAAACTAGATTTTGCCATCAAGAAAAAAATTCAAAAAGTAGTCTTTATTCATGGTGTGGGAGAAGGCACTCTAAAATTAGAGTTAGAATACCTTTTTGGTCGCTATAATAATGTGAAATTTTACGCTGCCGACTACAAAAAATACGGACTAGGAGCTACCGAAGTCTATATTTTTCAGAACATAGATCCTAACGATTAAACCTAAAAGTTAGGAGTTAATGTTCTTGTTTTACTGGTTGATGCATCGTTGAGCGTACCAAAATCAAGAAATTGTTGCGTAACAACTTCAAACGTTAAGTTTTCTAAATTTAATGTAACAACAAATTGTTGCTTTATACTATGTAATCTATACGCTGTGGCAGAGACAGACGTTGAGACTAAAGGGTTTAAATAATCAGGGCCCACCGTGTTGTTAGAAATATCGTTGGTTGGGTTTTGGTCTTGTGTTGCGTTTTCTTCGTCGCGAGTTAATACACCATCACCATCATCGTCACCATCTAAATAATCTGGAGTGCCATCGCCATCGGTATCTAAAGCTAAGCTTAAACCATCAGCTATAGAAAAATTAGGACTCTCATTTGCAGTTAAAACATTGTCACCATCGTCGTCTACATCTAAATAATTAGGGATGCCATCACCATCGGTATCATCATCTTCTAAATTCCCATTGCCATTAATATCTTCAAATTTTGCAGGAATACCATCGTTATCATCTTCAATTAAAACAATAGTAAAAGTAGCTTTTCCACCAGAGGTTAAGTCTTGGGTGACTTGAATATTTGCCGGAGGAATATCATTACAAAATAAATTTTCAGGTATAGTGGCGTAAGAGCGGTAGTTTAAGGCGTTGTTTTCAGAGATGGAGACCACCACTTGCGTGTCTACCAATTCTACTAAATAAGGGTTGTCGGTTCTTGGAACGGTAACATAAAAATCGGTTAAAGCAAGATCTGGATTTTTTACTAATAACGAAAGCGACTCGTCTGGATCGGTTTTAATTTTATAAAAAACAAGATCACCACACGCTTCAAATGTGTTACCAAAGGTTAATTCGGTTGTTATAATCTCGCCATCATCGCAAGAATAAAATAAAAAGCTTAGTGCTAAAGCAGAAAGTAGGGTGCGCATATAAAGTGTGTTAAAGAACAAAAATAATAGATTTGTCAAATTATAACGCTTCTTATTGCATTTAATTTTATTTGACTTATTTTTGAGTGTTGAAAATGATGCATTCTTAGTCGTTTTTTTAAGACATTGTAAGAGATATTTCACACTTTGAAAACTCACAAAAAATGAAACAAGTATATTTTGATAGTGCCGCCACGACAGTGATGCGAGAAGAGGTTATTGCAAAAATGGCTAGTGTTATGCGAGAGAATTATGGCAATCCGTCGTCGACGCATAGTTTTGGGCGTTCGGCAAAATCTATAATTGAAAACACTAGAAAAACGATTGCGAAACAGTTTAATGTGTCTGCTTCGGAAATAATATTTACTTCTGGAGGTACTGAAGCCGATAATTTAGTCTTAAGAAGTGCGGTTAGAGATTTGGGGGTAAAAACAATTATTACTTCTAAAATTGAGCATCACGCCGTTTTACATACCTTAGACCAATTAAAACGTGAATATCCTATTATTGTAGAGTATGTTAATTTAGACGTTAAAGGAAATATAGATTTAAACCATCTTGAGCAATTATTGAAAGTACCCAATAAAACACTCGTAAGTTTAATGCATATTAATAACGAAATAGGCACTATTTTAGACCTTAAAGCTGTTGCTGAATTATGTAAAACCTACGAAGCACTTTTCCATAGCGATACCGTACAATCGGTAGGACATTACCGCTTAGATTTACAAGAAATTCCTATTGACTTTTTAGCTGTAAGTGCGCATAAATTTCACGGACCAAAAGGGGTTGGTTTTGCCTTTGTAAGAAAAAAATCGAATTTAAAAGCCTTAATTTTTGGGGGAGAACAAGAGCGCGGCGTTCGGGCCGGTACAGAATCTATTCATAATATTTTAGGATTGGAAGAAGCCTTAAAATTGGCGTATGCAAACCTTGATGAAGAACGCCCACATATTGAAGGCTTAAAACGCTATTTTATAGCGCAGCTAAAGGCAAATTTCCCAGGTATTCTGTTTAATGGAGACTCTGCTGACTTCCAGAAAAGCACCTATACCGTGTTGAGTGTTTGTTTGCCAGTATCTCCAGAAAAAGGACAGATTTTACTGTTTAAGTTGGATCTAAAAGGGATTGCGTGTTCTAAAGGGAGTGCGTGCCAAAGCGGAAGTAGTTTGGGATCTCACGTTCTAAATGAGATTTTAAGTGACACCGACTTACAAAAACCATCCATTCGTTTTTCATTCAGTAAATTCAATACTAAAGAAGAAATAGATTACGTAATTGGAGTTTTAAAAGAAGAAATATAGCATTAGCACTTACTTAACACATCAATCTGAGTTAAAAGCATCTGTGCTTCTTGAAGCAACTTTTGTTTTTCAATTTTATCTTTATCCGATAGTGATTTAGAGTCTTCAATACGTTGCGTGTATTTACGTTTTAGTGAATTGAGTTTGCTCTTATTTTTAAGTAATTGAAACATTGGTGTTGTTTTTTACAAAGATATTTTCAAATATTTAAAAGAGGTGCAAGTATTTGTTAAAGATTATTTTAAAGTACTCAAATAGTTAATGAGCTCGTTAACAGCTTTACCACGATGGCCGATTTTATTTTTGACTTCGAGATCTATTTCAGCAAATGTAGAGCTGTAGCCCTTAGGCATAAAAATAGGATCGTAACCAAAACCTTTATCTCCGCGCTTCGTTTCTGTAATTGAGCCTTCGCAAACGCCAGTAAAAGTTTTGACTTCACCGTTTAATTGAAGTGCAATAACGGTTTTAAATTGAGCGTTTCTATTCTCTTTATCTTTTAAATTAAGAAGAAGTTTGTCCATATTATCATCGGCATTGCGCTGTGAGCCTGCGTAACGTGCAGAATAAACACCGGGTTCTCCGTTTAATATAGACACCTCTAAACCTGTATCGTCGGCAAAACAATCGTAATCATAATGCGCTTTAATGTATTGTGCTTTTTGTAAAGCATTGCCATTAATTGTAGATTGGGTTTCTGGCACCTCTTCCAAACACCCAATATCTTCTAAACTAAGGAGTTTTATAGACTCTGGAATTAAGGCTTGAACTTCCTTTATTTTGTTTTTATTATTGGTAGCGAATACTATTTTCATAAGTCAATAATTAGTGTTTCAAAAATAAAATAATACTGATTTTTTAAGCGAACTCAGTTCTGTTTGTGAGGTGATGAATAGTTACAGAAACTAGAGAATAATGCTTTCTGGTTTTGCTGAAATTTAACGGTGATGATACGGTTCGTTTCGTAAAATTGTAAACCCTCTATATAATTGTTCAATTATAAATAAACGTACCATTTGGTGGGAAAAGGTCATTTTTGATAACGCGATTTTTCCTTTGGCCAGGCTGTAAACGTCTTCTGAAAATCCGTAAGGGCCACCAATTACAAAAACAACTTGCTTGATACCAGAATTCATATGTTTTTGTAAATAATTAGAAAAACCTACCGAATCCATTTGCTTTCCATTTTCATCCAATACTATAAGAGCGTCGGTACTGCTAATTTTTGCTAAAATAAGTTCGCCCTCTTTTTGTTTCTGTTGGGCTTCACTTAAATTTTTAACGTTTTTTATATCTGGTATAATCTCTAAATTAAACTTGATATAAAAGCCTAAACGCTTGCAATAATCGTCGATTAAAGATTGTAATTGCTTGCTGTCGGTTTTACCGATAGCGATAAGTTTTATGGTCATTTAAAAACAATTTTTAAGGTAAATATATTATAGTCATTCCGAATCGTCTTTAGTCTAAATAAGGGTGTTAATTTCTATTTAACCTTTATCTAAAGACTTCATTATATGTGAGTATTATGAGCACAAGTAGTGTAAATTAGACCGTAAATGCGGAAAACCGGAAATGTAAAATCAACTTTTACTATAATTTTGATTGATTTGTCGCTAAACTACAATTAAAATTCAAAAAACGAGAATCAATTTATTACTTTAGCGTTAAAGATTAAATCAATGATTAGTAAAGCACAATTTGATAAAGAAATAGAGTTGATTATAGCCAATGCTATTCGTGAAGATGTTGGCGACGGCGACCACAGTTCGTTGGCTTGTATTCCAGATTCTGCAACTGGTAAAGCAAAACTATTGGTAAAAGATGACGGCATTATTGCTGGAATTAGTTTTGCAAAACAAGTGTTTAAGAGCATTGATCCAGATTTAAAAATAGACACCTTGCTCCAAGATGGCGCGCCTGTTAAATACGGAGATATTGTGTTTTATGTTGAAGGTAAATCGCAGTCTATTTTAAAGGCAGAGCGGTTAGTGCTTAATGCGATGCAGCGCATGAGTGCCATTGCAACTAAAACGAAACAGTTTGTAGATTTACTAGAAGGTACAGGTACAAAAATTTTAGACACACGTAAAACGACTCCTGGAATTAGAGCTTTAGAAAAGTGGGCGGTAACGATTGGAGGTGGAGAAAACCACCGTTTTGCGTTGTATGATATGATTATGCTAAAGGATAACCATATCGATTTTGCTGGCGGAATTACTAAAGCCATCGAAAAAACAAAGCACTACCTTAAAGAGACTAATCGCGATTTAAAAATTATTGTTGAGGCTAGAAATCTTGCTGAAATTGAAGAAATTTTACTAACCGAAGGTGTCTACAGAATTTTAATAGACAACTTTAATTACGACGATACCCGAAGAGCAGTACAACTAATTGGAGATACGTGTTTAACAGAAAGTTCTGGAGGAATTAACGAAGATACGATTCGCGATTACGCATTATGTGGTGTCGATTATATTTCTTCTGGTGCACTAACGCATTCGGTTTACAATATGGATTTAAGTTTAAAAGCAGTCGATTAATTAAACCTTAAGCGCTACGATTAATGTCGCAAGAAATAGAAGAAAAACTGAGTAAAATACCTATAGTTAGTAACTTAGTAAAGTTATTAGATAGATTTAAATTGCCTGGTTTAGAAGGCCTGTCGCTTTACGATTTACTCGAGCTTTACGTTATCGGTATCGCTAAAGGAGCTTTAACGGCACGCGCAAGTGCTATAGCCTACAGCTTTTTTATGGCGCTATTTCCGTTTTTACTATTTATTATTATTGTAATTCCATATGTTCCTATAGCTGGTTTTGAAAATGACTTTTTGGCTTTTCTAGAATCGGTTTTACCACCAACAACAACAGAGTTTTTTCACGATAACATTTTTGAAAATTTAAAAGGAAACAATACAAAAAGCGGATTAATCTCTACCGTGTTTTTAGTTGCTATTATTTTAATGACAAATGGCGTTAGTGCTCTTTTTGAAGCTTTCGAAAATTCATACCACGAGCAATTAATACGGTCTTTTGTTAAACAATATTTGTATGCATTAGGTGTTGCGTTAATACTCGCGTTTTTATCGATAGTTACCGTAGCCGTTTTGGGGTACTTTCAAATTTATATTGTCGACAATTTAATGGAAGTGTTTGATAGTTATGGGTACGAAACGCGCCGGGAAACAGGCTTTTGGGCAAAATTTGCGCAATACGGTTTTTTTGTTTTAATGACGTATATTGCTACTGCGACCTTATATTATTTTGGGACTAAAGAAGGAAAAAATTCTAAGTTCTTTTCTGCAGGTGCTTTATTTACAACGCTTTTAACTATGTTAACTTCGTATTTGTTTGGTGTTTATATCGAGCAATTTTCAAACTACAATAAACTGTACGGTTCCATCGGCGCGTTACTAATTTTGTTATTTTATTTGTGGTTAAATGCAAATATTCTTTTATTAGGATTTGAACTTAATATGTCTTTAATTAGATTGAGAAAAACACATCAAAAAAATGAATAAATTTATCCTTATTATCGCTTTACTCACTTCCCTTTCAAGTTTCTCTCAAGATATCTTCGGAAAATGGAAGACTATTGATGACGAAACTGGAGAAGCCAAAAGTATTGTAGAAATTTATAAAAAGAATGATTACGTCTTTGGTAAGGTTGTCGAAATTTTAAATAAAGACAAAAGAGACGCTATTTGCGATACATGCGAAGGTGACGAAAAAGGCCAGCCAATTTTAGGCTTGGAGATTATAAAAAATATGGAAAAGAGTGGTCAATATTATAAAGAAGGAACCATTTTCGATCCAACAAAAGGCAAAAAATATACCTGCCGCTTAGGTTTAACCGATAATAAAGACGTGCTTCAAGTTCGTGGTTATATTGCCTTTTTATATTCAACTCAATATTGGGAGCGTGTAAAATAAACCGCTAATTTATCGGCATTTATTACTCTTATAATCCTTTATAAAATAATGTATTGAATTTGCACTTCGTAGATATTATATTACCAATTCCCATCGAAAATCTATTTACGTATAGCATAACGCAAGCGGAATCTATATTTTTAAAAATCGGGATGCGTGTGTCTGTTCCCTTTGGGAAATCTAAAATTTATACCGGAATTGTTGGACATATTCATACCACAGCTCCGGTGTTATACGACGCTAAAGAAATTCATCAAATTCTAGACGAAGCGCCTATTGTTAACGATAAGCAAATCGAATTATGGCAATGGATTTCTAGCTATTATATGTGTACCATTGGCGAGGCTATGCGCGCTGCATTGCCAAATGCTTTTATTCTAGAAAGTGAAACCATTGTAAGTTTAAACACGGCAACGACTATTAATGATGCCGATTTAAAGGATGATGAGTTTCTGGTTTATGAAGCATTATGCCAGCAATCAGCATTAAAAATTAAGGAAGTTTCTAGCATTTTAAATAAGAAAAATGTGCTTCCCATTATTAAGCGTTTAATTGAAAAAGAAGCAATTACCGTTGAAGAAGAAGTTTATGAGAAATACAAGCCAAAATACGTTAGATACGTTAAACTAAATGGTAACTATTCCTCGGAAGCTGAGTTAACCAAACTGCTAAATGTGTTAAGTCGCGCACCAAAACAACGCGAAGTAGTACTCTCTTTATTTACATTAACTGCCAAAACCAAAAAACCGATTAAAGTTACCGATTTGGTGGAGGCTAGCGGAAGTTCTTCCGCTATTATTAAAACGTTAATCGATAAAGACATCCTTGAGGAATACCATATTCAAACCGATCGTGTGGAATATGATGGTGATGAGAATGAAGCTTCAAAATCCTTAAACGAACATCAAGAACAGGCTTTAAATGAGATTATAGAATCTTTTAAAACACAAAAAACAGTATTGCTTCACGGGGTAACGTCTTCAGGGAAAACGGAAGTGTACGTTAAACTCATAGAAACAGTATTAAGTGAGAATAAGCAAGTACTGTATTTGTTACCAGAAATAGCGTTAACAACACAATTAGTAACGCGACTTCAAGATTATTTTGGTGAGCAAGTGGCCGTGTTTCATAGTAAATACTCTCCCCACGAACGTGTAGAAGTGTGGAATAACGTGTTACACGATTCGCCAAAAGCTAGAATTGTTTTGGGTGCCCGTTCGTCTATTTTCCTTCCTTTTAATGATTTAGGTTTAATTATTATCGATGAAGAACACGAGCAGTCGTTTAAGCAATTTGATCCCGCTCCGCGATACCACGCGCGCGATACGGCCATCGTTTTAGCACATATTCATCAGGCAAAAACACTTTTAGGAAGTGCTACGCCAAGTTTGGAAAGTTATTATAATGCGAAAGAAAATAAGTATGGTCTTGTAGAAATTAACAGACGCTACAATAATGTGCAAATGCCAGAAATTGAACTGGTAGATATTAAAGAAAAGCATAAAAAGAAACGAATGAAAGGTCATTTTAGCGATAGAATGATTGAAGAAATACAAATTACTTTAGAAGAAGGCCATCAAGTTATTTTATTTCAAAACAGACGGGGATTTTCGCCAATTGTAGAATGTAATACCTGTGGTCATTCGCCACAATGTACCAATTGCGATGTAAGTTTAACCTACCATCAATACCGCAATCAATTGCGATGTCACTATTGCGGGTATACAATGGCGATGCAAGTAAAATGTTTGGCTTGTGGTGTAAAAGATTTAAATTCGAAAGGTTTCGGTACTGAACAAATTGAAGCAGAACTTAAAGTCCTTTTTCCAAAACGAAATATTGGAAGAATGGATCTCGATACTACGCGTGGTAAATATGGTTACGAAAAAATAATTACAGCCTTAGAGCAACAGGAAATAGATATTTTGGTGGGGACGCAAATGTTAACCAAAGGTCTAGATTTTAGGAATGTGAAATTAGTAGGCATTATGAATGCTGATAATATGATTAATTTCCCAGATTTTAGAGCACACGAACGCAGTTTTCAGTTAATGTTGCAAGTGTCGGGTAGGGCAGGGCGTACTAAAAAACGTGGAAAAGTACTAATACAGACGTATGACCCTTACCATAAAATTGTTCAGCAAGTATCGACTAATGATTATAAGGGAATGTTTAAAGAGCAACTTCAAGAACGTTATAATTTTAAATATCCGCCATTTTATAGGTTGATTAAAATTACGATACGCCATCGGGATTACGATCGTGTAAATATGGCAGGCGATTGGTTTGCTAAATCGTTACGACAAGTCTTTAAAGCCAATGTTTTAGGGCCAGAGTTTCCGCCGGTGTCGCGAGTTCGTAACCAGTATAATAAAAACATATTAATTAAAATACCGCAAAAGCAATCGCTAAATAAAACTAAAGAAGCCATACATAAAATCAATACGAGTTTTAATGCGGTTAAAAATTTTAGACCCGTTCGTGTAATTATAAATGTCGATAATTACTAAAATAACAATAGCTTTTAAATCTATTCTTTATATAGAATTCTCTTTTTTATGTAGAGCTGTGAGCATTTATAGGTCTAAAAGTAATTTTTAAAAAGATTCTTAATAGGGTTCTCTTTTGTGTAAAATGAAACACTAATAGTTGAGATATAAAAAAAATCCTACCCAAGAAGAGCAGGATTAATCTATATTTTATTACTGTAATGCTTCAGCTTAAATATTATTTAAAGCATCTACAAGCAGTGTTTTTTTGTTTCTGCTTAAAGGAATTTCGAAAGACCCCACTTCAACATTTTTACTATTAAAACGATCTACTTTATCTAGATTTACGATGTAAGATTTGTGTATTCTTAAAAACCTACCTTCAGGTAATTCTTGTTCAAAAGCTTTCATTGTAGATAATACAACAAGAGAAGTATCGTCGGTAACTAGTTTTACGTAATCACCAAGAGCTTCAATCCATTTAATATCCTTAACATAGACTTTACGTTTTTTTAGGTTACTTTTTACAAAAATATGCTCACCTTCGGCCTCTGTATAATCAAGCTTTAGTTTGTGCTGTTCAATAGCTTTATCTACCGCTTGGTTAAAACGGTCTCTGGTAATTGGTTTTTGTAAAAAATCGGTGGCGTCGTAATTAAAGGCTTTAAACGCATATTCAGTTTTTCCAGTAACAAAAATAATTTGCGGTTTGTTATTTAAAACATCTAATAATTCGAAACCGTTTAACACAGGCATTTCGATATCTAAAAATATAAGATCAACTTTATGATGATTTAGTCCGTTTTTAGTTTCTAACGCACTACTATATTCAGAAATCAGATTTAGCGCCTTGTGGTTTTCTATTAGCTTAACAATCGACAATCTTTGGATTGCTGAATCATCAACTACTACACAATTTAAAGTCATAGCGAAATAATATTTAGGTTTAGTTATCGACAATAGTACAAAAAATTCGGTTAAAAACCAAGAAACATCGTTTAAGTGTTTTTTTAACACAATGTTAACGCTTTTAAACGAGTCGTTTTTTATTCGAAATAATGTTGTGATATATAATAATAATAAGTATTTTTGCACCCAATTTAACAATAAAATAGATTTTTATGAATCATTATGAAACTGTTTTCATCTTAAATCCCGTTTTATCTGAAGTGCAGATAAAGGAAACAGTACAGAAATACGAAGATTTTCTCGTTTCTAAAGGAGCTAAGATGGTATCAAAAGAAGATTGGGGCTTGAAAAAGTTAGCTTACCCAATTCAAAACAAAAAAAGCGGATTTTATCACTTATTTGAGTACGAAGTAGATGGTGAAGCAATTAAGCCTTTAGAAATTGAGTTTAGACGTGATGAGCGTTTTATGCGTTACTTAACAGTTACTTTAGACAAGCACGCTATTTCGTGGGCTGAGAGAAGAAGAGCTAAATTAAAACAAAAAGCATAATTATGGCATCTATAGAACAACAAGCAAAAGGAAAAAAAGAAGGAGAAATTAGATATCTAACTCCTTTAAATATAGAAACTAACAAGGTTAAGAAATACTGTCGTTTCAAGAAATCTGGTATTAAATACGTGGATTTTAAAGATGCGGATTGGTTATTAGGTTTTATAAACGAGCAAGGTAAAATTTTACCTAGACGTTTAACAGGAACTTCTTTAAAATACCAAAGAAAGGTATCTGTAGCAGTAAAAAGAGCGCGTCATTTAGCGTTATTACCTTACGTAACAGATTTATTAAAATAAAATACCCGTAACTATGGAACTTATATTAAAACAAGACGTTGAAAATTTAGGATTTAAAGACGATGTTGTAACGGTAAAGAACGGTTATGGTAGAAACTTTTTAATTCCTACAGGTCACGCTACTTTAGCTACAGCTTCTGCAAAGAAAGTATTAGCTGAAAACATAAAGCAACGTGCCTATAAAGAAAAGAAAATAGTTGAAGAAGCTAACAAAGTTGCAGAGGCACTTAAAGCTCTTGAGATTAAAATAACTTCTAAAGTTGGATCAGGAGACAAATTATTTGGTTCTGTAAACAACATCAATGTTGCTGAAGCAATAGCGAAAGAAGGACAATCAATAGATAAAAAATTCATCAATGTTATTGGTGGAGCTGTAAAACGTACTGGTAAATACAATGCTATTATTCGTTTACACAGAGATGTTACTGTTGACTTAGAATTTGAAGTTGTAGGAGCGCAAGCTTAATACAAAACAATAACAGATTTTATAATCTGATTTTTTTAAATGCGCTTCTATAATTTAGAAGCGCATTTTTTATACCAATTTTTCTGGACTTAGTCATTAAAAAAAAAAGGAAAGTAATGAAGCATTTATATTTAATTTTATTAGTATTTGGTATGCTTTCGTGTAAAAACGAATCGAAGCCTGCAACAAATCAAGCCAAAAATAACACAGAAGTGTTAAAACCTTCGGCTTTAATAGACGCCTTTAAATACAAAGAAAACGCTGCGCCTATAATAAGTGTACATAGAGGTGGTAAAGGCTTAAAAAACTATCCAGAAAACAGTTTAGAGACCTTAATCTATATTAACGATAGTATCTCTGCTATTTACGAAATTGATGTAGCTAAAACAAAAGACGGTGTGCTCGTGCTTTTACACGATAACAGTTTAGATCGTACTTCTACAGGAACAGGAAACCTTACTAATTATACCTATAATCAATTACTAGATTTTAATCTAAAAGATGATTATGGTACCGTAACGAATTTTAAAATCCCTCTATTTAGTGACGTTTTAAAATGGGCAAAAGCGAATGCAGTGGTGTTAACGGTAGACATTAAAAAGAGTGTAGCTGCTAAAGATGTTATAAGCGCTATTAGAACTGAAAAAGCAGAAGATGTATGTGTAATTATCACCTACACTATGGAACAAGCACATACCGCTTACAAACTAGCGCCAGATTTATTATTGTCAGTATCGGCAAGAAATACCAAAGAATTTAACTGGTTATTACAGTCGTCAATTCCACCCGAAAATATGTTCGCGTTTACGGGAACACGCTTGTCTCCGGAACAACTGTATGCGTCCATCCACAATAAAGGAATTAAAACAATTTTAGGAACATTAGGGAACTTAGATAAACAAGCGGAAACCAAAGGGGATAGTCTGTATGCCCTATGGCACCAAAAAGGTATCGATGTTTTTGCAACCGATAGACCTTTTGCGGCCGCGAGAGCATTGCAACTTAGCAAATAATACATGACAAGAACAACGGTAAAACGCAAAACAAAACGTAATTATTTTTTAGATGAAATACGCAAGACTTACAAAAGAACAATTTGAAGAATTACACAAAGAATTTATTAATTTTCTGGCATCGCAAACAATTACTGCTACCGAATGGGAAGCTTTAAAAAGCAATAAACCAGAATTAGCCGAGCTAGAACTAGACGTTTTTAGCGATTTAGTTTGGGAAGGCGTTCTTGGTCAGGCGCAATATTTAGAGCATATCTCGCCACAAAGCATTCATTTATTTGCTTTAAATGAAGACCGAATGCATCTTATTGGGATCAAAGTTAAAAACGATATCGATGTCACGACACAAGAGGGTTTTAACTGGTTACGAGAGAATTTAATGGATGAAAATATTGAATTTGTTCAAGCACACAAAGAGTATACTGACGATAAAAATGTAGATAAGTTTACATTAATAGAGCAAGGTGCTAATATTACAAAAGGCGATTTGTACCTTTATATGTCTAAAATTATCAATTAAAAAAGCGCATCTTAATTAAGACTCTTATTTATGTTTAAAAGATGGTGACGACTAAAATAATTCTAACAAAAACGATTATTTTTGTAATACAGGAACGTGTAAAGTACATCATTTTAAAAATGAAGAAGCGGTGTTACTTTCAATTTTCAACTTATAATTAATTAAAAATACTACCCTATTTTAGGAGCTTGATATGGCACAGAAACCAAGTATACCAAAAGGCACAAGAGATTTTAATCCGGAGCAAGTGGCCAAAAGAAATTACATCTTTAGTACGATAAAAACACAGTTTGAGCGCTTCGGTTTTCAGCCAATCGAAACACCTAGTTTTGAGAATTCCGATACGCTAATGGGGAAATATGGAGAAGAAGGCGACCGATTGATTTTTAAAATATTGAATTCTGGAGATTATTTATCTAAAGTCGATGATGCCTTATATCAAGAGAAAAACTCGAATGCGACGACTGCTAAAATCTCTGAAAAAGCCTTGCGTTACGATTTAACGGTACCCTTTGCGCGTTACGTAGTACAACATCAAAACGAGATTGAATTCCCGTTTAAGCGTTACCAAATGCAACCGGTTTGGAGAGCCGATCGTCCGCAAAAAGGACGTTTTAGAGAATTTTATCAATGTGATGCCGATGTGGTAGGAAGTGATTCTTTATTTCAAGAAGTCGAATTTATTCAGTTGTACGACAATGTATTTTCAGCTTTACAATTAGAGGGGGTTACTATTAAAATTAACAACCGAAAAATACTATCTGGAATCGCTGAAGTTATTGGTGCTAGCGATAAACTTATCGATTTTACTGTCGCGTTAGATAAATTAGATAAAATAGGAGAGGAGAAAGTAAAAGAAGAAATGCTAGGAAAGGGTATTTCTCAAGACGGAATTGATAAATTACAACCATTATTTACAATCTCTGGTTCTTTTGAGTCTCAAATTGAAAGTTTAAAAGACATTTTAAGTACTTCTGAAGAAGGTACTAAAGGTATTAAGGAATTAAGTACTATAAATAAAACAATTACAGCGTTAGGCTTAAAAACAGCAACATTGCAATTGGATGTTACTTTAGCGCGCGGTTTAAATTACTATACAGGTGCTATTTTTGAAGTTTCTGCCCCCAAAAAAGTGAGTATGGGATCGATTGGCGGCGGCGGCCGTTACGATGATTTAACGGGCGTTTTCGGACTTAAAAATGTAAGTGGTGTTGGTATTAGTTTTGGTTTAGACCGTATTTATTTAGTACTTGAAGAATTGAACTTATTTCCTTCAACAATTACAAAAACAACCGAAGTTTTATTTATAAACTTTGGTGACAATGAAGCATTAGCCTGTTTAAAAGCCGTACAAGCGCTTCGCGAAAACCATATTAATGCAGAGCTATATCCAGATGCTGCTAAAATGAAAAAACAAATGAATTATGCCAATAAACGCAGTATTCCATTTGTTGTTTTAGTGGGTGAAGAAGAGCTTAATAACAATACGTTTACTATAAAAAATATGGAAAGCGGTGAACAAAGCCAACTAAATTTAGAGGCTTTAATTGCTCACTTTAAAGCGTAGTTTCCTTTCCTAAATATTCTTAATACTAAAAAAAATCCCGAAAATATTTCGGGATTTTTTTTAGTATACTCTTCTTCAAAAGTTGCATAATTTTTATTGAATTATTTCTCTTTAGCAAAACCAGAGGTACTTGAATTTTATTAGTTGGAGTGACTTAGCTAATTTCTTTTCGGATCAATTATAACTTCAAATGAGCAAATCTTATTTCCAAACATTATTTATATTTAGGTGTAATTTAATTGGAAAATATGATGAAAAATGTATTTAAAGTAGTATTAATTGCGATTTTAGGAGTGGTATTCTCTTGTAAGAATAATACAACGGAGCAAAATGTTGAGGGTCGAGTCAATCCATTAAACGAAGATTTAACCAAAACTACCAATTATAAGAAAAACGGTAATTTTGAAGATAACGAAACTTTTAATGTCACAGAAGATTCGGATAGCATCAATGAGAATTGGAATTTAAACGATCCCGACAGACAGAAAGCATTATATTCTAGATTTCGTATGGATGACACTCAAATTGAAATGTATGAAACTGCTTTGGAAAATTGGTGGTCCACAGACTTAGATCATCCCTATGATAAATTATCTGCAAATGAACGGATAAAAGAAGAAGGTGCAATTTTAAAAGAAATCTTGAACGATTCTCAGTTTAATCAATATAGCCAATGGGCTAACGACAATGATGAGCGCTAGAAAGGAGTAACAAAATTAAATGTTTTACTAATTATAGTGTAAAGATGTATTCCAAAGGGTTGAATAGTTCCTTTTCGGCATTGGTATTCAGCCCTATTTACTATTGAGGTTAAGTAATAAGTTCAATTGTTAGCAAGAAGAGTATTAGTAAAAAAAAGTCAAGACTTTAATCTCGACCTTTTAAGTTTAATTTATTTCGAGGACGACTATTTAATTGGACTCGTGCGTATTCTGAATTCTAATCATTTTAAGTCTATTCCCTTTAATTTATTGCATTAGCAAGTGTTTTTAATATAATAACATTTTACTACGTATGCTTTATTGCTCTGTTTTATACAAACGCACTGTAACCAGTAATGGCTCTGCCAACAATTAATGTGTTTATTTCTTTTGTGCCCTCGTAAGAATAAATGGCTTCGGCATCTGCTACAAAACGCGCGACATCATATTCTAAAAGAATACCATTACCGCCCATAACTTCTCGGGCACGACTTACAACATCTCTAGTACGCATAGAGCAAAATACTTTAGCAAGAGAGGCATGTTCATCTGTAAGTAAACCCTGATCCTGTAATTCGGAAAGACGATACACCATTGCTTTCATCGCTGTAAGATTAGCTAACATTTCTACTAAATGATTTTGAATAAGCTGGAACTTTGCAATGGGTTTCCCAAACTGTTCACGCTTTTTAGTATATTTCAACGCACTCTCGTAAGCGCCTCTTGCACAACCCAAGGCTTGCCAAGCAACACCAGCGCGCGTCATTCGCAGTACTTTAGCGGTGTCTTTAAAAGAATTTGCTTTTTGTAAACGGTCGCTTTCTGGTATCTTACAATCGGTTATGGTAAGGAGTGCATTTTGTACTGTCCGTAAAGCCATTTTGTTTTCAATTTTTTCTGCTGTATAACCAGGATTACCTTTGCGTAATAGAAATCCTTTAGCTTGGTTATCATCTATATCTCGTGCCCAAATAATAATAACATCTGCAAAGGTAGCATTGCCAATCCATTTTTTTTGTCCGTTTAATATCCATTCATCACCCACTTTTTTACAAGTCGTTTCCATTCCTCCAGCAACGCCACTGCCTACGTTTGGCTCGGTTAAACCAAAAGCTCCAATAGCTTCCATTTTTTGCATTTTCGGTAGCCATTCTTGTTTTTGTTCCTCGCTTCCGCAAAGGTAAATGGAACCCATAGCGAGTCCGCTATGTACGCCAAAGAATGTAGATATTGACACGTCTACACGTGCTAATTCTTCGGCTATAATGCCCTCCATCATAAAGGGTAAGTTAGGACAGCCGTAACCTTCATAAGTCACACCACAAATATTTAACGCCGCTAGTTTTGGAATAATTTCCATCGGAAATTCGGCTTTGTTCCAATAATAATTGGCAATAGGTTGTACTTCTGTTTCCATAAAGTTGCGAACTTTTAATTGAATGGCACGCTGATCTTGTGTCAATTTTAAATCGAAATCGTAGAAATCGCCATCGATAGGTGGTAGATTATGTTGTCCTTTCTTGACTTTTTCAGTAAGCATTTTCATCAAGCCTTTAAGTTGGTTGTCGTCCAACTCTCCCACAGATTTCATAATTTTAGGCAAATCTATTTTTTTTGAAATCTCACCTAATTCGTTGAAATCTATTTGTTTCATTAAATGGGTGATTTGTTTTATCTTTTTGAAGAATTCCATTGTTATTATTTTACGTTGATTTGTGGTTTATAATGTGCGCGTTTGTTTTTTATTTAGACATCAAAGAACACACATACTTTATTATTATCTAAAATAACTAAAACTCTTTATATGTAGGTCGCTATTGGATGTGCTAATTTAGCGGACAGTACAAGTTAAGCATAAAGTCTTACATTTAACTTATGACACAAGAGCGAAAGAAATATGATCCAGCTTTTAAACGACAAGCTGTAGAATTAAGTAAGGACAGAAAGAACCTGTCAGAACTAG